>CAJMQU010000039.1 GCA_905215555.1 uncultured bacterium
TGATTCAAATCAGATTAACGCAGCAATTCAAGCAGCAGGAACAGGTAAAGAAATATAGCCCCGTGCGTCTTTCAGTGCATGTGTAGAACAGGTGTTTACCGACTTAAATAAAGCAGCTGATTTGTTACCAGTGGATTACGAGAATATAAAAAGTGATGTTGAGGTACCTGCAAAATATAAAGAAATAGGTGCAAAGATGGGTAACTATAATCTTGTATTCGGAACTTATCAACGCGGACGTATTACTGCCAGAATAGCCGAAGCGATAAAGACGCAGGTAGCTTTGCTTGCGGCAAGTCCGGCTTACCGGGAAGGTTCAGGAGTAACTTCGGAAACTGCTGCAAATTATGCCGCCACTGTATTGAACCGTATTGGCGGTGTATCCGGTCTTGATCCGACGGGTAACACTTGGTATATGAATACGAGTGATCTTGATAATCTTGGTTCGGGAGAAGTACCTGCTGAAATCCTTTGGAGAGGAAATAAGAGCAATGGAACGGAAGATTGGGATATGGGTATTAAGCAGGAGAAAGATAACTTTCCTCCTACACTTTATGGTAGCGGACGTATTAATCCTACGCAAAATTTAGTGGATGCTTTTCCTATGGCTAACGGTTATCCTGTTACGGACAAGGCTAACAGTGGTTATTCGGAAAATGCTCCTTATGAAAATCGTGATCCGCGTTTAGCGAAATACATTTTATTCAATGGGGCTCAATTTAAGGACAAAGCTATCATTACAGGTACTTATCCTGATGCGGACAACAAGCAAGATAACAACTTGAACCAATTGAGTACCTCTACTCGTACGGGTTACTATCTACGTAAACTGTTGCGTGAAGACTGTAATGCCAATCCGAGTTCACTTAATGCCAAGTTTCATATTCCTGTTCGTATCCGCTATACGGAAATATTCCTTGCTTATGCTGAAGCAGCCAACGATGCATGGGGGCCGATGGGTAAAGGCAGCAATAACTATAGTGCTTATGATGTAGTTAAGGCTATTCGTGCCCGTGGTGGCGTAGGAACTAATAACGGTGACGCTTATTTAGAGAATATCAAGGGAGATAAAGAAAAGATGGCTCAACTTATTCGTAACGAACGTCGCATAGAGCTTTGTTTTGAAAATAAGCGTTTTTGGGATATTCGTCGTTGGCAGATGCCATTGGCAGAAACTGCTAAGGGAATGCGGATTGACAAAGTGGGTGAAAACTTGAATTATACTGTAATCGATGTAGAAAATAGAAACTACAAGGAGTATATGAATTACGGACCGATACCTTATGGTGAGATGTTGAAGTGGAGTAATCTACAACAGAACAAAGGATGGTAATCACATAATTATAAAATGTAAAAAGAATATGGAAATGAAAATCTATAAATTATTATCTGTAATATTGTTGGGTGCCATGTCATTTGCTTTCTCTTCATGTGAGAATGCAAGCAACTCTTTTTCCGATTATGAGGGTGGTGTGAATGTCTATTTTGCTTATCAATATCCGGTACGTACGATTGTATTGGGTAATGACCCTGTGGTAGATAATTCGGCTGACCGTCAGCACAAGTGTGCCATTTATGCTACAATGGGAGGAGCGTACGGTGGAAGGAATGTCACTATAGACATTGCCGTTGACAATACGCTTTGTGATAACCTCTTTTTTGAAGATGGATCACCAGTATTACCCATGCCTTCTACATATTATACATTGGCGGGTGATAAAATTAGCTACAACGGTGAACACTGGGGAAATGTGGAGGTGCAGCTTACCGATGCTTTCTTTGCTGACGAAAAAGCACTGAGCAACAATTATGTAATTCCTGTAGTGATGAAAAAACAGACTGGCGCCGACCGCATTCTGACAGGTACTCCTTTGATTGAAGGCGATGCTCCGGCACGTCCTAACTCGGATTATTGGAGTGTGTTACCTAAAGACTATGTGCTTTATTGTGTAAAGTATATGAATCCATGGCATGCTTCTTATCTGCGTCGCGGCATAGATCAGATTACAGAAAGTGGGACTACAACTACTGTTGTGCGTCATGCCCAGTCTGTAGAAAAAGATGAAGTGTGTGGCATTACCACTCGTTCACTGACGGCAGCTGTTTTTCCGGTTAGCGCGAAACAGGCTGATGGAACAACAATGACATGTGATTTGCTGTTGACGTTTAACGATGCGGGTGAATGTTCCATTACTACGGAGACATCGGGGATGACTGCTTCGGGGACAGGTAAATACGTGGTGGACGGTGAAAAGAAAGCATGGGGAAACAAAGATCGCGATGCGCTTTATCTGGACTATACCGTTGACTTTGGCATTCGGAAGTATGCCACGAAAGATACTTTGGTGATGCAGACGCGCGGAACGAACAAGATAGAAACTTTTGTCCCTAAGTATCGTGCCAATTGAACGGAAACGTTTAAACGACTAATTAGCATAATGTTGGATAATAACTAAAAATATTCAATCATGAAAAAGATTTTAATATCTACATTTTTATGTCTTCGGTGGTGAATGATAGGAGTTTCACATTTACCATTTATCGTTACCCTTAATTGCATATTGATGAAAAGAATAAGAAATATGTTAATAAATGATTATACAATGAAAACAATAAAATACTCATTATCCTTGGGCTTATTGCTGTCGCTTGCCTCTTGTGCCGATGACCAAATCGTTGACTTCAAGACTGAGAAGCCGGAAAGTATAGCCCAATATGAATATCTCAATGCTTACGGTGCATTGAAAACATATATAGACCGAAGTGCAAGTCCCGACTTTAAGTTGGGAATTGCACTGTCAGCGAGTGATTTTCTGAAAGGAGAAATGGTGCGTACTATGGCTATCTCCAATTTCGATGAGATGACGGCAGGCAATGCCATGAAATACGCTTCGTGTGTAAACGATAAAGGTGATATGGATTTTGGGACTGTGGAAAAGTTTGTTTCTGCAGCTCAAGCTGCTGGAATCACCATTTATGGACATACATTGGCTTGGCATGCGCAGCAGAATAATAAGTATCTGAATTCGCTGATTCAACCGATTATTATTCCTGGAGTACCTGATTCATCGGGAAATAAATATCTGCATATTGTTAATCCGACAGCAACAAATAATTGGGATGGTCAGTTATATTGTAAACTGTTAAATAATTTACAACAAGGTCAAAAGTACAATTTATCTTTTCGTGCTAGAGCAGAAAGTCCATTTAACCTGAATCTTTGGGTGATGACTGCTGGCTCGGAAGACAAATATGGAATTCCTGAAGTAAGTATTTCTAAAGAATGGGATGATTATTCTGTCTCTTTTACTCCCGATTATGAAAATGGTCAAAACCTTAAACTTGTTTTTGGACATTATGCTGGATGGTGGGATATAGATAACATGGTTTTGACAGCTGATGGAGATACTGAAAATCTGATAGATAATGGTGATTTTGAGACCAAAGAAACTACAAATTGGGAAAAATATTCTTGGCATGCTTTTACTTATTCTGTTGAAACCGAAAGTTCGGGTGGTGGCAATGGTGGTTATTGTTTGAAGATAACAAACACTACAAAACAAACGGATAATTGGAGAGCTCAAGCATGGTATAAGTTGAGTGAACCTTTATCGGCGGGGGTTGAATATACTTTAACTGCTATGGGCAAGGCTTCTGAATCTTATTCTTCTGCGGTCTTTTTACAATGTGAGGCTACAGGCGCTCAAGAGTATAAACCATCCTTGGATTTTGGGCAAACATGGGGAGAAATCAAGATTTCATTTACTTTAGAGAATAGTGATAAGGACAAAGTAACATTGAATTTTGGGGATTTTGTTGGAACATTATTCTTGGACAATGTTAAACTTGTAGAGTCAGGAAGCAATAAAAACCTGATTGATAATAGCGACTTTGAAGCTGGTAACGTAAATGGATGGAATAGTAACGGTTATCATTCTTTATCTGAGGAGGGAGAAGGTTATGTTTTCGGTGGAACCCCTGACCAGATTATAGAGAAAACTCCCGAAGAAAAGAAAGAAATCCTTACAGGTGCTATGCACAGCTGGATAGATGGTATGATGAAATCCACTGCTGGTTATGTAACTACTTGGGATGTAGTGAACGAAGCTATTTCCGGTGGTGGTGATGATGGTGAAGGTTTCTACACTTTGCAATCTGCATCTAATGCTGGTGATGATGCAAAGAACAATTTCTACTGGCAAGATTACTTGGGTAACGAAGACTATGTTCGTATTGTGATAGCTGCTGCTCGTAAGTATTATGTCGAGAACGGTGGTACGGCTCCATTGAAACTCTTTATCAATGACTACAATCTGGAGTCTGATTGGGATGACAACAAGAAGGCCAAGAGTTTGGTGCATTGGATTGAGAAATGGGAGGCTGATGGTAAGACGAAGATTGACGGTATCGGCACACAGATGCATGTAAGCTGTTATGCTAATGCTGCTACTCAGAAGAGTAAGGAAGATCATGTGGTGCAGATGTTCGAAATTTTAGCTGCAAGTGGTAAACTCGTGAAGATTTCCGAACTTGATATGGGCTATATAGACGAGAACGGTACCAGTGTGAAGACAGAGAATATGACCGAAGCTCAGCATAAAGCGATGGCAGAATATTATAAGTTCATCGTGAAGAAGTACTTCGAAATAATTCCTGCTGCTCAGCGGTATGGTATCACTCAGTGGTGTGCTACTGATGCTCCTAGTGACTCTGGTTGGCGCGGTGGTGAACCTGTAGGTTTATGGGATTCTAACTACAACCGTAAGCATACCTATGCAGGTTTTGCTGATGGTTTGGCTGGAAAATAATAGAGCTTTATAAGAAAAGGCAGCGGGGCGTAATGTGGAACCGCTGCCTTTATAATAAGCAAGCTTGTTTGGGCTTTCGATAAAAGATGTAACGTCAGCGAATAATTGTGTAACATAACGATACGGATTATTTCATTGTTATCTGTTACATTTGAAACCGAAAAGAAAGGGAGTAACAAGGGAACAAGTGGACAAAGGAACAAGGGGCTGCGCAATGCTTCTATGCTGCATGGAACCTTGTTCCCTTGTCAACTTGTTTACTACTGATTCAAACCCCTGAAATAATGAAGAATATTATGAAAAAAATAATTTATTTGTTGACCCTAATATTAGGGATGTCTTTGGCGGCTTGTTCGGACGACGTTATTCCCGTGCAGCCGGAGAAGCCGGAATCGGAAAAACCTGTCGAACCGGACCCGGAACCTGAGACTCCTGCTGAAGCCAAGTTGCCGATATTGCGTGTAGAGGGGCGTTATCTTAAAAATGAAAAGGGAGAGATAGTCAATCTGCATGGTTTTACGCAGACTTACAGTCCTTTCTTCAATAACAATGCCTGGGGTAACTATGACGTGCAGGCATGCCTCAGGTATAATAAGAGTATGGTGGACGGAATTGTGGCTGCCGGATGGAAGTTCAATTTCGTGCGAATGCACCTCGACCCGTATTGGAGTGATGACCCCTCCATGCAGTCCGTGAGATATGAAGGACATGAACGGTTCTCCGAAACCCGCTTTCGGAAGTATCTTGAAGAGTTGTTTGTGCCGATGGCAGAATACTTTATTTCCAAAGGAATGTATGTGGTGATGCGTCCGCCCGGGGTCTGTCCGGCTGATGCTCCCTATCAAGGTATAGAAATAGGAGACACTTATCAGCAATTTTTGCTTAAAGTGTGGGATATTGTTTCGCAACATCCTAAACTAAAAAATAATACGGATGTTATGTTCGAGCTTGCCAATGAACCTGTCAGGATAAAAGGTACTGACGGAACATACGGCAGTAGCGGTGACGGTCATTTCAAGAATCTCCAGCTCTACTTTCAGGCTATAGTAGACAAAATACGTGCCAACTGCCGCAATATTGTTTGGGTGCCGGGATTGTCTTATCAGTCATCTTACGCCGGATATGCCATTCACCGTATCGAAGGGGAGAACATAGGCTTTGCTGTTCACTGCTATCCCGGTTGGTATGGTAGCGACGCTGAGGAAGACAGCGGTGAAGGAATCGGCTCTTCCACAGGAGGAGGTTATGAAGCTTTTCAGCGGGGGTGGGATGCGCAAGTAGGTCCTGTGGCGGCTTTCGCTCCTATCATGGTGACTGAGATAGACTGGGCGCCGAAGAAATATGATGCCACTTGGGGTAAAAGTATTACAGGAACGGCAGGTGGTGAAGGTTTTGGTGCCAACTTCAAATATATAGCCGATAATTCAGGTAATGTTTCCTGGTTATTCTTCACAACGAGGTCACATGAACTGGCGGCGTTTAAAGATGTGCCGGGTGAACCGGGCAATTACACTTTCCTTAATGATCCCGAGGCCTGTCCGTGGGCGATGTACCACTGGTTCAAGGAATATGCTGAAGGGATAGTAGTGAATGGGGAACTGGAAAAGCTGGAGTTGATGGGACAAGAGGGAGAACTTCGTCTGCAAATGGGAGGTACGAATTATCTCAAGGTGAGAGCTGTTTATTCTGATGGAACGGTACGGATGGTGACTGCGGAAGCGACTGTCAACAGTTCTGATACAAACGTGTTGAGAGTAGAACAGACGGCCAAATTAGTAGCCGTGGCACCCGGTGAAGCTACGGTAACCGTTACATATCAATCGGCTACCGGAGTCAGTAAGCAACTGACATTGCAGGTTACGGTAATTTCTCCTTTTTCACTGACGGCGGATGTCTTCAACCCTTCTATATGGGAGAAAGGCACGTTCGACGAGAACACCCGCACATTGGTGACGGGACAGTATGGTTTCGGAGGGTGGCAATATGACAGTGGACTTGATTTGTCGGGATATAAGACTGTGACCGTAGAATTGGGTAACGATAATGAAAGTAGTGTTTCGTTCCGTCTGTTTGATAAAAACAATTATTGGAGTGAGCCTGCTGCATATGATTTCGGTTCTTCGCGTAAGATTGTAGTGGAGTTGAACAATATGAAAGATAAGAACGGAGGGAAGATTGATCCTTCGCATCTTTACATTGCAGGTTTTTGGTCAACAGGTGGAAAGCCGATTGTGATAGCGAATATTTCTTTGGAAAATTAAGTATTATAATAATTAGTCAACATGAGAAACATAAACATTTTATTCGGTTTACTGGCAGGAGTTGCTCTGAATACCTGGCAGTCGTCAAGTCGTGACACAGGTGCGGTGAATATAGTGAAGAAGCACTTCAATTCAGTTGTAGCGGAGAATTGTATGAAGTGCCAGGTCATTTCTTTTTAAGGCGTTACTTAACAGAAATATCAGTCTCTCCTTTTCAGGGACTCGATAATTTGTGCATTTTATAATAATTTTGTCCTGCATGTTCTGTGAAGAACGTGCAGGAAGCACAAAATGCTGGGGAAAAATTCATTTAAGAAATAAAGTCGTTATTGTATATGAAAAAGGTATTGATATTTGCATACTTATTATCATTAAGTATAGTGATGTCCGCTCAGGACAAGAATTTCCATATTTACCTTTGTTTGGGGCAGTCGAATATGGAAGGCAATGCTAAGTTCGAAGCACAAGATACTTGTGAAGTTGATAATCGTTTCCGGGTGATGGCAGCTGTAGATTGCCCGGAGCTTGGCAGGGTGAAGGGGCAATGGTATAAGGCGGTTCCTCCTTTGGTGCGTTGTCATACAGGTTTGACACCGGTAGATTATTTTGGCAGAGCGATGGTGGCCAATCTCCCGTCCGATGTACGGGTGGGGATTATCAATGTGGCCGTGGGAGGTTGCCGGATAGAACTGTTCGACAAGGATAATTTCCAGTCATACGTGGAAACTTCTCCCGACTGGCTGAAAAACATGGTGAAAGAATATGATGGCAATCCTTATGAGCGTTTGGTCGGGCTGGCAAAGCTCGCCCAAAAAGATGGAGTGATTAAAGGTATTCTGTTGCACCAGGGAGAGTCGAACACCGGTGATAAAGAATGGCCCCGGAAAGTGAAAGGTGTGTATGAAAATCTGTTGAAGGATTTAGGACTATCTGCCGCTGGCGTACCTTTGCTGGCTGGTGAGGTGGTACATGCCGATCAGAAAGGTGTATGTGCAAGTATGAATGCAATAATCAACACTTTGCCGCAGGAAATTCCGAATGCACATGTCATTTCTTCTGCCGGTTGTCCGGCGGCGGGCGACAATTTGCATTTCACGGCCGAAGGGTACAGGATGCTGGGAGCGCGTTATGCCGCCCAAATGCTTTCCATTATGGGATATGGGGATTGGACCTCGGCTCAGAACATGAAGTTGTGGTATAGCCGTCCGGCTCAGAACTGGTTGGAAGCTTTGCCATTAGGCAATTCCCGTTTGGGCGCTATGGTATTCGGCGGTACTGCCCGTGAGGAATTACAGTTGAATGAGGAAACTTTTTGGGCAGGAGGTCCCTATAATAATAATAACCCTAAAGGATTACAGGTATTGCCCGAAATACGTCGTATGATATTTGAAGGTAAGACTTTGGAAGCTCAGAAACTCATTGACGAGAATTATATGACGCCTCAACATGGCATGCGCTATTTGACATTGGGCAGTCTCTTTTTGAATTTTCCGGGACATGAGAATCCTTCCGGATATTACCGGGATTTGAATCTGGAGAATGCCACGGCCACTACCCGTTATGAAGTGGATGGAGTGAAGTTCATCCGGACGGCATTTTCTTCCTTTACCGATGATGTGATTATTGTCCGTATTCAGGCGGATAAAGCGAAAGCATTGAACTTTTCTGTGGGATACAATGGACCGGCAAATGCAAATACAGAGGTGAAAGGCGGTAAACTGATAATCTCATGTCAGGGTGCCGAACACGAAGGAGTGCCGGCTGCCATGCGTGCCGAATGCCAGGTGCGGGTGAAAACAGACGGAAAGGTGAATAAAGAGGAGAGTGCACTTGCCGTTAAAGGGGCTACTGAGGCTACACTTTACATATCAGCGGCTACGAATTTTGTGAATTACCGCGATGTCAGCGCAAACGAATCGAAGCGTGCCGCTGCTTGCTTGCAGAAAGCTGTCCGCATTCCTTACGAGCAAGCCTTGAAGAGTCACATAGCCCGCTATCGCAAGCTATATGACCGTGTGGCTTTAACCTTGGAAAGTTCTGATGTGTCAGCTTTGGAGACTCCTGTACGTGTACAGCGCTTTATTGAAGGTAAAGATATGGCAATGGCGGCTTTGATGTTCCAGTTTGGCCGTTATCTTCTGATTTCCTCTTCGCAACCCGGCGGACAACCTGCCAATCTTCAGGGAATCTGGAATCATAGTCAGTATGCTCCTTGGGATAGTAAATATACTATCAATATCAATGTGGAAATGAACTATTGGCCTGCCGAGGTCACTAATCTGAGTGAGACTCATGAGCCTTTGTTCGATATGGTGGAGGAACTGGCGGTCACAGGACAGGAAACAGCCAAGGTGCTTTATGGAGCCAAAGGTTGGGTGGCGCATCATAATACAGATTTATGGCGTGCTTGCGGCCCGGTAGATGCCGCGATTTATGGTATGTGGCCTAATGGTGGAGCCTGGCTGGCGCAACATCTGTGGCAGCATTACTTGTATACGGGTGATAAGGAGTTCCTGAAAAAGTATTATCCTGTACTGAAAGGGACAGCTGATTTTTATCTGAGCCATCTGGTGGAGCACCCTACCTATAAATGGATGGTAACGGCTCCTTCCATGTCTCCGGAACACGGATATAAAGGTTCGCCGACTACTATTACTGCGGGTTGTACTATGGATAATCAGATAGCTTTCGATGCCTTATACAATACTCTTCAGGCTTCCCGGATTGTAGGCGGAGACAAGCAGTATCAGGATTCTTTAGAAACGATGCTGGCTAAACTTCCACCGATGCAGATCGGCAAATATAATCAGTTGCAGGAATGGCTGGTTGATGCCGACGATCCTTTGGATGACCATCGGCATATATCACATCTGTATGGGCTCTATCCCAGTAACCAAATATCTCCCACCACACATCCGGCATTGTTTCAGGCAGCTCGGAATACTTTGATACAGCGTGGTGACATGGCTACTGGCTGGAGTATTGGCTGGAAAATCAATTTCTGGGCACGTATGCTGGACGGTAATCATGCTTATAAGATTATACAGAATATGCTTCATCTGTTGCCGAACGATAAGGTACAAAGGGAGTATCCTCAAGGACGTACCTATCCTAATTTGTTCGATGCCCATCCACCCTTCCAGATTGATGGTAATTTCGGATATACGGCAGGGGTTGCGGAGATGTTGTTGCAGAGTCATGATGGCGCAGTACAGCTGTTGCCCGCTTTGCCCGAAGTGTGGCGAAAAGGAGCAGTGAAAGGATTGGTTGCCCGTGGAGGTTTCGTTGTAGATATGGAATGGGAGGGTACCCAACTGTCCAAAGCAAAGATACACTCCCGTATCGGTGGCGTGTTGCGTATCCGTTCTTATGTCCCTTTGAAGGGGAAAGGGGTACGACCGGCCAATGGTGCATGTCCTAATTCACTGTATGCACCGGCAGTTATCAAGGAACCTGTGATTTCAAAAGAAGTACGTCTGCAGAGTCCTCTCCTTTACCGTGTTTATGAGTATGATATCCTGACCCGGCAAGGCGAAGATTATTATCTGGAACGTTCAGCGGAATAAAAGGAATCTCTATTATATAAAGAACCGCCGTTTGCAGTAAGTCAATAAAAGGGCTCTGCAAACGGCGGTTCTTTATATATTTATTCTTTAGTTTCAGCTTCAGAAGAGTTCAGTCGTTCATCCATATAAACCGTCGGAGAGACGCCGTATAACTCTTTGAACGCCGTAGAGAAATAGGCTATGTTTGTAAATCCTGTAAGGGTGGCTACTTCCGTAATGTTGTGGCGCTTGTCGGACAATAGCGCTGCTGCCTGTTTCAAGCGTACATTACGTATCAGGTCACGGGTAGACTGGTTGGTAAGCTCTTTCAGTTTACGGTGCAGATGTACACGGCTTATGCCTGCTGCGGTGGCTATCATTTCAACGTTCAGATTCGGGTTACTGAGATTCTCATTGATAACTTTCATTACTTTGTTCAGTAATTTGTCGTCAGGCGATTGAACTTCCAGTTTCTGCAATTTATCCTCCTGTATCTGATTTCCTCTAAAGTTATTCCGCAGAACTTCCCGGCTTTTAATCAGATTCAGAGCTGTCTTTCTTAGTATTTCAATGTTGAAAGGCTTTACAATATATGCGTCTGCGCCCGTTTCCAGGCCTTCCAGATTGTCTTCTTCCCTTGACTTTGCCGTCAGCAGCACGACGGGGATATGGTTGACGGTTACATTCTGTTTGATTTTCCGGCAGAGGGTCAATCCATCCATTTCCGGCATCATGATATCACTGATAATCAAGTCCGGTGCTTTCTTCAGGATGAGGCTGAGCGCTGCTTTGCCGTTGGCGCACTCTTGCATATGGAAATCTCCGGCCAATTCCTGACAGATATATTTCCGTATTTCCTCATCATCTTCGACCACCAGCACCCGGCTTTTTGTCCGCGAACGTACTTTCTCTGTTTCTTCATCAGATTCCGGTTGGGAAAGTAATGCCGTAACGGTATGTACCGGAGTGGGGGGCTCCTGCATTTCTTCTTCTATCTCTTCCGGCTTCAGATGTGTCTTGCCCAAAGGCAGGCGGATGATGAAATGAGAACCTTTCTTCCCTTCATTGTTTCCGGCTTCTATGGTTCCGTGATGTAACTCGACTAACGAACGGCACAGATGCAGTCCGATGCCGGTACCTACATTAGAGTTGTTATGGCTGTTGTGTATCTGATAGAAGCGTTCGAATATCCTTCCCATCTCTGTGGGCTTGATGCCTATGCCGCTGTCTTCTACCACGATTTCTAAGTAATGTTGCAGAGGCTGGGAAGCCTCCGGACATTTGCCGGTACGTAGATAAATGTTGATTTCACCCTTTTCTGGAGTGAACTTAAAGGCATTTGAAAGTATATTCATGATGACTTTATCAAAGTTCTTCGGGTCTATCCATATTTTTTGCTCCTGCACTTCCGGTTGGAAGTTGAGAGCGATGTTTCTGGATTTTGCCTGATGCTCAAACGTATTGTATAAATCACGGGTAAATCCTACGATATCTGTTTCCTGGAATTTGAGCTGCATCTGCCCCTTATCTATCTTACGTATGTCCATCAATTGGTTCACCAGACGCAGAATACGATCGGCATTGCGGTAAATCGTATAGTAACTCTTCTGCCGTTCACTGTCTTTATCTATAGCCATCAGCTTTTGTAGCGGACTGATGATCAGTGACATCGGTGTGCGTATCTCGTGAGATATATTGATGAAGAACTGTAGCTTCGCTTCATTGATTTGTTCGGTATGTATGTGTTCCAGTATTTCCCGTTTGGCACGGATGCGGTGGCGTATCTGTACAACAAAGATATAGATGATGGCCGATGCCAGCAACACATAAATAATCTTGGCCCATATGGACGCATACCAGGCTGGGGAGATGGTGATGACAATCTCTTTCGTATCCGAATAAGAGGCATAATCTTTAGCTTTCACCATAAAATGGTAAGTGCCGGGTGCCAAATCGCTGAATGATATCCGGTTGATGCCCTGACGCAGACTGACCCAGTTGTTATTGTTGAAAGTGTACATATAAGTGATTCGTTCGGGACTATAGAACTCCATAGCTGAAAATTCGATGCTGAACGAGTTGTCCTTGTGGGTTAAGTGAAAATGTTTGGCATCCATCACGGCTGTATCTACGATATCCCTGCCTCCGGATTTCATACCTTTCTTCACCGTTTTATCGTGGATATAAAAGTCGGTGATGCGGATTTCCGGTTGCTTGTTGGGATTGCTTATTTGGGTTGGATCGAAGTAAGTTATTCCGTTCGTTCCTCCGAAAATGAACTCACCTTCCGGGCTGACGAAAGCTGCTCCTTTGCTGAATTCGTTTCCCTGTAACCCGTCGCTTGCATAGAAGTTGATGAAATTTTGGGTGTCCGGATTGAACCGGCTGATGCCGTAGTTCGTGCTGATCCAAAGATAACCGTTCGCATCTTCTTTGATGCCACAGATAAAATTGCTGGGAATCCCGTCTTCTATCGAATATTCGCGTATCTCGTCCGTCTTCGGGTTAAGGTATTTCAGTCCTTTGGCGGTTCCTATCCAGAGGCAGCCGTTGTGGTCTTCACAAAGGGCATACACCACATCTCCGTATAATATTCTTCTGTTTTTCAGGGGAGAGACGAAATCCATCTTCTTAATGTCCAGGCAGCCTAAACCGTCATAAGTACCGATGTACAATCTGTTATCGGACGTATGCAGCAGGCAGTTAATCCAGGCGTTATGCAGCATATTTACTTTGGTCCAGTCCGACCCTTTGGATGGGGTGGAGCAGTTTGTCACTTTTCCGGTATTAATGTCTATTTTATAAAGTCCGGATCCCATCGTACCTATCCAAAGCGTTTTTTGAGAGTCCTCGGCAAAGCTGTAGACACTCTGCACAGGGCTGGATTTCTCGTCCAGTAAGTTGATATATTCACATCGTCCGGTCCGGGTGTCCAGTTTGCCCATGCCGTTCAGATAAGAACCTATCCAGAGATTGTGGTTAGAATCTTCAAAGATGCTCATTATCGTTGCGGGAACAGAATGAGGACCGTCCGTGGGGGCAAAGTGGGCTTTCAGCGTTCCGTCGGGAGATATGCCGTAGATTCCATCGTTGTCGGTTCCCACCCAAAGGACGCCTGCATGGTCTTTGCATACTGACATGACGCAATTGGAACCGATGATGTTGTGCATGGAGGACTTATAACCTATATAATTGAATTTATTAGTTATAACAGGCATAATCATGACTCCTTTCTGGAAGAACCCCAGCCACATGTTTCCCATCTTATCTTTCAGGATGGAATGAATCTTTGCTTTTTCCAGGTTGAAGATAGCGGTGTTGAAGTTAGCTTCTTTTATCTTTTTCGCCTGAATATCGTATATCTTCATTCCATCGCCGTCCGTGCCGATATATATTTCGTTCGGGCTGTACGGGTACAGGATTTTGACAGGCAGTTTAGGGTTGGGAGCATAGGCGATGGGAGTGAATGAATCTGTTTGTGGCTGATATAAGAATAATCCTCTCTTGAGGCTGCCCATATACAGATGTCCGTGGTCATCTTCGCATATACTGGAGATGGTGTTGAGGGCTACACTGTTTCCATTTGAATAATGCCTTACTTGTTCTGTACCGTCCACACGGAATATCCCGTTATCACCGGTTGCCACCCATAGGTTTCTTTCCCGGTCTTCGTAGAGGCATGTGATCAGGTTGCTGGATACGAGTCGGTTGATTTGTCTGGCTTTTATTGTATCGCCTTGTGTTTCCAGTATAAACAGGCTATGGCCTGCGGTGCCGATCAGTATATCTCCATTCTTCCGTTCAAATACGGTGGATACATTGGGGTCTGCGTGTTCACCGTTTACGAATCTCATCGGGACGGTGGCGAATTGGTCTGTTGCGCGGTCGTATATTTGCAATCCGTTCAGGCTTCCGACAAAGAGACGCCCGTGATTGTCTTCGAAGAGGGTACGTACATAGTTGTTCAACAGCGAATGCGGATTGTTTTTTTCATTCCTGTATACTGTGAATTTTGCTCCGTCGTATCGGTTCAGACCATCTTCGGTCGCTATCCATACGATTCCGTCCTTATCCTGATAAATTTTATTAATCATACTACTGGATAGTTCGTTATCCGTAGTGAACATTTTTCCTTCTTGTCCGTAACATGGGATAGATAGCCATAAAACCAATAGGCATAGTATAGATATAATTCTCATAAGTATTACATTTATGACTACAAAGATAACGAATCTCCTCTATATTTTCTTTATAATCGGGAGACTAATTTTCTTTCCTTTTGTTTTGACACTTTGCATTTTTTGCATAGTGAGAATGTGATATTTCAGTCCCGGTGATGGGAGGGACGGAAAGAAACGAACGGTCTATGATTCTGGCACGTTGTGTGGCAGGTACTGTCTTCTCATCTCTTGTCATTCAGCATCTTCCTTGTCGGACATTCATGGTTGTCAATCGGAAGTTTCACTTGTTTCAGGTCATCCAGTTCATGTATCGGGCGTTCGATGTCGTAAGGAATCCGCACACCTGAATATTCCATGAAATAGAGCAGGCAGGCATCTTTCCACCAGACGGCATCGCGTGCCTGTATCTTCAGGCGTGACTGCACGTCTTTGAAGCGTTCCGTATCGATATAATTCTCTGTTAAATCCCATTTCTTTTGGAAACTCCTGACTTGCTGCACACCCCTGTCGTAACGGTAGCAGAGTTCGTCCCATAGTGTACGTCCGCTTTGCATAGTGTGATTCCACGGGGCGTGATGGAACCACAGCAGGTATTCATCCGGACAAGTATTGATGTCGTCGTAGAGGTGGCAAAGCGAGTCAGGGTACTGCGTGGTGGCATTGCTTCCGGTATGGCTGCGGTCGAATCCGATTCCCGCTTTATCAGCCTTGTGATAATAGGACGGCATCCAGTCGGGACGTGCACCAGGGATGTCACACCAAGGTTCGGGACCATAATGGTGTCCCCAGGCAAACAGGTGGTGGAGGCCGAGGGGCATCATGTAGTCTACTACGGCTTCACGGCTTTGCATCATCATCTGCCATACTTCATAGGCAATAGGGGCATGTTGTGGGTTGTGCGCATCAAAGAATGTCTGTTTCAGCCACTCTTCCGCTATTGTTTCGGAAGATAACTCCGGATTCCAGGCGAGGCGGCCGAAAGCATACCAGTTGGATTGTGCAAAAGGATGTCCGCACCAGTTGGCATCTGTTCCGATATTGGCAACGCCTGCCATTGCTTTCAGTGAAGAAGGTTGTACGAAATCGAAGAACTCTTTCCACATCGGGGCAAGATAGGCTAGGTGGTTGGAGAAGCCCAGATATTCTTGGGTAATCTGGAATTCAACCATCTGTGCGGTCTTGGGCATGGCACCGAACAAGGGACTGTATGGCTCGCGCGGCTGGAAATCGACAGGACCGTTCTTTATCTGTACGATGACATTATCGCGGAATTGCCCGTCCAGCGGCTGGAACTCCAGATAAGCTTGCTTGGCCCGGTCGGCATCGCTGGGGCTGTAAACGAAGGCGCGCCACATGATAATGCCTTTGTAGGGTTTCACTGCATCAGCCAGCATATTGGCACCTTCGGCATGGGTGCGGTTGAAGTCGCACGGACCGGGTTGCCCTTCGGAATTGGCTTTCACTAGGAAGCCACCGAAGTCGGGGATGAGGCGGTAGATTTCTCTCGTTTTGTTCTTCCACCAGGCGATGACTTCTTTGTCCAGCGGGTCGGCGGTGGGAAGACCGCCTAACTGCATGGGAGAAGCAAAGTTTATGGAGAGATACACGCGGATGCCATACGGGCGGAATACGTCTGCCAGCGCTTTTACTTTCTCCAGATATTCGGTGGAAAGAATTTGTGAGGAGGCATTTACGTTGTTGATGACTGTGCCATTGATGCCGATGGAAGCATTGGTGCGGGCATAGTCCGCATAACGGTCGGAGAGGGTGGAAGGCAAAGCTTCCCAGTCCCATAAAGAGCGTCCGGCATATCCCCGCTCAATGCTGCGATCCAGATTATCCCAGTGGTTGAGTATGCGCAGGTCGTAAGCGGGACTTTCCTTGATATCGAGTTTGGACAAGTCCGCACTATCGGTGTCTTGCAGCCTCAGCAGGTGGAAGGCTCCGTAAAGCAAGCCGCGTTCTCCGGCGGAGGTGATGGTTATCTTCCGGCCGTCATCAGAAGTGAGAAGGCAATATCCTTCTTCACCTAAAGCACGGGTTTCTTTGTTACGTTGTAGGGTTAATGTAACAGGCATGCCTTTCCAGCCTTTACGCAACTCGGTGGTGGCGATGTCCAGCATGGGCGATTGCTTGTTGCAAGATATGCTTGCATTCCCGTCTGTGGAGTATCGCAGCCATAGGCGGCTGCCGTTTTCGGCCGAGACGGGAATCAGAAAGCATATTATAAAAAGTAGGGGAAGTAGTTTTTTCATAAACAAGAATTGTTGTCTTAATCCAGTCCTTCGATGGTGATGATACGTCCGTCGGCATCGTACTCCAGTTCACATACTTTCAGGCTGCGCAGCCAGGTACGTCCGCCGGAAGGTACGCTGTCGTGATGGAACAGATACCATTTGCCTTTATACTCCACAATGGCATGATGGGTGGTCCAGCCCACTACCGGGGTAAGGATAACTCCCTGATAGGTGAACGGGCCGTAAGGGGTGTCACCGATGGCATAGCACAGGCGATGGGTATCTCCGGTGGAATAGGAGAAGTAGTATTTTCCGTTATACTTGTGCATCCAGGAGGCTTCGAAGAAACGGCGGTCGTTATCTCTGGCAGTCAGCGGTTGACCGTTCTCGTCCAGGATGACTACAGCTTTGGGGGCTTCAGCAAATTGCAGCATGTCCGCACTGAGTTTGGCAACGCGTGCAGGGATGGACGGTTCATTGTCTGTGGGGAAAGTAGCGCCGCTTTCCAAAGCCTTGTTGTCGCGGTAACGTTGCAGTTGTCCGCCCCATAGACCGCCGAAGTACATATAATAGTTGCCGTCACCGTCATTCAGTATGGCGGGGTCTATGCTGTAGCTTCCGCGCATCGGGTCGGGCTGGGGGATGAACGGACCTTCGGGACGGTCGCTGATGGCGACGCCGATACGGAAGATGTCGTTCTGGTCTTTCAGGGGGAAGTACATGTAATATTTGCCGTCTTTTTCCGCCACATCGCAGTCCCAAAGCTGGCGTCCCGACCAGGGGATATCTTCGGTGGTGAGCACGAGGCCGTGGTCGGTGATATCTCCGTGCATCGGGTCATCGGTGGAGAAGACGTGATAGTCTTTCATATTGAAATGGTCACCGTTGTCATTTTCGGGGATGCCGCTTTCCCAGTCGTGTGACGGGTAGATGTAAAGACGATCGTTGAATACGTGAACGGCAGGGTCTGCCATATAATCTTCGGGTACTAAATATCTTTTTTCTTTTTTCATGGTGATATTATTTTTAAGTTACTGATTGTTTCGGTTATCGGTATTTTCATAATTACCTGTCGCGCAAATGCCTGCCATTTTATCGGTGATGCCGTCAGCGGTCGGTTCCAATATCTCTTTCAGGAAAGGTTTGGGCTGGTACGAACGGTCGAAGAGCAACGGATATTCGCGTCTTCCCGGCATGGGCCAGTCATTCTTCCAGGAGTCACCGTCCGATACTCCCCAGGCTGTCACACGGGTGATGACGTCGGAATGTTTGATGAAAAGTTCCATGAACGACTTCATGCGGGCGTTCCATAGCTGTGACACGCTGTCCGGAAGAGATTCGGGATAAGGATTCAAGGTTTTCTCGAAAGCTACTTTATCAGCGATATTCGCTCCACGGTTCAGTGTGGGGAGGGCGCTCATATCCCATTCCGTAATCATGATTTTGGCACCTGTGGCGGCAAACGCGAGGATGCTTGTCTCGTAGTCACCGATGGTAGGATAGTCCAGCCCCATGTGTCCCTGCATACCGATGGCATCTACACGCAAGCCTTTTTCTTTCAGTGAACGAACCATGCGTACTACACTGTCCCGCCGTCCGGGCTCGTGCATGCCATAGTCATTATAGTATAACTCTGCATCCGGGTCGGCCTCATGGGCAAACTGGAAGGCGAGCGGGATGTATTCTTCACCCAGTATTTCGTAGAATTTACTCCGACGATAACTTCCGTCCCCTTCGATGGCTTCGTTCACTACATCCCAACCTTTGATGCGGCCTTTGTATCGGCCTACGATGGTGTGGATGTGGTCTTTCATTCGCTGTTTCAGGACTTCGGGGGAGACATTCTTACCTTCATTGTCCACACAGAACCACGGCGATAGTTGTGAATGCCATATCAGGCAGTGCCCGATGATGGACATTCCGTTCTCTTCACCGAACTTGACGAATTCGTCCGCCAGGGTGAAGTCGTAACGGTCTTCTTCGGGATGAATCACTTCGCTCTTCATGCAGTTTTCTGCCACAATGGAGTTGAAATGACGCTGCACGATGCGGACTGCGCTTGTGTCGCGTCCTGCTGCTTGTTCGGAGTTGAGGGCGACGCCTACAAAGAATTTATCGCCGAGGATATTTTTCAGAGTCGGGTCTGCGGCTACGGGTTTGTCGCTGTTGCAAGCTATCAGTGCGGCAGTGCAAACGGATAGGGCTATATTCTTTAATTTCATGTTATAATTTAGTATGATTAATAATCAGCTTTGTTTCTACGTTCGGTCAATTCTGCCTGTATCTGTTCATTATACTTCTTCGTGATGGGGTAGAACCACAATGCTATGACACCTACAAAGAAAGTTATGGCCGGAATGATGCTGGACGAGAGTACGATGCCATGAATGGCCGATTCGCTTTGGGCTATGCCCGCTCCCGATACATATCCGAAGCCGGATAGCAGGAAGCCCAGGATAGCACCGCCCACACCCAAACCGGCTTTCAAGGCGAACACTACACCGGCAAATACGAAACCTGTTGCACGGCGGTGGTTCACGTATTCCGAATGGTCGGCCACATCGGCAATCATTGCCCAAAGCAACGGAACGGTAGGTGCATATGCCAGACTCTTCAGGAAGTTCAGCACAAACATTGTCTCCACATCCGTTTCGTTGGGGAAGTAGAAGAATGCCGTGAACAAGGCCGTCAACGCCAGACAAACGATAAATACCGATTTCTTTCCGAAACGGTTTGCCAGGAAGCCGGACAGGAAGATCACACCGAAGAATTGTACGACAGCTCCCAGCATATTGAATACTCCGAAGCCGACTTCATATGCCTTGTCGGGACTGCTGACAATGAGTCCGAAGGCGTTCAAGACCGTGTAGCCTATACTGTCACCGGCCTGTGTAGCTACCAACCCGAGTTTATCGAGGAATGCATACAGCGCCCCTGCATCTACATAATTCTCGAAATAGTAGTTCATGGCGCTTCCCCACATGGCCAATGTCGTGAAGAGGAAGAGCGTCAGGATGAACATCGCCCGCCAGGGGACATTCTTGAATACATCCTTTATATCTTTCTTGGTATCTGTCTTTTGGCTTGCCGGTGGTGTGATACGTTCGCGACTGGAGAAGAAGGCTATGACCAGGAACACGAATCCTATCACTGCAAACAGGGAGATGGTGCACAACCAGCCGTGTCCTTTATCACCGCTCTCACCCGCAAATTTACTTACTAACGGCAGCGTCAGACCTTGTACGATGAACTGCGCGATAGTGGCAGCTACGAAACGGATGGAAGTAATGCTTGTGCGTTCCTTGATATCGCTAGACATCACACCGCCCAGTGATGCATACGGCGTGTTGTTGAAGGAATAGAGTGTCATTAATAAGGTGTAGGAGATGGTCGCGTATACTGCAACCAGTCCTTTGTCTTCAATGCCGGGATTGTAGAATGCCAATACGTAGAACACCATGAACGGCAGTGCTGTCCAAAGTACCCACGGGCGGTATTTTCCCCATTTGCTCTGTGTCCGGTCGGACAGTATACCTACGGTCGGATCGACGAAAGCGTCCACAATGCGGGCAATCAGCATGACCGATCCGGCAATGGCGCCTTCCAGGCCGAAAACGTCGGTATAAAACTTGGTTTGATAAATCATCATCATCTGGAACACGAGGTTCGCAGAGCAATCTCCTAAACTATAGCCGATTTTCTCGGCCATAGACACTTTTTGACTTAGTGCATTCATAGTTCTTGTATTATTGTTATTTTTTAGTTTTCAGTTCTTGGCAATCTTTCCATGCACTTTCGGCTGCACGGTTACCCAGCGTTTTCTTATCCAGTGGATGGATGTCGTTCCATTCACCCAGATCGCTGTTGCGGATAAGGCGGGTGTTGGAATTGATTTCGGCTACCCGTGCCTGTTCCTTGCGCATTTCAGCCCAGGCCTGACGTCCTCTTGTGTCGTCTTTTGGCAGGAAATCTGCCAGTTCGATGATATAGAAAGGCAGTTCCGGATTGCTGAACGTCCGTCGCCAGTCGGCAATCATGGCTGTCAATAGGCCGGCATATTCGTTGCGGCGGTCTACGTTCGATTCTCCCTGATACCAGAGCACACCGCGTATGCCGTAGTGTTGCAGCGGGGCAATCATGGCATTATATAGGCATATCGGTTTGTAGCAGAAGAACATCATTCCCGGGGCAGGGGGCATGGCGGCGCCCAGTTTGTATTTCCATTCTCCCAGCAGGCTCACTTCTTCGTTTCCGCAGATGATTTTGTAAGGTTTCTCCTTGACAAAATGCGGATAACCGTTGTTGCTGATGAGGCGTACGGTTACGGTGTTTTTTCCGGCTTTCAGCACACCTGCGGGAATGGTGTAAATGCGCGGTGGGTATTGATAAGAAATTGTTCCTACGAATGTGCCGTTCACATATACGGAGTCCGCATCTACTATACAGCCTAAGCGCAGGGTGGCTTCTTTACCGTTCCAACTTTGCGGCACTTCCACTTCCTTGCGAAACCAGTGCGAACCATTGATCGGGTTCAAGCCATTGCTTCCCCAGCCGGTGGAATATAAATCGACCGTCTTCCAGTTCTTGTCATCATAGTTGGCGGCATACCAGGGAGTGGCTTCATGCAATCCTGCATCTCCGCGGTAGAGTGAAGTGTTCCAGCGATGGAAACTTTGGCCTTCCGTTTGCTTGATACTTTTCAGGAAAGCATCGTCTTCATATTGCCGTTTATCGTTGATATACTTTGGAAATTCTTTCAGCCCTTCTTCGCTAATCCATGCCTCTACGGGTGTTCCTCCCCAACTGGAATTGATCACTCCGATGGGGACACCGCTTTTCTCGTACATTGCTTTGGCAAAAAAGTAAGCCAGTGCCGAGAAATTCATCACATTCTTTTGTGTGAGAGTTTTCCAGCTTGCATAATCCGGAAGATTCTTCTGCGGTGCATGGAAATTGAAGATATTGGGCACTTTCAACAGTCGTATGTTCGTGTTCTCGTATGCAGCGATTTCATCTCTGAACATATCCGTCACCCGGCTGACAGGCAGTTCCATATTGGATTGACCGGAACATAGCCAAACGTCTCCCACCAGAATGTCTTTCAGTTCGATGTCGTTCACTTGCAGGACGTAGGGACCGCCCGGTTTCATAGCCGGCAGGGTGATGCTCCATTTGCCGTCTGCGCCTGCCGTAGCTGTGTAGGTAGCTTTTAACTTTCCACCTTTCACTCCGTTAGGAACGGCATTTCTCAGGAATCTGACCTGTACGTTTTCTCCTGCATCGGCCGTTCCCCACACTCTGACGGGTTGTTCGCGTTGCAGTACCATTCCGTCGGAAATCAAGGCAGGCAACTTTACTTTTGCATCTGCCATGGAAGTAGTGCAAAAGCAAAGCAGCGCTGCCACAATCAACCTAACTTTATTATAACTAACCTTTTTCATAAGTATGTCTTTTTTTTATTTTAGATTCCTTGGGTATATTATTCGTACTCATACAACTTTACGTGCAGGATACGGAAATCTCCCACTGAGATGCGTACATGGCGTCCTTGATGATCCTGGTCGCCATTCAGGCGGCGGATATACGAGAAACTGCCGTCTTCGTTCACCTTTACTTCGTCTACGGAACCAATTCCGCAACGTTCACCTTTCCACATCACTTGATTACTCACCTTGTTCCCCCTTCCTCCAGTTTGGGCGAAACCGTCTTCACCCAAAGCCTGTGGCTTGGTCTGGTTTTCAGTGGACTTCTCAAATTCGATGACGATGCCGCTGCCTGCCACGATATACTCATCCGGAGCGATTTTCAGCAGTACACCACCTCCTTCGGGCCAAGTACTGCCATCTTTGGCGCGCGGGTCCCAGGGGAGGGTGAAGAAGTGGCGGCAGATAATCTTTAAATCCCCCTGCAAGAGGATGCTTTCTTTGTTCTCTTGGTCGAAGAGCACCCCTTTCATTACCCCTTTGCCTTGATATCGGGTCAGGAGGGGCGTTAACTCTTTCAATATTTTATAGCTTTTTACCAACGGAGCATCGGGGGAGTCGGAACCGTCTTCAATGGAGAACGGGCTGATGCCGATGGCATCATGTTCACCGAAGATATAGAAAGCTCTCACACTATTATTATCCGTCAGTTTTATTTCGGGAATGAACAACGGGTTGTTGTGCAACTTATATTTTGCAACCCAGTCTGTGAAACCATTGTCGTACAGGTCGGGTGCAAGTAGATCAATACTGGGTGCTCCGCAGTGCCATATATCGATGAGGTGTGCTAACGGACCGGCAGAAGGATATTCACCGGGTTTGCGGTTACGGCTGTTCATGGCAGCATTCACATAAAGCGGAACATTATAGATAGATCGGGCCTGCTGTGCCATTTTTTCTACGTAGCGGGCATAGTGCCAGGCCATAAAAAGTTCGTCGGTATAGACATCGGCTCCAAATACTTCCTGCCAGGTGCCTTGCTTCCTGCAGCCCCGGCTTTCCCATTTTTGGAGCATTTCGGGATGAAGCGTCTTCTTGTTCTTTTGTAGATACTGCATCAGTTCAGCAGGAACCGGTGCATTGAACAGCGCATTAGCCTCTTTGGAGTAGTCCCTTGCATCTTCCAGCATACCTATTTCATTTTCTATCTGTATCATGATGACGGTGCCTTCCTCTTTATCAATGGCTGCGATGTGTTTCATCCACTCGGAAAAAGCGCGGCTGTCTGCCTGAAAGACATTTTCGGAGAATGCGCTGGCTATTTCGAGTGGTTTTCCGTTTTGCGTATAGGCGCGCGGATATTTCTTATAGTTTTCCTTGAACCAAAGGGGAGCATAGCAACTCATAGAGTTCTTCCAGGCTCCGAACCAGAGAAAGATTACTTTCAGACCGTTCTTCCGGGCTTGGTTGATGACTTTATCTGTAAGTGTGAAGTCGAATTGGCCTTCTTGCGGTTCTGTCAAATCCCAGTATGCCGGAACAAGCACTGTGTTCAGTCCCATGCGTTGCAGTTTAGGGAAAATACGTTTAATGTCTCCAGGACAGGCAGCAGATGAGTTTCCTAATTCACCACCTAAAATAAGAAAAGGCTTGCTGTCTACTACCAATTGCGTGGCAGTACCTTGTTTTTGCAGTGTGCTTTTCTGAGCATTTACGTGTACGAATATAAGACTGATTGCCAAAAATAAAATCCAATTCCTCATTGTTTGCTGGTATTGATTTGAGCTGTTTTCTATAGCAACAAAGATAGTAAGCTATAATTTAGAAAGCTTTCCGCAGTGTTGCAGAAAACTTCATTTCGGTTACATTATCCCTGTCGGATGTTACATAATTTTTCGTTTATCGTACATCTTCCTGTTTCAGAGGGTAAAAAGGGGTGCTTTGGTCATTGTATAATGGAGAATTTGGTAAGGCTCCAGCCTTACCAAATTTCCTGTCTTCACTCATTATTCAGCGGGAGTCTCCTCCTCTTCTGTTTCATATGCATTCTTCCAGTCTTCACCACTGAAGTCTTCACTTATATCTTTTCCGGCAATTCCGTCGCATACGCCTTTATAGGCATGTTTGCGGCTATAGCTTGCATCGAATAAGTTAGGGGCATCGCCAGACAACCAGTATTCATGCTCTTTCGTGTTGTCGCTCAGTGTCCAGATGGTGATGCCTGACTGTTGTGCCTGTGGTACGTTTTCTCTGTAAGAATCAAAAATCATCTGATAAACTCCTGCCTGTGTTGCCAGTTGTTCGGCAGATGGGGTAGTGGTACCTACCTGTACATCCAGTTCCGTCACACGAATCAACTTGCCTGTTGCAGCCATGGTCTTGAACATGGCGTCTACCTGAGCTTTCGTGATATTGGATGATACATGCATCTGAGTACCGATACCATCTACTTTCTGGCCGTTGTCTTCGATATAGTTCACAAAGTCAATCAAGGCAGTCAGCTTGTTCGGGCTTGATTCGAGATTGTAATCATTCACATAGAGTTTGGCATCGGCTGTTGCATATTTGCGGGCATATTCGAAAGCTTTCACCGCATATTCTTTACCGATATAGTACCCCCAATAGAAGTGATCGTTTGCCCAATTCAGGTTCAGACCGCTTTCTTCGTTTTCTACCGGTGCTGCGTCAGGTGCTTCATCACCATTACTCATAAAGTTTCCACCGATACCACGCCATTGCCCGTTGTCTGCAATGGGTTCGTTTATTACATCCCATTCTTTAATGCGGGTACCGGTATGCTCCAACATACCCTTAATCCAGGCTTCCATGGCGCCAAGTAAAGCCGTTTTTTTCTCTTCCGGAGTCTTCAGTTTGTAGCTGATGCCACCGGCGCGGGTTACAGCTTTGGCAGAAACATTCTGTGTCCCTTCTGTATATTCAACTATCTGAATGTTATCTACATAATAGGTTACATCGGGTAAGTAACCGAATTCTAAATTACACTTCCAGGTGGTTGCCCCTTCGGCAAAGTCATTATTGAAATTTTGAAGAACAACACTGATCAATTGCCAATCGGTCGTGGTCTCAAATGCTTCTGTCCAGCCGGATTGATTACCTGTCCAGTTCATCCAAGGCCAACGATTCTGCATACCTGTATCAAAAGTCACACGTCCCTTACCTGCCTGGTCCGATTTTACATAAAATGATAACTGAACTTTCTTTCCGGGTAGGGTAGGCATGTCGGAAGAGGTGATTTGCAGATTGTGTGCTTCCGATGAGGTAGAACTTGCCGTCATTTTTAAAACTTTCTTTCCATCAGGGGCGTCACTTAAACCGACAGCTTCTACACCGGCACCCGGATTCGTTAAAGTCCAACCGGTGGTTCCATTTTCAAATGAGCCGTTTTGACAATAGTTGGTCGGTCCTTCTTTTTTCTTTCCGAACTTGATATTATCAATATAACTGGTTCCTTCTGCAAAGCCAAAGTCAATGGTCAGATGAGATGGAGCAAGGTCTATGGTTGACTGCGGCATTTCAAATTCTGATTCAAAGTAATACCATTGTTTGGCAGGAACTTCTTTAGACTGATAAGAATCACCGTTGTACGATGTGCGGTTTTGCAACTGTACTTGGAATTGCGAGTTGGCATTTTCTGAGTACACATAGAAAGATACAATATAAGTTGCTCCGGCTTCCCATTGCATTTCGGGCAAAGTATAATAGGCTTGTGCGGAAAAGTTGGTACCTGCCACCGGATTATACAGTTTCATTGCATAGTCACTTTTATATCCTGCTCCTGCTTCGGAAATATTAGCTGTGCAACCTGTGCTTGACCATGCTCCCCAGCCATCGATGTTTCCTGCTTCAAAGTCGGAATTCGCAATGATATTCTCCACATTGTCGGCAGGATCGGTTTCAATCACTACTTCCGGAGCAATTAGCGATTTCAGATATGCCTGCTTTTGCTGCGTATGCCACAGGAAATTGTGCCCGTACACCTGGATGTCGGAAGGGACAAGGTTCAGAAATGCATCGATCGTGGTAAAGTCCAGTGTACCATCGCTTTTGACTACAGACGCATGTTTCATTGCATTCCCTGTCGTAAACAACTGGAAGTTTTCGTCAGCTACCTGTTTGTATTGCGGGTCACTGATATAGAGGTCGGCTCCCAAACCGAGGCCGATGGTTGCGTGCGGCATATACTGTTTGGCATATGCTTTGATATAATCGTAGTTCGCTAACTTCTCTTTTAGCGCAAGGGGAATATCGGAGATATTGACATCACCGTGGCCGTCAGGTTTTCCCCATTCCATCTTTTCATCGTAGCAACTGCCAAATGCCAATGCACAAGCCACTACCGGAAGAATGATTTTATTTAGTTTCATAATCTATATTCTTTATTCGTTTTACAAAAAAGTGATTCAGCTTCCTCTATTCTTCATCGTCGAAGTCTGAGATGATAACGTTTGCACAGGGAACCACGCGCCAGTTATCCAGATAAACTTTGGTTTTGAAGATAGTAGAAGTGATGCTGACCCCGTCAAAAGTGAAGTCGGTGTTCACAAAACCCACGCCGAAGTTCTGATACTTGGCTGCCAGACGATCTTCAACTACAGTTTTGAAAGTGGGTGCGGTGGTTCCTTCTTCCAGCTCCTTCTTGTAGTAACCAAATTCGCTGAAAGGAATGGTTACGGTTTGCCAGCCCTCCGTGGTGAAAGGAACAATTGCTCCATTCCGGATGTAAGGCACATAGAATGCGGTGCGTTGCCCGTCGTCATCAGAACCTATTCCGGCAAAATTGAAGTTGTTGAAGAGGCAAATCTCGATATGACCGGTTCCAATCCATGCTTCGGGAACACAAATATCGAACTGGAAGGCAACGTCTGTCAGAGGTGTGGTTTCCGGAATATAGGAATACATACGTGTCCAGTCCACGCTTTCATCTTCACCGGTACCTACGGTCCAACATTCTGTAACGCGAGGTTTACCCGCCGCTACACCGTTGCCGCTCAGTAAGCGGTCCGGCACAACCTGCAAGCACTTGCCGCGTCCTGAATTTTCAGGGTCGCTCACGAGGTCTTCATCATTAATCATAGAACCTGTCTCGCTCCAGCTCCAGAAACCTTGTTTGCCTTTACCGTCGAAGTCGAGTATCATGCAGTGATTGTCATTGAAATAGGCGGGGGTAGCGGCAATACCGTTAGCTCCTTCCGAATAGATGGAACCACTGGCAGTGACGCCGGAGGGCATTGTGAATGAGTACCATTCACCGTCTTCGTCACTTTCTATATCGGTGACTTCGATTCCGCCGGGCAAGGTTACTTTGCTTGTTTCATGCAGTCCCGCTCCATACACAGTCACTTTCTCTTGAACTTGTGGCAGTGTGTTGCTGATGTGTGAAACGCTTGGGGCGGCAGCACGGATTTCAAAGTCATGCTTTAACTGCGCACCGGATTTTACTAGATGTATTTTATTGCGCACATCTTCCGGGGCATCTACAACAGGTGTCTTATTATCAATAGTAATCAGCATAGAGTTGTCGGCTACATAAGCCACGTTGAAGAATGTTTCATATCCGTTGATATATACCTTCTTCATACCCAAGAAGCCACTACCTTCGATGCGGATTAATTGCCCCAGGCGGGCAAACTCAATCGGGCGGTCGGGAACTGCGGACTTATAGTCTTCCAGATAAATCTGTGTGATGTGGATCGGTTTGCTGTCTTGGGCATTGTCGTCATCGCAAGATACGAAGCAAACGGTGGTCAGCGCAAGACATAAAAGCCATATATATTTCAAGTTTTTCATATCTGTTTGATTTTTAAATTATTTATATAAGTCTTTTGCAGACACTTCTCTCTCACCGAAAGAGTAGGCTACGGTTTGAATGTCGCCACGGAGATAATGGTTCTTATTCTGATCAACGTCGGATACCGGAAGCGTCAGGCTGCTGGCAGTAGCCGTAGCCACACCCTTGCCGGGAGCGACATAGTCTTCGCTGATTTCGTATACACCGGTAGTTTCGTTATAATCGTAGCTGGCGTTGCGGCTCTGGTTGTTCATATAGTTCACCACTTCCTGCTGCTTGTAGTAGGAACGGCGAATCAGGTCGTACCAATATTGTCCCTCAAAGGCCAGCTCGATGCGGCGTTCGTAGCGCAGGTCTTCATATGTGATGGAAGTCTTGGGCGACATGCCGGCACGTGTGCGCACTTTGTTGAAAAAGAATAGGGCGGTTGGATTGTCGGTCGATGTGTTATTCCCTAAGATAGCTTCCGCCAGATTCAGGTAAACTTCTGCCAATCTTAGCATGTGGGTGTTCAGACCGCTGCTTTGCTGGTAACTTACACCATTGTCGGCATTGGTGCCTATGACATACTTCTTGATGTTTGCACCCTGGCTTCCGCGGTTTTCCGTCACGCCGTATGTGTAGCCTCCGCCACGTACATTCATATCCGGATAGTGCTCTCCGTAAGAAGCCACGGAGTAGTGGCGACGGATTACATCTTTAGGGTCATATTCATTCCACAAGTCCCATGAACAGTAAGTGGCACCGCCCCAGTTGGTAGCATCTGTCACCATCGTAGACCATCCGAAGAAAGTAGTGATGGATTGCATGCTTCCCCAGGGAAGAACATCCTTAGAGCCGGTGAGCCACTGCAATTGGAAGAGCGATTCCTTGCAGTTATTGTTTGCGTAAGTGAAAAGGTCACCGTAGTTTTCCATCAGGTCGTATGCAGAGGCACTTGTCACTTTCAGGGCGGCTTTCTGTGCCAGGTCCAGATAATACGTGTTGCGAGTGCCGCGGTTAGGGTCGGTAGCTACGTTACTTCCGTTGTATTCGCCATTTTCTGTCAGACCGGCCATGGAGAGATACACGCGTGACAGCATACCGAAAGCGCTGTACTTGGTGATTCGCCCGGTTTGTGCAGGTGTGTCCGACAGATATTTGGCTGCATATTCCAGATCGCGGATGGCAAATTCCATTACATCAACACGGTTATTGGCAGGAATCACATAATTGTTTACCAGGTCGGCTGTGTTCTCGTATATGATAGCTAGTCCCCAGAGGGAAGCCAGATACCAATAAGCTGTTCCACGCATGAAGCGTGCTTCTGCCATACCTTGTGTCTTGGCTGTTTCGCTTACGTTCGGTGAAGAGTAGTTCTTGATGTTGTTAATCGTATTATTGGCCTGTGACACTACCGAGTAGAATGCCCCCCAGGCATCGTCAAGACCTGCTGCAAGTGATGTCTCGTTCAGGTTGGTGTATGGGTAGATGTAATCGGAATACTGTGCGGTGATGTTGTTGGCACGACCGTCACCCATGGAGTAGTAGGCTTTCTCGTTGAAACTGGACCATACATAGTTGTAAAGAGGAGCTGTTGCAGCCGTGATGGCTGCATCGCTGTCGAAGAAAGTTTTCTGGTTGAGGTTGGTTGTATTTTCTTGTTCCAGGAAGTCTTCGCAACCAGCCAGTGACATACCACCGGCCAAAGCCATTATAAGAATTAATTTGCTTTTCATTGTTTTCTCGTTTTTTAGGTTAGAAAGAAACGTTTAACCCGAATGTATAAATGCGCGGTGAGGGATAACGGCCATAATCCAAGCCATTCATCAGAGCATCGCCGTACATACAGCCCACTTCCGGATCGTAGCCGGAATAGTTGGTCCAGGTGTATACGTTCTGCAGGTTGGCATATATCTTCACATTCTGCAAGTTCAGCTTGCTGATCCATTGCTTGGGCAGTGTGTAGCCCAGTGAAATATTTTGAATACGCAGGTAAGAACCATCTTCAATGTAGAGGTCGCTGACACGATTGTTGGCATTGGTGGTAGAAGCCGATATACGTGGCAGGATAGTACTGTTTCCGTTTGCGACGTACAGATTGCGGAAATCATCCGGGCCATTCGGGTCTATTCTTTCCACAAGGGCATAGTTGGTTGCGCTCTTTAGCAGGTTGTTGTTTACTCGCGGATTCTCTATATAGCGGCGGTTGTAGTTCAGCACGTCATTGCCGTAAGAGCCGGAGAGGAAGATAGTCAGATCGAAACCTTTCCAGGAGAATGTATTGCCGATGCCGTAGGTGAACTTGGGTTCGGGATTGCCGATGAAGGTACAGTCGTTGTTGTCGATGACCCCGTCATTGTTCAGGTCGGCAAAGATGTAGTCACCGATCCAGGTCTTTCCTTCTTCGATGGAAGAACCTGCCGGGAGGGCGACGGGTTTCACGTTGCCTTCCTTATCCTTATAGTAGAAGTCTTCGGCTTTGTCGAAACGGCCGATTACCTTATATCCCCAGAATTGTCCGATGGGTTGTCCTACGATGGTACGTGTAACCACGTTGTTTTCACTGCCCACACTATAGGTCTTTTCGATAGAAGCGCTTTCTGTGTCCAGTTCGAGCACCTGGTTGCGGTTTAGTGAGAACACGAAGTTGGAACGCCACTGAAAACCTTTCTTATCGATATTCACGGTGTTCAGAGTCAATTCTATACCTTTATTTTCCAGTGAACCTACATTTGCCCACGGATTGCTGGCTGCACCGGCTCCTGCCGAACCCAGATATGATGGCAACGGGAGTTGAAGCAGCAGGTCTTTGGTTTTCTTATAGTAGATGTCGGCAATGAATTCGATGCGGTTCTGGAAGAGACTGAGGTCCAGACCGATATTGGTGGAATAAGTGGTCTCCCATTTCAATTCGGGATTGGCTGTGTTTCCTGTCAGCACACCTACACCCCACGGAGTGGTTTTGGAAGAGAGCATAGCCATGTAAGCCCAGCTTTCTACGTTTTGGTTACCTGTTGCACCCCAACCGAAACGGAGTTTAAGATTATTGATTACATCATTTTCCTTCAGGAACGATTCATTGGAAATCTTCCATCCCAGGGCAGCGGAGGGGAACCATCCCCAGCGGTTTCCTTTGGCAAACTTAGAAGAACCGTCGCGACGTAGGGTGGCGGTGAGCAGATAGCGGTCGTCATACGAATAGAAGCCACGGCCGAAGAAAGAAGCGATGGAGTTGTCACTTTGCGAACCGGTACCGCTTGATTTGGAGATGTCGCCTGCGCTCGGATCTTTGGTAGAGTTGCTCAGATAGCCTGTTGCATTGCTCACCTGTGTTTCCCAGTGCGATTGTGACATTTCCTGTCCCACCATGACGTTGATGTTGTGAACACGGGCGAAGGTCTTATTATAGGTAAGGATATTCCGCCATGACCAGTATTTAGTATCGGTCTTTGTCCAGCGTCCGGTACGGGTTTCGTTGGTGATAACGCCGAACTTATAGTCCGGTTCATAATAGTAGAATTTGTTCAGGTTGTAGTCAGCGGAAAGTTCCGTCTTGAAGGAAAGTCCGTCCATCAGTGTCGCTTCCAGATAGCTGCTTATACGGAAGTTCATCTTCTTGTTATAGTTGTCGCGGATGGTTGCGTAGGCTACGGGGTTAACCGGCATCCACACGTCATCCGGTCCGTCGAAACCACCGTCGGCATTGGTTACGGCTACAGAAGGTTGCTGTTGCAGGGCATTCATAATAATATTGTTGTCGCAACCTACCTTTTGTTTCGAGTCGGACAATGAGAAATTGATACCTGCTTTCAGCCATTTCTTCACTTGTGCATCGATGTTGCCGCGCAGTGAGAGACGCTTGAAGCCTGAGCCTAAAGCGATACCGTCCTGGTCCAGATATCCGGCGCTGATGGCATAGGTTGCCTTGTCGCTGCCGCCTGTCATCGAGAGGTTATGGCTGGTCATCATGGCACTTTGGAAGAGTTCATCTTGCCAGTCGGTTCCTTCACCCAGCATATCGGGGCGTACGAAAGCACTGCTTTGGGTGACGATACCTGCCGCCGCACGGGCATTGTGGTGTTCGGCATATTCACGCAGATTCATCATATCGAGGTGCTTGGGCATGTTCTGCCAGCCTATGTAGCCGTCGTAAGTAATGGTAGCTTCGCCTGCCTGTCCGCGTTTGGTGGTAATCATGATGACACCGTTGGAGGCACGTGCACCGTAGATGGCAGTGGCGGAGGCATCTTTCAATACGTCCATTGAAACGATGTCCGAAGGGTTGATGCTGGACAGCGGGTTATTGGTTTCATCGTCTGTGGCAGCGTCCACTACCACACCGTCTATCACGAAGATTGGCTGATTCGTGGCGTTCAGTGAGTTGATACCACGGATGCGGATGGCAGAACTTGCACCCGGAGTACCGGAATTGGCCTGTATCTGTACACCGGCAGCACGGCCTTGCAACACTTGGTCAATAGAAGTCGGAACCGATTTCTTGATGGCTGCATCGTTCACCGATACTACGGAACCTGTCAGGTCCGAACGCTTCATCTGTCCGTACCCCACAACCACCACTTCATCCAGCATTTCGGTATCTTCCTTCATGGTGACGTTGATTTGTGTCTTTCCGGATACGGGAATCTCTTGTGCCTTATATCCCACAAATGAAATTACGATGGTACTGTTGGATGGAACATTCAGTGTGAAGTTACCGTCGATATCCGTAATGATACCGTTGCCGGTGCCTTTTTGCACTACACTTGCACCGATAACCGGCTCTCCTGTGCTGTCTTTTACAACACCTTTCACAGTCACGTTCTGTGAAAATGCCCATATAGGTATCAGGCATAATAAGAATAGAAGCCCCAATGGCTTAAAATAATAATTTGTGCATTTCATAATGAAATTAATTTAGTTGGATAACAATAATATTCCTTTCTTTAATAAAGATGTGAAGACATGTTTTTCATTCTCAGGTTTTCATATGTGCATTCATTGATTTAAAGGGTTAAACTTTGCTTTTTGCTTGAAACAAAGGTATTTGATAAATTGGATATATGGATGATAAATTGTAGCCTGTGTTACATTAAAATGTAACATGACTTTTCCCTGTGTTACAAAATCATTTGCTGGTGTTACGTATCGACTTTTTTTCAGCGAATATCGCACTTTTGGGGGATATCGGATAAGGTGAACTGAGATTGTCTGTATATTGCATTTACTCTAAAAACTGATAACTTCAATCCACATCGTACTGAATCATTTTTTGATATGGTTACCTGTATAGTCAGGTACATTCCGAAAGTTTTTCGTATCTTTGCTTACCTTTAAGTATGAAATGCAATGAAAACAGCTCATAACAAAATTCTCCTTATAATCTTATTGCTATGTTTGGTTGGCTTGCCGATGTCGGCACAGACCGGCAAATTCTATTCCACCAACAACGAACTCTCCAGTAGTCTTATCAATCAGATATTCCAGGATGAGAGAGGATTCATCTGGATTGCAACGGAGTATGGGCTGAACAAGTTCGACGGGCTTCGCTTTTCAAACTATAAACACATTTCCGGTGATTCTGCCTCCATAAAGAATAATTATGTCCGTACACTCTTTGAAGACAGTGAGCAAAATCTGTTGGTGGGGTGTATCGACGGACTGATGAAGTATGACCCGGAGACGGATAGCTTCCGTGAGATACCGATGATGCGTGCCGGTAAACAGGTCTTTCCACACGTCACGCAAATGCAGAAGTTACATACCGGTGAAATCTGGATAGTAACTACCGGACAAGGTATTTTCCGTCTTGACGAACAGCGGCAGCAAGCGCTGTCCATTGATGAAATCATGAGGCAGGTGAACTATAACTTCCAGTCGAATCTCTACGAGGACTCTCATTACAATATATGGATAGGCACCGAAGGACACGGACTTATTTGTTATCTGCCCGTAACGAAGGAAGTGCGCGTCTACAAATATCCGGTGATTAATGACAATTACGTGTCCGCTATTGCGGAAGATAAATATGGAAACCTGTTTGTGGGAACACAGAAACAAGGACTCTCACGCTACGACCGTGAACGGAACCGGTTTGTGCCTGTGCCTTATGAAGGCGGTGGAACCTTGTCCGTCTATTGCCTTACTGTGGTGGACGACCGTTTACTGATAGGCACTGACGGGCAAGGACTGAAAGCGTATAACCGGGTGACCGGAACGATAGAAGATTACAGTATCAACTCCGCTCCTCTGGACTTCTCGGAGGGGAAGATACACTCCATATTGGAAGACCGGGACAAGAATCTGTGGCTGGGACTGTTTCAGCGGGGAATTGCTTTGATTCCGAAACAGGAGAATCCATTTGAATATTACGGCAACAAGTCCATTTATTATAATCCTATCGGGCAGGGGTGCGTGATGTCTATCTATCAGGATACTAACCACCACTTGTGGGTGGGAACCGACAATGAAGGGGTATACGAACTGAGTGCCGAAGGGAAAAGACTACGGCATTATCAGCCGGGCAGCAGTCCACGCTCCGTTGCCAACACCATTATGTGCATGTATGAAGATACGGACGGGGACTTTTGGCTGGGATCTTATACACGTGGGTTGGCAAAACTGAACAGGCGGACAGGAGAATGTGAATATCCGCTGCCTATAGATAACGAGAAGATATTCTCTATAACGGAAGACCGCCATAAAAATCTGTATATCGGAACCTTCGGTTCGGGATTCTATCAATATAACCTGGTGACGAAAACACTGAAACATTATGAATCGTCCAAAGACGAGACTGGCGACCTGACACGTAATGAACTGGCCAACGACTGGGTGAATTATATCTTTTGTGATAGTGAAGGATTGATCTGGCTGGGACACTATAAAGGCATCAGTTGTTTCAATCCGGAGAATGAGAGTTTCATCAACTACCGTAAGGTGAATTCTCTGATTGAAGACCGGGTGGGATATGTGTTGCAGGAAGACCATGCCGGAAACATTTGGGCGGGCACAACCGACGGATTATATCGCTTCGACAAGAAGACCGAAGAATTGAAATGCTTCACGATGGCAGACGGTCTGCCCAATAATGTGATTTGCGGGCTTTGTGAGGATGTAAGGCATAATATATGGATTAGCACCTACATGGGCATTTGCAGGTATGATGTGGAGAACAACCGTTTCATCAATTACTATGCGGGAGACGGTTTGCAGGGAAATGAGTTCACGCACGGAGCGTTCTATAAGGACCAGGCAGGGAAAATCTATTTTGGCGGTATTAACGGCATTACTTGTTTTGTGCCTTCTTCCATAGGTAGCGCCTTGAAGGATACCCGGGTTTGGATTACGGACTTCTTTATCTTCAACCAGCCTGTCCGCAAAAACACGAATTTAGGACGGCATCCCGTTATTTATACTTCCGTGCTCGATGCGAATCTGTTCCAGTTGGCTCATTATGACAATACATTCAGCATTGTTTTCTCTACCTTGCAGTACAACAATCCGGAACAGATCTCCTATCAGTATAAGATTGAAGAACTGAGCAACCAGTGGCTCAGTACCGAACCGGGTGTGAACCGGGTGACCTACAATAATCTTCCGCCGGGCAAATATACCTTCCACGTGCGCGCGTTGAGCCATGGCAATCTTTCGGAGATACGTACTGTCAAGATTTTGATTACTCCGCCCTGGTATGAGATGTGGTGGGCGTATTGCATTTATGTGTTCCTGTTCGGACTGTTGGTGTTGGGCATTGTCAACTATATAGTGTCCCGTATGCATCATCGCCGCGAGATCATGAAGCGCGAACATGCCGAGCAACTGAATGAGGCAAAGTTGCAGTTCTTCATCAACATCTCCCACGAGATACGCACTCCGATGACGCTCATCATCAATCCGCTTGAGAAGTTACTGGCTGAAAAGAAAGGCGGAGAGGTGCAGAAGACGTATCTGATGATTTACCGGAATGCACAGCGCATCCTCCGGCTGATAAACCAGTTGATGGATATTCGTAAGCTGGATAAGGGCCAGATGTTCATGAAATTCAGGGAGACGGACATGGTGGGGTTCATTGAAGACATCATGCTGACTTTCGACTATCTGGCACGGAAAAAGAAGATACATTTTATCTTTGAACATGCCATGCCGCAACTGAAGGTATGGGTGGATATGAATAACTTCGACAAGATATTGATGAATATCTTCTCCAACGCTTTCAAGTACACACCGGAACAGGGAGAGATTACAGTGAAACTTTCCACGGGGCGCGATGCCACCCGCCGGGATCCCTTGAAGGAATATTTTGAAATCACGGTGACGGATAGCGGCATCGGGCTTGACCGGGAAAAAATAGAGCGCATATTCGAGCGTTTCTATCAGATAGATAATGATGTGACGAAGTCTAACTTCGGTACGGGAATCGGATTGCACCTGTCCCGTTCGCTGGTGGAGTTACATCATGGGCTTATCTTTGCGGAGAACCGGAAAGATGCTGCGGGAAGCCGTTTCGTCATCCGTATTCCACTGGGGTCGGCACATCTGCGGACTGACGAACTGGAAGACGTGGAAGTGGCAGCTACGCCTCATGTCGTATTTGTGAAGCCGGAGAAACCGGATTTTGAGGAAACTTTTGAGGAAGAAGATACGGAGGAAAAGAAAGCGGGCAAATCGAAGAACCGTATGCGTATATTGATAGCGGAAGATGAAGAAGAAATCCTCTCTTATCTGAAAGAGGAATTGGAGAGAGAGTACCGGATCGTGATGTGCAAGAATGGCAAAGAGGCTTATGACACGATTCTTGCGGATGCTCCCGACTTGGTGATCAGTGATATCATGATGCCGGAAATGGACGGTTTGTCCCTGTGCCGGAAGATAAAACAAAATACGAATGTCAATCATGTGCCGGTTATTCTGTTGACGGCCAAGTCCAAGCCGGAAGATACGATGGAGGGTATGGCGACCGGTGCGGATGCCTATATGGTGAAGCCTTTCAACACAGAGTTGTTGAAGAGTACAATTGCCAATCTGATTGCTAACCGGAAGCTGCTGAAGAGTAAATTCAGCGGTGCGCAGCAACAGGAGGATAAGGTACAGAAGTTGTCGATGAAGTCTGCGGACGAGATACTGATGGGTAAGATCATGAAGGTGGTTAATGAGAATCTTTCCAATCCGGAACTGAATGTGGAAATGTTGGCAGCGAATGTTGGCTTGAGCCGTGTTCATGTGCATCGGAAACTGAAAGAGCTGACGAACCTCTCGGCACGCGACTTTATCAAGAATATCCGTCTGCAACAAGCTGCCGCCCTATTGAAAGAAAAGAAACTGACGGTGTCCGAAGTGGCGTATGCGACGGGGTATACGAACTTGTCACATTTCTCGAGTTCTTTCAAGGAGGTTCACGGAATGTCACCTAAGGAGTATATGCAGGCGCATCAAGGGGGATAAGCCTTTCTGCAATCAGGCGGAAGTAACCGCTATTATTCTTTTCATTCTTTGCCTTTCCATATCGAGAGAATTTTCCGGCGTATCAGGAGTATGTTCAGGGCGGATACGGTTATGAACAAGATACTTCCGGCAAGAATGCAGGGCAGCAGGGAACCCGTTTCCAGTTGTGGAAGAAGGGTTTGCAGCACGCCTGTATAGTAACTTCTCAGCCATGCCACACCACAGATGGCGAGGAATAGTACGAGAAGGTTTAATCCTACGGTCAATATATGATAGGGCATTGCCACTTTGGAAGGGCTGTAACCTATCAGCAACAGATTCTCCAATTTAGCCGTATTCTTCTGAAGCAGCAGGAATACGCTCAGCATCAGGATGTAGAAAGACAGGATGCTGATGAACAGTCCTACGCCCGAAACGATACCTGTGATGAGGCGCAGGAAGTAAGTTGTCTTTCCGGCGTCCAGGTTGTCTCCTTCGGTTTCATAGTTTTTCTGTTGAAAATAGTCGGTGATGGCTGCGTCCGTGGGGTTCTTTACTTCTACAATCAGACGTGATGACTGCGCTTCTCTTTCGGGAGCGAACGTCTTGTTTGCCCATTCCATGAACGATTGCGGAACGAGAATCGTATTCAGGCGGTTGGAGAAGCCGACGATATTTCCTTTGTATTGTTCCGTACGTCCGTTGCCGCGCATGATGATGTCCATCTGTATCAGTCCCATTACGCCTTCCGACAACTTCGGCAGGTTGCGGCTTTGTGCAAACCCGAAGTTGTAAAGATTCAGGTAGTTGCGGGGGATGATGATAGGTATGGTCTGTGTGTCCTCGTCAAAATGCCACTTGTCCAGACTGACGTCGACAAAGGCATCGGGAACAGACTCGAAAAACATATCGGTGGAGATACGGATGCCGGCCTGCTGCATTCCCAGTCCTGCCGATACTTTGAAAAGGGTAGGGGTAAAGGCGCCTACGCTACGCGTGAAGGGTTGGGCTTCCAGTTCCTTGATTTCTTCTTTGGAAAAAGTATTGCTTTGTCCGGTGAGGCTGCCGAGGGCGCTGATTTTCTTCGTAGCGATGATATAATCCTTTTTCATGAAACTGTCTCCCTGCGTGAAGACGGGAAGGACATCTTTATAAAATTGCACGCTCAGCAGTACAATCAGCATTCCGAAGATGTTGGCGAGAAAAAAGCCGCTCAGTTGCCCGATGCTGATGTGTCGGCGAAGAAGTTTCCAAACAAGTCTGTTCATTTATAGTTTTAATATTTTGTTATAGTCCAGTTCTATATGTTTTCCGATAGAGGTCACAACCACTCCCGCACCTTGCTTTTCGGCTTCCTCGGTCAGCATGCGTCCCATAAGTTTACCGTTATCATCATCCAGGTGACTGACAGGTTCGTCCAGGAAGATGAAGTCGAACGGCTGGCATAGCGCACGGATGAAGGCTACGCGTTGCTGCTGGCCGAAAGATAACTTTCCTGCTTTTTCATCAGCTTTGTCTGCGATGCCGAGCGTATCGAAGAGGGAGAGGATTTCTTTTTTCTTCTTATGGTTGGTAAGGCGGTTCTTTAATTGTACATTTTCCAGCGCTGTCAACTCGGGGAAGATGCGCAATTCCTGGAACAGCATGCTTAATGAATGCTTCCGCAACTCTACCCATTCATGGATGGAAAGCGAACGTATATTCCGTTCATCGAAGTTGATAATACCCTGATAGTCGCGGCGATATCCGTAGAGATAGCTACATAGAGAAGATTTACCCGTGCCGGAAGCGGCTTCAATCAGATACCGCTCTCCCTTTCGCAGCACAAGATCCTGGTGCCATACGTCGGATGTGATGGCATCCCGGTCGGCAAACACTTGGGGAAGTGTTTGCCGCAGATGAATGATTTCCATTATTAATAGGGATTAGATACCTGCAAACTCTTTGATAAAGTTTACAATCTGTTTCAGTGCATTTACGTTTTTGTCTTTCAACTGAATGACCATTTCTGCATTATTGTTCGGATCGCCAACGGCTTCCATATATGCTACTTTGTCAACTAAAGCGAATGCTGTCGCGTATTGTGCTCCTCCGTATTCGCTCAGCATCTTCACTACCGGCAAAGTGAGTATGGCTTCTGTGTTGATGACGAAAGCGCTGTTCTTACCTTTCATATTGGATGCGAATTCCGTATCCTTGATGGACGGATTGACAGCTTTGTCTATACTCTTGTATAGCATTTCATCATTCGTGGCATACAGATTATTATCGCGTACACCGAAGAAAACATTCATCATTCTGGATTTATACACATATTCGTTTTCACCCAGTTTCATGATATCCTCACCACGTCTCAAACCCAGTTCATTCTTTTTCTCATACAGCATTTGTACGGGTGCGGCACTCTTCACGTTAGCATACAGCAGGAAGGTGGGAGCGTTGTTCATCGTGACATTAATCAGCCCCACTGCAATGTCTTTCTGGAATGTACCGAACAGTTCCTTCACCTCGTTCGCCTTGGCAATGGAGAAGTTCTTCTGGAATTCCTGGTTTTCAAGCAGCAGGTTATAGAACTCCTCTCCATTGATACCCATGCTGAGATACATCAGTGTAGATTTTGGGAAATATTTCAGGAAGCTGTTCTCTATGGCGCAGGTTGCCTTCTTTTGTTTGTCGAACATTGCTTGCAGTTCGGGGTTCTCGGTGAAGTTTTCGTACTTCATGCTGATTTTGCCTTTGTCGAAAGAGAGGCTTCCGAGTATCTGTATGTCTTTCAGATTTATATTCTGAGGCATACCATAGTTGAGCTGGTTGGCATATGCGCCCAAAATGCTTGCCGGAGAAAAGAGTGCATTGATATCGCCCCCCATTTTCTGCATTTTCTTGAAAGCAGCAGTCGAAACAATGCTGTTCTCAGTGGTCTGTTTCAATAAAGCAGGAATGCCTTCTTTAATTTTTTCAAGTTGCGTAGTGCCTTTGTAGTTGGCCAGCATAAGTACGGAAGGCGTATATGCCAGGAATACCTGATTATTCATCTGTGTGAACTGAAAACCGTCGCCGCTTGCCAATGGCTGGCAGATCTTTTCCTTTTCCAGAGTTTCCAGTAATGCGTGCAGATCGTCTTCGTTATTCACTTTGGCAACTACGGTAGTGTAAGGGAATGCGTCCGCACTAAAAACGTATATCGGTGCCGATACATCGATTCCTGATTTCTTCGGGTCTTTTATAATCATTTCCATTTGTTGGAAAGTTGCAGCATTCGTACCACTTTTCAAGGCTTCTATCAGCTTTTGCTGTGCCTCCTTGTTTTCTTTGTCGTTAAGTCCTGCCTTGTCAACCAATGATTTCACATTGATGCTGGCTACTGTGCCTGCATTGGCAGGAATCACATTTGTGTATTCCGATTTCTTGGAACATGCGCTGACAAAGACCATTAATACAGCCATCAACGCCAAGTTGGGAAACAAACTTTTCTTCATATCATTCTTGGTTTTAGTGTGATTATCATTGATTTTGCAAATTCAGTATGTGGCAGGCTACCAAGGCTGCTGTCTCCGTGCGCAGCCTCGACCTTCCCAGGCTGATAGGTGTAAAGCCGTTCGCTATGGCCTTTTTCACTTCCTCTTCGCTGAAATCTCCTTCCGGGCCTATCAATACCAGTGCATCTTCTCCTTTCCGGAGTATATCTTTCAGCAGGGGCTTTTCGCCTTCATAACAATGCGCGATGAATTTCTGCCCCTTGAAAGGCCGGGTGATGAATTTATCGAAGTCGGTCATTTCATTCAGTTGTGGCAGGCGTGCTTTGAGAGATTGCTTGATGGCGGACACAAGTATCTTACTGACACGTTCCGTTTTAATGACTTTCCGTTCGGAGAAGCGGCAGTTCAGGAAAGTCAGTTCGTCGAAACCTATCTCTGTGGCTTTTTCTGCAAACCATTCCGTGCGGTCCATATTTTTGGTGGGAGCCATCGCTATGTGCAAATGACCACTCCATAAAGGGGCTTGATAGTTGGTTTCCAGGATGTTTACCATACAACGCTTGTTGGTGGCGGCACTGATTTCTGCGCGGTAGAAGTTACCTTTGCCGTCAGTCAGAGTTATTTGGTCGCCGATGTTAAGGCGTAACACGCGGACACAGTGTTGTGCTTCCTCTTCGGGAAGTTCGGCATGGGTTTGTATATCGGGTGTATAGAATACGTGCATAAGTTTTTATTGCTGATTTTTTCGTTTAGCTATTTCGTCCCTGATGTGGGCGGCGCGTTCATAGTTCTCATTGGCGACGGCCTCATGCAAAGCCTTTTGCAGCATTTCCATGGTGTCTTCATGAAAAAACTCGTCATCGCGCGGGGCAGGATTCTCGCCCATTGGGGCTATATTCCCTGTTTCACTTTCTTTTCCGGTTTTAAGTTGTTCCGATTCCAGTATCTCTTCATAGATGAAAATCGGGGCTTTCATCCGCAAAGCCATAGCTACTGCGTCGGATGTGCGGGCATCCATACGGATGATGGCGTCGTCTGCTTTCAGATAAATATAGGAATAGAATACGCCGTTATCCACTCTGTAAATGAGTGCGCGCATCATGTTTACACCTAATACTTCCAGACATGAAGCGAAAAGGTTGTGTGTCAACGGACGTGGCGGAACAATCCCTTTCAGACCGATCAGCATCGCCTGAGCTTCCGCCGCACCGATAATCACCGGTAATTGGCGTGCGCCGTCCACTTCTCCCAACACCATTGCGTAAGCTCCTGCCTGTTCCTGACTGTTGGAGATGTTTAGTACTTCCAGTTCTACTTTTTTCTTTTTATCCATAAGGACTCTCTCTACTTTCTACTAATTCCTTTTTTCCGGCTGATGCTTGTACTTGAATACCAAGGCAAACAAAATGCCGATAACCAGTGCGTAGGCAGCAAAGATAAACCAGATCTCGGGCCACTCACGACTTACCAGTTTGCCATCGGCATATACTGAGAAGGCATCTACTACGGCACCGCTGGCGTATCCTCCAATAATAGCCCCCAAACCATTGGTCATCATAAAGAATAATCCTTGAGCACTGGCACGGATATTGGAGCTGGTTTCTTGTTCAACAAACAACGAACCCGAAATGTTGAAGAAATCAAATGCCATACCATAAACAATCATGGACAGGATTAACATCCACAGACCGGACCCCGGATCTCCGAAGCCGAACAATCCAAACCGGAATACCCATGCGAACATACTGATCAGCATAACCTGTTTGATTCCGAAATGTCTCAGAAAGAAAGGTATGGCGAGAATAAATAATGTCTCGGACATCTGCGAGATTGATAGCAGGATAACCGAATGTTTCACACCGAAGGAATCTGCATACTCAGGGATATTGGCAAAACTGCCCAGGAAAAGGTCGCCATACGTATTGGTAATCTGCAACGCTGCTCCCAGAAGCATGGAGAACAGGAAGAAAACGGCCATTTTCTTTCTTTTGAATAATACAAATGCATCCAGCCCTAAAGAAGAAAGCAGCGATTTGTTTCCTGTTTTGGCGGGTTTACATGCCGGTAGGGTGAAAGAGTACAGTCCCAGCAGTAGTGCAGATGCACCGCCTACATAAAGCTGGGCGCTTGAGTTCTTGAATCCGGTGAGGTCTACTGCCCACATCGCACAGATAAAACCAATGGTTCCCCATACGCGAATGGGAGGGAAATCTTTAATCAAATCACACTTATATTGTTCAAGCGAATTGTACGACACTGTATTGGCCAGTGATAAAGTAGGCATATATACCAATAAATTGAGTAACATTGCCCAATACATCTGGTCATATCCTGTAGCGGTAGAAGCATAAAAAAGACAGGCTGCTCCTATGATATGGCAAAGTCCGTATAAACGTTCTGCATTGAACCATTTATCGGCAATGATACCAATGATGCCGGGCATAATTAGAGAGGCAATGCCCATGGTGGCGAATATTGCGCCGATTTGACCTCCTTCGAAGTGAAGTTCTCTACCCATGTAACCTCCTAATGAAATTAACCATGACCCCCATACGAAGAATTGCAGGAAGTTCATAATAATCAAACGAACTTTTATACTCATGACTTTTT
>CAJMQU010000040.1 GCA_905215555.1 uncultured bacterium
TTTAGATTTAAGGTTAGAAGAATTGTGGAAGTCGTGAGACTTCCCTTTTTTTCACCTTGAAGTTTTGCGCTTCCGTATTTCTCATGGACCGTTTGAAGGTAGAATTTGCTAAAGCATACCGAGGTTCATGGTTTTCACGGGAGAGAGCAGGAGAGAGTCGCTTCGTGAGAAGAGGCTTTTTTTGTGCCCGTACTTTTCCTATTATATACTAAAAAAGGTGCTCGAAAAGAGCACCTTTTTCATTATCTGTTATACTATAATTATAGTATTATTCCAATACGATAGGTTTGTATTTCGGAACCAAAGCCTTCATCACAACCCAACCAATCAGGTAAGCGACTGCACATACGCAGAAGATGACGAAGTATCCTGCGGGTTTACCTTCAAAGCCCATGAACGTCATATTGGTTTCTCCGGCATAAACGAAGAGTTCACCTGCTATGAATTGCAGCAGCATAGAACCAATGCCACCTGCCATACCACCAATACCGGTGATACTTGCAATAGCTGCACGGGGGAACATATCACTTACCGTAGAGAAGATATTGGCAGACCAGGATTGATGAGCCGCACCACCGATACCGATCATGATAACCGGCAACCACGGAGATATAGTACCCAAAGGTTGTGCCAGCAATACCACCAGCGGGAAGAATGCGAAAATCAGCATGGCGCGCATACGAGCTGCATAAGGGTTCAAGCCGGTTTTCCTCATGATGATGGTAGGCAATTTACCACCATAGATAGAGAGCATCGTAATGGCATACAGCGTAAAGATCAGTGCCATACCCAATCCTTCGGAGGTTTTGATGCCGAATTGCGTATTTAGGTAAGAGGGGGTCCAGAACAGGAAGAACCACCACACACCGTCCGTCATAAACTTACCGAAAGCGAATGCCCAAGTTTGCTTGTAGCTGAAGCACTGCCAGAATTTCATTTTCTTTTCGTCTTTCTCTGCTACCATTGGAGCGGCACCCTCTTCGTAGCTGTCCTGTTCGATGTAGTCAAGTTCAGCTTTGTTTACGTGTTTACTTTCAGAAGGTTTGGAATACATGAATACCCAGAATCCCATCCAGATAAAACCAAGTCCACCAATTACGATGAAAGCCATTTCCCAGCCCCAGGCTTTGGCCAACAAAGGAATACTCAGCGGAGCAATCAAAGCACCGATAGAAGCACCGGCATTAAAGATAGAAGTAGCATATGCGCGGTCTTTCTTGGGGAAATACTCGGCAGTTACTTTGATAGCTGCGGGGAAGTTACCAGCCTCACCAAGTGCCAGTACGCAACGGGCAGCAAGGAAGCAATACATACTGACAGTAGCGATAGTCACTACAACATCACCGGTCGCTCCCATTAATTCGGCTGCACTGTGCAGACCTACGAAATGTTCGGTAACGATACCGCAGAATGCATGGAGGCAGGCACCTGCCGACCATACACCGATAGCCCAAAGAAAACCTTTCTTAGTTCCCATCCAGTCTATGAAACGGCCTGCAAATAACATGCAGACTGCATAAACTATAGAAAAGACAGAAGTGATAATACCGTAGTGTGATTCGTCCCAGTGGAATTCAGGTTTGATAAATTCATCCCACGTCAATGACAGCACCTGGCGGTCAAGGTAGTTTACTGTTGTCGCAAAAAATAACATGGCACAGATGGTCCATCTATAGTTGGTCATCTTTTCCACTGCATTTTGATTTAAACTCATGATACGTTGATTTAAAATTATTAATTCTTATTTCTGGGGCCAAAAATACACATTATTTGATGTAAATCAATACATTTTTCGTCTATTTTCCTGCAATTTTTGTTCCAAGTGCAAATAAATGGCAAAAAAACTCGTTATCGCGCACGAAATCATTCGTTCTCGTACACGAAAAATTAACCTTGCAGAGAGCAAAAATAAATAATGCACCTTTTCAGTCGAAAAATACACAATAGATTAGGAGGGAACCGCTATCTTTGTCACATTACTTAAAATAATCTATATACCTAAAAACAAAAACAGAATGATGAACAATCTGATTTGTAAAACTTTTGTTATGGGAGCATTGATTTGCTCCACCCACTTGGCTGCCCAGAAGGTAAGTGATAAGCAACCGTGGTCGGTACGTATGGTAGAGTCGGAGATGATTCGTTGCCCGGAATCCTGGCAGTTGGATTTCCAACCGAGATTGAAATGGGATTATTGTCACGGTCTGGAACTGCAGGCCATGCTGGATGTGTATGATGCCTATGGAGATCAGAAGATGTTTGACTATGCGTTGGCTTATGCGGACACCATGATACACAACGACGGAAGCATCGAAACTTATAAATTGCATGAGTATAATATTGACCGTCTGAATTCAGGTAAATTCCTGTTCCGCATTTATGAGCAGACAAAAGATGAAAAATACAAGAAGGCTATCGATCTGCTTCGCAGCCAGCTCGACACACATCCGCGCAATGATGACGGTGGCTTTTGGCATAAGAAAGTATATCCGAACCAAATGTGGTTGGACGGCCTTTATATGGGAGCACCTTTCTATGCTGAATATGCATTCCGGAATAATCGTGTGCAGGATTATCCGGATGTTGTAAATCAGTTCATTACAGTGGCTCGACATACATACGACCCGAAGAACGGACTCTATCGTCATGCTTGCGATGTGAGCCGCAAGGAGCGTTGGGCAGATCCTGTCACGGGACAATCGCAACACAGCTGGGGACGTGCTATGGGCTGGTATGCTATGGCATTTGTAGATGCACTCGACTTTATCCCGGAGCATGAGGCAGGGCGTGATTCCATGCTTGTTATCCTTAATAATATTGCTGCACAAGTGAAGCGTATACAAGATCCGAAAACTGGATTGTGGTATCAAGTATTGGACAAGAGCGGTGAAAAGGGGAACTATTTGGAGTCTTCTTGCTCTACTATGTTCGTATATGCATTGTTCAAAGCTGTTCGTAAGGGTTATATTGATAAATCTTATCTGAAAGTAGCGCTGAAAGGCTATCAAGGTATTCTTGATAATTTTATCGAAGTGGATAAAGACGGTGTGGTGACTATAACCAAGGCTTGTGCTGTTGCCGGCTTGGGGGGAAAAAATTACCGTATGGGCGATTACACCTATTATATAAATGAAACAATCCGCAGCAATGATCCCAAAGCGGTAGGTCCGTTTATCATGGCAAGCCTGGAGTGGGAACGTCTGCAGCAAGTTAAGAAAATCGTAAATCAGAAATAAAGCTATGAAACGACTGACCTATTATTTATGCGGTATCGCCCTCCTCCTTGTGGGCATCATGCCGATGTCGGCACAGACTCAATGGAAAGATACGATTGTGGTAACCCGTGACGGTTCGGGTGACTATCGTACGCTGACGGAAGCAATGGAAGGCATCCGTGCCTTTATGGATTATAAGGTAACGGTGCTGGTGAAGAATGGTGTTTATAAGGAGAAAGTGATTATCCCGTCCTGGATTCAGAATGTGGATTTCATCGGTGAAAGTGTAGAAAAAACGATTATCACCTATGATGACCATGCTAATATCAATAAGATGGGAACTTTCCGTACTTATACAGTGAAGGTGCAGGGCAACAACATCACTTTCAAGAATCTGACAATAGAGAACAATGCAGCCAGATTGGGACAAGCCGTTGCACTCCACACTGAGGGGGATAAACTGGTGTTCATAAATTGCCGCCTTCTGGGAAATCAGGATACTATCTATACAGGTGCCGCAGGCACACGCCTGTATTTCGTGGATTGCTACATTGAAGGAACCACCGATTTTATTTTCGGCCCTTCTACCGCCTTATTTGAGAATTGCGAAATCCGTAGTAAAACCAATTCTTATGTAACGGCAGCTTCTACTCCCGAAGATATTGCAGTAGGCTATGTTTTCAAAAATTGCAGGCTGACTGCTGAACCGGGAGTGGATAAAGTATATCTGGGACGCCCTTGGCGTCCATACGCTGCTACTGTATTTATCAATTGCGAGATGGGTAAACACATTCGTCCCGAAGGATGGCATAACTGGGGGAAAACGGAAAATGAGCGGACAGCCCGCTATGCAGAGTATGGAAGTAAAGGAGACGGTGCTTCGGCAACCGGTCGTGTGAAATGGGCGAAACAACTGACCAAAAAGGAGGCAGCCCAATACGATGACCTGAATTATATCTATAGAATGTGTAGTGACTGGAAGCCTGTGAATTAGGAACTTATCTTCCTGCTTGCAAGAAGTTAACTCTTTGTTGACAGGAACTTAACTTCTTGTAGGCAAAGTATTGCACCTGTTCGTTGCAGCCTATGATTCAGCGCACTACTTCTTCGCCTGTGGATTCCCAGGCGATTTCTTTTTTAAGGATGGAAGTGTCATTTTGGGGCTTTACTATTAATTTTTCTACCGATTGTGGCTTTTTTTACACTTCAGAACCTCTGTTTTTGGGTAATATTGCACCCGGAAAATAAAAATACTATTTTATAAATAATGAACCATGAAACATAAGTTGACATTACTGTTGGGGTTGTTCTTTTTGCTCTCGGCTTTCAGGGCTGACAAACCTCTGATTACTATTTTTATGATTGGTGATTCCACCATGGCCAATAAGTCGTTGACAGGTGGAAATCCCGAACGTGGCTGGGGACAGATGTTGCCCGGTTATCTTTCCGAAGAAATTCGCGTGGACAATCATGCTGTGAACGGGCGCAGTTCAAAGAGCTTCATAGATGAAGGACGTTGGGAGAAGGGCATTTCGCAGGTGAAGAAAGGGGACTATGTATTTATCCAGTTCGGACACAACGATGAGAAGTCGGACCCAAAGCGTTATACCGCTCCCGGAGGTACTTTTGATGAGAATCTGAAACGGTTTGTGAACGAGACACGTGCCAAAGGGGGGATTCCGGTCTTGTTTAATTCTATCGTGCGCCGTAACTTCGGAACAGCAAACGGTGATGCAGTGGCTCAGGCCATCAGCCAGGATGACATACAGAAAGGAGTGAATCCGGATGCGAAGCGGGAGGCCTCGGAACAGCCTGCTGCTGCAGAAGGTGATAAACTTATTGATACGCATGGGGCTTATCTGGACTCTCCGCGAAATGTTGCGAAAGAGTTGGGAGTGGCATTTGTAGACATGAATAAGGTGACGCATGACTTGGTGGAAGGCATGGGTCCCGTAGAATCGAAGAAACTATTCATGTGGGTACCTGCTAATCAGATTGCCGCTATACCCAAGGGGCGTGAAGATAATACTCACCTGAATGTTTATGGTGGCCGTATAGTGGCTGGGTTGGCTATGGATGCAATTGCTAAGGAAGTGCCGGAACTGGCGAAATATGTCCGTCATTATGATTTCGTGGTGGCGCAAGATGGTAGTGGAGACTTCTTTACGGTGCAGGAGGCTATTGATGCCGTTCCCGATTTCCGTAAGAATGTACGTACTACGATATTGGTTCGCAAAGGCGTGTATAAGGAGAAAATTGTGGTTCCGGAAAGTAAAATCAATATTTCTTTGATCGGACAGGACGGAGCAGTACTTTCCTATGATGACTATGCACAGAAAAAGAATTGTTTTGGTGAGGAAAAGGGAACTTCAGGTTCGTCCTCCTGCTATATTTATGCTCCCGATTTTTATGCGGAGAATATCACGTTTGAAAACTCCGCCGGCCCGGTGGGGCAGGCTGTAGCCTGTTTTGTCAGTGCCGACCGTGTTTGCTTCAAGAACTGCCGTTTCCTCGGTTGTCAGGATACACTCTATACCTATGGGAAAGGTTGTCGCCAATATTATGAAGATTGCTACATCGAAGGTACGGTCGATTTCATCTTCGGCTGGTCGACAGCGGTATTCAACCATTGTCATATTCATAGTAAAAGAGGTGGTTATGTGACGGCACCTTCCACCGACCAGGGAGAAAAGTATGGTTATGTGTTCTATGACTGCCGGTTGACGGCTGACGATGGTGTGAACGATGTATATCTTTCACGTCCCTGGCGTCCGTATGCGCAGGCTGTCTTTATCCGTTGCAATTTAGGTAAACACATTCTTCCTGCCGGTTGGAACAACTGGGGAAAAAAGGAAGCCGAGAAGACCGTATTTTATGCCGAATACGAAAGTACAGGCGAAGGAGCCAATCCGAAAGCACGTGCCCCTTTCTCCCGTCAGTTGAAAAACATCAAAGGTTATGAGCCGGAGACCGTGCTTGCCGGAGAAGACGGATGGAATCCGGTGGAAAACGGGAATGAGCTGTTGGATATAAAACGCTGATAAGAACTGAAGATTAATAAGAACTGAAAACATGAATACGCAATGATGAAAAAGAACCTGTTTGTATTGTTGTTTACTCTGTTGCTTCCGGTGTCGTTTGCATCTGCGGAGAATTATCCGTACCGGAGCGATGTCCTTTGGGTGACCGTACCCAATCATGCCGACTGGATTTATAAGACCGGAGAGAAAGCTACGGTTGAAGTGCAATTCTATAAATATGGCATTCCACAGGATGGTGTGACCGTGTCTTATGAGATAGGCGGAGATATGATGCCTGCCGAGACTTCCGGTTCTGTCACTTTGAAGCAAGGCAAGGCTGTGATTCCCATCGGAACCATGAAAGAACCGGGATTTCGTGATTGCCGGATGACGGCAACCGTGGATGGAAAGAGCTATAAGCACCACGTAAAAGTCGGTTTCTCTCCGGAGAATATCAAGCCTTATACGCAGATGCCCAAAGACTTTAAAGAATTTTGGGATAACAATAAAGCGGAAGCTGCCAAATATCCGTTGACATATACGAAAGAATTGGCAAAGGAATACTGCACTGATAAGGTGAATTGTTACCTTGTCAAACTGATGTTGAATAATCGTGGACAAAGTATCTACGGTTATCTTTTCTATCCGAAGAATGCAGTGAAAGGTTCTTGTCCGGTTGTGCTTTGCCCACCGGGAGCAGGCGTCAAGACTATCAAGGAACCGTTGCGCCACAAATATTATGCGGAAGAAGGATGTATCCGTTTTGAAATCGAGATACATGGGTTGAACCCGACGATGACCGCAGAAGAATTCAAGGAAATCAGCAATGCTTTCAACGGCAGGGAAAACGGCTATCTGAACAATGGTCTGGACAATCGCGACAATTATTATATGAAACGCGTCTATTTGGCTTGTGTGCGCAGTATAGATTTGCTGACTTCCCTGCCGGAATGGGATGGCAAGAATGTTATTGTCCAGGGGGGCAGTCAGGGCGGAGCTTTGGCCCTGATTACAACAGGTCTGGACAACCGTGTCAGTGCCTGCGTGGCCAATCATCCTGCTTTGAGTGATATGGCCGGTTATAAAGCCGGGCGTGCAGGCGGCTATCCCCATTTCTTCCGTACAGAAGGTATGGATACGCCTGATAAACTGCGGACAATGGCATATTATGATGTGGTGAACTTCGCCCGTCTGATAAAGGTACCTACTTATATCACCTGGGGATATAACGACGATGTATGTCCGCCTACCACCAGTTATGCCGTTTACAATACGCTGGATTGCCCGAAAGAAGCGTTGATTACCCCGATCAACGAACACTGGACTTCCAATGATACGGAATATGGGCAGTTGAAGTGGATATTGAAACATCTGAAATAAACGGAAATCATTTCCTTGTTTCCCCCCAGATTAATTCTTGTATGAAAGAGTAAATCCGGGGGGATTTTTTGTGTGTTTATTGTGAGAATTTCCTCCTTATCCCATCTACAGCTTGTTTGGAGCGAGGTAAGGTGATTTTTACACCGAATCGAACATATTTTTCACCTGGAAGAAATATATATTCCACTACTTTGCAAGTGCAAGGCACAGCCTATGTACCTTGTTCATTAACCAAAATGAAGAGAATATATCTAAGTTTAATCAAAAAATCATTTACTTATGAATTACAGGAAAAAAGTCATGCTAATGCTCGGGGTTTTATCCTATCTCAATCTGGGGACTTTTTCCCAGGCTGCTCCAGCAGTGGTGGGAGACACTTCCATCCCAGGTGTTCAACAAACTTCTAATGGCAAGAAAACAATCAAGATTTCCGGTTTGGTAAAGGATGCTACCGGTGAACCGATTATTGGTGCCACTATTCTCGAAAAAGGAACTTCTAACGGGGTTGTTTCCGATATGGATGGTAACTTTACTATGAATGTGGCTGCTGATGCGGTGTTGCATATTTCATATATAGGTTATGTAGACCAGGACATAGCCGTAGCAGGCAAGAGTGTTTTCAACATTCAACTGAATGAAGACACAAAAGTTTTGGATGAGGTAGTGGTCATTGGTTACGGTACGGTGAAACGCCGCGATCTGACTGGAGCGATAGCTTCGGTGAAAGGAGATGAAGTTGCGGCCAATCCTGTTTCGAATGTTGCACAGGCATTGCAGGGACGTTTGCCGGGTGTGAATGTGATATCGCAGGACGGCCGTCCGGGCGCTACCATTTCGGTACGTGTACGTGGCGGTGGTTCTATCACACAGTCCAATGACCCTCTCTATGTGGTCGATGGTTTTCCGGTGAGCAACATTAGTGACATACCAGCTTCAGAAATCGAATCAATCGATGTATTGAAGGATGCATCGTCCACCGCCATTTATGGTGCACGCGGTGCGAATGGTGTAATCCTTGTTACAACCAAGAGTGCCAAGGAGGGACGGGTTAAAGTCAGCTACGATGGCTATGTGCAGGTAAAGAATGTATCGAAGACGCTTGAAACCCTTTCTGCACAAGAGTATGTTCTTCATAATTGGAGCTATGCCGCTTCACGCGGTACGGCCAATCAGGATGCCGTTGAGAAGTATTTCGGTCTGGGAAGCAAATACGGAAACCATTATGCAGACTATGCAAATGTGAAAGCGCACGACTATACAGACGATGTGCTGCGCACCGCATTGACGCATAATCATAACGTAAACATCTCGGGCGGTACCGATAAAACGAAAGTGATATTCTCACTTGGATATATTAATGATGAAGGTATCAAAATAAACTCTGACTACAATCGTCTGAATGCCTCTTTCAAGATTCGCCAGCAGTTGGCGAAGACACTCGACCTGGATGTTGATTTCCGTTATACGGAGTCGAATATGAACGGACAGGAAGGAGTCACGAACGGTAAAGGTTCTAATGTGTCGGGAGCTTATCGTTACCGCCCTATCGACAATCCGCTGGGGGGAGTCTCTTACTCGGAAGTGGCATCGGGTTTCAGCTTCGGTGTGGCGAATATAGATGATAAGCATAATCCGGTGGAACTGATCAACGACATCACGAACAAGTCCTATTCGCGTTCGCTAAGAGGATCGGCTGCTCTATCCTGGGAGATTGTCAAGGGACTTGTAGCCCGTAGCGAATTGTCGCTTACACGCAATTCATCGAAAAGTACGTATTATGAGAACGGATACACCAACGGAGATAAGCGTGCTACCCTTAATCGCGGCATGGGAGACGGCCTGCGTTCGGTATCTACTCTTAACTATAATTTCGAACTTGGCAAGAACAACTCATTCTCTGTGCTTCTGGGTAACGAAATCTTGAAATCGGATTCTGAATCTTCACAAATTTCCGGTCGTGGCTATCCCGGTACCTTTGACTATGATACCACCATGGGATTGATTCATACGGCAACCACTTCTTTTTCCGCCACCAACTCTTATAGTGTCCCCTCACGTACGGTGTCATATTTCGGCCGTCTGAGCTATACGTTTATGGATCGTTACCTTTTCACCGGAACATTCCGTGCTGATGGTTCTTCTAAGTTTGCGCCAGATAATCGCTGGGGATATTTTCCCGCAGGTGCTTTCGCATGGCGTCTTTCGGAAGAGCCTTTCATGAGTGGAACAAAGGAATGGCTTTCTAACTTGAAACTTCGTTTGTCTTACGGTACTTCGGGCAGCGATAATATCAGCTCCAATCTGTGGCGTGAAACCTGGTCGAGCTTGGGTTCGGGCAGTAACCATACGCCTATTAACGGTGAACTCGGCTCATTCTATCGTCCGGATGGCCTGCTGGCCAATTCCAAACTGAAATGGGAAACCACTATTTCCCGCAACCTGGGTGTTGACTTTGGCTTCCTGAACAATCGCATCAATGGTAGTCTGGAAGTATACTGGAATACTACCAAAGACTTGTTGATGGCTGTGCCGGTGGATAATACGACAGGATATTCCTATCAGTTCCAGAACTTTGGCAAGACTTCCAACCGCGGTATTGAACTCTCGGTGAATGTGGATGTGATAAACAAAGGTGATTTCCGCTTCAATGTGGGCGCCATCTATAACTATAACCGCAACAAGCTGGATGAACTGCCCAATGCAGACCAGTATCTTTATTCTTCATACTGGGGGTCTTCCTCTTTGGTACCTACCAACGATTATATGTTCGTTGAAGGAAAAGCCATCGGCCTGGTACGCGGATTTGTCAGTGAAGGATATTATACGGTGGATGACTTTAATTATATCAACGGTCAGTACGTCCTGAAAGAAGATGTGCCCGATATAACGAAAGCGCTGACGGCTACCTATATGCATCCATACGATCTCCCTTCCGGACAGACAGCTTTCCCTGGTGCTGCCAAGTTCCGCGATGTGGATGGCAGCGGTACGGTTGACCTGGACGATGCCACTTGCTTGGGTGAAGTGATGCCCCGCCATACGGGAAGTTTCCAGTTGAACTTCAACTATAAGAATTTCGATCTTTCCACTAACTTCAACTGGACGGCCGGAGGTAAAGTATACAATGTGGCTGCCATGATCAACGCATCCGGACAAGAGTTTGACGGTATCGGTGCTCAACGTGCCTCATGGGTGGCTGATGCCTTTAAGGTTTACAATGTGAATGCTGCGGGTGACTTGTATGCGGTTACCAATCCTGACGAACTGAGAGCTTTGAATGCCAATGCCAAGTATCACTTGCCTTACCATCAGAGCGGCATCACCTCATCGGAGTGGCTGGAAGATGGCTCATACCTCCGCTTGCAGACGTTGACTCTCGGTTATACGTTGCCCAGAAACTGGTTGGCTAAAGTGAAAATAGACAAAGTACGTCTGTATCTCACGGCAACCAATCTGTTCACTATTACTGGCTATTCGGGCATAGACCCTGAGGTGAATGCTACTCCTACCGGTCAGAGCGGGTTCTACAGTAACCTGAAAATTTTCCCGACGCTCAATATGGACTTTGGCACTTATCCTCGTGCGCGTACATTCACTTTCGGTGCTAACATCACTTTCTAAACCTTCATTCAGTAATTGAAAAATAACAGAAAAATAAATATGAAAAAGATATTGAATATAGCTCTTGCAGCAGTCACATTTGCGATGAGCGGCTGTCAGGATTTCCTCGACACTTCGTCTCCGAGTGTAGTAGACCGCGATTTTGTTTTCTCAAATGAAGAGTCAGCGCGCGGTGCATTGTATTATGGTTATGAAACCCTCCGGGCAAACAGGAGTCTGCACAATGTAGGATTCTTCTGGCATCCGGTCTGGGGTTCCGATATTGAAGATTCCCAGGACATCTATGACGAAGGCAGTGCCGGAATCTGTGAGAAATGGTTCTATCCCGGTGGTACGGGGGCTTATAACATCGACTCCGGCGAAGGTACCGAAGTGTTCACCAAGGTTTATGAAACGATATCCGTGGCAAATTCTCTGATATCCAGCTTTGAATCGCTTGATAACTTCCAGGAAATCATGACAGGAGAGCCAAACAATCTTTCAGACATTTACGGACAGGCTGTTGCCCTGCGCGCCACTTGCTATTGGGAGTTGTGCCGTTGGTATGGAGATGTGCCCCATGCGTTGAAGGCCGGTGAAAAGGCACAAGGGCTGACTTCCCGTTATGCCATCTATGATTATCATATCCGGAAGCTTCGGGAAGTGGAACCTCACATGTACCGTCCGGGTGAAGGAACAACAAGAGCAGATGTGATGAATCGTACATATGTTCAGGGACTTATAGCCCGCCTTTGCCTCTATAACGGCGGCTATGCAACCCGCCGTACGGATTTAGGTGCTGATTTCTATGTAGACGGTGATGGTAAAACACTCTCCTTTGATGATTGGAGTGTAGAAAAAAATGGTGCCATCTATGGTCGTCGTAGCGACTGGAAGAATCTGTATTCGATAGCCAAAGAATATCTCCAGGCTATTTATATGAATCCGGGTTCGGTTGTAATGCGTACGACAGACCCCCGTTCCACCGGTAAGAATGGACAGGAATATAATAACCCTTATCAGTATACATTCCAGCAGATGCATGCTGCTGATAACATAACACTTGCTGATGAGTCCATTTACGAACTTCCCCATGAGTATAATGGTGGCTCGTCGCGTCCTGCCTATATCGGCCGTCCGTCAACGGGTGGGAATGGACAGGCACCTTGCGTGGCTTGCGGACAGGATCGCATACAGGCGCATTTCTATTATGGCTGGTTTGACAACAATGATATGCGTCGCGACGCTTCGGTTACAGTGACGGGCAGTACCGGCGGAGGTCAGGAGTTGATACAGTCGTTCGATCGCAGTGCATGGGGTAAAGGATGCGGTCCGGGCACTAATAAATGGGACTGGAATCGTATGACCTCGCCTGACACACAGACTTATGGTAACTCCGGCATCAATTTCTCTTATATGCGTATTTCCGACGCTTATCTTATGCTGGCCGAAGTATGTGCGGCATTGGGAGATGACGGCAGTGCGAAAACTTATCTTGCCCTTGTGCATAACCGGGCATTTCCCGGCAATAACGATCCGAATTTCGATAAATATATATCGGATTGCGGCTCTGTCTACAATGCGGTACTGAAAGAGCGTGCTTTGGAATTCAGTGGTGAAGGTGTGCGCCGTTTCGATATTATCCGTACAGGTATTCTTCCGGAAGTCGCCGTTGAAAATAGAAAAGTGATGAATGCCATTATCGATGGTATCCGTAAAGATGGTTACTATACTTTCGATAACGGTAACCAGATACCTGCCTACATCTGGACGAAGATGGTTGACGCCAAATCCGAGTATGGATACAGATTGACATCGCAGACACCGGCCGACAAACAGGACGATCCTGTATTGTTCCCCGGCTGGCGCGGACAACATGACGACTGGGGAAGCCTGGTTCCCGCTTATGCAGGGGTGACGATGACGAATGTTGCAATAAAAGGCCTGTTCGAATACATCGCACCGGGTTCGGCCGAAGCACAGGCTTTGGAAGCCGACGGATACGTGCAAACTCCCTGGGCGATAGATATGTTGAAGTATGAAGATTCTTACGCGAAGAAACTATTTGCCGGATATACGGATGCGGATTATGCGGCAAAGAATCCGCCTATACATTTATTGCCTAATGTTTATCAGGTATTGCTGAATTCGGGAATTACGAATGGTTACGGGTTTAAGCAACAATAGGTATCAAGAGTTGCCGGCACTCGGCATTGAAAGGAAAAGAAAGAGAAATGCAGGTGTGTGACAAAGACTGCCTCGGTGTGCGACTGAGATACCCTCAATATGTGGCTGTGTCAGCAACTGATTCTTTCTGTAAATTTATTTGTTTGCTGTTGCAAACCTGTAGTAGAATTTGATTTATAACCGTCCGGTAAGAAATTCGGTTAATTCATTAATTTTGTATTTTGAATGAAAAACATACATCAAGTAATATGGTAAAAAAGTTTATTCTTTGCATGTCGTTAGGGCTGGCTACTTCAGTAGCCGCCCTTTCTCAGCAATTATCCGGTTATGAACTGGAAAGAGAAATGCCGGTCTTTTTGGACCAGCTGAAAAAAGAGCTGACCTACCCCATGGCCTGGGGAAACAGTTCCGTTAAGAATTTTAAGAAGTGGCGTCGCCAGGCACGCAACACTGTGCTGGATGCGATGCTGGCTCCACCGCCCCGTACCACAGACTATCAGACCGAAGTAATTGCCGAAGAGCAGCGTGACGGGTATAAAGCCCGGAAGTTGTGTTTTAACCTGACGGGTTATTCACGGGTGAATGCTTATATGCTGGTGCCCGATGGTGAAGGACCTTTCCCGGCTGTCGTATTGCTGCATGATCATGGAGGTCATTATACAATCGGCAAGGAGAAGATGATTCGTCCCTTTGGCGTGTCTTCGGAAGTTTTGGCGGATGCCGATGGCTGGGCCAGACAGTGTTATGGCGGACAATATGTGGGCGATTATCTGGCATCTCACGGCTATGTCGTCATCTCCGTAGATGCCCTCTACTGGGGGGAACGTGGGCGGAGAGAAGGTGCTGATGGCAGTAAATATGCTGATAATGCTGGAAACTTTATGATGCTGGGGCGTAGTCTGAGTGCTTTTATGAACTACGAAGATATGTACACGACTGATTTTCTGGCGACGCTGCCGGAAGTGGATTCCAAGCGTATTGCTTGTATGGGCTTTTCTATGGGGGCATATCGTGCCTGGATGCTTTCGGCTCTGTCTGATAGGATTCAGGCTGGGGTTGCTGTTTGCTGGATGGTTACTACGGACTGTCAGCTCTCGTGGGAGTATGGCAGGGAACGGGGCGGTTTTGCCAACCAGTTGCCGGGTATCCGCCGTTATCTGGATTATCCGCATATAGCGTCCATAGCTTGTCCCAAACCGATGTTCTTTCTTAACGGGGAACATGACAAACTGTTTCCTCCTGTAGGGGTAAACGCTGCTTTTACGGAGATGCGCAAAGTTTGGGAGAGCCGTTCGGCAGGTGATAAACTCATTACGGAGTTGTGGGATATGCCGCATGATTGTGGGGTAAAAGTACAGGAAGCGATTTTATCTTTTTTGAATAAAAGTTTGTAAACCGGAAAATAAAGGAACGAAACAAGGTAACGAGTTAGCAAGGGAACAAGGGGTTGCGCAATGCTTCTTATGCCGCATGGAACCTTGTTCCCTTGTCAACTTGTCCCTTCGTCATCTGGTCCTAATCTGCCTCCATCTTTCCTTATACTCCGTTGGCGTCATACCATACTGTTGCTTAAAGCATTTACTAAAGTAGTGGGAATCATTTAGTCCCACCATATAGGCTATCTGAGCCATATTATACTCTTCCGTTTCTATCAACTGGGCTGCCCGCTTCATACGAATCTCCCTTAGAAACTCAACAGGTGACAATCCGGTCAGAGTTTTCAGTTTCTTGAAGAATACGGAGCGGCTCATATTCACTTCATTGGCAATGTCTTCGACTGTGAGGTCTCCATTATCCAGGTGCTTTTCGATGGTTTCCATCACTTTATTCATGAACTTCCGGTCGTTTGGAGAAAGGGGGGGAGCTGTCACTTTTTCCGTTTCTTCCGGTTGCTGTTCGGTGGAAGAAGGCAACAGACTGGCACAATACAGCGCCTGCAACTTCTTGCGTTGTTCAAGCAGATTGAATATACGTGCTTTTAGATATGCGGCACTGAAAGGTTTGGTGATGTAATCGTCCACTCCCAGCTCCATTCCTTCTATCTTGCTTTCGATGGTTGATTTGGCAGTCAGCATGACGATGGGGATATGGCTGGTAGTCATTTCCTCCCTGAGTTCGCGTGCCATTTCGATACCGTCTTTTTCCGGCATCATTACGTCGCTGATGATGATGTCCGGCATATACTTCTTGCTTTTATCCAGTCCGGAATTTCCGTTTTCAGCTTCTATCACATTAAAGTATTGGGCAAAGATGGTTCTTATGAAAAAGCGTAGTTCCCGGTTGTCCTCCACTATCAGGATGGTTTCCCTTTCTCTGTTCAGGTTCTCTTCTTCGTTTCCGGTGAAAGAAGACAGTTGGCTGCCGACGTGTTCGGTTGCGGTATCGTCGATTACATAATCGGACAGGATAAACTCGACTGTCTGGTCGAAGTGCTCTTTTCCTTTGGGTAATCGGACGGTGAAGCAACTGCCTTCTCCAAGTTTGCTCCGGATGCTGATTGTACCATGGTGCATATCAATCAGTTCTTTCACGAGCGACAGCCCGATGCCGGTGCTCGCCTGGTTGAAAAGATTCTTATCCACCAGGTTTTCGAACCGTACGAACAGGGATTTCTGTTTATTCTCGGCAATTCCGATGCCTTGGTCTTCTACTGCAATGTTCACATCACTCCCGTCTTCCTGCACGGTTACTTGAATCTGTTTGCCTTGGGGAGTGTATTTGAAAGCGTTTGACAACAGGTTGAAAAGAATCTTCTCCAGTTTGTCGGAATCAGCCCATATCTTGAGGGAAGAACTCTGCGCGCTCATTCCGAAATCTATCTGATGTTCATCTGCCAAGCTGTGGAAGTTCTCCATGATATGGCGGATGAAGGGGATAAGGTCGATTTGCTGTACCCGCATCTTCATCTTTTTGTTTTGTATTTTGCGGAAGTCCAGGATTTGGTTCACCAGTCGTAGCATGCGGTTGGTGTTTCGTTCCACTAAAACCAACTGTTCCCTCTCCTCATTATTCAGTTTGCCGTGTTGCAAGACTTGCTCTATCGGGCCGGCAATCAGCGTCAACGGAGTACGTAGCTCGTGGGATATATTCGTGAAGAAACGTAATTTGATATCGGATATCTCCTGTTCCACGAACACTTTATGTTTGAGCCGGAAGATGGTGAAGAGAATATAAGTTGCCGTGAAAATGATTAATAGGATGAATAGCACATAAAGCGAATATGCCCACGGAGTTTCCCAAAAGGAGGGGAGTACGGTTATCTCTAATGTACGCGTATTTTCCACCCATATACCGTCACTGTTTGTGGAGCGTACTTTCAGTGTATAATGCCCTTTGGGGAGGTTGGTGTAAGTGGCGGTTCGCTGGTTACCGATGTCATTCCAGTTTTTCTCGAAACCTTCCAGCTTGTAGGAGTAGGAGATGTTATCGGGATATTTCATGTCCAGAGCTGCAAACTGGATGCTGAAACCGTTCTTGTCATGAGGCAACGTCAGAAGCCGGGTATCGTCAATGTGAGTGGTGAGTATGCCGTCTTCTTCGGGAGTCACTGTCTTTTCGGCCTGCTGGAGTCGGGTGAAAATAATGGGAGGAATATAGCTACTGGTATTGATGGAGTCCGGTAGGAAGTAAAGCGCTCCTTTCACTGTGTTAAACATCAGGTAGTCGGATGCTGTCCGCAGGGCTACTCCCTCATTAAAATTGATTCGTTGCGGGAAGGTTCTGGAAGGATAGTTTATGATCTTGTCCGTGGCGGGAGTGAGTTTACATAATTCTTTCTCTGTGGCACACCACAAGTTGCCGTGCGTATCTTCCTGGATGGACAACAAGACATCCGACGGGAGCCCGTTTTTCATTGTATATGCCCGGAAACGAGCCCGGTCTCCGTCGAGTGAAAGTAATTTGTTCAGCCCGCCTCCGAAAGTAGCGACATACATATCTCCTTTCTTCGTGAAGAAAATGTTGTGCACATCGTTGTTGCTGAGACTATTGGTATCTCCGGGTATGCGGCAATAGCGCCTGAATTTAATTTCTTCCGGCTCGTTGAAGTCGCTTGGACACATTAGTAATCCCGTAGCGCTCCCTATCCAGATATTTCCTTGGGCATCGGAAGTGATGAAGCGCGTACGGTAACATTGGCTGATGGGATAGTTTTTCAGACGGTTTCGGTAGTTGATGAACCGGCCAGATCCTTGGTGGTTTCCCCGCTCCAGGTAGTTTATGCCGCCTTCAAACGTGGCAATCCATATCCGTTGCCGGTGATCCTCGTACAGGCTGTAAATCTCGTTGCCGCTCAGGCTGTATATATCGTTTGTTTCGGCAGTGTATCGGGTGAGGTGATAGCTCAATGGGCTGTTCTGAGGTTTGGCGGCAAACAGTCCGTTGCCTTTGGTACCTATCCATACGGTTCCTTCATGGTCCTGCATGATGGCGTAGGCATTGCCGATTTCATCTGTGCTGTGGGGGACAATCGTCCCTTTCGTTGTAAGGATACCTATATAATGACGGTTTTTGTCGTAGACACGCACTTTCTTATCCTTGTTTCCGGTCCAGATGTATCCGTTGCGGTCCTGATAGATGGCACGGACATTGCTTCCCGGAAACTCCGGGTCGTCCGGAGCAGCCGTGAGCAGGTGGAAGTGATTGGTATTGAAGGATATTTTTTCCAGTCCGTTGCCGTATGAACCGAGCCATAAATTCCCCTGCTTGTCGGTGAAGACAGTGGTGACTTTGTTGTCCGCACTCCAACCGGATTGCAGGGCGGGATTGTAGAACGGGCGGATGCGGTTGTTTTTCCGGTCGTACCAGGCAAAACCACCTCCGGAGGGGTGTAGCCATAGAGAGCCGTTCATATCTTCGTATACATACATCTCCGGGCGGGAGTCCACGATATCCTTTCCGTACTTATCTTGCAGGATGAAGTAATCAAACTGCCCGCTTTCAGGATTGAAATGGGTGACTCCTTTTGTGTTGAGGCGTATCCATGCTTCGCCATAGCTGTCGATGTATACTGCCTTGATTTGCTTGTCTTTGAGGGAAGGGGTACTGTAGTGCCGGTATTCCTTGTCCTTTTGTCCGTAAACGTAAAAACCGTCACGCTCCGTACCGATAAATAGTTTAGCATTCTTCAGCTGCCGGATAATCCGGATAGAGGAGGAAGTGGGAAATTCTTGTCTTGTAAATTGTCCGTTGTCCGGATGATACTCATATACACATCCCTGTCCGGAAGTGAAGTAGAGGGTGTCATCATCTTCCAGCACATCATAAAATGGTTGCTTGTCGTTTTCGGGAGGGGCAACGAAGTAGGAGGCGAATTTCTCTTCACTACCGTTACGGTTCAATCTGTATAAACCGTTCTCGGTAAGAATCCACTGATTCCCCCGCTTATCCTGAAAGATAGAGTTAATCTTTTCCGAATAGGGAACCTGACGGGATTTAAAGAAATCCGTTACCTTCAACTCATGGGTTTCGGGATGGGTGGTGATATGGAGAAGCTCGTTCTGAATGGTGACGATCCATATATCTCCACATGGGAGAACGTGCATATCCAAGGATAGATAATTGTTGAAAGGGATGGCCTGGAACTGTTCGAGCCGCGGATTGAAACGATAAACCTGGTGGTTGTAACTTTGCACCCAGATATATCCGTATTTGTCTTCCTTGATGTTGTCCAGACGGTTGTTGCTCAATCCGATACTGTCACCCGGATGGGCTTTGTAGTTCTTGAATGCATATCCGTCGAATTGGTAGAGCCCATCCCACGTAGCAAACCACATGAGCCCTTTATGATCTTGCAGAATGCTCATGATGGTGTTTTGTGAGAGTCCGTCCTCTGAAGTGTATTGGGTGAAAGTATGCGGCAGTTGTCCGAAACAGAGAAGGGTGGTTACTACGTATAGGGCAAGGAATATTCCGATTCTTTTCATGTCAGTTTGCAGTTCAAGGGTTATTTTAGCCACTTATTGAAAAAGTCCAGTGTTTCCCGCTGCATCTCTTTACTGAAGAAATGCTTCTCTTCCCATATCTTCGTAACCAAACGGTCAGAGGCATTCTGACTTTGCCAGACGGACTGCATGATGCTGTATGCGTCTTTCACTCCCTCTACAGGAAATAGTTTGTCCCGTGTACCATTGAAGAATAAGGTGGGCTTGGGACACGCGATACTTGCCGCGTGCGGATAATCCAGATAACGGCGCAGGTTGGGCAATAACATGGAAAAGGCTGAACCGCCTTTATTCTGATTGTTCGTTAATGTCATCAGATATTCGGTGGTGTTCATCCAGCAGATGGAGGCGGAAGCCTTTATACAGTCGGTGATTGCTGAAAGCATCCAGGAACGGTATGCCCCCATTGAGAAGCCGAGGCAACCGACTTTGTTTTTATCAACGAACGGGAGTGATACCAGGAATTCGGCGCTTCGCACATCATCCATGTTGATGAAGGCTCCCCAGGAACTGCCCATTTGCAGGAAGTTGGAGGCCAAAGCCTGCTGCCCGTCATAATCCACTCCTTCTTTCCGGCCCCGTTCTCCCCAGAACAGGGCATCGATGGATAGTACCACGTATCCGTGTTCGGCAAAATAATCTCCTGTATATTGTCCGTCGTAACAGCCTATGGCCCATTTATCGGCATCCTCCATTATCTCATGGGGTACTCCGAACGGGCGTACCATTTTCTCTTTACCGATGGAGAAATGGGCGCCATGGTCATGCAGCATGACAACGGCCGGAAAAGGGCCTTCACCATCCGGCACTAACAGGTATGCGGGAATCCTGCACCATTCTGATACATTGAACATTATCTTCCGGGCTTCGTATCCTTTGCGTTGTTCTGTGGCAACCACTGTCATATCGTAATCGGCAGGGGCAGGAGGAAGAATCTGCATGCACTCCAATAAAACTTCACGTGCTTGTGAACGCCATTTGCCGAACTTGCGGACAGGGGAATTTCCCCATGCCATCGGATAAGTGAGTTGCTGTTTCAACTGTTCGTAGAAAACGGGCATGTTTTTGATGACGCCATAAGAAACAGTATCTGTTTGGGCGATGGATGAGAGATGTCCGGAAAGGACTGCTAAGAGAATAATTGTAATGCGCTTCATAGCTTGTGGTTGTTAAAATGCAAACAAAGATACATGATTTTTATATGAATTGTGTATCTTTACCGCATAGAATAGGCGTGCTATGATGAAAAAAATCTTGTATCTAATAGTTGGTTTGGTATGTGCGGTGTCAATAAAAGCGCAATCGGATTGTTTTTTCACCCATTATTCGTCTGAAGACGGACTTTCCCAAAATACAATAATGAGCATTCTTCAAGACCAAAAAGGGAATGTGTGGCTTGCTACGTGGGATGGCATTAATAAGTTCAACGGATATTCTTTCAAAACGTATAAGGCAAGACTCGATAATCGCCTTTTACTGAGCCATAACCGCGTGGACTATATGATCGAAGACAAATATGGTTTTCTCTGGTTGCAGACCTATGACAATCATGCCTATCGTTTTGATCCCCGCACAGAAACGTTTGAGCGTGTGCCGGAGGAGAATGAAGATGGTTCCGCAGCCAACATAACAAAGATAAAAGTGCTTCCGGGAGGAACCGTCTGGTTGCTGTCGGAAACGGAAGGGGTTGTCCGCGTGACGACTAATCCGCAAGATTATAGTCTGACGTCACAATGGTTTCCTCCTAAATCGGGACAATTTGCTGCAACCCGCGTGTTTCATGTTTATGAGGATCGTTCGGGTAATGAATGGATATTGTCCGACAATGGATTAGGGATGCTGGCAGTTGGAGAGAAAACACCGGTGTTCTACTTCTCGGAAACCACAGAGCGGGAAAAGAAGGGGGGACAGGCTTTCTATTCTTGCCTGGAACATGATTCGGAGATATTTTTCGGTTCGGGCAACGGACGCGTATGGCGTTATCAGAAGGAGAGCGGACAGTTTTCGCTATTGAGTTTGAAGGCTGCTTCTCATGTTGTGTCCATCAATGATATAGACGGGGAGGAAATGATATTTACGACTTCGAAAGATGGCTTCTTCGTCTGTAAGTTTAAGACGGAGGAGATGGAACATTTTCCGGCTTCCCGTTTTCCGAATGGGGCTATTTATTCAGTCTATGTGGATAAGGCATCCGAAGTTTGGTTTGAGCAGCATACTCCAGGGTCAATCGTACATTTCAATCCCCGTACCAAAGTACTGAAACGTGAAGAAATAGCCGTGGAACCTACCAGTACCGACCGTTCGCGTCCCGCATTCCATGCCCATGAAGACATCAACGGGGTATTGTGGGTGCACCCTTATGGTGGAGGTTTCTCTTACTTTGACCGCGAGAGCAACAGTTTACGTCCCTTTTATAATAGCCTATCAGGACTCAACTGGCGTTTCTCCAATAAAATTCATACCGCTTTCTCTGACAGTCAGGGCAATTTATGGATGTGTACACATTCCAAAGGACTGGAGAAGGTTACATTCCGCCCGTCACAATTTCGGGTGATAACCCCGGTGCCCCATGATTATGAATCGTTGAGTAATGAAGTGCGTGCTCTTTGCGAGGATGCAGACCGGAATTTGTGGGTAGGTCTGAAGGATGGCAAACTGCGGGTGTATGACAAGAATCGTGTGAACAGGGGCTATCTGACAGCATCGGGTATTGTGTCGCAAAGCGGTATCCCAATGCGTGGCAATGTGTATTTCGTTTTGCAGGATAGCAAACATAACCTCTGGATTGCAACAAAAGGGGACGGACTGGTGAAAGCGGAAAAGACCCGGAACCCTTATCAGTACAAACTTACCCGTTACCAGCACCGGGAAGATGATATTTACAGCTTGAGCGATGATAATGTTTACTGTGTCTACGAGGATAGTCAGGGACGTATATGGATTGCTACCTTTGCCGGCGGCATAAACTATATGGCTGACAACCAGGATGGAAAGACGATTTTCGTCAATCATCGCAACAATCTGAAAGGCTATCCTATCGACTATTGTTCCAAAGCCCGTTTCATTACAGGGGATCATCAGGGACGTATCTGGATTGGAACTACCGTTGGTGCACTGATGATTGATGAGAACTTCAAGAATCCCGAAGATGTGAAGTTCCATCATTTTCTGCGCATTCCGGACAATGAACATAGCTTGGGCAACAACGATGTACATTGGATTGTATCTACTCAGAACAAGGAACTTTTCATTGCTACTTTTGGCGGAGGACTGAATAAACTGATATCGCTTGATGAAGAGGGGAATGCTGCGTTCAAGTCCTATACGGTGTCTGATGGTCTTCCTTCAGATGTGTTGCTTTCTATACGGGAGGACAGGAACGGCAATCTGTGGCTGAGTTCGGAGAACGGCATAAGTAAGTTTGTTCCTTCCGAAGAGAAGTTTGAAAACTATGCCGATAAAGAAGTCTTCTTCCGGGCACGGTTCAGTGAGGCTGCTTCGGAATATACCGCATCGGGCAATATCCTCTTCGGAGCCAGTACGGGTATCTTTTATTTTAATCCCGACTCCATAAACAAGAGTAGTTATGTACCGCCGATTGTTTTCTCCAAACTGCTGATTGCTAATAAAGATGTATTGCCCGGACAGGGCTCTGTGCTGAGACAGGCTTTGGATGACACGAGCGAACTAGTGTTGTCACACAGAGAGAACATCTTCACCATAGAGTTTGCCGCACTCGATTATTCGGCACCTTCCGAAATTCAGTATGCTTATATTCTGGAGGGTTTCGAAAGGGACTGGAACTCTGTAGGAAAACAACGTGTCGCAACTTATACTAATCTGCCGAAAGGCCATTATGTTTTTAAAGTCCGTTCGACCAATGGAGATGGAGTCTGGACTGAAAATACGCGCACGCTGGATATTGAGATTCTTCCTTCTTTTTGGGAAACTCCGTTCGCTTATTTCCTGTATGCGCTTTTCTTTATTATGATTATAGTAGCAGCGGTATATATTCTGTTTACGATTTATCGTTTGAAACATGAGGTGTCGGTAGAGCAACAGGTGACAGACATGAAATTGCGTTTCTTTACCGATATTTCTCACGAGTTGCGTACTCCGCTGACTTTGATTTCCGGACCGGTGGAGTATGTCCTGGAAAATACTAAACTTCCGGACGATGCCCGTGAGCAACTGCAGGTTGTGGAACGGAATACGAATCGTATGCTGAGGCTGATCAATCAGATATTGGACTTCCGGAAGATACAGAACCGGAAGATGAAAATGCAGGTGCAGCGCATTAATGTCGTTGCTTTCATCCGCAAGATAATGGAGAACTTTGAGTCTGTTGCCGAAGAACATCAGATAGACTTCCTGTTCGAAACGGAAAAGGATGAATTATATCTTTGGGTGGATGTGGATAAGTTTGAAAAGATAGTATTCAATCTGCTTTCCAATGCCTTTAAGTACACTCCGAACGGGAAAATGATTACTGTTTTTATCCGTGAAGATGAGAAGACGGTTTCAGTGGGTGTGGAAGATCAGGGAATAGGCATTGCTGATAATAAGAAAAAGTCATTGTTTGTCCGTTTTGAGAATCTGGTAGATCGTAACCTGTTTAACCAGTCAAGTACCGGTATCGGTTTGTCTTTGGTAAAAGAACTGGTGGAGATGCACAAGGCGGCTATTACGGTTGACAGTAAACTGGGTGAAGGCAGTTGCTTTAAAGTTGATTTCCAGAGAGGGAAGGAGCATTATGATGAAACGGTAGAATTTTTGCAGGATGATAATACTGTAGGTATGGAAGTTATAGAGCAGGTGGCTGATATTGCAAGTGAAGTGCCGCTTCAAGCGGAAGAGGAAAATACCTCGGGAGTAGAGAAAGAAGCTGCGGATTCCAAAGGAACCATGCTGCTTGTAGAAGACAACTCGGAGCTTCGCCTGTTTTTACGTAGTATCTTTGCGTCGGAATATAGGATTGTGGAAGCTGTGGATGGTATGCAAGGCTGGAGTAAAGCCTTGAAGTTTCTTCCGGATATCATTATCAGTGATGTTATGATGCCTGAGAAAGATGGTATCGCCATGACCCGTGAACTGCGTGCAGACATGATTACCAGCCATATTCCTATTGTTTTGCTGACTGCCAAGACTTCCATTGAAAGCAAACTGGAAGGTCTGGAATATGGGGCTGACGATTATATAACCAAACCGTTTAGTGCCACTTATCTGAAGGCTCGCGTGAAAAATCTGCTTACCCAGCGTCAGAAGTTGCAGGGTATGTATCGCGATAACCTGATGACGGGGAATTCAGTTGTCGACTCTACGGCAAAAGTAGTGGAAGAGAAAGGGCCGGAGATGTCTCCAAATGACCGTAAGTTCATGGATAAATTGGTGGATTTGATGGAGAAGAATATGGATAACGGTGATTTGGTAGTGGATGATTTGGTGCAGGAACTGGCTGTCAGCCGCTCTGTATTTTTCAAGAAACTGAAAACTCTGACAGGGCTGGCTCCCATTGAGTTTATCAAGGAGATGCGCATAAACCGGGCCGTCCAATATATAGAAACCGGTGAGTACTCCATGACGCAGATTGCTTATATGGTAGGCATTAACGATCCGCGTTATTTCAGCAAATGCTTCAAGCAGAAGATGGGAATGACGCCGACGGAATATAGAGATAAAGTGATGAAGAAGGAGTAGATAACTACTTCTATAATGTGAATTAATAAATGTTGCATGTGGCTTCTGCTTAATGCCCTTTTACAGGTGTGCAGGCACAGGGAACAGATGAAAACAATTTTAAATGTAAACAAAACATGGAAAGAACAGGAAGTGAACCGTTTGTGTTCAGTAAAGATGCACCTTGGGAGGACCTTGGTGGAGGTGTAAAACGCCAGATTCTGGGTTATGACGGTCAATTGATGATGGTGAAGGTGGTATTTGAAAAAGGTGCTGTAGGTGCTTCCCATCACCATTATCAAAGCCAATGTACATATGTGGCAAAAGGAAAGTTTGAATTTACTATTGATGGGGTAACCAAAGTGGTGTCTGAAGGTGACTGTCTTTTTAAAACTCCGGATAAACTTCACGGATGTGTCTGTTTGGAGGCTGGGGTACTGATTGATACTTTTAGTCCCATGCGCCCCGATTTCCTGAAGAAGTGAGTTTGGCGCGCACCAATTAGAAGGAGTGAGTGAAACTTCATGCGTAACTCTCAAGTATCTCCTGCTGATTACAGAGAAAACGCTTTGTTCATGTCTCTGAACTACGTATGTAGTAGAAATTATGAGGTACTTTGCTTTAGCGGGGCGTATTTTTTTAAGGATTTAAAGCAAAAGAAGCTGCTTCAATAGTTTGTGAAGCAGCTTCTTGATGAAGAGTTATTTCTATAGTGTTTTTTAATACCAACGCGGGTCACCGATTCCTTCGTAAAGGAGATTGTCGTTGGTTATACTGAAATCACCTTTTGTTGCATCAGCATACCCGGGGTCAAGGGTTTTACCTGTGGTATCATAATATTTGCCTGTACCACCTTCCTCTAGAGATACAAGATTTGCTGTGTTGAAGTAGTTGTTATTTGAGAAAGTCGGCACAGCTGTATTACTATTATCAGAAAAACCTCTGCCACATTTCGGCATATTGGAAATCATGTTGTTAGTAAATGTAATGCTGTTGTTCTTGAAGCGTACGTAGAAGAGTCTTCTGCTGGCATTGTTACTTACTCCATCTATTGTACAGTGGTCGATATTGATAATGGGAGCTGAACCGGCAAAGTTGCCCGAAGCATCGTCATATCGAACAAAGTCACGACTTGCACAACTGTTCCAAATAGTATTGTTGGTGAGATTGATAACTTTGATGTAACCGGTGCGACAATCGAACATATCACCTCCATTACATTCGATGTTGTAAATCAGACAGTTGTTGACTGTGATTTCTTCAATTGTAGCAGCTACATTTACATAGTAGAATCCCTTGGTGTAGTTGCGGATTTCACAATCATCAATAACCAGTGAACCATAAGTTGTAGCAGTCTTGAAATCAAACGCCTGACTTCCGTCAGTGTTAGTACCGTCTAAAACAACTTGTTTTATTGTGAGTGAAGCACCATCGTTGAGAGTGATACAGCCATTGATAACAGGGCGTTCACTTGGGCGTACTGCTTTAATTTCTATATTGGCAGAGATGGTAATCTTGCCTATCACTTCTTTGCCTTCTTCTATTATGGTGTTGGCATAAGTACCTGGATAGAATGCAAATGCATCTCCATCTTGTGCATTTTGCAATATTTGTGCAAAATCATCTCCCGGCTCAATGGCAATGGCACCCGCCAAGTCGATTAATGTCGTGAAAGTCATTGTACCACGTGTCTTGGTACCATTCATCAACTTCGCAGTATAAGTCGTTTCAGCGGTCAGGCCTTCAATGGTTGCGGCGCCTGCTGCAATTTCGGCTGAAGTAAGAGTACGACTGATGTCTCCCGGTGATAGAGTGATTGTCGTTACTGTTTCACCGGCCGTCCAATGCAAGGTAACAGAAGTGGGTGTCAGATCTTCTTCAAGAATACTGCTGAATATTTGTTCGGTACCGGTCTTGAAATAAACACCGTTCCATTTAGATTCAGTGATATTCTCTCCTATGGCTTGTACGCGGGCAGAATACTTAGTCTCACCTTCCAATCCGGTAATAGTATAAGGTATGTCGGTATTGACTATATTACTCAGTGTGCGTACAGGAGATCCTGTAAAAGTCAGACTGTCATTGGCAAAGACTTCGATGTTATAACTTGTAGCTCCACTTACCGGACTCCACGTCAAACGTGCGTTTACTTGATTAACGACTCTTGCTTCCAGTGAGATAGGAGAAAAGAGACGATCGTAATCAATGCTTGTGAGCTCCGTACTTTGATCGTCGCAGGAGGATATCAAGGCTGCCATTGACAGCCCTAATATATATATGTATTTCTTCATTTTCATATTTTTACTATTATAAATGTGATCACTATTTTATTTATTGGTCAACATTCCATTGCTACTGTCAATAAATGTCTGCCAGATAGGCCAGTATTGGTTCTCATCAGGATTTTTCTGGTAGAGTGCCCCAATTAATGCATCTGTCAACTTCTCTGTTGAAATCCAAGTCGTATTGCTTTCATAACCTAAAGCAGCACCGGCTTCATCCGTATCTCCGTGGTTTAGACCGTAGATCTTCAGGGTTTCGCCATCTTCAGCAATCTCGTAATAGAGTTTTTCGGGCAGGTCAGCGTAAGCGCCTTCACGTCGTGCCAGTTGAGACATTTTCGTCTTGGCTTCATCCAGTTTTGTTTTCAGTAAGTTCCAACGGATAAGGTCGGCTTTTCTTAAAGATTCTCCAGCAAACTCTAATGCTCGTTGTTCAACAATAGCATCAAAAAAAGCAGTTTTGCTGGTAATAGCTTTAGCCATATAGTCATTTGCTTTATTTGCCGGCAATGCACGATCCAAAATTGGTTTCAAGTAAGGAGCTGCTTCAGAGGGCGTGTTTAATTCATTGATAGCTTCGGCGGCCATCAAATAGACATCGGCTAAACGCAGGTATTGCCAGTTCACACCATCATCATTCGTGGAAGTTACGATACGATTCATCCATTCGTAACGGAGTTTGCCGAAGCACCAGCTTTTTAAACTACGAAGTTGTTGAACTCCATTCGTGTATAAAGGAGACTCTGTAGAACCTATATTAACGCCATCTCCTTTCCATTCGTAAGGAACACATGTTATGTCTCGTCTGACATCCTCTACATCATAATCGTAGAACAGATAAGGAAGCGGCCCATTCACACCACCCTGGCTTTGTTGGGTATATTGGTCAAATGTCTGGTGTTTTACACCGAATGTATACAGTACGCGGCCACGACCGTCTGAAAATGGAATTTCCCAGATAGATTCTCCACCGGCTGTGGTGTTGTCCTGACACAGTTTAATGAAATTTTCTTTGAATGAACCGAGAGTACAACCACTTTGGTTGATGATGTCCAAGCATTCGTTCTTTACGATTTCGTACATATTGGCAACGCTTAAGCGCGGGTCGTTACTTCTGCGAACTCCATCAGCACGTTGACTGTAGCCTGCTGCATAGAGTGCAATACGTGCACGTAATCCTTTTACAAATGCTTTGTTGACGCGTTCCGTGGTTTTAGTTATGGAAGAAGCATTAGGCCAGGCTACCATATTCTCTGCTTGTTCCAGGTCACTCAACAAACGAATATAGATGCTGTCCCTATCAGTTCTTGGTAGATAGACCGTCTCAGAACTATTGGGCTCAAAACGTGCAGGAACATCGCCCCAGCCTTTAATGAGATCCAGATAGATAACGGCTCTAAGTGTCATAGCTTCTCCCAACAGATGAAGAAAATCAGGATCATTGAGGTCTGCATAATTGCTAAGTCCGCGAATGCATAAGTTTGCACGTTCAATGCCTTCATAGAATTTGGCCCAAGCATTAGTCGAATTATTCATTTGAGTATTTGAAGGGCGTGCAGCATAGGTACAAAGCTCATATTTTCCGTCGTCTGCAATCTTGGTAGGATCCATATTGTTAATCCATTCGATATCAGAATTCATTCCGTAATAGGGAAGGTAACGCCCACGGTAGGAATTTGTTTCACCAAAGGATTGGTGGATACCCATCACGGCTGCTTCCGCCAAAGAATAAACTTGGAATAGATTGGGCTCTTCCATCGCAGATTGAGAAGGAGCATCTAAGTCACATGAAGTCATACCACATAGAAGTGACAATGACATAAGAGTGGAATATATTAATTTTTTCATATCTGTAACTATTAGCTTATTTTAAAAATTCAGGTTAACACCTACAACAAACTGACGGCTTTTGGGGTATGCTGAGTAGTCAACACCTGGAGTCAGGTTCGTCTTGCGGATTGTTGAAACTTCAGGGTCGTATCCTGAATAATTCGTGAGGCAGAATACATTGTATGCAGTAACATAGAGACGTAAGTTCTGAAGCTTAATTTTGTTCAACAGAGATTTTGGCAACGTATAGCCTAAAGTCAATGTTCCCAAACGTAAGAATGAAGCGTCTTCTACCGCCCAATCGCTAAATACCATACGAGCTGTATAAGGTGACCACAGGCTAGTGTTAGCATTCATTGCAGCCAACTGAGCTGGGTCGTTGCAGATAGTTCCATCAGCATTTAGGTTTGTCCAGCGCTTGCCGTCAGCCATATCCGAAATCATGTTGCGGTATTGGTATTTGCCAGTTTGGGTAAATTCTATTTTGTTGGCATTATAAACATCGTTTCCGTAGCTCCAGTTGAAGTTGGCACTGAGGTCAAATCCATAAGCACGGGCATTGATAGTGAAACCTCCTGTATGTAATGGATTGGCGTCACCGATAATCTCACGGTCATCGGAAGTTACGGCATTGTCTTCGCTATTATTTAAGTTTTTTAGTTTCATGCTACCCGGACGAATGTTTCCTACTACGGCAGAGCAGTCTACTACCCCCTCTTGAAGTATCCATTTTTTTGTAGTGGCGTCGTAACCTTTGAAGTCACTAACTTCGTATCGACCATCAGAGCGGTATCCGTACATTTTACCCACTGAACCGCCTTTAGCAATCCAGAAGTCATAACCGATTTCAGAAGAAGCCCAGTAGGTTTCTGCACCAAAATCTTCCATGATGCCCAAGTCTTTGATTTCATTTTTGTTGAAACCGATATTGGCGCTGAAACTTAAGCCGAAATTCTTTTTATCAATAGCGGTCCAGTTGATAGTGGCTTCCAAACCTTTATTTTGAGTTTTACCCATATTGCGGTATTGATAGTCATATCCTGTTCCGGCAACAGGGAACTGAATCAGCAAATCCTTTGTTGTATTCAGATAAGCTTCTACGCTACCGTTTAGTTTGCCGCCTAATACAGTGAAATCAAGCCCTAGGTTACGGGTAATGGTTGTTTCCCACTTCAAGTCAGGATTAGGCATTGTTTTAGAAGCAGACCAGTAGTTGCTGAAACCGTTAATCCATGATGTTGCAGAAGAAGAATAATTAAGGTTCATTTGTCCGGAAGGGATGTTGTTATTACCTGCGGTACCATAACTGAAACGAAGTTTCAAGTCATCCAACCATGATTTAGTGCTTTCCATGAAAGACTCTGATGAAATACGCCAAGCTACAGCCGCGGATGGGAAATAGCCCCATTGGTTGCCAGATGCAAATTTTGATGAACCGTCGGCACGGAATGTTGCACTTACCAAGTATTTACTTTGGAAGTCATAGTTAAGACGTCCGAAATAAGATAATAGTTTATCGTCTGGATTCAGATAGTTGTCGATAGAGTACGGAGTACCTTGAGTTGAATATTTCCAAGCGTCTTGTGCACTGAAGGTACTTGGGAAACCATGTACGATATTCGTCAATACTTTAGATTTAGTGATAACCCATTCATGACCAATCATAACATTCAAGTGATGGCTGTCACCTTCAAAGAGTTTGGAAAAGTCATAACTGATGGTATTGGTATTACGGAACTTATGGCGGCTGGTGTTAGCTATTTGAATAGCAGGTTTACCTTGGTTTTCAGAAGATGGGACGTTCTTAATATAATAGGTGGTCAGCCCCCAGTAGCGTTGGTCGCTGTTGCGGTAATCATCATAACCGACTTCTGTCTTTATCTTGAAGTTCTTGAAGATTTCCCAGCCGAAGCTACCGGCAACATTCAAGGTCTTGCGTTCTTGTATGCGGTCATTGTCTGAGATAGCTGTCAATGGATGATACAAGTTACCCAGATCGTCATCTGCACTACCGGCAGATGCATCGAGGTTTGACAAAGGTATCGGAGTATAGATGACAGAATACTTCAGACGTTTGTCGGAGTCATAAGTACTACTAGTGTCATTGGCACCACCGCCATTGATGTCTGTTTCAGAATAACGCGCTTGGAAGTCAAGGGTAACGTTTTTTACAGGTTTTGTGTTTAACTTCAAACTGAAGTTATCACGTTTGTAGCTTGAACTTTCCATGATCGCTTTGTCATTCATATGGCTATAGCTGAAAGCGTATCTGATTTTGTCACTACCACCGTTGATGTTTAAATTATGGTTAAAGGTATGTCCTGTACGTCCAAAGGTCAGATCTTGCCAATCGTTGGAAGCTATATTATTGTATTGGTCCATATCTGCATAAGTTCCGAAATACTTTTCATAGGAACTCATGTCATCAGATTTAATAAGTGCGGCCAGTTCATATTGCCATTTGGCATAATCTGCCGGTGAAAGGACATCCAAAGTCTTGGCAATCTTCTTCCAGCTATAATATGCGTTATAACTGACGTTTACTTTGCCTTCCTTACCGGACTTTGTTGTTACCAGAATTACACCATTTGCACCGCGCGAACCATAGATTGCCGTAGAAGAAGCGTCTTTCAACACTGTGATATCTTCAATATCAGAAGCCGGGATATCAGAAATAGATTCTACAGGGAAACCATCTACGATGAATAACGGTGTATTATCACCTGTGATAGAGCCTCCACCACGTACACGGATTTTCATTTCCGCGTCAGGAGAACCTTCAGTCGTGGTGATTTGTACACCGGCCATTTTTCCCGTCAGTGCTTCAGTTGCAGAAGCTACCGGAACAGCTGCCAGCACTTCGGAATTGACCGTTGCTACAGAACCTGTCAGATCTTTACGTTTTACGGAACCATAACCGATGACCACAACTTCTTCCAGAGCCTGGGCATCATCTTCCATTATTACCTCTAATTTAGTCTTTCCTTTTAAGGCGATTTCCTGAGACGCCATTCCCACATAGGAGAATATCAATGTGGAATTTGCGGGAACACTGAGGGTGAAGTTACCGTCAATATCGGTAATCGTACCATTGCCGGTATTTCCTTTCTGTACTACGGAAGCACCGATAACGGTTTCTCCCGTTTTGTCTGTCACAGTACCTGTTACGGTTACATTTTGCGCTGATACGCTAAGCGATATCACGGCTACTAAACAGAATAGTAGCGCGGCGCGCATGTTTTTCATCTTGTTAGACATTCTTTGCATGATATTAATTAAATATGATTTTTTCGTTAGTGTGTTCGGGCACACTGTTAATTCATTGTTGCAAATGTATCGGGATGTGAAAATATATATGTGTAATATCTGTTTTTAGGGTGGTATTTTTTGTTATTTACTGTCTGTAATGCTTTGGTGGATGATCTAAATGATGTTATATAACAGAAAAGAGGGGAATTTATTGTTCCCCTCTTGACACTTTAACATATAGGTGGCCGATTTTTACCAGTACCTCTATGGTTTTGGTTACTATTTATTCCTATTGATTTTTTGCTGTCAGAATGTATTCGTTTCCTGCATTCGTATCAATGTCATACACGTAAGTCTGTGCATGTTCCGGTATGCAAACCGGAGCATTGGCTGCAACCAGTGGTTTACGGATATTCTGCGATTGTAAAAGTGGGTTATCAGATACTTCCTGTGAGGTCGGGCTCAATTTCTCTCCATTCAAATACAGGGGAGTCAGACTACGGACACGGAGTGTGCCGCCAATATTCGAGGTGATTACAGCCATCTGCAACGTGCCATTCGCCCATGTCATTTCTTTAACCGTAAATCCGCCACGGCAACGGATACCTTTCAATGTTCCCTGTTTCCATACTTCGGGCAATGCCGGAAGAAGATGGATGGCACCGTCGTGGCTCTGAACAAACATTTCGGCAATACCGGCCGCGCAACCAAAGTTTCCGTCAATCTGGAAGGGCGGGTGAGCATCGAACAGATTCGGATAGGTACCTCCGTTTTGTCCCTTTTCATCGGTGGTGGGGTGAAGTTGTTCGGTAATCAGCTTGTAAGCATGATTGCCGTCCAGCAGGCGTGCCCACAGGCAGACTTTCCAGCCCATCGACCAACCGGTGGAGTGGTCGCCACGACCGATTAATGATTTCTTGGCAGCTTCGAATAGGATAGGAGAGTTGTATGCACTGATCTGGCGTCCGGGATATAAGCCCCAGAGATGGGAGACATGGCGGTGACGGTCTTTGGGATTATCCCAGTCGTGCATCCACTCCTGTAATTGTCCCCAACGCCCCACTTGCATGGGAGCTAAATGGTTGACTACCGTTTGCAGACTGTCGGTGAATGCGGTGTTTTCGTTCATTAATTGGGCGGCGGTGATGGTATTATAGAACAAATCGTATACCATCTGATTATCCATCGTTGCTCCTGCAACAACTACGAAGTCACGTTTTCCGTTGACGACCGGTCTGTTCTCCGGAGAGTAGGAGGGAGCTACTACCAGCCAGTTATTTTCTGGTTCGTGCACTAGGAAGTCAAGGTAGAACTCGCAGGCGCCACGCATCAGAGGATATACTTCGGCAAGATAGGTCTTATCGCCGGAGAAAAGATAGCGGTCCCACAAATGCTGGCAGAACCAGGCGTTACAGGTAGGCCAGATACCGTAACCAGGACCGTCTACAGCGCCTGTGCTGCGCCAGATGTCCGTGTTGTGATGTAGCGTCCAACCGCGGCAGCCGTACATGGCGGCACTTTCACGTCCTTGTATGGCTACTTCTTTCACCAACTGCAGGAAAGGTTCGTGCATTTCGGGCAGGGAAGTGCTTTCGGCAGGCCAGTAGTTCATTTCCACATTGATGTCGGTGGTGTACTTGCCGTCCCACGGGGCACGGAGCTGATAGTTCCAGATACCTTGCAGGTTGGCTGCCTGCCCACCGGGCTGTGAACTGCATATCAGCAGGTAGCGTCCGAACTGGAAGTACAGGGCAGCCATTTGCGGGTCGAAGCTGGAACTGAATTCCTTGACGCGTACGTCAGTCGGTTTGTCGGCTTGGGCATTGCGTCCCAAGTCCAGCGATACACGGTTGAAGTACTTCTGGTAGGTGTTGATGTGGGCTGTTTTACTTTTGGTATAGTTCTTGTTTACATTTGACAGATACTTCTGTGCCGTAGCCTGGGCATCACCGGAGATGTCTTTATAGTTTACAAAGTTGGTGCCCATGGAGACGTATAAAGTGACGCTATTGGCATTTTTCACTTGCAGGGTGCTGTCAGACAATATTTCCAGGTTTCCGCCACTGTTTGCTACACGGGTGAGGGCGGTGAATTCCACTTTGCCTTCGATGCCTTCATGATTGTTGGCTTTTCCATTCAGTTGCAGTTCTTTGCGGGGAGAAATGCAACGCACCACATTCTCTTTATAGGGAGTGGTATATTTGGCGGTGAATGAGATACTTTTCTTTTGTGAGGCTGTCAGACGTATCACCAGTACCTGGTCGGGGAAAGAAGTATAGGCTTCCCGGGTATAAGTCACCCCGTTGGCGGTGAAGCGGGTGGTGGTGACCGCTTTCTCAATGTCCAGGTCGCGGTAATAATCACTATAGCTACCGATTCCGTCGAAGTCCAGATGTAGTGTTCCTACGGTTTGATAAGGCATTCCGTTGGCCGATTGTGAACAGATGGTGGAACCGCAAAGGGCCTGTGCTTCTGCATTTTTACCTTCGAAGATGAGCTGGCGGATACGTGGCAGGGCATCTTTGGCTTTGGGATTTGTATTGTTGTAGGGAGAACCACCCCATACGGTTTCTTCGTTCAGCTGGAACTGTTCGTGTGTCGGGTCACCGAAAACCATGGCACCTATGCGCCCGTTGCCTAATGGCAGAGCTTCCACCCATTGGGTGGCGGGTTTGTCGTACCATAATTTAAGTGTTTCATCCGTTTGCTGTGCCTGCACGTTACTTACTATGCAGGCTGCGATTAAGCATGCTAATAACCATTTCTTCATCATTGTTTTTCATTTTTGGTATTTCGATTGCAAGGTTAGGCCGTTTTTTGCATTTTCGAGAGTAATTTCTCACTAAAAAGGAGTAAAAATAGTGGGGTACGGAGTATAGTACACGTTTCTCTTTCTACTCAAAAGCTATTGCAGCTATGTCTTTTGCTTTGTCTACTATATATTTCGGATGAAATGTTTCTAATTCCGTGCGCGGACGAAATCCCCAGGTTACACCGCAAGATGTTACTTCTGCGTTGATGGCCGTCTGCATGTCTACCCCGGAGTCTCCCACATAGAGGACATCTTCTTTGGCAATCTGTGTTATCTTCAGGATATCATGTACAACGGTCGGGTCGGGTTTCACATTCACGCCTTCCCGTTGTCCGAAGACGGCGGCGAAGCGGATGTTGGGGAAATAGTGGGCTATCAGTTTCTCGGTGGCAGCCTGGTATTTGTTGGAGGCGACAGCGAGTTGCAGGCCTTTTGCTTGCAGTTCGTCCAAAAGTTCAGTAATGCCGGGGTAGGGAAGGCTTTTGTCGGCATTATGCTGGTCATAATGGGGCACAAACTCTTTTCGCACGCGCAAAATGTTCTCTTCCGTTTTGCTTTCTTCGGGCAAGGCGCGTTCGAAGAGCTTGTTGATGCCGTTGCCAACCATGAAATTATACTCTTTTTCTTCGTGTATGGGATATCCTAACGCAGCTAATGCGTAGTTGGTGCTTTGTGCCAGGTCGGCAATGGTATTCAGCAAGGTTCCGTCTAAATCGAATATAACCAGTTTCTTCATATTTCTTTAGGTGTTTTTTATTTGAGAACACAAAGATAGCGCATTTCGTTCAAACAATCTGTTGATGCAGATCAAAAGAAGAAAACTCAGCAGGGAACTTCCGTTACCGTGCGGCAATAACTTCCGTTACTTAACGGGGGAACTCTTTTTACCCCAAATGGTAACTTCATTTACATGCCGGGGTAACGGTCGTTACAATCATAGGTAAGGGGCGTTACAATAGTAGGTAACGACCGTTACATCCGGCGGTAAATGCTTTTACTGACTATGGTGAATGTTGTGTAAATGCATTGTGCTGACATTTAGTGGTATATATGAAAAGTAATAGAATGCGGTGAGTTTGAAACAGAGTAGAAATAGAAATTCCTCCTTACTGAAAGCAAAGTCTCGGTAAGGAGGAATGAATGATGATAACTAAAAGAGCCGGTCTTTATTTCTTGGTGATACGGAACCAGTCAACATCCGCCCAGCCACCGTCATTGGTTGTGATGGCGGGACGTGTACAGAAGGTACCTACCTTCACACCGATCCATTTGCCCTCTTTGGCTTGGAAGGGTTTGCCAAGCGGTTGATACTTCTTCCCGTCGAGGCTGTAACTGAAATTACACATAACCAATAAGTCATGTCCGCCTTCGCTCTTGGAGATTTTTTTCCCGTCGCTGGTGAACTTAACTTTCAGGTAGACAGTGTTGTCTGTCAGCTCAACCGTACCGTTTACTTCTTCCGGTGTGCCTTTGTCGGCTTTCGGGCAAGATACCTGAGAAAGCACGAGACCTTTGGCCGTATTCTCCAGAATCAGTCCGGCATAGTCCATACCCATAACTACCAGTCCGGTACGTTCGCCTTTATATTTTTCGGTCGGCTTGAAGGTCAGCTTCATCGTAGCGGTGAAGTTGGGAGCCGGAGCTTTTTGCAACAGCAGGTTGGCAACGTCGAAAAGGTTCTTATACTCTTTCACAACCGGATAAGAGTACAGACGTACAATGCTTTGGTCGCCTGCATAATAGGCCCATTTCTCGTTGATGTTGGCGTGCCATTGCCACTGCGGAGACAAGGTATAACCGTCGAATTCATCACTTTCCTGCGGAGTGCAGATAGGATAAGTCTTGCCTACGTTCGGCTTTTTGTAGGTCATTACAGGTTCGCCGCAGCCGTCACCGTCTTTGTCGATGCCGATAACGGGCCAGTCATTTACCCATTTCATGGGTTGCAGATGCACCAGACGACCGTAAGCGCCTACATCCTGAAAGTGGAGGAACCAGTCTTCACCGGTCGGAGTGTCTACCCATGCACCCTGGTGAGGGCCGTTCACGGGGCTGTCGCCTTGTGCAAGCACTGTTTTCCATTCATAGGGGCCATACACGTTCTTTGAACGGAGCACTACCTGCCAGCCTGTGGGGACGCCCCCTGCCGGATGGAAGATGTAATAGTAACCATTGCGTTTGAAGAACTTCGGGCCTTCGCAAGTCTGGTGTGCCTCATGTCCGTCAAATACGATACGCGATGGAGTGATGGCCTTGGTGGCTTCGGAGTTCAGTTCGCAGATGGTGATGACACTCTTCAGTTCGGCACGGCTGCCTGCATATGCATGCACCATGTATACTTTGCCGTCGTCGTCCCAAAGCGGACAGGTGTCGATGATGCCTTTGCCCGGCTTCACCAGTACCGGTTCGGTCCACGGGCCTTTCGGATCTTTGGCTTTCACCATGAAAGCGCCCTGGTCGGGGTCTCCCCAGAAGATGTAAAACTCACCGTTGTGATGGCGGATGGCGGGTGCCCATACACGGTTGCCGTGCTCGGGACGTTCGGGAGTTTCGATGGGGGGCAGTGCGTAAGGTACGGCAGCGCCGATGATAGTCCAGTTCACAAGGTCTTTGGAATGGAGTATCTGAAGTCCGGGCAGACAATTGAAACTGGAGGATGTCATGTAGTAATCGTCTCCTACACGGCAGGCGTCCGGGTCGGAATAGTCTGCATAGAGTATCGGGTTCTTATACTTACCGTTCCCTTGGTCGGCTACCCATACCTCGGAAACATAATTCTTCTGCTGTGCCGCCAGTGGCAGGGCGAGCAACAGGCATAGACTCATCAGGGTCTTTCTTGCTTTCATGATACGTTTTTGAATTATTAATTGTTAATTTTTGATTATCACCACCGTTGCCGGATGTTCCAGCTCTTCCTTCCATTTGCGGATGTAGGCAAACCACGCTTCGGGTGTTTTGTATCCGAAAGTTTCTTTCATGGAAGTGAATGTGATATTGTGGGTGAAGTATTTGCTGCCTTTGGCACCGATGGTATACAGATAGTTGGCTTTGTCTTTCACCTCATCCTTTACATATTTCTGTGGGATATACGTGCCCAGTCCTACGGTTTCTTTGGCGTACTTCACCGTGTCGTTCACCGGCCAGTCCGTTCCCCAGCAGCCTATCAAGCCTTTGTGGTCCGAGTAAGAGACGGAACCTTTGATATCCTGTACACCGGTACAGAAGATTTCGTCTTTCAGTGGTTCTGTAAAGAAAGTTTCCACGAATACATCGCGGTGTCCGCCGTAGAGGGTATAGCGGTTCGTCATGTTCAGCTCCGAACCTTGATATTGCCAGTCGGTCACTTCTATTTCTGAGATGGTGCGCACCGGACCGTAGGCAATGATACGTTCAGTGAGTGTGGCAACCGGAGTGATATGGACTGCTTTCTTGCCATCCCATCCCTTCAGTGCACCTACACCACAACTTCCGCCCACCCGGAGAACATCATCACCGAAACCGCGTGCCAGTTGTTCGTCAGTCGGATAGAATTGCGATTCTTTGATTTCGAAACCTTTATTGAATTTGCCGTAGATATCGACAGTTTGTTTATGGTCGAAGTACAGACGGTAAGCCACCAGTTCAGACTCGAAAGCCGGACCGTGGTGGTGCATCTGGTTGTATATGTTACTGGTGCCCGGAATGGTTACCGACTGCACAGGCACGTGTTTACCTCTCTTGTCGCTGACGAGCATTTCTGCATATACGCGGGCAGGATACGTCTTGCCGCTTTGGACGGAAGACAGGGTGACGGTCAGCGTCCTCTTGCTTTTGGCGGGTAGGTCGATGACGAATGCCAGTTCGTCCGGGCGGCGGTCACCGTCCAAGTCGTCCAGTTGCGAGGGGATTTCCTCATTGCCGTTCATGACAACTGCCGAGCGTACGCGGAATTGGGGATTGATTTCGCTGAGTTTGATTACTACCGGTTCGTCAGCTTTCGCCTTGTTCCAGGTATTGCTTACTTCCACTGCAAAACTCTTCTCTGTATCTTGTGCCTCTGCCACAGCAGAAAGACCGCACAATAACAGTAATACTGTAAAGATTTTCTTTCTCATGGTTCTTAAATAAACTAATTTGCTACAAAAGTAATGCAAACCTCACGTAATTCCTTTTCTATTTTGACATAAATACTGTCATCTTTGTGAGTAATTCCTTCCGGTCTGCTTCAGCTTTATGGGGCGTTACTGATATTCTTTCAGTAACAGCGTTTGTTGGAGTCGGAATCCTATACATCCTCCTGATTTCTGGTCAGCAGTTCCGGAGAGGAGGCAACCGGCAGGCGATAGCCGTCTGCATCATGTCAGTTGTTTCGTGCGGTGCTCCGTTCTGAAAAAAAAGTATCGCCCTGTGCTGTTTGGGTAAACAGACAGCACAGAGCGACCAGTATGATTACTTGTTTCTTCATACACCAACGGTATTAAGCATAACCCGATTATAGATCGATATTCAAAGCTTTAGCTGCCGAGTTGTTATATGTTTTTCCGTTTACTTTCAGGTCTTTAGCCTGCTTCACTTGCAATGCTTTGCCTTTTGTCTCCACCTTCACGTTCTTGATAGATACATTCTCGGCCTGACTGATAACGATACCTTCCTTTGCATCCGTAATGATAACATCCTTTACGTGTACGTTGCGGATAGGCATTTCCGGCAGTCCGTTGAAGAACATGGCACGTCCGGCACCTTTGCAAGTCACATTTGTGATGTGGATATCGCGGAAAGAGGGAGTTTCTTCCGTTACTGGTGGAACAGATGATTTCATTCTGCCTGCCAGGTCATCTTCCGTTTCTTCACCGGCAGCCTTGCCCCCATAGAAGAGATCGAACAATAATGCTTCGTGTGGAATATCAATCATATTGATGTTGTGGATATAAATACCTTCGACCACACCACCGCGTCCGCGGGTGCTCTTGAAGCGTAAGCCTACATCGGTACCGAGGAATGTGCAGTCCGTTACATATACATTCTTTACGCCGCCCGACATCTCGCTACCTACTACGAAACCGCCATGTCCGTGCAGCACAGTGTTGTTCTTCACAATCACGTTCTGGCAGGGCTCGCCGCGTCTGCGGCCGTCTTCATCTTTACCTGACTTGATACAGATGGCATCGTCACCCGCATCGAAAATGTTGTTGACAATCAGTGCATTTTTGCACGATTCCAAATCCAGTGCATCACCATTCTGTGAATACCAGGGATTGAATACTTTTACATTGTGGATGGTGATATGTTCGCACGACAGCGGGTGCAGGCACCAACTGGGTGAATTCTTGAAAGTAACCCCTTCCAGCAATACTTTCTTGCTCTTTACGATATTCAGTAATACCGGGCGCAACCACGGGCGGATTTCATTCCATTCCTCATCTGTATTGATACCTTCCGGATTGTTGAAATCCTTGGTAGCCATAGCTCCTTTCAAAGCTCCGGCAGTAGGATACCAAATGCTTCCGGATGCATCGACAACACCTCCTGAGCTGACCAGACTGCTCCATTGACCGGAGGTCAGTTTGCCTTTCTTTACCGGACGCCAACTGTCACCCGAACCATCGAATACGCCATGTCCTGTAATCGCTATATTTTCGGCATTCCATGCAGAAATCGGGGATTGGCAACGGCGGGTGTCCAAGCCTTCAAAAGATGTCTTTATAATAGGATAAGCCTCAAAGTCATCAGTGAACAGCACCAGAGCATTCGTCTCCGTGTATAAGTTGACGTTGCTCAGCAATTCGATTGGACCGGTCAGCCACAAGCCTCCGGGGATAACTACTTTACCGCCCCCTTTGGCATTGACCGCTTTGATTGCGTCATTGATAGCCTTGGTATTCAGAACGATGCCGTCTCCCTTAGCTCCAAAATCTATAATATTGACTGTGTAGTCGGGGAATGTGGGTTGTTCCACTTTCGGCATATCGAAGGGTAAATTCTCATAGATACTATCATCTATATAATCTCCATTTTGGGCTTTCACCGTATTTTGAACGGGGAGCAACGGGAGGGTCAGTGCAGTAAGCACCAATAGTTTTTTGATAAATGTGTTCATCCGCGATATTATATTTAATTAAAAATTAAAAACTAAAAACTGAAAATTAACAGGTCTTTCCCTAACTCTTCATTTCTTTAATTATTATCCTCCCGCAAGCGGCTCTCCCGAGTGGCTTGCGACAGAAATAATAGATGATTCATGTTAACCTAATTCTAACCTTAAATAAATATTATGAAAAAACCTCT
>CAJMQU010000041.1 GCA_905215555.1 uncultured bacterium
CCTTTGTTAACCTTAAATCTAATACTATGAAAAACACAATGCAAAGATACGGACTTTCCGGATATTTGCAAATTATCCAAATAAAAAAGCATGTTTTATAACATTGATTATAAACTTTGGCGTAATATTATAGTTTTGTTAACGGATTAGCCTTTTGCTTCCTGATACATGAAGCGCTTAATTGACTTTTTGGCAGTCTTTTCAAACTCTTCAAAATGAATTTTCACTTTTGATATTTGGCAGAAAGCAGGCAATTGCTGATTCAGTTCATTCCGGTTTGCTTCCATCACACGCTCCACGTCTGTTTGCTGCAGTCCATTGGCAAAAGCGTCATCAAAATCAGGATAAATCAGGGCCACAAGTTTCTCTTTCTGCAACACTATAAGTGATTCTGCAACATAAGGCATGTTATTCAGCTTACTTTCAATTTCTTCTGGGTAGATGTTCTGTCCGCTGGAAGTAAGCAACATATTTTTGCTGCGGCCACGTACGGTTACATAACCGTCTGCGTCCATCGTACCAAGATCGCCGGTATGCAGCCAGCCATTTACGTCAATGATTTGTGAGGTTGCTTCCTGGTTCTTATAGTAGCCCAACATCAGATTGGCACCACGGCAAATGATTTCTCCGGCAACTTTCTGAGGGTCGGATGAGTCGATTTTCACTTCCATACGCGTAGTTGCTGTACCACATGATGCAAGTTTCAATGTCTCCCAGCGGGAGGAACAAATGATAGGGCCACATTCTGTCATACCGTAAGCAAGGGTGTAAGGAAAACCGATTTGCTTGAGAAAACTTTCCACTTCAGCATTGAACGGAGCGCCGCCGATAATGATTTCATCAAAGTTGCCTCCAAATATTTCCATCGCCTCTTTGCGGGCAAGCGCTTTGATTTTGTCATTGATGATAGGAACACGTAACAGTAATTTGCCTATCTTATTGTCTACCCGTGGCAGAATATTTTTTTTGATTATCTTTTCTACAATCAATGGTACACATGAAATGACGCGAGGTTTGATTTCTGCAAAAGATTGTGCAATAATCTTAGGGCTCGGCATGCGCGTCAGGAAATAGAGATGCGCACCGGCTGAAAAACCATAAAGGAAATCATATGTCATGCCGAAAACGTGTCCCATAGGAAGCATGGAAACCATATTGTCACCGGGCTTCACAGGAAGCATCTCATGGCAATAGTCGACGTTGGACCAGAGACTGCGATAGGGCAGCATGACGCCTTTAGAGTATCCAGTAGTGCCGGACGTATAATTGATGACGGCAAGTTCTTCCGGTTCGTCTTTCCGGTAACAGATATGTTCGGGGCGGAAGTTCTTGGGGTAACGCTGACCGTATAGAGTGTTGCGGTGCTCAAAAGCTTCCATCAGTTTTCTGTCACGGCAAACGACAGGGATGAATTCGGTCATCAGGATAACACCCAACAGTTGCGGCATGGCTTCTTCGTTGAGGTTTTCCCAAACTTGATCGCCAACAAACAAGAGTTTGGCTTCGGAGTGGTTGACTATATTATGTACATTATCTGCCTTGAACTCGTGTAGGATAGGAACGATGACGGCTCCGTATGTGATGGTTGCCAGGAAAGTAACTGCCCAATGGGCACTGTTACGACCGCAGACAGCAATTTTATCGCCCGGTTGGATACCGGCGCTCTCCAATACGATATGGAATTTGGCTATTTTGCGGGCTACATCTTTATATTGGAGGGTGGCGCCTTTATAGTCAGTCAAGGCGTTTAAATTCCAGTTACGAATGATGCTTTGTTCTATGTAATCAATGAAGTGTTGTTCCTGTTCCATCTGTTAATTTTGCACACTTTAATTAAAATTGCGCAAATATAGAGCTAAATGTGATGTCGTGCAAGTTTCTATATTTATTCTTTAGTGGGAAGCGAAAGAAAAAGAAAAATAAACCAATTACAGATAAAGTCCGTAATTGGTTGGTAGATGGTATCAAGTGGTGAGTGGCAAGTAGGAGATTTTTCTGATCATACACTTCTCTTAAGCAGGGACATTCTGCTTACTATCAACTATTTGCTGGATAATGTTTTATCACTTTTTTCCGAAATCAGTAACAACTTATCTCCGAGATGTAGTTTCAGCGATCCGTTCGGTATCAGGAACTCCGCGCCTCGTTTCACGATCATAACCAAGGCTCCGTTAGGTAGTGTTATATCTTTCAGCGTATCGCCTTCTTCCAGCATTTCCGTAGTTACGGTCATATCGCTTAAATCCGTATCAATCTCTTCGGGCAGTTCCACACCAAACTCATTTCCCGTTTTCTCCAATGGGGTGGAAAGTTTCAGCAGACGGGCAGCCAAAGAAACGGTGGTGCCTTGCACCACCAGAGATACAATAGTAATAAAGAATACGATGTTGAAAATAACATCAGCCCCCGGCACTTGTGCCACTACCGGATAAGTAGCAAAGATAATGGGCACTGCACCGCGCAAACCTACCCAGGAGACAAACAGCCGGGATCGGTTGGTTATTTTCTTACCGAAAGGCAATAGACAAAGGAAAACACTGAGCGGGCGACCGATGGCAATCATGAACACACCGATAAGTGTTGCCACCAAAGCAATGTCGAGCAATTCGTGAGGATTTACTAGTAGACCGAGGCAGAGGAACATAATAATCTGGAACAGCCAGGTCAATCCATCCATAAAAGTATATATCTCTTTGCGATGCATAATTTTGTTGTTACCAACCATGATACCGGCAATATAAACAGCGAGATAACCGTTTCCTTTCAGAAGATCGGTAATGGCAAAAGTGAAAAATACGAATGAAAGCAAAAGGATAGGGTAGAGTGCCTGATTATCAATATTGAGTTTATTCAACATGAGAATAGCGAGTTTACCGAGAAGATAACCCGCAGCCGCACCTACTATGAATTGTATGACGAATGAACCGAAGATACCTGCCACTCCCATTCCGCTGGACAGGATGAACTGTATCAGTACGATGGTAAGCATATATGCCATAGGGTCGTTACTTCCACTTTCAAGTTCCAGCATGGGACGGAGATTATGTTTCAGATTCATCTTCTGCGAACGCAGGATGGCAAAGACAGAGGCCGAATCGGTGGATGACATGGTGGAAGCAAGCAGCAGCGACGTAGTAATGGGCAGGTAAATGTTGGACCAACTCATACCGGCAATCCACCAGATAAATAGTCCTGTAAAAATAGCTGTAAGCAACACACCGGCTGTAGAAAGAACAATACCCGGTATAAGGATTGGTCTTATTTCGCTGAATTTGGTATCCATACCGCCGGAAAACAATATAACGCTAAGAGCAACCATACCAATAAACTGTGCTTCCTTAGCGTTATGAAACTGTAGACCTAAACCATCGCTTCCAAAGAGCATACCCACCACGAGGAACAGCAATAAGGCAGGGACACCGAAGCGATAACCGGTTTTACCGACAATGATACTAACGAAAAGCAAGATAGAACCTATTAAAAGAATGTTTTCAGCTGTAAAAATCATAATATGTGTAATAAAGTTGTTCGTTTAAGGGTTTCATTTCAGGAAAGCAAAAATACTTTATCTTTTTAACAAATGCAAGAGGGAAAATGTTCAACCTAAAATTAGTTGGTTCTTTTAGTTCATTACTTTTCAGGTTTGATTCAAATATTAATTTAATGTCTGCAAAGAGAGTTTTAACGTATTCTGTTTTCAAAGAAGAAGGCTTCCGGGCTATATCCTAACCGGGTTAAAAACACATCTGTTCCGTGTCAACTCTGTTCCGGGGTACTCTGATGCGGAGAAGATACGGAGCAATAACGGTGGGGACAGGATTCGGAGACGGTTTAGAGGGGTGCTCCGGACACTTGTTTTTCTTATGATTGAGGATTTATACTTAAACTAGAGTGATTTTTGAATATCTGTATGATTCCTTTTTAATTGAACGTCAGTACAAACATTGTTTCCTTTCCGGGATGTAGAGAAAGGCTTCCGCCTGACAAACGCATGATTTGTCTGGAAATACTTAACCCGATGCCGCTACCGCCTCCTTTCGTGGTGAAGAAAGGGATGAAGATGTGTTCCGCTATATCGGGCGGAATGGCAGGGCCGTTGTTGGATATTTCGATAAGCACGGCTTCACTTTCGTCACAGTAGGCACGCAGGGTGATGGTACCTTCGGAAATTCCTTCCGTCTCAATAGCCTGAATGGCATTCTTCAATAAATTGATGAGCACCTGGGATATAAGGTTTTCGTCTGCATAAAGAATCAAGTCGTCCGGAGTGATATTGATGCAGAAAGAGATGTGGGAGTCGGGATATTGGTGCCGTGCCAGTTCTACCATACGGTTGATAAAACCTTTCACATAGAACAGTGAGGGCTCCGGTTTCGGTATGCGGGTAAAACGGCGGTAATTCTCTACAAAAGAGAGAAGACCCTTGCCCGTAGTGCTGATGGTATGCAGACCATTGCGGATCTCTTCGGCAGTTTCTTTGTCAGAAGAGATGTGCTCGCTTTTCGTTTTCACCTCTTCACTTCCCTGTATCAGCGTCAGCAAGGTGTCGCTCAATGAAGTGATGGGGGTGACGGAATTCATGATTTCATGTGTTAGCACACGGGTAAGGCGTATCCAGGAGTCGATTTCCTTCTCGTCGAGTTCGTTGTAGATGTCGTTCAAGGCAAGGATGCGGAGGTGTTCCTGACGGATGGTTATGTCGGATACGCGGATGGACAGATTCACAGTGCCGCGTTCGTTGGATAAGCGGGTTTGTAACTTGTCTCCGGGGCGGCAATGGGTGAGGAGTTTCGTCAGTTGGGTATCGATGTGGATGAGCTGGCTGACATGGGTGAACACTTCCAGGCCCAACAGACGGAGTGCTTCATTGTTTTTCTGATAAACAGCACCGGCATCGTTCAGTACCAGAATCCCTGTGCTGATGCAGTCCAGAATAAGTTCGTAATACTTTTCCTGTTGTGCCGTTTCGCTCTTTACACTATATAATATGGAAGCAACGCGGTTCAGTGCTTGGTTTATGATGCGGTTGTCTGGAATGTCTTCGTGCTCAGAGAAGTGGATGGAAGTGTCATTATTTTCGATAGCATCAAGCAGAAACAGGACTTTTTGCGTATGTCGGTGGTAAAGTATCCACTGCCAGCGTATACTTAGCAATAACAAAAGAGAGGAGAGGACAATACACAGAATATCTCCATAAATGAAGGAGAAAGTGACAGCTGCCTCCAAAATAAGGGAAGTAAGGAGGCGGAAAAGATAACGGTCGGTGATATGGCAGTAGAATTGCTTCATAGTCCGAACTTTTTCATTTTGTTATAAAGAGTCTGTCGCGTAATACCCAGTTGTGCGGCTACGGCAGAAAGATTTCCGTTGCAGGTATCCAGGGCCTTTTGTATCATTTTCCGTTCCATCTCTTCAAGGGTGGCTGCTTCCGTACTGATGTTATTTTCAGAACGGGGCAAGTCGGTGCGTTTGGGCAGTTGGAACAGTTCGGCAGGCAGTTCGTTGCTGTCACAGATGATAACGGCTTTTTCGATGGCATGTTCCAGTTCGCGGATATTTCCATACCAGGGATGCGCTTTCAGCTTTGTGCAGGCTGCATCGGAAATCCGCAACAGAGGTTTGTCATATTGCTTGCAGAAACGGGCAATAAAGCGTTCGGCAAGTGGAAGGATGTCTTCAAGACGTTCACGCAGGGATGGAATTTCAAGGTGGATGGTATTGATGCGGTAAAGCAGGTCTTCACGGAACTCGTTGTTCTGCACCATTTCATTCAGGTTTCGGTTGGTGGCACAAATTAGGCGGATATCAACGGGAATAGGCTGGTTGCTGCCTACGCGGATGATGCTGCGTCGTTGCAATACTGTCAGGAGTTTGGCTTGCAGGTGGTAAGGCAGATTGCCGATTTCATCGAGGAACAATGTGCTGTGGTCGGCAGTTTCGAATTTACCGGGGCGGTCGGCATAGGCATCGGTGAAAGAACCTTTCATGTGGCCGAAGAGTTCGCTCTCGAAAAGGCTTTCGGTGATGGCACCCATATCCACGGCAGTCATTTCTTTATTGCGGCGGAGAGAGAGGAGATGGATTTCACGTGCCAGCATCTCTTTGCCCGTACCGTTTTCTCCGGTGATGAGGATGTTGGCGTTGGTGACGGACACCTTCTCGACCAGCGAGCGGAGTTGCTGCATGGGGGAACTTTCGCCCCAATACATGAAGGAGCTCGTGAGCCGAGTGTTTTGTTCGTTTTTTCTGTTGCCGACGGGCTGGGCTGCATTTAGTAGGGTTTCCACCAGTTTCTGATTGTCCCATGGCTTTACGATGAAGTCTGTGGCGCCTTCTTTGATGCCGCGTACCGCAAGGTCGATGTCACCGTATGCGGTGAAAAGAACCACGGGGAGGGACGGGTGGAGCCGTTTAATTTCCTGCAACCAGAACAAGCCTTCATTTCCGGTGTTGATGCCAGATGCAAAGTTCATGTCGAGCAGAACTACTGACGGAGTTTCCTCACGCAGTACGGAAGTGAGTGTAACGGGTGAGGTGAGCGTGATAATCTTTTCGAAATGAGGTTTCAACAGCAGTTGTACAGCGGTGAGTACACCGCGGTTATCATCGACAATGAGGATGTTTCCGGGCTTTTTCATACAGGATTTTCTATTTTTCCTACAAAGATAATGCAAATCGATTACATAACTTTCATGCTTGCATGAAAAGTTATGTTGGGGTGGAGGGGAGTTTTGAGGTTACTCTTGTTTATATTTGCAGGAGTATTTCTGTTTTCCCCCTAAGGGGAAGTGATTCTCGGTAACAAGTTGAAAGATGTTTGTCGTATTGCCTACATATCGGTGTAATATGGATAGCCGACCTTTGTCTGCAACTAAAATAGAAGATTATTGTTTCTTATAATTAAAGGGAGATACAGATGAAAGTTCTATTTATCGTTCAAGGAGAAGGTCGCGGTCATCTGACCCAGGCTATCACGCTGGAAGAAATTCTGCGGCGCAACGGGCACGAGGTAGTGGAGGTGCTGGTAGGTAAGAGTAATACTCGCCGGCTGCCGGGCTTCTTTAATCGCAGCATACAAGCGCCTGTAAAGCGCTTCCTCAGTCCGAACTTTCTGCCTACGCCTGCGAATAAACGGGTAAGCATCACCCGCAGTGTGGCATACAATTTGTTGCAAATCCCTACTTATCTGCGTAGTATATGCTATATTTACCGGCGCATTCACGAAACCAAGGTCGACCTTGTTATCAATTTCTATGAGTTGCTGACGGGATTGACTTATCTGTTTTTCCGCCCTTCGGTGCCCCAAGTCAGCATCGGCCATCAATATCTCTTCCTGCACCGCGACTTCGAGTTCCCGTGTAAGAATCCCGCCAGCTTGTTGATGCTTCGTCTCTTCACACGCCTCACGTGTATCGGAGCTAAAGAGAAACTGGCACTTTCATTTCGTCCAATGAATGAAGATGAAGAAGCCCACATCCGCGTGGTGCCGCCCTTGTTGCGCCGTGACGTGCTTTGTTGCGAAGCCACTGACGGTGACTATGTGCATGGCTACATGGTGAATGCCGGATTTGGTGAAAGCATCGCCCAATGGCACGGGAAGCATCCTGAAGTGCCGTTACATTTTTTTTGGGACAAACTGAATGAACCGGAAGTGTACCGGATGGATGAAACCTTGTCGTTCCATCAGTTGGACGATGAGAAATTCCTCCGCTATATGTCGGGTTGCCGGGCTTATGCCACTACGGCAGGTTTCGAGTCTGTATGCGAGGCGATGTATCTGGGCAAGCCTTTACTGATGGTGCCGACACACATCGAACAGGATTGCAATGCCCACGATGCCGCACGTGGTGGAGCGGGCATCATATCCGATGGTTTCGAGGTGGACCGCCTGTTGGATTTTGCGCGGAATGAATATCAGTCCGAAGAAGATTTCCGCAGTTGGGTGCGCAGTTGTGAGTGGCGAATGCTGAACAGCCTGGAGACTGTGGAAGGAATAGGCTTTATGAATGATTACAATTTGATATATGAATAAGAGGATGGAGGGTTTTGTAGTCTACCTTCAATCTGAAACAGGCTACTGTCCGTTTGCTTATTTCTTCCCAAACCACTCCTTAAAATCATTCACCCTCGCCTTGCTTACCAATATCTTTTCTTTGCTGACCGGATGGCGCAGGTTGATGGACAAACGGTTATTGAACCATAAATCTATATCCCTGATTGCTTCGCGCGAAAGCAGAAACTGACGGTTGGCACGGAAGAACAGCGATGGATTGAGGCATTCGGACAGTTCGTCCAGTGTTTGCGGGAAGGAATGTTCCGTTCCATCGGTGAGTACGGCTTTTACCTGACAGTCCTTGATATAGAACAGCTGTATCATTTCGATGGGAACTGGCAGCAGTTTGTCACCTTTGGCTGGGATTAGAAAATGTGTCTTATAGTTTTCCTGCCGTTTGAGGTTGCGCATCAGCTGCAACAGGTCATCGTGTGAAGGCGTGGAAGCCGGTGCCTGTTCCAACTGATTTGTGTCGGAACGGTACAGACTTTTCATTTTTTCTATCGCTCTTTCTATGTCGCTGCGCCCAATAGGTTTCAGCAGATAATCAATACTGTTCACCTTGAAAGCCCGCAGTGCATATTCGTCATAAGCAGTGGTGAAGATAATGGGGCAATTGATGTGGATGTGCTCGAATATCTCGAAAGCTGAACCGTCTGCCAAATGGATATCCATAAAAATCAATTCGGGCATCGGTTGACTGCCGAACCATTCTATTGTGCCACTGATGCTGTCTATCACTGTTATGATTTCCGCTTCGGGATAAACTTCTTCAAGCAGGGAAGTCAGGTTGCGGACAGCCGCTTTTTCATCTTCAATGATAATAGTCTTCATGTTTCTACCTTTTAAGGACGTTCGTTGGTCAATGGTATACGGACTGTAAAGTCTTTATTGTCAGATATGGATATTTCTTGTTTGAAGAGCAGTTGGTAGCGTTTAGCCAGATTGGCAAGCCCGATACCTGTGCCGGAACTGGCTGTCAGTTTGGGCTGTATGGGATTGGACACTACGATTTCATCTTTCTGCCCTGTGGCGATACGTATGCTGAGGGGATGGCGGCTGCTTATTTCATTATGCTTCACGGCATTCTCTATGAGCACTTGAATAGCCATTGGCGGAAGATAATAATTTTCATAACTGTGGCTTACGTCAATGTCGAATATTAAATTGTCTTCATAACGCATTTTTAGCAGGAATATGTAGGCGGATACAAAGTTCATCTCCTCGCGTAAGGTGACACTCTGTGATTCATTACCTTGCAGAGTATAGCGCAATACACGGGATAGCTCCTGTATATATTCTTGGGCCCGTTCCTGATCTTCGCGGACCAGCGAGCGCAGAGTATTGAGGGAGTTGAACAACATATGCGGATTGAGCTGGTTCTTCAATGCTTCGTACTGGTTGCGGATACTTTCGGCATGGAGTTGCTCATTTTCTATGACGACTTGTTGCTGGCGGCGAACCAGATAGATGATATAGCAACAGGTCGTGACAAGGCAGGCTACAATGAAGTCGCGCAACGGGTGCAAATAGTGGTGCACCATGGCGTCTATGGCCGGTATGTCGAATGTCTTATGCAAGAAGACGAATCCCTTTCCGAGGAGGCTGCTCAATATCCATGTCAATATGAAAGACGATGCGATCTTTTGCCAGGATATCCGGATGGAAGTCCGGTTGAAATGGAACAGCCAGGTGTTGACCATGAACAAAAGAAGTAGGGAGAGAAAAGTGAAAGCAATTTCGTTGGCAACATCAGCAAAGCGCATTCCCGGAAATAGCGTATGGCTCTCAAACCGGTCGAAGAGGGATACGGATTCCGGAAAATGTATGAGTATGGCTACCGCTAACGAAATAATAACGGTAAACAACACGTACTTGTCGATAATCTGTTTACTTTTCCAAATCATGCCGCAAAGTTAATTAAATAATGTGTCATGCAGACTCTTTAGAATTATTTCTGTATCCTTGCCGTCACATACATGCCGGGCCGGAATTGCTGATGTATGTCCTTAATGCGGGCATAAACTTCGAGCGAACGGTTCACCGGATCTACTTGCTGGCCGATGGATACGATGACAGCATGGAAGACAGTCTTCTCCATACCGTTGACACGAAACTGCACTTCGTTGCCTATTGCCATGTCAGCCACGTCTTTTTCATAAGTTGTCAGGCAAAGCATGGGGGAAGTCTTGTCGATGATGTCGCAGAGCGCATCACCGGGCTGGATATATCTGCCGATGTTCAGGTTGACGTTCCCTGCGTAGCCGCTGATGGGAGCTTTTATTTGCAACAAGGGTTGTATGCCATCTTTTAGCAAGTCGGCTGATGAAACTCCTAGCAATGACAGTTGTGCGGCTGCGGCTTCGAGTCGGCTTTGCATGGAAAGATAGTCGGCCTTGCTCTGCTGGAACTTCTTCTGTGAAGCCGCTTGCTCGGATGAGAGCGTTTTCTGGCGCTCATATTCGGCTTTCAGATATTCTGTCTGGGCATGACTATCCAGATAAGTCTGTTGCAGATTTATGAAATCTGGATTATCCAATGTGGCAATCAGTGAGCCTTTTTGTACATATTGTCCCGGCAGCAGGGAGGTGTTGCGGACGATGCCTCCCATTGTGATAGCTACGGTTACTTGTCGCTGGGGAGGGAGTACTATCGTTCCGTTGAAAGAGACTTGGTTGGGCTTTGAGGTTGCCGAGGTGATGCCATCCACTTGTACGCTGTCAGTGGGAGTAGGTTCGGAAATGACAGTGGTGTCGGCTTTGGCGGTTGCTTCTGCAGTTGCAGAGTCCTGGTTGCCATTACAGGCTACGAAGACTAACAGGGTGAAGGGTAAAATTATTCTTTTCATGTTATGTTCCTTTCATTAATTATATAATTCGTATTCTAAAGCGGCTACATTGTATTGATAGATAGTTTCGATATATCCCCGGCGTATATCCCGTGCAGTGTTGACGGACTGGATAAACTCGGTGATGCCCGTTTCGCTGTGTTGCAATTGCAGAGTAGCACTTTTGGTCAGTTCGCTGGCTTCTTTCAGTGCCGAAGTGGTGTAGAAGCGTAGACTTTCTCCGTATCGGCGCAGTGATGCTGCTAACTCCACTATTTTATTGTTCAGTTCGCGTATGTTCGCTTCCGCCTGTATGCGGGCGGTGGAAGCGGAGATGCGGGCTTGCTTGACTTTGCTGCTTTGAGGCAGAAAGTAGATAGGGAAAGATACACCTATCATCCAGGCATTCAGGTTCTTCATGGGCAGAATGTCTTGCCGAGTGTAGCCGATACTCAGTTCAGGGAAGAAATGGCTACGCTCCACGTTCAGTGCGGCCCGGGCTTCGGCTGCCTGGCTGTTGAAGTACTTGATGTGTGCTTCGGAAGGTATATCTTGTATAATGCCGGCAGGGAATAAGTTTTGGGCTGTGTCTGCCGGGATAATGGCAACATCGCTGTAGCAGGTCCATTGGAAGCGTGAAAGGGCTAATTTTTGCTCCTCCCGAGCCTGGTACAATTTGTTGTGGAGGTCAGCGGCAAGGGTGCTCATCATGTTCTTTTCGAGCAGGGTGATTTCTCCTTGCTGATATCGCAAAGTGGTGATACGTTCCAATTCCGTAGCCAGATGCTCCTGGTCTCGATAGAGGTTACATATCTGATAGGTATATTGATAGTATGCCCATGCTCGTTTCACCTCGGCTGTGATTTCTTTCTCTACCATTTGCCGGTAGTAGGTTCCGGTTTGTACGCGGCGGTTGACGAGAGCATTCTTGTAAAAAGGAGTAAGTAAGGAACCGAGGCTTTGTTCCACGGCTATTTCCTTGTCTTTCTTTTCTTCACCGTTCAGTTGTCCCCAGGAGTAGCTGAAAGTAGTTGGCGGAGTTTCTACTATTTCACCTCTCGAAGCTTGTGCCTGCCGGATAGCTGCAGTGGCTGTTTTCAGACGCGGGTGGTTCTGCTGTGCAATGGCGATTGCTTCGTCCAAGCTGACTTGTTGTGCCTGTATTCCGGTGGCAGTCAGCAGAAGTATACCGCTCAACAGGAGGAAACCTTTCTTGGGGCGTTTCCAGATGATAGTACTGATATTTACAATCTTATAAAATACAGGTAAGATGATTAACGTCAGGATGGTAGAGAGTATTAATCCGCCGATTACGACCGTTGCCAACGGACGTTGTACTTCGGCACCTGCCGATGTGGCGATAGCCATCGGGACAAATCCCATGGATGCGACCAGCCCTGTAAGGAATACTGGACGCAGCAGATGAGGGGTTCCCAAACGGATGATGCGATTGGTAGTCATAGCATATTTGTTTTTCTTTTTTAAGTCATTGAAATGGTTTATCATCAGGATGCCATTAAGTACGGCCACGCCAAACAGAGCGATGAATCCCACGCCTGCCGAGATACTGAACGGCAATCCGCGTAACCACAATGCCAGGATACCGCCTATAAGTGAAAGAGGTACGGTGGTGAACACCATCAATGTGTAGGTGATATTCTTGAAGGCGAAAAAGAGAATAAGTAATATCAGCATCAGAGCTATGGGGATGACGACCATAAGGGTATTAATGGCATTTTGCAGGTTCTCGAACTGTCCGCCATATTCAAAGTAATAGCCCGGTTTCAGTTTGATGTTCTTATCTAGTGTTTTCTGGATATTGGCTACTACTTGCTGGATGTCAGCGTTGCGTACGTTGACCCCAATGACGATTCGTCGTTTGGTGGCATCACGGTTGATCTGCAGAGGACCTTCTACCAGGTCGATAGTGGCAAATTCGCTGACTGGTATTTGTATTCCTTCGGAAGTGCGGACAAATAGTTTGTCAAGATTGAGGTCGGCCACCTTCTCCTGATCAAGTCGGACTACGAGGTCGAAGCGGCGTTCGTTTTCAAAGATTACACCGCTGACTTCACCGGCGTAGGCGGTGCGGATGATGGTGTTCAGTTCGCCGATATTGGCACCGTAACGTGCTATCTTACCACGATTGTATTTCACTACCAACTGGGGAAGTCCCATTGTTTGTTCTACAATGACGTCGGATGCTCCGGGCACCAGTTCCACATATCGGGCAGCCTCTTTGGCACGCGCATACAACTCATGGGTATCTTCTCCGTAAAGTTTTACGGCTATGTCTGCTTTAGCTCCCGTCATAAGTTCGTTAAAGCGGAGCTGGATAGGTTGGGAGAAGTTGAATTCAGCACGGTCGCTGAGTGGTTCTAGAGCTGCTTTCATCTTGTCTACCATTTCAGCGCGGCTGGTGGCGGAGGTCCATTCCTTGAAAGGCTTCATCACGATCATTACATCGGCATCTTCTACAGCCATGGGGTCGGTGGGAACTTCTGCCGTACCTATTTTCGCTACAACATGCTTGATTTCGGGAAACTGATCCATCAACGCTTTCTGTGCCAGTTTGGATACCTCGATACTCTCGGATAAGGATGATCCGGCAGGCAGTGTCATTTGCATGGCGAAATCACCTTCATCCAGGGTCGGAATAAATTCGGCACCCAGGCGGGTGAAAAGAAAGACGGAGGCTATGAGAGCGGCAAATGCAATACTTACCGTTTGCCAACGGAAACGGAGACAGAAGTTCAATGCACGCTGATAGAATGCATTGAGGCGGCTGAAGAAACGGTCGGCCAATGTAGGTTTCACTACAATGGTATGTTTCAGGAAAAGGGAGGCCATCATGGGCACATACGTCAATGACAAAATTAAGGCTCCTATGATGCAGAAGACCAGTGTTTTTGCCATAGGTGTAAAGTATTTGCCTTCAATGCCTGTCAGGGTCAGTATCGGAAAGAACACGATAAGGATGATGAATACGGCGAAAGTGGCAGAACGGACTACATTCGAGGCGCCGGCTTCTACTTCTTCGTCCATCTCCCGGCGGGTCAGGGTAATACTTCCTTTGCCGTTTGCAGCACTATTCCGAAGTTTTCCACTGTAAAGGTGTGCAAGAATGCCTTCCAGTATCACGATGGAACCATCCACCACAATACCGAAGTCAATGGCACCGAGGCTCATAAGATTGGCTGTAACCCCAAAGATGCGCATCATGATAAATCCGAACAGCATGGCGAGGGGAATGACTGAAGCCACGATAAGGCCTGCGCGTACATTGCCTAAGAAGATAATCAGGATAATAAAGACAATGATGGCGCCTTCGATCAGGTTGCGGACTACGGTAGAGATGTTACGGTTCACTAATTCGGAGCGATTCAGATAGGGTTCTATACTGACACCTTCAGGTAGTAACTTTTGTATCTTCTCCACGCGGCATTCCAGTTCTTGGGTAACGACATTGGCGTTGGCACCTTTCAACATCATGGCAATACCGCCTACGCATTCGCCTGTACCGTCCATCGTCATGGCGCCAAAACGTTTCGGTGAACCGAAGCGGACTTGACCGACGTCAGAGATGTATACAGGAATGCCGCCACGATTGGCTACCACAATTTGCTCAATGTCTTTTGTACGGGTAATCATGCCTTCCGAACGGATGTAGTAAGCATTCTTCACTTTTTCGATGTAACTGCCACCGGTGTTCTGATTATTTTGGCTTAACGCTTCAAAAACCTCTCCGATGGTTATGTTGAGAGAGAACAGAGCGTCCGGGTCGACGGCCACTTCATATTGTTTTAGGTAACCGCCGAAACTATTGATTTCTACGATGCCGGGAATACCTGAAAGTTGGCGTTTCACCATCCAGTCTTGAATGGTGCGCAATTCCATGGCATCATACTGGTCTCTGTGGGCAGAGTCTACCTTTAATATATATTGGTAGATTTCTCCGAGTCCGGTGGTGATGGGCATCATTTCGGGTGTGCCCAGTTCGGGAGGTATTTCACCGGAGACAGCGCTGATTTGTTCATTGATAAGTTGGCGTGCATCCAGTGTCGGGACACTCTCTTTGAAAACTACTGTGACGACAGAGAGTCCGAAACGTGATACGGAACGAATTTCTTCTACGTTCATGATATTACTCATGGCTATCTCGATGGGCATAGTGATGAGCTGCTCTACTTCCTGGGGAGCTAAAGTAGGTGAAACTGTGACGATTTGCACCTGATTGTTTGTGATGTCAGGTACAGCATCTATGGGCAACGTCATCATAGCATAAATGCCGCCGATGAGTAGAAATAATGTGGTGAGTCCTACAAATAGCTTTTTGCGGATAGAAAATCTTACAATGGCTTTAAACATGTCGTTTGTTGTTACGGGTTAATGCTTTGCGTTCACTGTGGAATATATGTTTTCCACAAAGGCAAAGGTAGGAGAGATGAACGCAGATTGTATCCGTAGCGTGGTGAAGTGCCCTTATTGGGAGGTGAAGTGTCGGAAAGCGGAAGTGAAAAAACACTTATCTTTTCACTTCGCCTCTTTTTTGCTTTGCTTGTGCCTCTTCTGAGGGTTTGATGGGCATTTGCATATTTAGCGAGTCACGTTTGATTTCTTTTGGGGCATCGGGGTGTACTGTTTCCGAATTTCGCTTTTCTTGTTCACGTTTCAGTCGTTTCAGTTTCCACTTATTCCAGAACATCAGTTCTTTCCAGCGATTGAAGTCTTTCTTGAAAATGATGCCTATGCCTTGCGTTGTCAGGTTCGTGCGGGTGTAGTAGCGGTCATTGGTTTCGTTGTATGCTTTCAGACGTATGTCTCCGTTACGGTTCACAAGCCATTCAGCCTCGAAGTCGCCTACGAAGTTGGTATTTGCCATTGGATTATCGCGGTAGCCGAAGTTGCCGTTGATGAGCAGGCGATTGTTCAGTAACTGTCCCGACAACATACCTTCGAATTCCATATCTGTCCAGCCCTTTTCCCCGGTACTGAGGTTTGTGCCGATATTCCAGTTGTTACTGTTGATGATGCTTGAAAGTGCATTGTTCAATTGTCCCGAAAGGGTGGAGGAAAGCACGGAGGACATCATATTGGAATTTTGCGTGGCGTCTACGTTTTCTGGAGTATAGAACTTACCGATACCCAGCAGATATAGTATCTGCATGTTCATCTGTTCATCTGTAGGAATATAATTGCGGATAAGCGCCTGCACTTCATCCCGTTCGTTGGGGACTTCCAGGCTTAGTTTGATGTCCGGAGAAGTCAGTTGCCCTGTCAGGTTCATTATGCAGTTCACTTTGATGTTTGTCTGAACTCCATAGTTGCTTGCGTTCGGTACCAGGTCGTTCAGTGAAGCGGAGTTTACAGTATAGCTTGCCAAAATATCCATTGTAGCATCCAATGGAGAGCCGTTGAAGTTAATGGTACTTCCATCTTTGATGGTAAAGTCTTTGCGTATCACTTCTTGTAAGCTGAATTTATAGACACCCTGGCTAATGCGGTAGTTACCGAACATCTTTACATCATCAGCCTTGTTATAAAATTCCGTGCGGATATTGCCTGAACCGCGTCCACTGATGTAGTCACCGGCTATCGGATCCATGACGATGCGCATTGTTGCGTTGGGTGTGGCTTCGACAAGCAGATTGAGGCGGATGTCTGTCAGGTTCTCTTCTTCCTGGCGTATCTCTTGTTGTGCCAGTTCGTAGTCGGAAGTTAAACTTATGGAATCCATAATAGCTCGGCGGGGCGTTTTATCCACAAATTTGATGAACTGGTTGCTGGCGGCTGAGGATACATTATCTTTTATATATACGAAGTTAGTGTTACGGTCGGTGGTCATGGCTACATCGATGTTGACTCCATCCCGTACATTGCCAGCTATCAAGGCACTTCCTGTTCCGTAGACAGTTCCGTAAAAAGGAAAATCCAGTGATTCTTTTGTATTCATCACCAACATGTCGTTCACTTCAAACTGGAAACGATATTCCAGGTTCTTAAAGTGTTGATAGTGCAGATGGCCATTCACACGTCCTTGGTTGCCGTGCAGATCGAAAATGCGATTATCACGGAAGGTCAGTCCGTTAGGTTCTATGCGGATACTGTCTTTTATGAAGAAGGTGGTATTCAGTACGTCTACCTTCATGGAAGCATCGCCGAATACGCGTCCTTCCATAGTGAGACCTTTAAATTTGCCATAGAAATGTACATTGCCGCTGGCACGTCCGTTGAACTCCGGTGTAATGCTGCTCATGAAGTATTCTATGAACTTCAGATTGGTATTGTCGGCTTCTATCTGCAGGTCGAGCGCACTTTTGGGCTTTATAGGATATATGTAGCCGTATACATGACTCTTGGCAATGTCCTTCTCGCGGATGTGGGCATCAAGATAGATGCCTTCCACTTCATGATGCCATTCTCCATGGATGTTGGCATCACCCAGCAGACCATCGTTCAGTCCGAGACTTCGGATGAAAAGGTCGGTGTACATGACGGGCTTCTTCAATATTCCGCTGGCATAGGCAGGCCCGGTGGCTTCACCCTGGAAGTTGACTCCAAGATTGGCAATGTCGAACACATACCCTATATTGATGTCTTTCAAATCCAGGCGAACCGTATCTTCGGGCTGTTCGGAAATGATGCCGTTGATGCGAAGATGCCGGTCTTTATGGCTGAAATAGAAATCATTGATATGTATCTTTCCAGAGTCAATGACCACTTGTGACGGATGTATCTCCCATAATGTATCGTTCAGAATAATATCAGTCTTTTGAACATCTACAACAGTTTTCAATGCCGATGCTGCTTTGGCTGAACGGATACGTTTATTGTCCCGTCCTTCGGCTTGTGTGCGGATGAAATGCGCGGTGGCAGCTAATTTTCCGCTATAGGTGACGGTGCTGATGTTACCCCAATTCAAGGAAGTCTGTATAATGTCGTCTTTGGCTTGCGCCTCTAATGCCACGTTTATCGCACCTTCCGGCTTGCGGTTGCTGAAGCGTACGCGGGCATGGAACTTATCACCAGGATTCTCACATAATATCATGCCGGATTCGATGAATTTATCCCCGTAGCGCAAACGGGGAAAGTAACCTTCTACCCGTAGGCGTTGTGCCTTGTCGTTGAAGTACCCTTTGAGGGTGGAGTGTGTGTAAATCTTCACCGGAATGTTAAGTATGGTAGAAAATATGTCGGTATTGAAGATGTTTATATCAAAATAGAAATTATTCTCACTTTCTATCTGTTGTTTGTCCGGCAGTATCAAAGCAGGAATGTATCTTCGCATTATATTCAGCACACTGGCAGGCAGTGTACGATAAGAATAATCCCCTTCAATGCTTGCATTCAGGAAATTAGACGTTATTTTCAATTGCTTGTGTGACTCGTCTTTCCGCGTGGCGGCTATTTTCAGGTTATCCAGGAAGTAGTCCTTGTCAGGTGCTGTGAATTGCAGGCTGTCGATATTGATTTCTCCATTCATTTCATCAATTGAACCGCCGGTGAAATCGGCAGTCAATTGAACTGACACTTCCGTATCTTTGTATTGGGGGGTCAGATGCAGTTCATGAGGACGCACGTTACGGATGTCCGCATGGAAATTAAAAGTCGGTATGCGACTGGCAGTATTGATACTACCATTCAATAACATAGAGCCATTCTTATCGTCCAATGCTATTTTCCCGTCGAAACCGCCTTGTTTGTATTCTCCGTCGAGGGTAATGTTCTCATACGTGTAATCGCTGTAGTCGATGGATGCGACCAATCCTTTCATCACAATGGAGGGATACTGCTTTCTGTAGTGGTTACCGTCTACTTTGAGATTAAAGGTTACTTTACCCAACTTTGCGTTAGCCAACATATTGCCTAATTCAAATTCCTCGGTCTTCACGGCGCCTGAATAGGCAAAATAACCTTTTTCCTTATTCGAACTTAATTTCAAGTCGGTTTTGATAGAACCCATATCGGTATGTACCAAACCGTAGGTAACAAGGTCTGTAAAGTATCCCGATACTTCTCCGCGAAACGAGATGGTCCCCAATCGTTGTAATATCGGCGGGACACCTTCGTAGTTCTTACTCAGGTTGCGGACAAAGAAGGCAATGCCTTCCGGATCGGCATAGAGGCTGGAAAGGTTGCCAAAAACGAAAGCATCCTGGGGATGCGACAAATCCTGCAAGGAAACATCTCCCCTTAAATGAAAATGCTGGCCTCCTGTGATGGACAGGTGCGGACAGTTTAATTGATTAATGGTGCCGCTTGTCTCTACAGCTATCTGCAATTTCTCTTTGAAAGGAGAGAAAGCGGGCACAAATGCTGCCAGATCGCAAAGTGCTACGTCCGAAGGCAGTATGCGATAGGAAAAACGTACATCATTGGCAAAATTGTTGAAAGCTCCCAGGCTGTCATATTCCATGTGTATCGTATCCATCTCAAGCGAAGTGTTCGGCAAGTCAATAGCGAAATTCTCAATATTCATCTTCTGATTGTTCGCTACGATTTTAAGACTCAATTTCCTCAGTTCGAAACCGGAATTTCTTTCTTCGACACTCAAACGCTTGATGGCTGCATTGACAGAGTCGCTTTGGAGCGCTTTCAATGAAATATTAGCGATGATATTGCGCAACTGGACATGCCGGGCATTGAACTTTCCAGGCGTTTCTTCGGCCGACAGCACGTTATAAGACATTCTGCCTCGTCGTATCAATAGGGAATTGATGCGTAAATCGAGATTGCTCTCTTTCTTGATTGTGTCTTTTGAAGCAAAGGCGTCTAACACAAACTGAAAGTTGGGTATGTCTTCCGGTGTTTTTTTCTCTAGATTGATATTGAAACCGAATAGTTGTACATTGCTGATTGATATTTTTCCCTTGAACAGGGGGAGTATATCAAATTTGGCAGAGAGACGGGACACTTTCAGCATCTCTTTATCGGACTGGTCGTTCAATAGTAAATCGTCAACAATAATACGGTTCAGTAAGCCTATGTTTATCCGCCCGATAGTCAGTTCTGTACCCAGTACGTCTGATAATTCGTTTGCAACGAGCACGGATATCTGTCGCTGAACGTAAGGTATGTTCAACAGCAATATCGTCCCGATATATAAACTTAATATAATACCGAGCACCCAGCGAACTGTCTTTTTTAACTTTCTGATAGGCGGTTTGTTTGATTTAGCCAACAAAAATATGAAATTATACGTTATCAATCGTACTTTTATCATTACTTTTGCAGCGTTTAAACGTAAATAACGATATGAGTACAATAATTTTAGGAATAGAAAGCTCTTGCGACGACACTTCAGCTGCCGTTATCAAAGATGGATATTTACTGTCGAATGTTGTTTCCAGTCAGGCGGTACACGAAGCCTACGGTGGTGTAGTTCCTGAATTGGCTTCACGGGCACATCAGCAAAACATAGTTCCGGTAGTTCACGAAGCATTGAAACGTGCTGGAGTGACGAAAGAAGAACTGAGTGCGGTTGCTTTTACAAGAGGTCCTGGGTTAATGGGTTCGCTCTTGGTAGGGGTATCGTTTGCTAAAGGGTTCGCTCGTTCTTTGGGTATTCCTATGGTAGATGTTAATCATTTGATAGGCCATGTGTTAGCTCATTTTATTAAAGTAGAAGGTGAAGAGAATGTTCAGCCGGAATTTCCTTTCCTTTGCTTGCTCGTTTCAGGAGGGAATTCGCAGATAATCCTGGTAAAGGCGTACAATGATATGGAGATTTTAGGGCAGACTATTGACGATGCCGCAGGAGAAGCTATTGACAAATGCTCCAAGGTCATGGGGCTTGGGTATCCTGGTGGTCCGATTATTGATAAACTGGCCCGTCAGGGAAATCCGAAAGCTTTTACTTTCAGCAAACCTCATATCCCCGGGCTGGATTACAGTTTTAGTGGCTTGAAAACCTCTTTTCTTTATTCCCTGCGCAACTGGGTAAAGGAAGATCCCGATTTCATCGAACATCATAAGGCGGATTTGGCGGCTTCGCTCGAAGCTACTGTTGTAGATATTCTAATGGATAAATTGCGTAGAGCGGCTAAGGAATATAAAGTAAAGGAGGTAGCCGTGGCCGGTGGTGTTTCTGCCAATAACGGTCTGCGCAATGCTTTTCGCGAGCATGCCGAGAAGTACGGTTGGAAGATATTCATCCCAAAATTCAGCTATACAACGGATAATGCCGCTATGATTGCCATCACCGGATATTTCAAGTATCAGGATCAGGATTTTTGTTCGATAGATGCGCCGGCTTACTCGCGCGTCATATTGTAATAAAAGGACTTTTAGAACAATATTTAGTCTGCACCATACTCGGTTCTGGCCCGTACCAAGTCCGTGTCTGGTCTAAATATATGATACGGAGCAAATACGGATTTGATACGGCAGGTGATAGGGGCGGGAAACCAGAATAAAATAGAGGGCTATATATAATAAGGTGTATGAAACTGGAAGAAATAGTAGGTGAGTTGTTGAAAAAGAAGAAATTATCCCTTTCCACCGCAGAAAGTTGCACTGGAGGAAGCATTGCTGCCTTGGTAACTTCTGTTCCGGGGAGTTCGGAGTACTTTAACGGTGGGATTGTGGCGTATTCCAATGAAGTGAAGATGGCTTTGCTTCACGTTTCAGCCGAAACACTCGAAAAATATGGGGCTGTTAGTCGTGAAACGGTGATTGAAATGGCAAGAGGCGCGATGAAAGCGCTGAAAACAGATTGTGCCGTTGCCACGTCCGGAATTGCTGGACCCGGAGGAGGTAGCCGGGAAAAGCCTGTGGGGACTGTGTGGATTGCCGCTGCCTATAAAAATGAAATTGTTACTTTCAGGCAGGAGGGAGATGACGGAAGAACCGGAAATGTGCGAAAAGCTGTTCAAAATGCTCTAATGATGCTTTGTGAGTGCTTAAAATGAAGAAAAATTGCTATCATACAGTGAATTATTTTATGAAAAACTTGTTTGGTATCGATAAAAGTACTTACTTTGCGCTCTGTTTGAAATAAGTATAGATAAAAACTATAAAAATAAGATAGAAATGTCGAAGATTTGTCAAATTACCGGAAAGAAAGCCATGATTGGCAACAATGTTTCACACTCAAAGAGAAGAACTAAGAGAACCTTTGATTTGAACTTGTTTAACAAGAAGTTCTACTATGTAGAGCAAGACTGTTGGATCAGCCTTAGCATTTGCGCTAACGGTCTGCGTATTATTAATAAGAAAGGACTGGATGCTGCCTTGAACGATGCAGTAGCTAAAGGTTATTGTGATTGGAAAAGCATTAAAGTAATTGGCTAAAAAGTAGAGGAGAATACTGATTATGGCAAAGAAAGCAAAAGGTAACAGAGTGCAGGTGATTCTGGAATGCACAGAACACAAAGATAGTGGTATGCCGGGAACTTCTCGTTATATCACTACTAAGAATAGAAAGAATACAACTGAAAGATTGGAATTGAAAAAATACAATCCGATTTTGAAGAGAGTAACAGTACATAAAGAAATTAAATAATAAGTATAACCCATGGCAAAGAAAACTGTAGCAAGTTTGCACGAAGGTTCTAAAGAAGGTCGTGCTTATACAAAGGTTATCAAAATGGTTAAGTCTCCGAAAACCGGTGCTTATACCTTTGATGAACAAATGGTATTGAACGAAAAAGTGCAAGACTTTTTTAAGAAATAAGATAGTTCGTCGAAAGACGTTTGATTATAAAATCCTCTTATCACATCACGATAGGGGGATTTTTTTTATACTTTATTCCCATACTTTCATTACTTTGTTATATCTTTGTAGAATAATGTATTGTATAAACAAATAGTATATGGGATTTTTTAGTTTTTTCTCGAAGGAAAAGAAGGAAACTTTAGATAAAGGATTGTCTAAGACGAAGGAAAGTGTGTTCGGAAAGATTGCCCGTGCTGTGGCAGGAAAGTCGAAAGTGGATGACGAAGTACTGGACAATCTGGAGGAGGTGTTGATTACTTCGGATGTAGGCGTGGAAACTACGTTAAATATAATTGAACGTATAGAGAAGCGTGCCGCAGCTGAAAAATACATGAATGCGCAAGAGTTGAATACTATCTTGCGCGATGAAATCGCTGCTTTATTGACAGAAAATAATTCGGACGATGTCGCTGATTTTGAAGCGCCGATTGGGAAGAAACCTTATGTTATTATGGTGGTGGGAGTGAACGGTGTGGGCAAAACCACTACTATCGGAAAGCTGGCCTATCAATTTAAGAAAGCAGGTAAGAGTGTCTATCTGGGTGCGGCGGATACTTTCCGCGCGGCAGCTGTCGAGCAGTTGGATATCTGGGGCGGACGGGTAGGAGTGCCTGTTATCAAACAAAAAATGGGAGCTGATCCTGCTTCCGTGGCTTATGATACCTTGAGTTCTGCTGTTGCCAATAATGCGGATGTGGTGATTATCGATACTGCGGGACGTCTTCATAATAAAGTGGGCTTGATGAATGAGTTGACCAAGATTAAGAATGTGATGAAGAAAGTGGTTCCTGACGCTCCGGATGAAGTGTTGCTGGTTTTGGACGGTTCCACCGGACAAAATGCGTTTGAACAAGCCAAACAGTTTACTTTAGCAACAGAAGTGACTGCAATGGCTATTACAAAACTGGATGGTACTGCCAAGGGAGGTGTGGTTATTGGTATTTCGGATCAATTCAAAATCCCTGTGAAGTACATCGGGCTTGGCGAAGGAATGGAAGATTTACAGGTGTTCCGCAAAAAAGAGTTTGTTGATTCATTGTTTGGAGAGAATGCATGAAACGGAAGACTATCGATATCATCACTCTGGGGTGTTCTAAAAATTTAGTGGATTCGGAGCATCTGATGCGTCAACTGGAAGAGGTCGGATATCATGTGACCCATGATGCGGAAAAACCGAAAGGAGAGATTGTAGTTATCAATACTTGCGGTTTCATCGGTGATGCAAAGGAAGAATCTATTAATATGATTCTGGAATTTGCGCAGGCAAGGGAAGAGGGACAGTTGGAGAAGTTGTATGTGATGGGGTGTCTCTCAGAGCGTTACCTGAAAGAACTGGCGATTGAGATTCCGCAGGTAGACAAATTCTATGGTAAATTCAATTGGGCAGAGTTGTTGCAGGATCTTGGTAAAGCCTATCATGAAGAACTTCATATTGAACGTACGCTTACCACTCCCAAACATTATGCATATCTGAAAATATCAGAAGGTTGTGACCGGAAATGCTCGTATTGTGCCATTCCTATTATCACGGGAAGACATGTATCTCGTCCAATGGAGGAAATTTTGGATGAAGTGCGTTATTTGGTTGCTAAAGGCGTGAAGGAGTTTCAGGTTATTGCTCAGGAACTGACTTATTACGGTGTGGACTTGTATAAGAAACAAATGCTTCCCGAACTTATAGAGCGTATTTCTGAGGTGCCTGGTGTGGAGTGGATACGCTTGCATTATGCTTATCCGGCGCATTTTCCGACAGGGTTGTTCAGAGTGATGCGTGAGCGTCCTAATGTATGCAAATATATGGATATTGCCCTTCAGCACATTAGTGATCCGATGCTTGAGAAAATGCGTCGTCATGTGACTAAAGAAGAAACTTATCGTCTGCTGGAACAATTCCGTCGAGAGGTGCCGGGAATACATTTGCGTACTACTTTGATGGTGGGGCATCCTGGGGAAACGGAAGCTGATTTTGAAGATTTGAAGGAGTTTGTCCGTAAGGTCCGTTTCGATAGAATGGGAGCTTTTGCTTATTCGGAAGAGGATGGCACTTATGCGGCTGCCCACTATGAAGATGAAATTCCCCAGGAGATCAAGCAGGCGCGTTTGGATGAATTGATGTCTATTCAACAGGGGATTTCAGCTGAATTGAGCGTAGCAAAAGTGGGTCAGCGTATGAAAGTGATCATAGACCGTCTGGAAGGTGATTATTACGTTGGCCGTACTGAGTTTGATTCTCCTGAAGTGGACCCGGAAGTATTGATAGCACAGGAAGGGAAGCCTTTGCTTATAGGTAACTTTTACCAGGTAGAGATAATAAATTCCGATGATTTCGACCTTTTTGGACGGGTAATTTAAAGATTTTTCCCGAAGAATTTGTGTATATGCGGAAGTTTTGCTAATATAGCGTCGAACTTTATAAAAATATCTGGATTTTGAATAATAAAGAGTTTACTTCAGAATTGTCACGGAGATTGGGGTATACCATAAAGGATACATCCGAGCTGATTGCATCTTTGCTGTCGGACATGACGCAACAGTTGCAAGAGGGGAACACTATTTCAATACAAGGTTTCGGAACTTTTGAGGTAAAGAAGAAAGCTGAGCGTATTACTATTAATCCTACAACAAAATTGCGTATGTTGGTTCCTCCCAAGTTAGTACTGAATTATAAACCCAGCACTGCTCTGAAGGATAAATTTAAGTAACCATCTGTCTCACTTAAAGTAATCTCCCATAATTATGAATGAAAAGCTGAACATACAGAATCTGATAGAACTGCTTGCCGAAAAGCACGGCATGGATAAGAAAGATGCCGAGAGTTTCGTGAAAGAATTTTTCCAGTTGGTCGAAGAATCGCTGGAGACAGATAAGTATGTGAAGATTAAAGGCTTGGGGACATTCAAGCTGATAGATGTAGAGAGCCGTGAAAGTGTAAATATAAATACAGGAGAAAGATTTGAGATACAAGGGCATACTAAAGTTTCGTTTGCTCCGGAACCTTCTCTGAAAGATTTGATAAACAAGCCTTTCTCGCATTTTGAGACGGTAGTTTTGAATGATGAAACGGTGTTGGCAGATACTCTGGTAGAAAATAATTCCGAGGAGGAAGAAGAAAAAGAAGAAGAACTTTCAGGGAAGCAAACTGCTGAAGAAATACCTGCCGAAACGGAAGAAATCTCTACTGTAGTAGAAATAGAAGAGGTGCTAGCTGACGGGAAGGGGAGTGTTGAAGAAACGCCTGTTGAAATAGAAGAGGAATCGATAGAAACTGTTGACAAAACAATTCAAGTGGTGGAAGCGCCCACGGAAGAACCTGTAGGCGAGCTCGTAGAAGTGAAAGAACAGCCGTACTGGGAAGAAGATCGAGTTCCTGCTTATGAGGTACCTGCTCCTGACACTCTAACTCCTCCGGTGGATGCGTCGGATAGTTCTACTATGAAGTTTTTCATTGGTATTATAGTGCTGGTGGTTGTGTTGTGTGTAGGTGCTGTGCTTTTCATGTATTATCCGGACTGGTTTGACAGTTCTGTACCACCTGCTGATAAAGTAGCTGATGAAAAGACGGAAAAACAGATTGTTCCTGTTGCTTTGACGGATAGTATTACGCAGAAAAACACTACGTTGGCTGCGAAAGCAGATACAGTGGCAGAAGCCGTTACGTCGATAGTTGTACCTGAGCAGGTAATTAAAACAAAACCTGTTGCTCCTGTCTCTGAAATGGATACCAAAAAAGTAACTTCTAAGAAAGAAAACAAGAAACCGTCGGCAACTCCTTTTGATGTGGATTCTGTGAACTATAAAATAGTGGGGACAAAGACCACCTATACAATAAAGGAGGGGGAAACTTTGACGAGGGTTGCACTTCGTTTCTACGGAACCAAAGCTCTTTGGCCGTATATCGTGAGGTATAATCCCGATGTTATCAAGAATCCGGATCATGTACCTTATGGAACTGTAGTCAAGATACCGGAACTTGTGAAGAAATAAAAGGAAATATCTCACCCCTGCAAGTTGACAATACGGTACCTGCAGGGGTGAATTATTATTTATCCCCATCTGCGAAATTGAAAATCTTTTTAGAAACTATTGCTAACTACTAAACTCTATGAAAGTAGTTTAATCTAATTGTTTTTTAATAAAAATTAGTTGGTATGGTTAATTTATTCCCGTACTTTTGGGAGCGAAAAAAATAATTACCAGTAAAATACTGGATAACTAACGAAATTTAAACAATAAAAAATAAGAGTATTTATGGCTGAAACAATTGATATCCGCGAACTGAATGAGCGGATTGAAAGACAAAGTTCTTTCGTTACCAACCTTACTACTGGCATGGACCAGATTATCGTAGGACAGAAACATCTGGTAGAGTCATTGTTAATCGGTTTGCTATCCGATGGACACGTATTGTTGGAAGGTGTGCCGGGTTTGGCAAAGACATTGGCCATCAAGACGCTGGCTTCACTGATTGATGCGCAATATAGCCGAATACAGTTTACGCCCGATTTATTGCCTGCCGATGTTATCGGTACAATGGTTTACAGTCAGAAGGATGAAACTTTCCAGGTAAAGAAGGGACCTGTTTTCGCTAACTTCGTTTTGGCAGATGAAATCAACCGTGCTCCAGCCAAAGTGCAGAGTGCCTTGCTGGAAGCCATGCAGGAACGTCAGGTGACTATTGGTAAGCAAACATTCTTGTTGCCCGAACCTTTCCTCGTACTTGCTACACAGAATCCCATCGAACAGGAGGGTACTTATCCGTTGCCCGAAGCACAGGTAGACCGTTTTATGCTGAAAGTAGTCATTGACTATCCGAAGATGGAAGAAGAAAAACTGATTATCCGCCAGAATATCAATGGTGAGAAGTTCAATGTGAGACCTATTCTGAAAGCAGAAGAAATTATTGAAGCCCGTAAGGTAGTCCGCCAAGTGTATCTGGATGAAAAAATAGAACGCTATATTGTTGATATTGTGTTTGCGACCCGTTATCCGGAAAAATATGACTTGAAAGAGCTGAAAGATATGATTGGGTTTGGTGGTTCACCCCGTGCATCTATCAATCTGGCATTGGCAGCCCGTACTTATGCTTTCATCAAACGCCGTGGTTACGTTATTCCCGAGGATGTGCGTGCTGTGGCTCATGACGTATTGCGTCATCGTATCGGTCTGACATATGAGGCAGAAGCCAGCAACCTGACTTCTGATGAAATCATCAGTAAGATATTGAATAAGGTTGAAGTACCTTGATGTAAATATCTATAAAATAGCTTCTGGAAGCTATAAATAAACGTTGCCAACGTTTTTAAAGAATCTTGTCGACGTTTTTGAAGAACGTCGTAGGTATTTATTAACGGAATTATTCTACTATATAAATGGAAACAAGTGAACTGTTAAAAAAAGTCCGTCAAATTGAAATCAAAACGCGCGGATTGTCCAACAATATTTTTGCAGGCCAGTATCATTCGGCTTTCAAGGGTAGAGGTATGGCATTTTCCGAAGTGCGCGAATATCAGTTTGGCGACGATATACGCGACATTGACTGGAACGTGACCGCACGCTTCAACAAACCTTACGTCAAGGTGTTTGAAGAGGAGCGTGAACTGACCGTGATGTTGCTGGTGGATGTTTCCGGTAGTTTGGAATTCGGTACGGTGAAGCAGATGAAAAAGGATATGGTGACGGAGATTGCAGCTACATTGGCATTTTCGGCTATACAGAACAATGATAAAATCGGCGTTATCTTTTTCTCTGACCGAATAGAGAAGTTTATCCCACCCAAGAAAGGGCGAAAGCATATCTTGTATATTATCCGCGAATTGATTGATTTCAAGGCAGAAAGCAGACGGACAGACATCCGTCTCGGATTGGAATATCTGACGAACGTGATGAAGCGTCGTTGCACGGCGTTTCTTTTGTCCGATTTCATCGATCAGGGAAATTTCAAGAATGCAATGACCATTGCCAACCGGAAACATGATGTGGTAGCTATCCAGGTGTATGACCGCAGGGTAGAGGAACTGCCGGCTATCGGCTTGATGAAAATTAAAGATGCTGAGACCGGACATGAACAGTGGATTGACACTTCATCACGTGCCGTTCGTCGCGCTCATCATGATTGGTGGGTGAACAAACAGGTGGAGCTGCATGAAGTGTTCACTAAGAGTAATGTCGATAATGTGTCGGTACGTACCGATCAGGATTATGTCAAGGCATTGATGAATTTGTTTGCAAAACGAAATTAATCGGAAAAATGAAAAGATATCTGTTTCTGATAACCCTATTGGGCATATTGACCGGCAAGGCTGTGGCGCAGTCGGTAACAGTGGATGCTACCATCGATTCTCTGCAAATATATATTGGTGACCAAGCGAAGATAAAACTTCAAGTGGCGCTGGATGCGGATAAACGGGCCATTTTTCCGGTTTATACTGATACTTTAGTGCGTGGTGTGGAGATTATCGATGTCGCGAAAGCGGATACACAGTATATAAATGATAATAAGCGAATGCTGATTACGCAGGAATATACTGTTACGTCATTTGACTCGGCACTGTATTATTTGCCGCCAATGGAGGTGATGGTAGATAATAAAGCATACCACTCGAAGGCATTGGCGTTGAAAGTATACTCGATGAATGTGCCGTTGGACCCTGAAAATCCGGAGCAGTTTTTTGGACCTAAAACAGTGATGCAACCTCCTTTCGTATGGGAAGATTGGTATGGAATTATCACTTGTGGTATACTGCTTATTCCGTTTGCATTGTTGCTTGTCTATCTGATTATGCGTATCTGTGATAATAAGCCGATTATACGCAAAGTGAAAGTAGAGCCGAAATTGCCACCGCATCAGCAGGCAATGAAAGAGATAGAGCGTATCAAGAGCGAGAAAGTATGGCAAAAAGGGCAATCAAAAGAATACTATACGGAGTTAACGGACGCTTTGCGTACTTATATCAAAGGCCGTTTTGGTTTCAATGCCTTGGAAATGACTTCTTCGGAAATTATAGAGAGATTGCTTGAAATGGAGGATAAAGAGGCCATTGCCGATCTGCGTACTCTCTTCCAGACTGCTGATCTGGTGAAGTTCGCTAAACATGCTCCGCTGATGAATGAGAATGATGCGAATCTGATTAATGCCATTGATTTTATCAATGAAACGAAAGAGGTAGAGGCTGAAAATGTGAAAACGCAGCCGACTGAAATCACTATCATTGAGAAACGCTCGTTGCGCACGAAGATACTGTTAGGTGTAGGTATTGCTGTGTTGACAGCTGCCTTGATTGGTGCACTCACTTATATTGGAATGCAGTTATATAGTTATTTTGCTTGATTGCAGAATCTGAGGTAACTTCAATCGTGAATTGTAAATTGTTAAATAGTAAATACAATGGTTTTTGCCAATATTGAATATTTGTTTTTGCTGCTGTTGCTTATACCTTATATAGTATGGTATGTCATGAAGCGGAAGAATAATGAAGCTACACTTCAGGTTTCGGACGCTCGTGTGTATGCGCATACGCCAAAGAGTTATAAGAACTATTTGTTGCATGTGCCTTTTGTACTGCGCATTGTTGTTTTGGCATTGATTATCGTGGTGCTGGCGCGTCCTCAAACAACGAATAGCTGGCAAAACAGTGAAATTGAAGGTATCGATATCATGCTGGCTATCGATGTATCTACCAGTATGCTGGCAGAGGACTTGAAACCAAACCGTCTGGAAGCTGCGAAAGATGTGGCGGCGGAATTTATCAATGGCCGTCCTAATGATAATATCGGTATTACGTTGTTTGCCGCGGAAAGTTTCACGCAGTGTCCGCTGACGGTGGACCATGCGGTGTTGCTGAACTTGTTTCAGGGCATCAAATGTGGTATCATAGAGGATGGAACAGCGGTCGGCATGGGGATTGCCAATGCCGTAACTCGCCTGAAAGACAGCAAAGCGAAGTCTAAAGTAATCATTCTTTTGACAGATGGTACAAACAATAAAGGGGATATTTCTCCGCTGACAGCAGCAGAAATAGCCAAAAGTTTTGGTATCCGTGTTTATACTATCGGTGTAGGTACGAACGGCATGGCGCCTTATCCTTATCCAGTGGGTAATACGGTGCAGTACGTTAACTTGCCGGTAGAAATTGATGAAAAGACACTGACGCAGATTGCTGCCACTACGGAAGGAAATTATTTCCGTGCAACCAGCAATTCTAAATTGAAAGAAGTGTATGAGGAAATCGACAAGTTAGAGAAGACCAAATTGAATGTGAAAGAGTATAGCAAGCGGCAAGAAGAATACCGTTGGTTTGCTTTGGCTGCATTCTTGTGTGTGTTGCTCGAAGTGTTGCTCCGCAACTCTATCTTGAAAAAGATACCTTAAGACAGTGCATTAATTGTAAATTACTAAAACGTAATAGAAAGATGTTTCGATTTGAAGAATCTACATATTTATACCTATTGCTCTTGTTGCCTCTTTTGGCGGCTTTCTATCTGTACTCCAATTATCGGAGACGGAAAGCAATCCGCAAGTTTGGTGACCCGGTGCTGATGGTACAACTGATGCCGGACGTATCTAAATATCGCCCGGATGTGAAGTTTGGGTTAGTGTTTGCTGCGATTGGACTGTTTGCAGTATTGCTGGCACGTCCGCAGTTTGGCTCCAAACTGGAGACTGTGAAGCGCCAGGGAGTGGAAGTGATGATTGCATTGGATATATCTAACTCTATGTTGGCGCAAGATGTGCAGCCTAGTCGTCTGGAAAAAGCTAAAAGACTGGTAGCACAGTTGGTAGACAAGATGGAGAATGATAAGGTAGGTATGATTGTGTTTGCTGGTGATGCTTTTACGCAGTTGCCTATCACGAGCGATTATATCTCTGCCAAAATGTTTCTGGAATCCATCAATCCTTCGCTGATATCAAAGCAGGGTACTGCTATCGGAGCGGCAATCAATCTGGCAACCCGTAGTTTTACGCCTCAGGAAGGGGTAGGGCGTTCTGTCATTGTTATTACTGACGGTGAGAACCATGAAGGTGGTGCGGTAGAAGCAGCTAAAGCTGCTGCCGAGAAAGGCATTCAAGTCAATGTATTGGGTGTAGGTATGCCTGACGGTGCACCTATTCCTATAGAAGGAACGAATGATTTTCGTCGCGATCGTGACGGGAATGTAGTTGTCACTCGCCTGAATGAGCAGATGTGTCAGGAGATAGCTCAGGCAGGAGATGGAATTTATGTGCGTGTGGATAACTCGAATGCTGCGCAAAAGGCAATTACTCAGGAAATTGATAAAATGGCGAAAGCGGATGTGGAAACGCAGGTTTATACAGAATTCAACGAACAGTTTCAGGCTGTTGCATGGATTATTCTGTTGTTGTTATTGGCTGAAATGCTGATTCTGGAACGTAAGAACCCGCTATTCCGTAATATCCATTTGTTTAAAAAGGAAGAGGTATGATGATGAGAAATAAAACTATCGGAATTATCTTGCTGCTGTTGACGGCTGTTTCGGTTTCTGCACAGAAAGCGGAACGTGATTTTATTCGTAAAGGAAATCGTGCATACAAAGATAGTACATATGTGAATGCAGAAGTGAATTATCGTAAGGCTATTGATGTCAACCCCAAATCAACGGTATCAATGTATAATTTGGGTAACACGCTTATGCAGCAGAATAAGTTGCAGGAGGCCATGGAGCAGTATGTTGCTGCTACTAACATGGAAAAGGATAAAAGCAAGCTTGCTCAAATTTATCATAATATGGGCGTAATATTTCATTCTGGTAAAGATTATGCAAAGGCTGTGGAAGCATATAAGGAGTCGCTGCGTAATAATCCGAAAGATAATGAAACACGCTATAATTTAGCTTTGGCCCAGAAGATGCTGAAAGAACAGGAACAAAATCAGCAGAATCAGGATCAGAACAAGGATCAGAATAAACAAGATCGGGAAAAAGAACAAGATAAGGATAAGCAGGACCAAAATAAACAAGATCAGCAAAATCAGGATCAGCAGCAACAGCCATCTCAGCCGCAAGAAAACCAAATGTCGAAAGAGAATGCCGAACAGCTTCTGAAATCGGTTATGCAGGATGAGAAGGATGTACAGGATAAGGTGAAGAAACAGCAAGTTATCCAAGGTGGTCGCTTAGAAAAGGATTGGTAAATAATAAAAGAAACGATTATATATGAGAAAATTAATTTTCTTATGGATAGCATTGGTAGCAGTCAGTTTACAGGCTTTTGCTGACGAAAAAGTGTCGTTTACTGCGTCAGCACCTGATGCAGTAGCGGTAGGTGACCAGTTCCGGCTGTCCTATACAGTGACTACGCAGAAGGTGAGAGATTTCCGTGCTCCTTCTATCAAGGGGTTTGATGTACTGATGGGACCCAGCCGTTCACAACAAAGTAGTATGCAAATTATTAACGGTGTATCAACCTCAACCAGTAGTATCACCTTTACTTACATTTTGATGGCTACGGCTGAAGGTAGTTTTACTATTCCAGGTGCTACGATTACGGCTGATGGTAATCAGATGGTTTCTAACTCGGTGCATGTCAAAGTTCTTCCTGCAGATCAGGCGAGGGAGGCAGCATCTTCAGGGGGAAGCAATAGTGGCAGCCAGCAAGGTAATACCAGCCGTGCCTCCTCAGGTACTTCTATTTCAAATCAGGACTTATTTATCACGGCTACTGCGAGTAAGACAAATGTATATGAGCAGGAAGCTTTTTTGCTGACATATAAAATCTATACTTTGGTTGATTTACAGCGTTTTGATAATGTGAAACTTCCAGATTTCAAGGGATTCCATTCTCAAGAAGTGGAACTTCCGAATGATAGAAGATGGAGTCTGGAACATTATAAGGGTAGAAACTATCAAACTACTGTGTATCGTCAGTTTGTGTTGTTTCCTCAACAGTCTGGTGATTTGACTATTGAGACGGCACGTTTTGATGCCTCTGTGGCCAAAGCCACTCCAGTATCAGACCCATTTGAGGCTTTTTTTAATGGAGGCGGTAATTACATTGAAGTGAAGAAGACATTGACTACTCCCCAATTAACGATTGATGTTAAGTCTTTGCCAGGCGGAAAACCTGCTGATTTCTCTGGTGGAGTGGGAGAGTTTAGTATTTCTTCTTCTATAAATAGTACTAGTGTGAAGACTAATGATGCTATTACCATTAAGCTTGTGATTTCAGGTACAGGTAACTTAAAGCTGATTGGAGATCCCGAAGTTAAGTTCCCGGATGACTTTGAAGTTTATGATCCCAAAGTGGATAATAAATTCCGTTTGACAAATGCAGGCCTTTCTGGTAGTAAAGTGATTGAGTATCTTGCTATTCCACGTAATGCAGGAACGTTTAAGATACCAGCTGTTAAGTTTAGCTATTTCGACATCAAGTCTCGTTCTTATAAGACATTAACTACGGAGGAATATGAACTTCATGTAGAAAAGGGTGAGGGTAATGCTGCACAAACTATTGCAAACTTCACTAATAAAGAGGATTTGAGAATACTGAATGAGGATATTCGCTTTATCAAGCAAAATGATGTGGTTCTTTCTCAAAAGGGAGACTTCTTCTTTGATTCCATGGGGTATTGGTTGCTCTATTTAGTGCCGGGCATTGCGTTTATCATCTTCTTTATTATTTATCGTAAACAGATAGCTGCCAATGCAAATGTGGCTAAAATGCGCACTAAAAAGGCTAATAAGGTTGCTGTCAAGCGTATGAAGTTAGCTGGTAAACTATTGTCTGAAAATAAGCAAGATGTTTTCTATGATGAAGTATTGAAGGCTCTTTGGGGATATATTAGTGATAAGTTGAATATTCCGGTTTCACGACTTTCTAAAGATAACATTGAAGAGGAACTTCGTAAATATGGAGTAGAGGATATATTAATTAAAGAGTTTCTTGCAGCTTTGAATGATTGTGAATTTGCTCGTTTTGCCCCTGGGGATGACAATCAGGCTATGGATAAGGTTTATTCAGCTTCATTGGCCGTAATAAGTAAAATGGAGAATTCGATTAAACATTAATTAGGAGGTTATATGATGAAAAAAATATTGTTTTTTACCCTTGGCCTGCTTATGGCGATGACCTCTTTGGGACAGGCTTCATTCGATACTTTGCAAAATGCAAATGATTCGGTTATGATAGATACTCACTCTGAGTTTTCAGCTGGAAAATTAGAGAATGGTGTGACAAAAGCAGAAGGAGATAGTGCATATATGAAAAATGACTATGCTTCTGCCATTCAAATATATGAAGCCTTGTTGAAGGATGGTGAAGCAGCTGAGGTATATTATAATTTAGGAAACAGTTATTACAAGGCTGGTGATATAGCAAAGGCTATCTTAAACTATGAGCGTGCCTTACTGATACAGCCTGGTAATGCTGATATTCGTGCTAATTTAGAAATTGCTCGTGCAAAAACTATTGATAAAGTGGTTCCGGTAGCTGAAATCTTCTTTATATCTTGGACAAAGTCGTTAATTAATTGTTTGAGTGTGGATGCTTGGGCTAAAGTGGGCATAGTTTGCTTCTTTTTATTGCTGGCATCTCTTTATTTCTTTTTCTTTTCTAGACAGATTGCATGGAAAAAAGTAGGATTCATTACAGGAATTGTATTTCTGGTATTAGTCATTTTGGCAAACGTCTTTGCTTTCCAGCAGAAAGGTGAGTTATTGAACCGTAATAATGCCATTGTATTAACTCCAAGTGTAACGGTGCGTAGTACTCCTAGTGAAACCGGTACTAGTCTGTTTATATTGCATGAAGGTAGAAAGGTTGAAATTAAAGATAACTCTATGCGTGAATGGAAAGAAATCCGCTTGGAAGATGGTAAAGTAGGATGGGTACCAGCATCAGCCGTAGAGGTTATCTGATGAATCTAATTCTTTCATGGTAAGATAGTTAATAATAGGAAAGGAACCTGCCAAAAGGAAAAGCAAAAATGTCCTTTTGGCAGGTCTCTTTTATTTTGTAAAAAAGATACCGAAAATGTTTGTTTTATCTTTTTTTTTCCTTAAGTTTATAGCGTGATAAGTAAAATTCACAGAGTTATTAACCATTAAATTTATAAATATGAGAACAATAACATTTAATGAACTTCGCAAAATCAAAGATTCATTACCCACTGGTAGTATGCATAGAATAGCCGATGAACTCGGATTGAACGTTGATACAGTTAGAAATTTTTTTGGTGGTCACAATTTTAAAGAAGGCAAGAGTGTTGGTATACATTTAGAGCCTGGGCCGGATGGTGGTCTAGTTATGCTGGACGATACTACTGTTCTTGATAGAGCTCTCAAGATTTTAGATGAAATGAATACTAGTGCTGCTGAGCCTGTTCGAGTTTAAGAAAAGAAAGTCTAAATAAATCCCAATTGATAAACAAACAATTGGGATTTATTATTTGTTTATAAAGTAAAAACAGTTGATTATGGAAGACAAGTTAGTAACCTTAGCTATTCTGACTTATGCCAAAGCTCAGATCTTGAAAAATGTACTTGAGAATGATGGAATTGAAACCTATATTCACAATGTAAATCAAATACAGCCAGTGGTATCTTCGGGTGTGCGTTTACGTATAAAAGAAAGCGATTTGCCGCGTGCATTGAAGATTACTGAAAGCTCTGTCTGGTTATCAGAAGAGGTAGTAGGAGGGAAGCCACCTAAGGTTGAGAAAGAAAGTAATAAGGTTTTAATTCCTGTCGATTTTTCTAATTATTCGATGAAAGCTTGCGAATTTGGCTTTAATTTTGCTCAGAATATGAGTGCAGAGGTAGTATTGCTACACGTCTATTTTACACCGATTTATACTACTTCATTGCCTTATGGAGATGTTTTCAATTACCAGATTGCAGATGAAGAAAATGTTAAGAATATATTGCAGAAAGTCCATGCTGATTTAAATACTTTGTCGGATAAGGTAAAGGAAAAAGTAGCTTCAGGAGAATTTCCAAACGTAAAATATAGTTGTGTATTGCGTGAGGGGATTCCGGAAGAAGAAATCCTTCGCTATTCAAAAGAAAATAGACCACGTATCGTTATCATGGGTACTCGTGGCAAAAATCAGAAAGATATAGACTTGATTGGTAGTGTAACGGCCGAAGTCATTGAGCGAAGCCGTGTGCCGGTTTTGGCCATACCTGAGAATACTCCATTCAAACAACTAGCTGAAGCCAAGCGTATTGCATTTATTACCAATTTTGATCAACGAGACTTAATCGCGTTTGATTCATTGATTGCTGCTTTAAAAACATTTCATTTTTCTGTATCTCTAATTCATTTGTCAGATGTTAAAGATACGTGGAATGAAATCAAATTGGGTGGTATTAAAGAATACTTTCAAAAACAATATCCAGATTTGGAAATACATTATGATATTGTGATGAATGATGATTTTTTGAATAGCTTAGATGACTATATAAAAAATAATCGTATTGATATTATTACATTAACAACATATAAACGGAATATCTTTTCCCGTTTATTTAATCCTGGAATTGCTCGAAAGATGATTTTCCACTCTGATACACCGTTGTTAGTTATTTATGGACGTCCAAGTTAAAGAAAATAACGCATGGATTTTAAATCAATAATCAGTATTATGTTTAATATAAAAAGGTAATATTCTTTATATATGATTATTAACTTCCCCTATTTCAAATTATAGAGAAATTTGGAAAGGAAACAAAATAAAAAGCCTAGTCAATTCAATGACTAGGCTTTTTATTTTATGTTAATGGAATTAGTTTACCATCTTTTCAATTTCTTCAAATTCAGGACCCATATCCAAATTGTAGTATACTCGGTACAAACCGTTCATCCATAAATCTTTTTGGTCGGGTTTCAATGCTCTTGCTTTTTCATAACAAGGTTTTGCTTTTTCATAAAAAGCTTTCAAAGTAGCTTGATCTTCTTTATATTTCGGATCATTTACATCTGCACTTGCTTTCTCAGAAAAATCTTGTGCTTGCAAACAATAGATTAACCCTAAATTAGAATATGCTTCTGCATAGGTTGGATCTATCTCTGTTGTTTTAGTATAATATTCAATAGCCTTATTGAGTGCATCTGCAGCTTCTTGATCTTTCTTTTCATTCTTTAGGTTAGTGTACATATTGTGGTAAAGATATCCTTTTACATACAAATAGAATGTATTGTTAGGATTCTGTTCCAACATGCCATCAGCAAATTGCATAGCTTCGTCATATTTGTTGTTGTTACTATAGTAATCAATCAAATGACCAAAGAAGAATGAATGTTGCGGATATTTTTGTAAACCTTCTTTCAAAGAAGCAATCCACTTAACTGTATCACCTTGTGCTTTTAAAGCTGTAGAGATGAATTCCATAGCATATTGACCTACTTCTTTGTCATTCTGGGCATACGGAGCATACTTCAAAACGCTCGGATAATCTTCCATTTTTGCAGCAGCCAAACTTGCGTAATACGCGATTTGAGGCAAAATAGTATCTGTTTGCAAGAAGTTTTCCTTCTCAAACATTGGACTCTGAGCTGTTTCAATATAAGTTCCAAAGAAATCTAAAGCCTCTTTGTTCTTCTCAAGATTATAGTATTGAATACCACCATTAATTAAATTAGGACGTTCTGCAATGATTGCAGCAGAATTAGCTTTCCTATATTTATTTTTGATTTTTCCCTTTTCGTTCGGAACCTGTGCTAGTTCATCGCACTTAAGGTAGTATTTGCACATATTCAATGCACTATTATATACCTTAAGTGTATCGTAAGGTTTTCTTAAATAGGCATTTTCCATTTGCTTTTCATTACTTCTTTTTTGAATAAAACCTGCTACATCCCAAGTTTCGGCATTATCCTTTGTTTCAGGATTAGTCAAGGCTTGATTGATGAGCTGTTCGGCCTTATTAAAGTCCGGATTCACTTCATTCGCAATGCTTTTAGCTTCTTTCACAGTCTTTTCTTGAGCGAAAGTGAAGCCTGCAGCGAGCAATAAAATCACTGAAAATAACACTCTTTTCATGATAAATGTAAAATTTAAATTAATATTATGTCTATTCTTCATCTTCATTGTTTATTTCATTCTCAGAAGTATAGTTCTCTTCCTCTCCTTCCGTTGTTTCGTTTATGGATACTGGGGACACAGAGGATGTTTCATCTGTATCAACAGGTATTTCGTCTTCTAAACTTTCAGAAGTAACCTTGCATACTGAACCGATTTCATCGTTTCTTTTTTCAAGATTAATTAAACGAACACCTTGTGTAGCACGTCCCATGATACGAACATCAGCTACTTTCAGACGAATTGTTATACCGGATTTGTTGATAATCATCAAGTCATTGTCATCTGTTACAGACTTAATCGTTACCAATTTACCTGTTTTATCAGTAATATTCATGGTCTTCACACCCTTACCACCACGGTTAGTCTTACGATAGTCTTCAATGTCAGAACGTTTACCGTAGCCTTGTTCTGAAACTACCATAATAGTTTCTGTTTCAGGGTCTTTAATGCAAATCATTCCTACTACTTCATCCTGTCCGTCTTCATCAAGTGTCATACCACGCACACCTGTTGCAGTACGTCCCATAACGCGCACGGCACTTTCGTGAAAACGAATAGCACGTCCATTACGGTTCGCAATGATGATTTCATTGTCACCGTTGGTCATGCGCACTTCGATAACCCGATCGTCTTCGCGAATAGTAATGGCGTTTACGCCATTTTGACGGGGACGTGAATATTGTTCAAGTAATGTTTTCTTAATGACACCATTTTTAGTACAGAAGAAAACATAATGGCTATTGATGAATTCCTGATCAGAAAGACTCTTCACACGCAGATATGCATTTACAGCATCATCAGAATCAATATTCAGTAAATTCTGGATAGCACGTCCCTTCGAATTTTTGCTGCCTTCAGGGATTTCATAAACTTTGAGCCAGTAACACTTACCTTTCTGTGTAAAGAACATCATGGTATTGTGCATGGTTGCCGGATATATGTGTTCGACGAAGTCAGCATCGCGGGTATCTGTACCCTTAGAGCCTACTCCACCCCGGTTCTGAGCACGGAATTCGCTCAATGGTGTACGTTTGATATATCCCATGTGAGAAATGGTAATAATCATTTCGTCATCTGCATAGAAATCTTCAGGATTGAATTCTTCGGATGAATAAACGATCTCAGAACGGCGCTTATCTCCATATTTGGCTTTTACCTCGATTAATTCATCTGTAATAACTTTGCGACAAAGCTCGTCATTTGAAAGTATTTCCTCATAGTAAGCAATTTGCTTCATTACTTCTTCATATTCTGCATGAAGCTGATCTTGCATTAGTCCAGTTAACTGGCGTAAACGCATTTCTACAATGGCACGAGATTGGATTTCAGTTAATTGGAAACGTTCAATCAGGCCTGCGATAGCATCATTGGGGGTTTTTGCTGCACGAATGATGCGGATTACTTCATCAATATTATCTGATGCGATAATCAATCCTTCTAGAATGTGAGCACGCTCTTTAGCTTTACGCAAATCGTATTGAGTACGACGGATAACTACTTCGTGACGGTGTTCTACGAAGTACTTAATCATATCTTTCAGATTCAACAGACGAGGACGTCCATGCACCAATGCTACGTTATTTACGCTGAAAGAAGTCTGCAATAGAGTCATTTTGTAGAGCTTATTCAGAACTACACTGGCATTGGCATCCCGCTTAATATCAATAACGATACGCATACCTTCGCGGTCAGATTCATCATTGGCATTAGAAATGCCTTCAATCTTTTTGTCGTTAGCCAGATCAGCGATATTCTTGATCAGTTCAGCCTTATTGACACCATAGGGTATTTCTGTGATGACAATTTTGTCATGTGTGGAACTGGTTTCAATTTCTGCTTTAGCACGCATGATAACACGGCCACGACCAGTAAGATAGGCTTCGCGTACACCGCTCATTCCATATATATATCCCCCTGTCGGGAAGTCGGGAGCTTTCACGTAATTCATCAGCTCCTCTATTTCGATATCGTTGTTTTCGATGTATGCGACGCATGCATCAATAACTTCCGATAAGTTGTGAGTAGGCATATTAGTTGCCATACCTACTGCGATACCAGATGCTCCATTTACCAAAAGATTCGGGATGCGGGTTGGCATTACGGTAGGTTCCTGCAAAGAATCGTCGAAGTTGTTTTGCATATCAACAGTTTCTTTGTCAAGGTCTTGCATCATGTCTTCACCAATCTTTTGCAGGCGACACTCTGTATAACGCATAGCTGCTGCACTATCACCATCCACTGAACCATAGTTACCCTGACCGTCTACTATCAAGTAGCGCATTGCCCAAGGCTGTGCCATGCGGACCAGTGCACCATAAACGGAAGAATCACCATGTGGGTGATATTTACCTAATACTTCACCTACAACTCTGGCTGATTTTTTATAAGGT
>CAJMQU010000042.1 GCA_905215555.1 uncultured bacterium
TTACAATATCAGCTTTAGTCATTTTTCTTTAAAAAAAATATTATTACTATAGTTTCCTAATTTTTTGGACTGCAAATATATAGCTTTTTGCGCTCTCTAAAAAATATATTCTGGACAATTTTCTAAAAAAGTCTTCCGATTAAGTTTTGTTAGGGCGAAAAGAGCTATTTTTGTGCTGTAGAAAAGTGACTGAAGGATACACTTTGCACATTGAAGTGGGTGAAAATCGCCTCTGTAGGCTTTGTGGAGGCACTTGGAGAACTGGAAAATGTTTTACCCGTATAAGAACTCTGCTTTTGGCAGGGCGTTATCGGCTGCAACTGGATAACCCTTTTTAGAATTTTATAAGTACTTGTGATAGAGATGAATATGTTTGGTGAAAAATTACTTGCATGGTATGCCGAAAACAAACGTGAACTGCCTTGGAGGGATACCACAGACCCTTATATGATATGGATATCGGAAATTATTCTGCAACAGACCCGGGTGGTGCAGGGTTATGACTATTTTTTGCGTTTTATCCGTCGTTTTCCCGATGTGACGGCTTTGGCGGAAGCGGAAGAGGATGAAGTGATGAAATACTGGCAGGGGTTGGGATATTATTCACGTGCCCGCAACCTGCATGCGGCTGCAAAAAGCATGAATGGCGTTTTCCCGACGACTTATGAGGGAGTTCGTAGTCTGAAGGGAGTAGGGGACTATACTGCCGCGGCTATCTGTTCGTTCGCTTACGGCATGCCTTGTGCTGTGGTGGATGGCAATGTTTACCGGGTGCTTTCCCGTTATTTGGGTATCGATACTCCGATAGACGGTACAGAGGGGAAGAAGCTATTTGCTGCTTTGGCGGAGGAGATGTTGGATAAATCACGTCCTGCTGTGTATAATCAGGCTATTATGGATTTTGGTGCTATACAATGTACGCCTCAGTCGCCCGATTGCATGTTTTGTCCTTTGGTAGATGACTGTTCTGCGCTGCGGAATGGGTTGGTAACAAAGTTGCCCGTCAAACAGCATAAGACGAAGACAAGCAACCGCTATTTCAATTATATATATGTACGCATGGGCGCGTGTACTTATTTACATAAGAGGACAGGCGATGACATCTGGAAAAATCTTTTCGAACTTCCATTGGTAGAAACCGCTGCACCGGTGCCGGAAGACGAGTTCCGGGAGTTACCGGAAGTGCGTGCTTTTTTTGCGGATGTAGAGGAACCGGTGTTGCGCCTTGTCTGTGGAAATGTGAAACATGTGCTTTCCCATAGGGTGATATATGCTAATTTTTATGAGGTCGTTCTACCGGAAAATTCCACTTCTTTTTCTGACTTCCAACGGGTGAAGACAGAGGATTTGGGGCGGTATGCAGTCTCCCGTCTGGTGCATGCGTTCTTGGAGAAATATCTATAAAAATTGCGCTTATTCTTGCATTGTGTGATTATTCTATTTAATTTTGGCAGCAAATTCAAATTAAAAGGTTTATGTCAATAAATAAAGTAATATTGATTGGAAATGTTGGACAAGATCCTAAAGTAACCTATTATGATGGAGGAAACTGTGTTGCTCAGCTTCCTTTGGCTACTATGGATAGAGCGTATACTTTACAGAATGGCACACAAGTTCCTGAACGTACTGAATGGCATAACCTTGTTTTCCGGAACCGTTTAGGAGAGATTGTTGACAAATATGTGCATAAGGGTGATAAACTCTATGTGGAAGGGAAGATACGTACCCGCTCTTATGACGACCAGAAGGGCATTCAGCGCTATGTTACAGAAATTTTTGTTGATAATATGGAAATGTTGTCTTCACGAGGAACTTCCGCATCGGGTGCCGCTGCTCCGCAGCAAGGCATGGCGCAAGGTGGTGCTCCTTCACAACCGATGGCACAATCGCAGGCAACCCCTGCACAAGATAATACAACGGACGATTTACCGTTCTAATTGTTTAACTAAAACCAAAATCTTTGGATCCAGACGCTTATTCATGCCAGTTGGCAGAAATTTTTAATGGTATATCCGTACATACCCCTACTATTTCGGCAATTATCGCCATTGTGTTGGCAGGCTTGCTGTTGCTTGTTTCCGGCTTTGCCTCAGCTTCAGAAATAGCCTTTTTCTCGCTATCTCCGTCAGATTTGAATGCTATTGACGAGAAGAAACATCCTTCGGATGAAAAAATCCGTAAACTCTTGGATGATACGGAACGCTTGTTGGCGACAATCCTGATAACGAATAACTTCGTGAATGTGACTATTATCATGCTTTGCAATTTCTTTTTTATGAGCGTGTTTGAGTTTCATTCGGCTATTGCGGAGTTTCTTATACTTACCGTCATACTGACGTTCCTCCTGCTCCTTTTCGGTGAAATCATGCCGAAGATTTATTCGGCTCAGAAAACATTGGCATTCTGCCGTTTCTCGGCTAGGGGTATCTGGATGTTTCGTTCCCTTTTCTATCCTTTGGCTTCCGTGCTGGTGCGTTCCACTTCTTTTCTGAATAAGCACTTTGCCCGTAAGAATCATAATATCTCTGTGGATGAGCTTTCTCATGCTTTGGAACTGACTGATAAAGCGGAATTGAAGGAGGAAAACAACATATTGGAAGGTATTATCCGTTTCGGCGGCGAAACAGCAAAGGAGGTGATGACTTCCCGCTTGGATGTGGTGGACTTGGATATCCGTACACCGTTCAAGGATGTATTGAAATGTATTGTGGAGAATGCTTATTCCCGCATACCCATTTATTCGGAAAACAGGGATAACATTAAGGGGATTCTGTATATAAAAGATTTGCTTCCCCATTTGAATAAGAGTGAGTTCCGCTGGCAGTCATTGATACGTCCTGCCTATTTCGTGCCGGAAACAAAGATGATTGATGACTTGCTGCGTGATTTCCAGGCTAATAAAATTCATATTGCCATTGTTGTTGACGAATTCGGTGGTACGTCGGGCATCGTGACGATGGAAGATATCATTGAAGAGATAGTCGGTGAAATCCATGACGAATATGACGATGAGGAGCGTACTTATGCGGTGCTCAACGACCACACCTGGGTGTTTGAAGCCAAGACGCAGTTGACGGATTTCTACAAGATAACGAAGGTGGACGAGGAAATCTTTGATGAAGTGGCAGGTGATGCCGACACGCTGGCGGGATTGTTGCTGGAACTGAAAGGAGAGTTTCCCGTTTTGCACGAGAAGGTGGCATACAACTGCTACGAATTCGAGGTGCTGGAGATGGATAACCGTCGTATTCTGAAAGTGAAATTCACTGTCCAGCCTCTTCCGGCAGACTCCGACAAAAAGAACTGATTGGATATGTCTCTTTTCTTGCAACATACAGAATCGTCGTACAAGTGGGGCGTCTGGAAGATGGACGAAACACGGGAAGAACTGTTGGATATGCTTCCGCAACAGGAAACGTATCGGCAAGCTATGGAACGTTTCTCTGCGGAGCATCGCCGTCTGGAGTGGTTGTCGGTTCGTGTGTTGCTGTTCACTTTGTTGGGAGAAGAGAAAGAGATAGCTTATCATTCGAGTGGAAAACCTTATCTGGCAGATAATACTGCCTCTGTCAGCATTTCGCATACCCGTGGGTATGTGTCGGTCATTATCGGTGAAGCCGGAAAGGAAGTGGGAATTGATATAGAGCAATATGGTGAACGGGTGCATAAAGTGGCACATAAGTATATGCGTACCGATGAAATCGCTTCCTTTTATCAGGGAACGGATACATGGGCGTTGTTGCTTCACTGGTCGGCCAAAGAAGTCATGTTTAAGTGTATGAATACAGCCGAAGTAGATTTTCGGGAACATCTGCATATCTTCCCTTTTGCGGTCTCCGAAAGAGGTGATTTCTTTGCTGAAGAGTACCGGACGCCGGAACAACGGAAGTTCTGCATTCATTATATATTGCATCAGGACTTTGTATTGACCTGGCAAGCGGATTAATCTTAAACAATATAATATCATGAAACTGCGACACATTCTCTTTTCCCTTCTTTTGATTCCGTCCGTGTTGGCCGTTGCCCAATCGGATAAGGTTGTTGAGGTCACTTATGAACGTTCTGACAAAGGTGAGATAACTTTCTATGCTGAAACTGACTCGTACACGCCTTATACGGTTACTTTGAGTTTCCCACGGTTGACCAATGCCTCTTATCCTGAGGGAACGGTTCATGAGGCAGCTATCCATTTTGGGAAAACACGTCTGTTGGTTTTGCGGCCGAGCACTGAAAATGTTCCTATCGGCTTCTCCTATCGCTATACTTATCGGAAAGGGAATTTTCTTTTGAAAGCCGATACTAATTTCGTATATCTTTTCCCTTTGGCAGAGGGTAAGACATTGAGAGTAAGATATATGTATTCTTTGGACAGGATTCTCGGCAAGGAAGGGCAGAAGCGTCTGACAGGGTTTGCCTTTCACACAACTGCGGGTGATACCATTTTTGCCGCTCGTGGCGGAGAGGTGACGGAAGTCAATGATAATTCCGCTTCTACGTCCGAGGGTACGTCTTTCCAGGCAACGGAGAATTACGTGGAGGTGTTCCATAAAGACGGAACTTTTGCCCGTTACAAGTTATTTCGGGATGGAGGGATTTTTGTTTCTCCGGGTGATGAGGTTATTCCAGGACAGCCTCTCGGTATCATCGGCGGAGAGAACTATAAGCAAGGCTCTCACCTGCGTTTCAGTGTATATTGTCCTGATCTGAAAGACTACTCGTATATGCCGGATTTCTGTCTTTCTTCCGAGAAAACCGGTAAACCTGAAGAACGTGAAATATATGTATCGGAGCATCCTGTCTCTTTTATCATACAAGAGATGAGTAAGAAGGCGAAGAAGAAATTCTTGTCTAAAAAGTAAGTTTTTGACAGAAAGACAAAGAATGTCTTGGTGGATTCTGTGTAAATGCGTATATTCGACCCGTATAAGAACTTATACGGGTCTTTTTGTTAACTAAATGTCAAAACAATAAGTAAACACTATGGAATTACCCTTTGCAGAGTCATGGAAAATTAAAATGGTGGAATCCATTCGGAAGAGTACCCGCCAGGAACGTGAACAATGGCTGAAAGAAGCCCATTATAATGTGTTCCAGCTTAAATCCGAACAAGTATATATCGATCTGATAACCGACTCCGGTACGGGAGCAATGAGCGACCGCCAATGGGCGGCGATGATGCTGGGTGACGAAAGTTATGCCGGAGCATCCTCTTTCTTCAAGCTGAAAGAAGTGATTACCCGCCTGACCGGTTTCGAATATGTCATTCCTACCCATCAGGGACGTGCTGCCGAGAATGTTCTTTTCTCTTATTTGGTACACGAGGGCAACATTGTTCCCGGTAACTCTCACTTTGATACCACTAAGGGACACATCGAAGGCCGAAAAGCCGTTGCTTTGGACTGTACCATCGATGAAGCGAAGAATACGCAGTTGGAAATACCCTTCAAGGGCAATGTGGATCCTGCCAAGCTAGAGAAAGCATTGCAGGAATATGGTGATCGGATACCGTTCATCATTGTTACCATTACCAACAATACTGCGGGCGGGCAACCCGTATCCATGCATAATCTGCGTGAAGTCCGTGCTCTTGCCGATAAGTACCATAAATCTGTATTGTTTGACTCCGCCCGCTTTGCCGAGAATGCTTACTTCATTAAGATGCGTGAAGATGGTTATGCGGATAAGACAATAAAGGAGATTACGAAGGAGATGTTCAGTCTGGCTGACGGTATGACGATGAGTGCCAAAAAAGACGGTATCGTCAACATGGGAGGCTTTATTGCTACGCGGAAAGAAGATTGGTATGAAGGTGCCAAAGGATTCTGCGTGCAGTATGAAGGTTATCTCACTTATGGCGGTATGAACGGGCGCGATATGAGTGCGCTTGCCGTGGGACTGGATGAGAATACCGAATTTGATAATCTGGAAACCCGTATCCGTCAAGTGGAATATCTGGCTAAGAAACTGGATGAGTATGGCATTCCTTACCAGCGTCCGGCGGGCGGTCATGCTATTTTCGTAGATGCAACCAAAGTGTTGACGCATGTTCCGAAGAATGAATTTCCGGCACAGACACTGACCGTTGAGTTGTATCTTGAGGCTGGTATCAGAGGATGTGAAATTGGCTATATCCTGGCCGACCGTGATCCTTTGACTCGTGAAAACCGTTTTAACGGGCTGGATTTGCTGCGTCTCGCCATTCCTCGCCGTGTTTATACGGATAATCATATGAATGTGATAGCTGTTGCGTTGAAAAATGTATTCGACCGCCGTGAAAGCATTAAGCACGGTGTTCGTATCGCTTGGGAAGCACCTTTGATGCGCCACTTCACTGTGCAACTGGAACGCATTTAACACTTTTCTTCTTCATAATAAAAGAAAGTGAGGCTGTCGGATTTGTGCTTGAACTGGCAGCCTCATTGTTTTTACTTATCTTCTTCTTTTTCGTTATTCATTCTGCAACTTAATGCGCCAGACGGACATTTTCTGATTTGTGCAATCAGTTCTTCCGTTGTGGCATTTTCAATTGTTATCCAGGGCTTTTCTTTCGGATGATATACATTCGGAAGTGTTTTGGCGCAAATACTTGCATGTTGGCATAGGCCGGGTTGCCAGATGATGGTCAACTCACCATTTGTATATTCTTTTTTTATATTCATAATCGCTCATTCTTAAAGTGACCACTTCTTCAAGGTCAATTTATAATTTTTCATCCAATCTGTACTCCTCTTAGCACAATCCTCTTCCATTCCGGATGTTTGTGAATGTAACCGGCTATGAAGGGACATAGTGGTACCAAACGGAGTCCTTGTCTTTCAATGTCTTTTAATGTTTTTTCTGCTAACTGACTGCCGATGCCCTTGCCACCCAATTGAGGAGGGACTTCAGTATGTGTCAGGTAGATTTCTCCATTTTGGGATTTGATGTACTCTATTTTGAGAGTCTTTTTTTCGACATGGAACTCATATTGATGACGTTCCTTATTGTCGATAAGCTCATATTCTTTTTCCATAATTGTACGTATTCATTGTTTTATTGTATGTATAAACACGCGGGGATGGAATTTGTTTTTGGGGAAGAGAGCTTAAAAAATGTCCGGACGAAATCCCTTCGGCCGGACATCATTCAAATAAACTTGGCAGAGTTTATTGTTGCTTTACTTTCTCTGAAACAGGATGGATGAATAAAATGATGGGACGGCTTGCCCGGTTCATTAGACTCAACGCTTTTTCCTCGAAAGCAATGATAAAAACAATGCATGGCAGGTCTTCTGACTTGTTTCTGTTGGCAGACGCCTTCCCGGAAGCATGCTTCCAGTGGCTATTGGTGTTTTGCCTGCAACATATCATGAAACTTACAGCAGCGGGACTGTTTAGGACTTTCACCTAATTCCCTTTTAATTGCCGACTCCGAACAAAGGCGGCAAACCAATGCATCGCAAAGATAAATAAAAAAATGATTAGTGGTGAGTGATCAGGGGTTAATTTTTCAATTGTCTTCACTTATCACTCATCATTGACCGCCGGTTACTTTTCTTTTGCCAGCGTGAATACGAATTCCAATCCGCCCCCTTGGTTGTTTTTGGCTGAGATGGTGCCACCGTGAATGATAACCGAGTTTTTCACGATAGCCAGTCCCAGTCCGGTGCCGCCCAATTTGCGCGAACGCCCTTTGTCTACACGGTAGAAACGTTCGAACAGGCGGTTCAGATGCTCTTGCGGAACACCTACACCGGTATCGGCAAAACTGAAATAATAGAAATTCTCGTCTTCGCGGAAACAGCTGATATTGATATGTATATCCGTACCTGCATAAGCGATGGCGTTATCCATCAGATTGCGGAAAATGGAATATAGCAGTGAATAGTTCCCGCGTAACTGTATTCTCGGTTTCAGGGAGTTGACTACGGTGATGTGTTTCTCGTCTAGTTCCAGCGACACCTCGTTCACGATGCTGCCTACCAGCAGGCTGATGTCGACTTTTTCCATGTCAATCATGTTGGCGGCTTCGTCCATGCGTGTCAATACGGAAATGTCACGCAGCAGGCGGCTCAGACGGTTGCTTTGAGCATAGCACCTCTCCAGGAAAGTCTGCATCTTTTCGCGGGAAATATTCTCATTGTTGACAATGGTTTCCAAGTATCCCTGTATGCTGCTGACCGGGGTTTTTAGTTCGTGTGCTATGTTTTGCGTAAGCTGTCGTTTCAGCCGGATTTGCTCTTCTTCCTGGGTGACGTCGTTGATGGAGATTTCAAAGCTCAAATCCTGGAATATGATACATTCCACAATAAACATACGGCCATTCTTATTGATGTTGATGGACATACGCTTCTCTTCCTTGCCGGGACGTTTGGGAGATTTGTTGATGAAATCCGTGATCTTCTGAAATTCGCTGATGGAGAATATCTCCTCTGTGGTTTGCAGGTTAGAGTCCGAAATGAGGTTGCTGTACTGTGTGAACAGATTGTTGACCAGTATTTCTTTCTTATCCTTATTGAATACGCCCAGACCTTCGTGAGAGGTTTGCAAATGGGTGATCAGCTTTTCACGTTCAATGTACAGTGCTTCTTTGGTTTCGCGCAGACGCTTGTATATCTGAATGATATGCTGCGAGATTTCTCCCAGTTCATTATGCGGGAAAGCAGATTGCATGTCTGTCTCTATGGGTTCATTCTTGTCGGCACGTTGGGCAAACTCGCGCAATTGGGTGATGGCGGTTCCCAGCTTCGAGGTGAACTTGTAGAAGATGAAGATTAATAGCAGGGACACGATGGCGGTGAACCAGATGTAGTGCTGGTCGGCTGCCAGATGCCTTGTCAGGTTCAGGTTGTAGGGGAGTGCAGAGCGTATGATATAGTCCTCATAGAGTGTGGCGGAGTAGAAGTAGGGCACTCCTGTGGTTTCGGAAGTACGCCGTACGTCATATCCTTTTCCTTCTGCCAGCGCTTTCTGCACTTCAGGTCGGCTGCTGTGGTTTCCCAGTTCCTGGTTTTCGTAACTGTCGAACAGGACATCTCCATGCATGCTCACTACGGTCACGCGTAAGTCCTGGGTGATGTATTTTTGCAGATATTGCTCTAATGTTTTGTTCCACAGACTGTCCGGAGTATGGGAAAGTTCTTGGTGCAACCGTTCGTTATAGTCTTGCAGCTGCATGTCTAGCAGTTCCACTTTATATTCCTTTTCGCGTTGATATTGGTAGGCAAGGAAACATCCGGCAAATACCAGGAACAGCGAAATGACCGAAAGGAACAGCTTCCGGCTGAACGACAGGAAATGCGGGGTTTTATTCAGTCTCGAAGCAGTATCCATATCCTAGGCGGGTTACGATGCATTTTCCATAAATCCCTATTTTCTTGCGCAGGCGGGTGATGTTCACATCAATCGTGCGGTCCAACACATAGACTTCATCGCTCCAGATGCGTGCCAGTATATCCTCTCGTGAGAATACGCGTCCCTTGTTCTGGAGGAGCAGGAGCAGTATTTCAAATTCCTTTTTCGTGAGTGGGGTTTCTTCTCCGTCAATGCTTACTTTCTTCTTGGTGATGTCTACCACTAATGATTGATAGATGAGCTGTTCCGGTTCGCGCTCTGTTTCTCCCTGTTGCGTGCGGCGCAATACGGCTTTGACGCGGGCGATGACTTCGCGCAACGAGAAAGGTTTGGAAATATAATCGTCTGCACCCAGATTGAATCCCGTTACAGTGTCATTCTCCGTATCTTTGGCTGTGATGAAGATAATGGGGACTTGGGCGGTCTTCTTGTCTTTTTTCAGCAAACTGGCCATTTTGAATCCGGAAATTTCTCCCATCATCACATCCAATAGCAACAGGTTGTAACTGCTGATATCCATTTTCAATGCCTCTTCGGCAGAGTTGGCCATATCTACCTCGTATCCTTCGTTTTCAAGGTTGAATTTCAGGATTTCGCAAAGGTCTTCTTCATCGTCCACCACTAAAATATGATAATCGTTCATTGCTCTTCTAATTAAAGTGAGGTATTCAAAACAAATTCTCTTACCACAAAGTTATACTTTATTTCTTTTCGCCGACAAAGATGGGGGGATTTTGTTACGGGAAAGTGAAACAAGTGTTACAATACGATTACATTTTCTTCCTTACTGTGTGGTTTTGAATGAAATGATGGTTTAGTTATGAGTTTAACCGACGCTTGAAGTTTATCTTCTATATTAACATCCGATCAGACACGTTATCTGAGGTACCCTCAGTCGTTATGTGAGGGTATCTCAGTCGTTATGTGATATATGTGTTTCTTAAACATTTGAAATACAGACGATTACAACGTTGTATTTTCTTCTTTTTTTCGAGGAATTAAAATCTTTGGACAAAAATGGGTGGTAATTTATCTTTAAACTTATAATTGACTGTACGTAAGCAGTCTCGTATCCACCAACGGACTAAAGACTCATTGCTGTACGGATATGACTCAATCAGCATTTACCTCATTGTAACGTCATGCATTCACTCATAAAGTAATGCGATCTATCAGCATATATATTGCCCCCCGGACTGGTATCCTACATATAATTGATGCCCACTCTTGCAAATAATTCAATATGTTTCCCGATTCTGGAAAGCCGTATATTATTGATAATCAAGTTTCTTTATCCCTAAAGAGAGGGGGGACTTTGAAATTAAGGAGAGCCTTTGGATCGTCAACGGTTGTCACGTACTTCATTAACGGCTTGGAAACCGACGGTTGAACATGCATCATTTACATATTTACATGCTGGTATCGACTTGTATTTGCGTTCAAAGTATTAACATTTACTTTATTTCGAGTTCTGCGCTATCTTTTTTATCCTTATCTTTGTTGTACGTAAGTGGCAATAATATGAAAGAATTGAATAAGATAAATTTCAGACAGCGTAAGTGGCGTCTGCCGGCATTGATAGTTCTATTCCTGATAGTAGTGGCAGGCTCTTTCTGGTTGAATTCGACTCCGTTCCGCTCTGGATTCGAGATAACCGATGAATTGGGAGGCAATATCTTTCCTTCCAGCATCCTCTCCGTGGCAACGACGGATGCGCAGGTCATTGTTCCGGCTGATTCACTCTATTTGGGCAATTCGAAATCCTGCATTGCGATTCGTGTGCGTTCGGGCAAAGCGTATAGCCGGGTGCGGATTGAGGTGGCCGAGACTCCGTTCTTTTCCCGTTCGGTGTCCGAGTTTGTGCTGGCGAAACCGCGTACGGACTATACGATATATCCCGATATTATATGGAATTATGAAGCGTTGAAGAATAATAACCAGGCAGAACCGGTCAGTGTGGCTGTTACGGTGGAAATGAATGATAAGACTCTGGGGCAGCGGGTCCGCACATTCTCCGTCCGTAGCATTAATGAGTGTCTGTTGGGCTATGTTACGAACGGGACAAAGTTTCATGATACGGGAATATTCTTTGCCGCATACGTTAATGAGGAAAATCCGATGATTGACAAGCTGCTGCGCGAAGCACTGAATACGCGTATTGTCAATCGCTTTTTGGGCTATCAGGGGGGCAGTGCCGAAGGGGTGGATAAGCAAGTCTATGCCCTGTGGAATGTGCTTCAAAAGCGTAAATTCCGTTACAGTTCTGTTTCTAACACCAGTTTGTCCAGCAATGTGGTCTTCTCGCAGCGTGTACGTACGTTTGACGATGCGCTGGAGTCCTCGCAAATAAATTGTGTGGACGGCAGCGTATTGTTTGCTTCCCTGCTCCGTGCCATCAATATCGAACCGATACTGGTGCGTACTCCGGGACATATGTTTGTGGGTTATTATACCGATTCGGGGCGTAAGAACATGAATTTTCTGGAAACCACCATGATTGGTGATGTAGATTTGGATGACTTCTTTCCGGATGAAAAACTGGACTCAACGATGGTAGGCAAGTCGCAGAATCAGATGTCGCGCCTCACCTTCGACAAGTCCAAGCAGTATGCCAATAATAAGTATAAGCAGAATAAAGAAGGCATCCATTCCGGTAAATTGAACTATATGTTTCTGGAGATTTCTAAGGAAGTGAGGCGGAAGATTCAGCCGATAGGAAAGTGAAACTGTTTCGGCTATATCATACCATGAAATTCCTTCGTTTATGGAATGTTATTTTAAATATCTTAAAATATTGAGGGTCTATCTATTTCATTGATTATCTTTGCGCTTGAAAATGAATATATGATTTCCTTTGGAGTTTCATTGGAATCTGAATAAGATATTGAAGGCTATAATGGTCTTCATTCATAGATGATGATTGGGACAGCCGGTTCGTGAGAATCGGCTGTTTTTTGTTTCTATTTGTTTGCATATCAACGGCGGTAATGTTACTTTTGCCGAACGAGGCGAGATGGCCTCGCAATTAATTTCTGAATGACAATGGCACAAGGCAAGAAATTTATCTCTCCGGGAGCATGGTTTTCCATGATATATCCCGCGGACTGGAATGAGTTTGAAGACGGAGAAGGCTCTTTTCTCTTTTATAATCCCAATGAATGGACCGGAAACTTCCGTATCTCCGCATATAAAGGTGATGCCACATACGGCAGGGAAGTGATTCGACAGGAACTGAAGGAAAACACTTCGGCAACTGCCGTGAGAATAGGCAGTCTGGAATGTGCTTACAGTAAAGAGATGTTCGAAGAAGACGGCGCTTATTATACTTCTCATCTGTGGATTACTGGCATGGACGATGTTGCCTTTGAGTGTTCTTTCACAGTGAGTAAGGGAGCATCTGCTGCCGAAGCTGAGGCTGTCATCGCTTCATTGGAGGTACGCAAGGAGGGAATGAAGTATCCGGCGGAGATAATACCGGTCCGTTTGTCCGAAATCTATCAGATTAATGAAGCTTTTGAATGGGTGACAGCTACTGTGAAGGAGCAGCTGAAAAAAGATTTCCAGGGTACGGAAGAAGATTTAGCCAGTATGCAACAAATCGTAGACAGTGGCTCGATTGCTCCGAAGAAGAAAGAAGCCTGGCTGTCATTCGGCATCGCACTGTGTGTGATTCTTGCCAATGAGTTGGATGGCTTGGAATGGATGACACTGATAGACGGTAACCGGGAAGCCCCCATATTGCAAAACTCAACTACCGGAGAGTGTATCGACCCCATGAAGTTGGTATGGAGCAAAGTGAAAGCCGGTGAACCTTGCAATCTGGTAGACACCTACAAGACCCTGTTTTAGTTTTTAATTAATAATTTCTAATTGTGATAAGTTATCTTCAGATAGAAAATTTGACCAAGTCATTCGGTGATTTGGTATTGCTTGAGAGTGCTTCTCTTGGTGTGGCCGAGGGGCAGCGTATCGGATTGATTGCCAAGAACGGTAGTGGCAAAACTACCTTGCTGAATATCATTGCCGGAAAAGAAGGTTATGACAGTGGGACTATTTCTTTCCGTCGCGATCTCAGGGTAGGGTATTTGGAACAAGATCCGCAGTATCCCGAAGAATTGACAGTGTTGGAAGCCTGTTTTCATCACGGCAACAGCACGGTGGAACTAATAAAGGAATACGAGCGCTGCATGGAGGCGGAAGGGCATCCCGGGCTGGACGAAATCCTGGTGCGCATGGACCATGAAAAGGCATGGGACTATGAGCAAAAAGCCAAGCAAATCCTGTCTCAACTGAAGATATGTAACTTCGACCAGCAGGTTAAACACCTTTCCGGCGGTCAGTTGAAACGTGTGGCGCTTGCCAATACCCTTATCACCGAACCGGATTTGCTGATCCTGGACGAACCTACCAACCACCTCGACCTTGATATGACCGAATGGTTGGAAGATTACCTGCGCCGCACAAACCTCAGTCTGCTCATGGTGACGCACGACCGATATTTCCTCGACCGTGTCTGTTCCGAAATCATCGAAATAGACAACCGACAGATTTATCAATATAAAGGCAACTACAGTTACTATCTGGAAAAACGGCAGGAGCGGATTGATGCGATAAACGTTGAGATATCCCGTGCCAACAACCTGTATCGCACGGAACTGGAATGGATGCGTCGCATGCCGCAGGCCCGCGGACACAAGGCACGCTATCGCGAAGAGGCCTTTTATGATTTGGAGAAAGTAGCCAAACAGCGTTTTAATAACGATAATGTGAAGCTGGACGTGAAAGCGTCCTACATCGGCAGCAAGATATTCGAAGCCGACCACGTGTACAAATCATTCGGTGACCTGAAGATACTGGAAGACTTCTCCTATATCTTTGCCCGTTATGAGAAGATGGGCATTGTAGGAAATAACGGTACGGGAAAGTCTACCTTTATCAAAATCCTGATGGGAGAGCAGAAAGCGGATAGCGGAACGATTGATATCGGTGAGACCGTGCGCTTTGGCTATTATTCGCAGGACGGGCTGCAGTTTGACGAACAAATGAAAGTGATTGATGTGGTGCAGGACATTGCAGAAGTCATAGAACTGGGCAACGGCAAGAAACTGACGGCATCTCAATTCCTGCAACATTTCCTTTTTACCCCCGAAACTCAGCACAGCTATGTCTATAAACTGAGTGGTGGAGAGCGCCGCCGCCTGTATCTGTGCACGGTGTTGATGCGCAATCCTAACTTCCTTGTACTGGATGAGCCTACCAACGATTTGGATATCATCACACTGAATGTGTTGGAAGAATATCTGCAGAACTTCAAGGGGTGCGTAATCGTAGTGAGCCACGACCGTTACTTTATGGACAAAGTGGTAGACCATTTGCTGGTATTCAACGGTCAGGCGGACATACGCGATTTCCCCGGAAACTATACCCAGTATCGTGATTGGAAAGATGAAAAAGCCCGTCTGGAGAAGGAGAAAGAGAAGGAAGCAGCTAAACCGCAGGAAGACAAAACTGCCAAAGTCCGCCTGAATGAGAAACGGCGGATGTCTTTCAAAGAGAAAAGGGAGTTTGAGCAGTTGGAAGAGGAGATTTCAGCTCTCGAAGAAGAAAAGAAAGCCATTGAAACTGCTCTGTGCAGTGGAACCCTATCTGTGGAAGAACTGACAGAGAAATCAAAACGTTTGCCCGAAGTGACGGATTTGATTGATGAGAAGACCATGCGTTGGATGGAACTTAGCGAAATAGAGGGATAATATAGAATGATAAATGGGATCGTGGTGAAGCGATTGGGATGATAAAATGATTAGATGATAAAGCGATGAATAATAGAACTGGAAATTTAACTAACTATCATAGTCACAGCCTGTACTGTGACGGGCGTGCCAATATGGAAGACTTTGTGCGTTTTGCCTTGAGCGAAGGGTTTACGTCCTATGGTTTTTCTTCGCATGCCCCTCTGCCATTTTCTACTGCATGGACGATGGAGTGGGACTCTATGAACGACTACCTGTCTGAGTTCCGCCGTCTGAAAGCTAAATATGCAGGACAGATAGAGCTGTATATCGGTCTGGAGATTGACTATCTAAACGAAGAAAGTAACCCCTCCATTCCCTGTTTCCGTCAACTTCCGCTGGATTATCGTATCGGTTCGGTGCACCTGCTTTATAATGATAAGGGAGAAGTGGTGGATATAGATGTCTCAGCAGATAAATTCCGCACTATTGTAGACAATGAGTTCAGTGGTGACCTGGTGCGGGTGGTGCACCTCTATTATGAGCGTCTGATGAGGATGGTCGAACTGGGTGGTTTTGATATTGTGGGACATGCCGACAAGATGCATTATAATGCTGCCGTTTATCGGCCCGGACTGCTGGACGAGCCTTGGTATGAGGCTTTGATACAGCAGTATTTCGATGCCATTGCCCGTAAGGGGTATATTGTGGAAGTCAACACAAAAGCCTGGTTTGACTTGGGCACTTTCTATCCTAATGAACGCTATTTCCTTGCATTGCTTGAAAAGGGAATCCGTGTGCAGGTGAACAGCGATTCCCACTATCCGGAGCGTATAAACAACGGACGCCTGCAAGCCTTGGCGGCACTGCAAGCGTCCGGTTATCACACTGTCACGGAGCGGTATGATAATGAGTGGAAAGATATGCCGCTGATTATCAATACTTAACTCCTGTGACTTTCCTATTATTATTTCTTTTTCAACAAAAAGTCTTCAATAACCTTTTGGTAGGTGGCTTTATCAGCTGCTCCGCGGAAGAGTTGTGGCTCTCCCTCCATCGGGATGAATACGAAAAGAGGAATACTGCTTGCATTGAATAATGCGGCAAGTTCGCGTTCTTTGTCCACATTCACCTTATAAATCACAATCTTGTTGGCATATTCTTTAGCCAACTCTTTCATGATGGGAGCCGTCATACGACAGGGACCGCACCAGTCAGCATATAAATCAATGATAGCAGGTTTACCGCCTTTGTATTTCCAATCCTGGGATTTCTCGTAATCGAATATGTCCTTGATGAACATATCCTTGTTCATTACGATGACTTCTCCGCTTTTGACGTCTTTTTGTTCAGACTCACTGGGTTGTACTTTAGCCCCGTCTTTGCAGGCAAATGCGAGTACGCTTGCGAAAACCAAGACTGCAAATGTCAGTATTTTCTTCATTTTCTTGTTTTTTATGAATTTTGCTCGATGACCGCTTTTAGTTCACTGCCTTTGATGACTCCTGAATGACGCCATACGGCTTCACCCTTTTTGAATACAATGAATGTAGGCACAGCTTGTATACGATACTTGGCAGCCAGTTCTTCGTGTTGGTCTACGTCAATTTTCACGATACGCGCAGTTTCACCTATTTGTCCTTTCAATTCCTCCAATACCGGATGCATAGCTTTGCAAGGGCCACACCATGTGGCAAAGAAATCTACTAGGACGGGCTTTTCTGATTGTATGAGTTCTTCAAATTTTTCCATAATCTTTTCCTTTCTGTTTTTACTATAAGTTTCTTGTTAATATAAAAATAGTATTACTTCTGTAGTTAGAAACGCATGATAGTATTTTTTGTTCACGAGTTATGGCTTTTCATACCTCTGATGCATGTCTTTTTGGATATTTTTTAGAATACTTGAATAAAAGAAACATTTTCCGAAGGAAAGTAATTTCGTGTCTAAGTACAGGTGAAAAACATTTCGCCCCTACAAGCCTGATGCACATTCAGCAGCCATATAGCTTGTAAGGGCGAATCTTTATTTGTCCGTGTACACAGGCGGACTTTTTATGAATCTTTTCCTTTATTCTGTAATCGTCAGTTCCTTGATGATATGTGAAGCCCCGGCATACTTTTCAATAATGAACAAAGTATATCGGATATCCACACACGCTGCACGCTGTGAGGACGGCCGGAAAGCGATATCTCCCGTAAGTCCTTCATAGTTGCGGTCGAATCCTGTACCTATCAATTCTCCTTTGGCATTGAATACCGGACTGCCGGAGTTACCGCCGGTGTTGTCCGTATTCACAATGAAGCAGATGGGCATCTCACCATTTGGCATGGCATAGCGCCCGAAGTCTTCTGCCTGATACAGTTGTTTCAATTTGGCAGGAACCACAAACTCCCAATTGTTGGGGTCTTCCTTTTCCATAGCACCTTTGAGGGTGGTGTAATAGCTGTATTTCACACCATCTGCCGGTTCATACGGCAATACCTTGCCATATGTGAGGCGTAGGGTAGAGTTGGCATCCGGATAAATAGGAGTACCTGCGTTGCGCTTCATATCCATCATGCCCTTTACCCATACTTTGTGGGCGGCATTGTAGTTTTTGTTGGCATCTGCCATGGCAATGGCTGTCTGCAACAATCCGTCCGTGATGGAATGTTTGAACAGTATCATCCAGTCGAAAGCCAGTTTATACGAACTGGGTTTGCGGATAAACTTTTCGAAGTTCTCTTTTTTCCCGAAGATGGAGTGGTCGAAGCAAGCGTCTACGAAAGCGTCGCTGTTGCCTTTGAAACGCTTGTCAATCACTTCGAAGATACCGATGCGTTGTTCTGCCGGAATATATTGCATATAAGTTTGCAACATTTTCTTGGCAACGATGCGTTCCACTTCGGGGAAAGGTACGGATGCAAAATATTTATCTGCAGCTACTTTCAAGCTATCTGCCGCCGACTTGATTTGTGCTTTATCTTTGCTTTTCAAGGCAGTCAGCATGGCCGAAGTGTTGGGAATGCGCATAAAATCCAGTCCAGTGACCAATGCTTCCTGAATGGCTTGCTGATGGTAGAGGGCAGGACGGCGGTGCTCAACGATGCTGCGTATCTGGTCGAATGCTTTCTGATAAGAATCGTCACCTTGTTCGCGTCCACGTGCCAGGAGTTGTTCCTGCTGTGCGCGTTTGGTGTCGAGTACCTTCAAGCGGACAAGGCCTTCGTTCATGCCGATGGCATTTTTCCAATAATTGGCAGATGAGGCATACTTGCTGGCGTAGTGGATACGTATGGCAGGGTTCTTCTGCATCTCTTCCATCAATGCTTCCTGGCGGACACCACGTACATGGTGGCGCATGAAGTTGGTGGTTTCCATACGTTCTTCCACTTCATCGGAAATCATATAGCGCCAGTTGCGTCCGGGGAATCCCATGACGAAAGTGAAATCACCTTCCTTATAGCCGGCAAGGCTGATAGTGAGATGCTTCTTTACTTTCAAGGGCACATTATCCTTGGAATATTCCACCGGATTTCCGTCTTTGTCGGCATAAATACGGAACAGGGAGAAATCGCCTGTATGGCGCGGCCACATCCAGTTGTCAGTGTCGGCGCCGAACTTTCCGATGGAAGAGGGAGGTGCGCCTACCATGCGGATATCGCTGTAGGTGGTTTTGATGAACAGGTAATAACGGTTTCCACCATAGAATGCTTTCAGTTCCAACTTGCGTCCTGGTGTTAGTGCAATGCCTTGTTCTGAAGAGAAGCGTTCGGCCACTTCTGCCAGATATTTGGGCGAGAGGTAGTTCGTACCGTTCGGGTCCGGATCAATCTTCAACTGTTCGTTTACGAAGTCCGTCACATCCAGTATCTCATCAATGTAAGTGATGGTGAGTCCTTTACAGGGAAGCTCCTCTTCACGGCTCATGGCCCAGAAACCATCCGTGAGGTAGTCATGTTCCACTGTACTATGTTGTTGGATGGAGCCGTATCCGCAGTGATGGTTGGTCAACACCAGGCCTTCGGCGGAAATCACCTCGCCGGTGCAGCCACCGCCAAAGTGAACCACTGCATCTTTCAGTGCGATGTCACCGGGGTTATAAATTTGGTTGACGGGAATGAGCAGTCCCAGTTCCGTCATGGCGACTTCATTCTGCTTTTGCAGGTCAGTCAGCATCCACATGCCTTCGTCGGCATATGCCGACAAAAATGTAGAAGTAAAGAATAATGATAATATTAGCTTCTTCATGATAATGTGTTCTAGAAGGTGTTTTGAGAGGGGGGGATGAGATAACGACTGAATGGCATGTCGAATCACTCAATTATGTTCATTTCTTTTATTAAATGTCCGCAGTCTCCCAATTTCTCAAGGATAAAGAGTACGTATCGGATATCGAGATTGATACAACGTTGCAGGTCGTTATTGAAGTTGATGTCACCGCTCAAAGACTCCCAGTTGCCATCGAAGGCGCAACCTATCAATTCCCCATTTGCATTCAGCACCGGGCTGCCGGAGTTACCACCGGTAATGTCGTTGGTACTGAGGAAGCAAACCGGCATATCACCGTTTGGCAGTGCATAGCGTCCGAAGTCTTTCTTCTGGATCAGTTCTTTCAGTTTGGCAGGAACTACGAATTCGCGGTCTGCGGGATTTTCCTTTTCCAGGATGCCGTCCGTAGTGGTATAGTATTTGTAATGCACGGCATCACGCGGATTGTACGATTTCACATTGCCATAGGTCAGACGGATGGTAAAGTTGGCATCCGGATATGAAGGTACGGGTTCTTTCATTTCGCCCAAACCGCGGATGTAGGCCTTATGCAACACCGCCAGTTCTTTGGAACTGCTGCTCAGTTCTTGTCCCAGTGCCATCAACTTTTCAATCTTTGTACGCGAATATTGGGTTGCCAGGTCCTTGTCGATAGCTTTCACTGTAGGTTTCTTGACGAACTTGTCGAAGTTGGCCTGGTTGGCCAGTATGGAATTGTTGTACATTGCATCGATATAGGCATTGTAGTCACCTTTGAATTCTTTCTCGATAGTCTGGTAGAAAGTGGGGCGTTGCTCTGCCGGAATAATCTCGGCATATACGGGGAAGATGGCTTTAGCCACTTTGCGGTCTACTTCATGGTCGTAGTCCTTGTTATGGATGTCGGCATAAACCTCTTTCAATTGTTCCAGAGACTTATTGATGATGGAATCATTCTTTTCTTCCAATCCTTTTTTCAGATTGTCCATAATCATATACGGGCTGCCGAACTCAATGGCACCGCTGAATGCTTCTGCCAGGTAGTAGTATTGGCGGGTCAACGGCATTGTCTGGTCTACAAGAGCATCTATTTTTTCTACTACGCCTTCATATTCGGGTTTGCCTTTGGCGAATTCGGCGAACTTCTTCTCTTGTTTAGCTTTCGTACCCATTACATCGTTGTCGATAATGGCTTTATTCATGCCGATGGAATTCTTCCAATAGTTGCTGCTTCCAGCGTATTTGTTGGCATATTGGATGCGGGTCTTGTCACTGGCAGCCATCACTTCTTTCAATACGGCGAGGCGTGCGCCACGGATGGTGATGCGGGGTTGGTTCTCCGATTCCATGCGTTCTTTCACTTCCGATACGGTGAGGTAGCGACTGGTGCTACCGGGGAAACCCATAATCATGGCATAGTCACCTTCTTCCAGTCCTTTGATGGAGATGGACAGGAATTTCGGAGTTTTCAGAGGAACGTTTGAAGCAGAATATTCTGCGGGGTCACCATTGACATCTGCATAGATGCGGAACATGGAGAAGTCACCCGTGTGGCGCGGCCACATCCAGTTGTCTGTTTCTCCACCAAACTTACCGATGGAAGAGGGGGGAGCGGCTACCATACGCACGTCCGTATATACCTTTTTATAGAACATGTAGTATTTGTTGCCTGCATAGAAAGGCAGTGCCTGTACCTCGATGCCTTTCTTGCCTTTCAAGTCGCTCTTCTCGAACAGTTCTTTGGCCAACTTATTGAGGAACGGGCGTGTCATGGCTGTAACTTCGTCTACTTCACCGGCGGCAATCTTTTGGTTCACGATATCCGTGATGTCTTCGATACGGTCGACAAACTGGAACTTCAGTCCCGGAGTAGGCAACTCCTCGCTGCGGTTCTTTGCCCAAAAACCGTCTGTCAGATAGTCGTGCTCCACACTGCTGTGTTGCTGTATAGAAGCATAACCACAATGGTGGTTCGTCAGAATCAAGCCTTCCGGTGAGATGATTTCACCCGTACAGCCACCGCCGAAGATACCTACTGCATCTTTCAGTGAGACTCCGTTCGGATTGTACAAATCATCCGCTTCCAGTTTCAGGCCTTGTTTTTTCATCAACTCAATGGAGTTCTGCTGTTTCATCAGTTGCAGTAACCACATTCCCTCGTCGGCACGTGTTGTAGAGCCGAATGCCAGCGCTGCGAGCGCTACTAAATAGGTTTTAATTTTCATCGTAACTAAATTATTATGATTTCGATTTTATGTAATTCATCACATTGGCAGGCGGACGCTGGTTCATCAATTCATTCTTCATGAAGTCCATATACGGTGCCACATGAGCGAAGAAGCGATGATACCCCTTGCACAGATAGTTCAGTCCCGGTTCTCCGCTTGCCGTCCGTGCAAATCGGTTTTTGGGACATTCTCCATTGCATGCAAACAGCCATTCGCATTCCCGACATTGGGTGGGCAGCGATTGCTGCTTCATTTGTCCGAATGCTTGCTGCTTATCGCTATACATCATCTCTACCAGCGTTTTCTGATAGATGTTCCCCAACTTATATTCGGGAAAGACAAAGTGGTCGCAAGAATACACATCTCCGTTGAATTCCATCACTCCGGCATGTCCGCAAGTCTTTGCCATGGAGCAGACGCCCGGTTGCTCGCCTATCCAATTGGCGAGGGTGGAGTCGAACAGTTGGATATAATAAGTCCCCACATCCTTTTTCACCCATTCATCAAAGAGTGTACAAAGGAAATTGCCCCACTGTTCGGGACTGACGGAGAAGTCCGCCAGTTCGGTCACTTCTTCCCGGTCGGCAAGCGAAGCAAGATGCCGCCCGTCCTGATGCCCGAACATTCGTTCCACAATGGGAGTGAACTGTATGTAGTGGCAACCTATTTCTTTAAAGAAATTGTAAAAGTCCAACGGATAATCGGCATTGAAGTCGTTCACTACCGCCATGCCGTTCCATTCCACACCATGTTTTTTCAGTAGGTTGATGCCTTGCATCACCTTTACAAAAGAGGGTTTCCCTTGTTTGTTCTTGCGGTATTCGTCATGAAACTCCTGCGGACCGTCGATGGAGACACCCACCAGCCAGTTGTTTTCGCGGAAGAATTCACACCACTCATCTGTCAGCATGGTGCCGTTGGTCTGGATGCTGTTGTCTATGGTGCGTCCTCGGGCATATTTCTTTTGCAGTTCCATAGCCTTCTTGTAGAAAGATAAGGGGCGCATCAGGGTTTCTCCGCCATGCCAGGTAAACATTACCTGAGGCATGGTTTGCGAATTGATGTATTCTTTGATAAACTTCTCCAGCAACTCTTCACTCATTACGTGCTTAGGGTTGTTCTGATATAGTTTGCTCTTTTCCAGATAGTAACAGTAGTCGCACGCGAGGTTGCATACGGCACCTACCGGTTTTAGCATGACATATAGGGGCTTGGCAAAAGGAGCATAAGTTGACATAGGAGATTCTTTGATTTCAGTTATACGGTTTACATTTTGTTAGTTATCACTGCAAAAATAAGTAAACTAAATGAAATATCCTTTCTTTTCTTCCTCCTTATAAGGATTATTAATGGAAAAAAGAGACCAAAAATTAAATATTGATAAAAAGTTTCTTTACAACCCGAATAGGTTGTACCTTTGTATCATGTTTCATAAAAATCGTTTCCTGCATGATTAGAATGAATGTGAACCGTATTTTGCCTTTAATGCTTTTGCTCATGCTTTTTGCTTCGTGCAGCCGTAAGTATAAGGTTGAGGGCGTGTCGTCGGTGACCAGCCTCGACGGTAAGATGTTATACCTGAAAACGCTCCGCGATGGGCAATGGGTAGCAATTGATTCCGCCGAAGTGGTACACGGTTTGTTCTCAACGAGCGGCCCGTCGGACTCTGTGATGATGGTGACGCTTTACATGAATGATGAGGCCATCATGCCTCTTGTACTTGAAAACGGTAAGATTGAAGTCTCCATATCCAACTCTCAACTCACCGCCAAAGGTACACCGCTCAACGATGCTTTGTATGAGTTCATCGAAAAGCGTAATACGCTTGAGTTGAAGATTGAAGAACTGGAAAGAAAAGAGGCACGGATGGTATTGGATGGCGCCGCATTGGAGGACGTCCATGAACAATTGACTCAGGAGGGAGAAACTCTGATAAAAGAAATGAATGACTATATCAAGGAGTTCATTTCTACTAATTACGAAAATGTTCTTGGACCCAGTGTATTCATGATGATGTGCAGCACGCTGCCCTATCCCGTGATGACGCCTCAAGTGGAAGATATCATCAGAACCGCTCCCCAATCTTTCAAAAGTAATCCTTTGGTGAGAGAATTCATTGATAAAGCCAAAGAGAATATGAAATTGATCGAGGAGCACCGGCGCATGGAGGAAAGTAATCACTGATCCTCATTCTTCACCATTCCCTTGTATTCTTCAGGTAAAGCACTTTCTACGGCGGCGTAGGCTTCGGCCATCGTCGCCTTGATGTTTTCAATACCTTGTCCTTTGGGTGGGATAGGGTCGTGGATGGTCAGTATCATGCGGTGACGGTGTATCCACTTACCAGTACGGGGCAAAATTTGAAAGGAACCATTGATAGTGACGGGCACTACTTCCAATTGTAATTCGTCCGCCAACTGGAAAGCGCCTTTCTTGAAATATCCCATGTGGCCGGTAAACGTACGCGCTCCTTCTGGGAACACCACTAACGAAACACCGTTTTTCAGTGAAGCCTTTGCCTGGCAGATGGTTTCCAGTACTTTCTTCGGGCCGGAGCGGTCTACGAAGATGTGTCCTGCGCTTTCGCATGCTTTTCCCACAAATGGGAGTTTCCGCAGGCTCTTCTTCATCATCCACTTGAAGTTACGTCCCAGAAAACCATAGATAAGGAATATATCGAATGCTCCCTGATGATTGGGAACGAATACATAGGATGTATGTTCATGTATTTTCTCCCGTCCGCGCACTTTCACGGGGATAAGCAGGAAGACACAAATAAGTTGCGACCATATTTTTCCGGGATAGTATCCCCAGATATGCGCACCGCCTATCAGAGAGCCGATAATAGTGACCAATGCTGTGAGGATAGTTAATACTAACAGGATTGGCAATGCAAAACATATTTGGTAGATATGATAGAGTATCTTCATGGGTGTCGGACTTTTCGTTTCCGCAAAGATATGTATTTTGATTCAGATATGCCACCCAGTTATAATACTTTAAATTTATCCGATAATTCTCCTCCCGGGATGGCTACACCCTTTGCCCCGGATGGAGTGCCTTTTTTTGTTGCGATTAATTGCGTAATGTCATCACTGTTATTTCCGGCCATGCCCCGAAGCGGAACGGTAGTCCTACATAGCCAATTCCTATATTGACATATAATCCCCGGTCTCCTTCAGTGTACATTCCTCCCCATTCGGGATAAATCAGCGAAGCAAGTGAATGACCGAACATAATGGCCTGCATTGCATGAGTATGTCCGGCAAGCATCAGTTCAATGTCTGTATCAGGCAATACTTCCCGCCGCCAATGTGTGGGATTGTGACTCAATAGAATACGAAACATACTGTCTGCTTTTTCAGTAGCTTTCTTTAAGTCGGCAAATTGGGAGAAAGGCGGTTCACCGTCATTTTCTACACCGATAAGGGCTATGCTGTCTCCCTGGTGGTGTAATGTGGTATGTTCATTATTCAGTAGTTTCCATCCCATTTCCTTTTCTATACGTACTAGGTTATCAATATTGTTCACCTGTTCTTTCTGATTCTTCCAACGATAGTAACTTCCGTAATCGTGGTTGCCCAAGATGGAATACACGCCATCTTTGGCATGGAGTTGGGACAGGATATCTTGAAAACCTTTCAGTTCACAACTACGTTGGTTTACCAGGTCACCAGTGAATACTATCAAATCAGGATTTTGCTCATTCACCAACTCCACCATCTCTTGGATAATTTTTTTGTTCTCTATCCAGCTACCGATATGTATATCCGATAGTTGAACGATACGGTAACCGTCAAAAGCCTTTGGGAGGTTGGGATGATGGAATTCTACTTCCTTTACTTCAAATTTGCTGATGCCTGCTAATGCGCCATAAAGGATATTGAAGAAACTGACCACGCCCAGCACCAGTCCTATAGCCGTAAATGGTGACCGGGGCCAACGCAGCAGATAATGAAAAGGCAATCCCACTAAGGAGCATATCATGAATATTGTCTTGGGAATGGCGAACAGGAAAACACAGATAGCCAGTCTTCCGATAGCTTGGGCATGATGTGCCATGGCATTTTCACCTATGCCATGCATTAATATGAAATAACCGGCTATCAATAGAACGGTAGGTATCCAGTGTGTAACGCGCAACCAGGTGTTTTTGGTTTTCCGAACGATGTACATAAAGTAAATGTACACATCAGGAATTAATAAAAAAAGTATAAGAAGCAGGGTTATTCTGTGCATATATCTTCTAATTCTTCTATATTCTTTTTAATGTCGTTGAGGTATTTATAAGCAACTTTTTTGTATAACAGATAGATGATGGCAACATCACACAGTACAAAAAATGCAATTAGCGTGACTTGAATTCCAAAGGACGCCTTGTAATATCCCATCATCCAATAATTGAGTATATTGAATACTATCACCCATACGGAGATGGCAATGATTTCATATTTGGTCCATCGGCGGAAATTTGCCATACGCTTACTGACAATAGCTACCGGCATTTCTTCAATCTTTGTATTTCTTATCCAACGATAATTCTTGTGATCCCACCAGATACCTATCAGTATGCTGATGCCAACAAATATCACGAGTATATTGATTTTGGGTTGCCAGTCTTCGCTGATTTGGAAAATGGAAGGCAGTAACCAAACAATCAGAAGAAACACCAGTCCTACTACTCCGATACCGACTGAGAAACGTTGCCAACCCGTAAGGCGCCCTATGCTTCTGCGTGCGTTTGCCTTGTATTCGGCAATCATTCCCGCAATCTGCTTTTCATCGGCAATCGATTCTTTCTTCAATTGCTCATTCAGCGCATTCCAAGATTTCTTCAGTTCATCCAGTTCCATATTATTCCTCCTTGTTCATTTTTCTAAGTTTGTCCTTAATCCGGCTGATTTTGGTAGCGACGTTCGTTATTGTCAGACCGGTGATTTCAGCAATCTCCTCATAGCTTTTCTCTTCCAGATAAAGCAGAATAATGGATTTTTCCAGTTGTCCCAGTCTGTTAATCATCCGATAAAGTTGTTTCAGCATGGTTTGTGTTTCGTCCAATTCTTCCATCCGGTCGGAATCCTGACTCAGAGTCACGATTTCGGGGATGTTTTTTTCTTTGCGGATGAAACTGATGCAAGTATTCAGTGCGATGCGGTATATCCATGTAGACACTTTACATTCTCGCCGAAACTTGGGGTAGGCTCTCCACAAATTGAGCACGACGTCCTGATACAAGTCGTTGAGGGTAGCATTCGGCGTAGTGTACAGGTAGCACACCTTATAAATAACGCGTTCATACTCCCGTATCACGGACAGGAACTCTTGTTCTACATTCTCCATGCTTCTTGAATTGCTTTTGCACTGTTAGTCGCAAAGGTAATAAGAAAATCACAAGGACTGGGATAGATTTTAATCATTTAGTAATCCTTTTAAACTGTTTGTCTCTCGAAATCGCTTTTTTGACTAAATATTATAAAAAAAAGGTTTGATTATTCTAAATGAGAACTGTACCTTTGTCTCAATAGTATTTATCAACAACTTGAGTATTAACAACAACATTGAATAATGATGATGAAATCTTTTATTGGAGTATGCTGTACAATGCTGCTGTGCTTGTCGGCATGTGGCGATATTGACAGCCCAGAGTTTCCGCCTTCCAAAGTTAATCTGAATGATATAAAGGAATTGACGGATTGCTCGTATGGTGAGCTGAAAGATTTGGAGAACAAATATGGAATGTTCTTTGATTATCGTGGCAGACGGATGTATCTGTTATCCGGAAATCCTGTTTTTGATTCTCCTTACGAGAGATGCAGTTATCTTGAATTTTGTATATCACCGGATAAAGACAACCTGTCTGAAGAAAATATATTTCACTATAACTATGATTATGAAAAGGTATACCGTATTGCTCCAGAGTACTGGAATGAAAATGTTTCAATAGGTATGTTTCACCTTGATATGGTAAGTTGGGGAGCGGATACATATTACTATCGGGTGGCAGCTTACAATCAGACTTGGGGCAGTGGTCCCGGCATTTTGGATGATTGTTTGCAGCAAGATGGCAAACAGGTTACATTCAGCGGGATTAAATCTTTTACAGCTTCCACCAAGTATGTTCCTTATGCCGATATCTCATATTTGGATAGGGAGCAGACGGTATATGCCCATTTTCACAAGGGTGAATTTGAAGAAGGAATTACTCGTATAGGGATTTGTTATTCTGCTACGAATCAACTGCCAACGACGGCTGATCAAGTATATACAGCTGAGATTGCTGAAAGAGAGGTGAGCTTTCCTTATCAGGGTGGCTCTTGTTATATGCGTCCTTTTGTTGTTACGCAGGATAATGTAACAATCTACGGATATGTTCAACTATTTCAATACTCAAGATAAAGATGAAAAAACTGATTATAACCCTATTTATGGTGGTTGTTGGACTGACCGCTATCATGGCACAGCAGATGCACGATATAAAAGGTGTGGTGACGGATAAAAGAAACGAACCGATAGTAGGTGCTTTAGTTACTGCAGAAGGTACAACGATCAGTGCGATCACTGACATTGACGGTAAGTTTCTGCTAAGGGATGTGCCTGCTGATGTGGAAAAGGTTGTCGTAGAGTCTATCGGCATGGAAACCGAAGAAGCTAAAATAGACCGACCGATTATGATGGCTGCACGGCCTAAACGTCTGTCATTGGTATTGGAAGCCGGATTGGATTGGAGTCGTTATACTGCTGAAGGTTCTGATACTAAAAACGGTTATCATGTCGGTATCGGTATGGAAGTGCGTATGTCTAAACGATGGGCATTCCGGCCGATGGTGCAGTTGGCCAACAGAGGAGCGGAATATAATTTCACGGATGGGGCATATGCTTATCAAGAAACATGGAATCCGCTGATGCTGGATGTGCCATTGAACTTTCTGGTAAGATATGATTTAGCTCGCAATATGAGTCTTGTATTATCTTTTGGTCCTATATTTTCATGGGGACTCAGTGGTAAGGTAAAGGTTTCTGAGACAGGTAAAGCAGATGCTGAATATGATATTTATAGTAAAGATTATAAAAGTAGTTGGAGTAGCTATAAACATGCATTATTACATCCTTGGGGATTTGGTATGACTTATGGAATAGGCGTTGAATACAAGAAATTGTTGATAGGAGTTTCCGGTAAGAATATGGGAATTATCACGGATGATGACGGGCTAGGAGAAGTGACCGAACATAACTTCGTGTTGGGCGCCAGTGTTTCATATCGTTTTTAATCGTATTTGTAAATGTCGAATATATAAAAGAATACTATCATGAAACAAATTATCATATTGATCATTGCAGGGTTCTGTATATCGGGAGCGTTGATGGCGCAGGGGCAGAAGCTGAAAGGCAGACTTATTGATAAGGACTATTATCCGGTGAAGAATGCCAAGGTGACGGTAAAAGGTACTAACTTGAGTACCACTACAGACAAGGATGGCAATTATTTCATAGAAGACGTGCCTTTGATGCTCGATTCCATCCGGATAGAGAAAGGAAAGAAAGATGAGAGCAAGCCTACTCTTATGAAGATTAGAATGGCTAATCAGATTATCTCGAAACGTTTCTCCTGGTTTGTGAAGGCAGGTATCGGTTTTGATTTCATTACAGGAGGATATGCAGATGTACTGAAGAGACCTTCATATTCTTGTGGGATTGGCTTTGATTATAAACTATCCAAACATTGGGCATTGCAGCCAGCTCTTTATTTTACACATCGGGATATGCAAGGTGATTTAGGCTATGAAATTCATAATAATGACAGCTATTATTATTCGTATGATACGAGATGCTCAATAAATAGTCTGGAATTACCGCTACTTTTTGCTTTGAAATATCGCTTGGGACAAAATTTTGGAATTGCGATAACTATGGGACCTTATATATCTTATGGGATAAGCGGAACAGCCAGTGGCTATTTTGAATACTATTCTCAAAATTATCAGGAGCATTGGTATGGGTTTGATATGTTTGGAAAACGCTTTGGTGGTGGCGTTGCTTATGGGATAGGTTTTGAGGTTAATCGTTTTCTTATAGGGGCTTCAGGACGTGTGGGAGTTGTATCCGGTGATTATGATTCAGCCTTTGTGGGAGCGATGGTTGAAATAGGATATAAATTCTGAATATGATACAGTTTTAAAACAAGGATAGTTATAGATTTGCTGCCAGAAACTTCTTTATGATCTCTACCGGAACCCCTCTGCGCTGTGCATAATCCTTCAACTGGTCATTTCCTATCTTACCGACAGCGAAGTATCGTGCAGCCGGATGCGCTAACATCAGTCCGCACACAGTGGCATGAGGGCGCATAGCTCCATTCTCTGTCAAGTTGATACCGATTTGCTCCATGGGGAGCAATTGGTTCAGTAGGAAGTTGACGGACTGGTCGGGCAAAGAAGGATAGCCTACTGCAGGACGTATGCCTTGGAAGTTTTCTTTCAATAATTCAGGGATTGTAAGATTTTCATCTTTGGCATATCCCCAGGCCACTTTGCGTACATATTCGTGCATCTTCTCCGTAGCAGCTTCGGCAAGGCGGTCGGCTAGTGTCTGCACTAACATACGTTTGTAGGGATCGTTTTCGTACAGAAGTTCTACTTCTCCGTCACAGGATGCGGCAAAGATCCCTACGGTATCGGAAATGCCGGAAGAGAGCGGGTGGACAAAATCACTAAGGCAAAGGAAAGGACTGCCGTCCGGATGAGGTGTTTGCTGGCGAAGCAAAGGGAAAGGTATACCGTCTAACAATAAATTGTCTCCATCGGCATTGGCTTTACACAGACGGAAAACAGCATGTACGCGGAATTCTTCATCCAATTGATTTAGCATCCGGTTTGCTTCCTTAAACAACTGCATAGCTTCGGCAGCTTTAGCGCGTTCTTCTTCGGGAAAAGTCGTGAGCCACATGGCGCGGCATGAGTCACAACCATGAATATCAGCAATAGCGGAAAAACGGGGTTGGAATCCCCACGCATGAAAGAAGTATATCCAATTGATGTATGGAGAAACTTCATGGATGGGGTATGTCAATACATTGGCCGCGGGACTATTCATTATTAATAATTCATCAATTAATAATTAAATCTCAGTTCTTCGCCACGATAGGTCTCGTCTACTTGTCCGTCACTGTATATCAGATGTCCGTTGGCAAATGTTTTCTCTACTTTCCAACGGAAGGTATTTCCTTCAAGCGGACTCCATCCGCATTTGCTGAGAATATTGTCTTCGTTGACTTCCCAATGTTCATTATGACTGACAAGTACAAGGTCGGCCTGATAACCTTCACGAATATAACCGCGTTTACAAATACCGTATATCTTGGAAGGTGCATGACACATCTTCTCAACGATTGTTTCAATAGAGAAGACTCCCTGTTCCGCCAATTCAAGCATACTGACCAGAGAATACTGAATCATCGGCATACCTGACATTGCTTTTAGGGCACCACCTTCTTTCTCGCTGAGTAGGTGAGGGGCGTGGTCGGTGGCAATCACGTCAATAAGCCCGGTGTTGATTGCATTGCGTAGCGCATCCCGGTCAGACTGTCTTTTGATGGCAGGATTACATTTGATGCGGGTTCCCAATGCTTTATAATCTTGTTGACGGAATAATAGGTGGGCGATACAGGCTTCGGCTGTAATATGTTTATCTTCCAATGGCTCATCGCTGAATAACTGCAATTCTTTTGCTGTAGAAACGTGAAGCACGTGAAGGCGTGCACCTGCCAAACTTGCCATGCGGACTGCAAGTTCCGATGAAGAATAACATGCAGCTGAAGAGCGTATATTGGGATGTTTACTGATAGGAATATCCGGTGCATCGCGGAACATTTCCTTGTAGTAATCAGTATTCTTCTTGATAATCTCCTGGCTTTCGCAATGGGCGGCAATCAACATGTCTGTTCCATTGAAAATATTCAGCAGACTGTTTGTTTTATCCACCAGCATATTGCCAGTGCTGGACCCCATAAAAAGCTTGATGCCGCATACACGGCTCTTATCCAGTTTATTGAACTCGGTATAATTATCGTTGGTAGCACCGAAGTAGCAGGAATGGTTGACGATACATTTCTCGTTCAGCAGGTCGAATTTCTGTTCGAGTGCGTTGAGGGTGGTAGTCAACGGTTGCGTATTCGGCATATCCATAATGGAGGTGACGCCACCTGCGGCAGCAGCACGGCTTTCGGTAAAGATATCCGCTTTGTGCGTTAGTCCCGGATCGCGGAAGTGGACATGGTCGTCAATGATACCTGGCAACAGGCAGCAGCCGGTAGCTTCTATTATCTCATCACAGGGGGCGGAAAGTTCTTTCCCGCACGTCAGCACTTCGGCAATCAGGCCGTTTTCAATCACTACGGAACCTTGGACTGAACGTCCCTCGTTAACTATCGTTGCGTTATGTATCAGCGTTCTTTTCATCGTCATTGTTCGTTTATCGTTAGTCACTAATCATTGTTCACTGCTTTCGGATATCTATGGAACCAACTGTTCATTTTCAGTTTGATAACCCCGAAGACAGCTTCTCCGAAGATACTGCTGTTCATTTTAGAAGTACCTAGTTCCCGATTGATGAAAATAACAGGTACTTCCGTTATTTTGAAACCACATTTGTAGGCAGTGAATTTCATTTCGATCTGGAAAGCATAACCCTTGAAGCGGATACCGTCGAGATCAATGGTTTCCAAAACTTTCCGGCGATAGCACTTGAATCCTGCGGTGGTATCATGCACCGGCAATCCTGTGATGATACGTACATATTTAGAGGCAAAGTAGGACATCAGTACACGTCCCATAGGCCAGTTCACCACATTGACACCGCTGACGTAGCGTGAACCGATGGACAGATCGGCGCCATCCTCGGCACAAGCTTTGTACAAGCGGGGAAGGTCGGCAGGATTGTGGCTGAAATCGGCATCCATCTCAAAGATATAATCGTAATGATGCTCCAGAGACCATTTGAATCCGGTGATGTAAGCGGTTCCCAATCCCAACTTGCCTTTGCGCTCTATCATGAACAGGCGTTCGGGGAATTCCTGCTGCAAGGTTTTGACAATGGCGGCAGTACCGTCAGGTGAGCCGTCTTCAATAATAAGGATATGGAATACTTTTTCCAGGGCGAAAACGGCGCGGATGATGTTTTCGATGTTCTCCCGTTCATTGTATGTGGGAATGATAACGATGCTGTCCGATGTCTGCATATTCATAAAAAGAGGATTCTTATTGGGAACAAAGTTAAGTGTTTTCTACCACATACGAACAAAACTAAGGATTATTTAGTAATTTTGCACTCGTTATGATGACAATTACTGAGCTACAACAACGATATGCCGCTCATCCCAATGTGGAAGCAATGAGGGGCTTACTAAAGAAATCGTCCGTCCGTTCCCTATTCTGCGAAGGTCTGTGCGCTTCTGCCGCTTCGTTGTTCTCATCCGTGTTGGTGCAGCGGGGAGGCTGCCCTTTTGTCTTTATTTTGGGAGATCTGGAAGAGGCGGGCTACTTTTACCACGACCTTACACAGATTTTAGGAACGGAGAAAGTTCTGTTTTTTCCTTCTTCCTTCCGTCGTGCCATCAAATACGGGCAGAAGGATGCAGCTAATGAGATTCTCCGTACCGAAGTGCTGAGTCGGTTGCAGAAAAACGAGGAAGGGCTATGCGTGGTTACTTATCCCGATGCTTTGGCTGAGAAGGTGGTTTCCCGTAAGGAATTGGGAGACAAAACGCTGAAACTGCATACAGCCGAAAGGGTGGATATGAATTTCATTACCGATGTGTTGCGTAGTTACGGTTTTGAATATGTCGACTATGTGTATGAACCGGGACAGTATGCCGTACGTGGTAGCATTGTCGATGTCTTCTCTTTTTCTTCCGAATATCCTTTCCGTATAGATTTTTTTGGTGATGAGGTGGAAAGCCTCCGTACTTTTGAAGTCGATTCCCAGCTCTCTAGAGAAAAGAAAGACAGCATTGTGATTGTTCCTGATTTAAGTCACAGTCTGGAGCAAGGGGGTAGTGGGGGTATGGTGTCTTTTCTTGATTTCCTGCAACCCGATACCATATTGGCAATGCGTGACTTTCTTTGGTTGCGCGAACGTATTCAGACGGTGCATGATGAATCACTCACTCTGCAGGCTATTGCAGCCCGTGAAGCGGAAGAAAACGGTTCCATCACTTTAGAAGGAAAATTGATTGATGGTGGAGAGTTTACTTTGCGTGCGCTTGATTTCCGCCGCATGGAATTTGGTAATAAACCTACCGGTACGCCGGATGCCACCGTTACTTTCAAGACTACTGCCCAACCCATCTTCCATAAGAATTTCGATATGGTGGCGGACTCATTCAAGGAATATCTTTCACTCGGCTACACCTTATATATATGTAGCGACAGTATGAAGCAAACCGACCGTATCCGCGCGATTTTTGAAGATCGTGGAGACAAGATTTCCTTCACAGCTGTAGAACGTACTCTGCACGAGGGATTTGCGGATAACACTTTGCGCTTTTGCATCTTCACAGATCATCAGTTGTTCGACCGTTTCCATAAATACAACCTGAAGAGTGACAAGGCCCGTAGTGGTAAAGTAGCCCTGAGTCTGAAAGAACTCAATCAGTTTACACCGGGCGATTATGTAGTGCATACCGATCATGGTGTAGGGCGTTTTGCCGGACTGGTACGTATTCCTAACGGTGACACTACCCAGGAAGTGATGAAACTGGTCTATCAGAATGAAGACGTTGTGTTTGTCTCTATTCATTCTCTGCACAAAGTTTCCAAATACAAAGGAAAAGAAGGTGAGGCGCCGCGTTTGAATAAGTTGGGTACAGGTGCCTGGGAGAAGCTGAAAGACCGCACTAAATCAAAAATCAAGGATATTGCGCGTGATCTCATCAAACTCTATTCCCAGCGTCGTGAAGAGAAAGGGTTTCAATACAGTCCGGACAGTTTCCTGCAACGGGAGTTGGAGGCATCTTTTATTTATGAAGACACTCCTGATCAGAGTAAGGCAACGGCCGATGTGAAAGCTGATATGGAAAGTGCCCGCCCTATGGACCGGCTGGTGTGCGGTGATGTTGGTTTCGGAAAGACGGAAGTGGCTGTGCGTGCAGCCTTTAAAGCTGTGGCGGATAATAAGCAGGTGGCTGTACTGGTGCCTACAACCGTATTAGCTTACCAACATTTTCAGACTTTCCGCGACCGGCTGAAAGAACTTCCCTGCCGGGTAGAATATCTGAGCCGTGCCCGCACCGCTGCACAGGCGAAAGCCGTAGTGAAAGGACTTACTGATGGGGATGTGAATATTCTCATCGGCACCCACCGTATTCTTGGTAAAGACGTGAAGTTTAAAGATTTGGGACTGCTCATCATTGATGAAGAGCAAAAGTTCGGCGTAAGTGTGAAAGAAAAACTGCGTCAACTGAAGGTGAACGTGGATACCTTGACCATGACAGCCACACCTATTCCCCGAACTCTACAATTCTCCTTGTTGGGTGCCCGTGACCTTTCGGTGATACAAACTCCGCCACCTAATCGTTACCCCATTCAGACGGAGGTACATACTTTTAACGAGGAAATCATTGCTGATGCCATTAACTTTGAGATGAGTCGTAACGGACAAGTCTTCTTCGTCAACAATCGTATTTCCAATCTCATCGAGTTGAAGATGATGATAGAACGCCATATTCCTGATTGCCGCGTAGCTATCGGCCACGGTCAGATGGAACCTGCCGAACTGGAAAAGATCATCTTCGACTTCGTGAACTATGATTACGATGTATTACTTGCCACTACCATCATAGAGAGCGGCATCGACATTCCGAATGCCAACACTATCATCATCAACCAGGCTCAGAACTTTGGTTTGAGTGATTTGCACCAGATGCGTGGGCGTGTAGGGCGCAGTAATAAGAAAGCATTCTGTTACTTGCTTGCCCCTCCTTTGTCCTCGCTTACTCCTGAGGCGAAACGCCGTTTGCAGGCTATCGAAAATTTCTCAGACCTTGGCAGTGGCATTCATATCGCTATGCAAGACCTGGATATTCGTGGTGCGGGCAATATGCTGGGTGCAGAACAAAGCGGCTTCATTGCCGACCTTGGTTACGAAACCTATCAGAAGATACTTTCTGAAGCTGTCCACGAACTGAAGACGGACGAGTTTGCTGAACTCTATGCCGAAGAGTTGAAGGGAGACGGTGCTATTAGCGGCGAGCAGTTTGTAGATGAATGTCAGGTAGAGAGTGACCTGGAACTTTTGTTGCCCGCGACTTATGTGACCGGTAGCAGTGAGCGTATGCTTCTTTACCGTGAACTGGACAGTCTGGTGCTGGACAAAGATGTGGAAGCTTTCCGCACTCGTCTGGAAGACCGTTTCGGACCTATTCCACCGGAAACAGAAGAATTATTGCGCATTGTGCCTCTTCGTCGTCTGGCAGCTCGTATGGGCATAGAGAAGGTTTTCTTGAAAGGCGGACGCATGTCGCTGTTCTTTGTTTCCAATCCAGACAGCCCGTATTATCAGAGCCAGGCATTTGGTAAGGTCATTGCGTACATGATGAAATATACCCGTAGGTGCGACTTGCGTGAACAGAACAACAGGCGTTCCATGCTGGTGAAAGATGTACGGACTGTGGAGGAAGCGGTTTGTGTGATGCAAGAGATAGTGGCGATGCAGATAGAAGAATAACCGACTATGCCATTTTTCTTTCATTTATTTTTTGCTTGTATTGATTGGGCGTCATGCCGGAGAATTCTTTGAATCGTTTTATGAAATAGCTGGTAGAACTGAATCCCAGCTGCATGGCTAGTTCTGTAATTGAAATATCCGGTTGTTGTTCAATACTTCTATAGGCTAATTTGAGTTTAATATTTATGATAAATTCGTTAGGTGTCATACCGGTTATTGCCTTTATTTTTGTGAAGTATTTGGTGCGTCCTATGCAAAGTTTTTGTGCCAAAAAATCAACGCTGAATACAGGATTTTCCAGATTCTTTTCGATTAATTCGATGGATTTGTCTAATAAAGCCTGGTCTAATGCAGAGGTGGCTATCAATTCACTGCTGGAATTGCTCTCTTTGGCGTATTTTTGTTGTAATGTTCTACGTAGATTGATTAAATTATTGCATCTGACAATCAATTGCTTAATACTGAAAGGCTTACATATGTAATCATCGGCTCCCAGTTTTAGGCCTTCAATAATGTATTCGGAAGCATTTTGTGATGTCAACAAAATGATTGGAATATGAGACGTCTTAATGTTGTTTTTTAGTTTCTGACATAATTCTGTTCCGGACATTTCTGGCATAACGACGTCACTGATAATGATGTCGGGCAGAATAGACAGAGCTTTTTCATATCCTTTTTCCCCATTTTCAGCCGTTTCTACATTGTAGAGGGCAGAAAAGACTTCTATAAGCAGTTGCCTGAGTTCCTTATTATCTTCTATAATCAACAGCGTATAAGGCTTTCCACTATTTTCTGTTTTTTCCGTATCTTCTTCATTTAGTGTATCTATGGAGGCGAAATCAGCTATATGTAGGTTACTATCTTTTATAATAGGTAAATTTTCTTGAATATTGTTGAGAGGATATTCTATATTGGTTGGCAGTTGCAGTGTGAAGCAGCTGCCTTTTCCCTTGATGCTTTTAACGGTAATAACTCCCTTATGTGCTTCTACTATGTTTTTAGTGTAGGCTAGGCCGATTCCTGTTCCTATATTGTTTGTAAAGCAGGTGTTGTCTGTTTGGTAAAATCTTACAAATATATTCTCTAATTCTCCGGAACTGATACCTACTCCTGTATCTGATACTTCCAATGTAATTTTCATGTTCTCATACTTTAATCGCACAAGAATGCTGCCATTTTCCGGTGTGAATTTGAAGGCATTGGATAGCAAGTTGAACAGTGCCTTTTCAATTAGCTGTTTGTCAAAGTAGAAAGAAATGTCTTTTTGTTCGGCCAGTAATGTTAAATTTATTTTTCTTGTTTGCGCATACTCTTTGAAAGAATCTACTACATCATTCACTATTTCTGTTAAGTTATGACAGTTCACTTTTAAAGGGGTAAATCCTTGTTCCTGCTTCCTAAACTCCATCAATTCTATGATGAGTTGATTTAATCTGGTAATATTTCTCCAAATATTCAGTAATTTGGCATTTAATTTCGGAGGTATATTCTTACCTTGTAACAGCAGTTCCACTTGATTGGATATAAGTGTTAAAGGCGTTTTAAATTCGTGAGATATATTGGTGAAAAAGCGTAGTTTGCTTTGGTTGAGTTGTTCCATGTTTCTCTTCTGCTCTTTTTCTATTTTTAGAGATGAGCGCAAAATGATGACTTGGTATGCTTCGTACAGTAACAGAATGGCTAATAAGATATATAATAAATAGGCAAAAGGAGTTTGATAGAAAGGAGGATTTATTATTATATCAAGCTTACGCTTGGGAAATTCTCCGTTAGCTAAGGCTACGTCTCCTTGAATATGAAGCGTGTATTTATCCGGTGATAGGTTTGTATAGCTTATCTCATTTAAACTATTGGTACGTTTCCATTCTTTGTCGAAAGGTTCCAATTTATATTTTATGCCACAAGTGAAAGAGGCGGCATAATTATTGGTATATGCTTTGATTCCTATGGCATGTTGGTCGTAAGGTAATTCAATCCTGTTGGTGTAAAGAATGGATTGTTGAAGTGTTTTTCCGGCTGAATCTGCTTCCAATGGAGTGTCATTGACGGAAATTTCTGATATACCCACCTGGTAATGTTCCGGTTTGTTGAAAATTTGCTTTAATGGAAATGAACAGAACATATTGATTCCGTTTAAATAGACATTATCGTTCCGATCCAGAAATAAGCAGTTACTGTTTACCTGAAAAGTAGACAAGAATCGACTTTTATCAATATTGGTAATTTCTTTTTCATTATCTATGTAAATAAGTCCTTCGTTGGTGACTATGAGTATACCGCCATACTTATCTTCACACATATCTATGACGTCTTTCATCAATAAAGCGTCTGCAGCAAAAGGTTTGAGTTCTGTTTCTCCTTTTCTTTTCCGGAATATTCCATGCCGCGAGGTTCCTATCAAGATATCTCCATTCCGGTTTTCAATAATCTTGTTGACTATACAGTTTTCTGATTTGCGGATACAAATCTGTTGCCATGATTTATCTAGCAGATTATAGCAAAGCAGTTGGTTTTGGGCTGCAATCCATAATTGTTTCTGTGAGTCTAATAAGATTGTTGTGACAGACATCTTTTGTAGATCTACTTGTTTTGAAGAGAGTATGGTGCTTTGGTTGGTTTGTGTATCAAACATGCTGACTCCGTTATGTGTAGCTATTATTAGAGAATCATTATATGGGATTACTTCTCTGATACTATTGTTGTATAGTACATTTCTGAGAAATATTTGTGTAGACTGGTTTTGTAGACTATATTTTCTTAGTCCGCCAAGTAGTGTTCCAATCCATAGAATGTTTTTTTGCTTGTCCAGATATAGAGTTTGTACATTGTCCGCGAATGGCAATCTTTTTAATGTTTTGTCATGCGTGTTGAAGAAGTATAAACCATCTCGTTCGGTTGCCATCCATAGGTTGCCTTCATTGTCTTCTACTGTTTTTCCGAAGATTGTATGTTTGGATGGGGACGATGGCATTGCATCTTTTGTAATGAAATGATAGGAAAAAGTGTTGTGTTCCGGATGGAAACAGTTGATTTCACCGTAAAATGATCCGCTCCAAATGGTGCCTTGCTGATCTTTCATTAAGCAATAGATAGATGCATCATTCAGAGTATAGGCATTTTCATTGATAAACTCATATTGCTGAAACTTTCTTTCTTTTTTATCATATTTATTTAAACCGTTGAAAGTTGCAATCCATAAGTTACCAGCGTTGTCTTCACAAATAGACCGAACAATATTACTTGAAATACAATTATTGCTGTTTTCCGAGTAATTATAGTTCTTGATATTCTCATCATTGTCAATAAGAAATAATCCATTCCTTCGGGTGGCAACCCATATTTTTTGTTCCGAATCAATGTATAGTTGGCGTATCTGATTAATATTCGATAGTATTTGTTTTATCTCTTTATTTCTTCTGATGAGAAATATGCCATCGTCTTTTGTGCCTATGTACAGATTTCCTTGGGATGTTTCCGTGATACAATCAATGATACAAGATTCTTTGGGTAGATGTAAGTACTGTTTCAAAGTATTGTTTTTCCATTGATAAATTGTGTTTTTATGACCTATCCATAGGCAGGAGTCCGAATAGTACATGCATTGCGAATAAGGAGTTATGGTACGAAAGTGATCTTTTCGTATGTTATATTCGATAATACCCGAACGTGTCTCTATATAAATATGGCCGTTTTGATCACCCGTAATGGAGCGTACTAATTCTTCGGCATTCGGAATGTCAGTATATAGTTTTTGTATGAACTTCATTTGAGTTCCATCATATCTGACTAATCCTCTTTTTGTTCCGAACCATATCATTCCGAATTCATCCTGATACATGGCATGAATTGTCGACTGATGCATTCCTTTATTAATGGATATATGAGATGCATGTAGTTTTATGCTGTTATTTGCATAAAGAGGTATATAGGATGTATTTCCTATTAGTATATAAAGTATTAGTAAAATAGCGTTTTTCATATATATCTATTACTGATTGTGATACAAAAATAGTGTTTCACTCCCAGATTTGATAATACAATCGTTCAAATAATAGCAATATTGTTCTTTTTAGTAAAGGAGAGATTTTGTGGATGAAATGAATATATATAAGAATTCTTGTTTTATTTGAGATTTGTATTTTTCCATAGCTTTGCAACCAAGAGTTATAATCTAAAAGTAAAGCTATGACACATCAACTGATTACATTAGTATCGGTTCTTTTCTTGTCCTTTATAGTAGTTTCTACAGTACAGGGACA
>CAJMQU010000043.1 GCA_905215555.1 uncultured bacterium
ATGGAAAAACTGTACAAGCACAAAATTATTAACGTGCTGGGTTCAGACAATAAACTGGCTGAATAATCTACAGGTCTGTTAGAATATAAATGGAAGGCTGCTCTTTCTCAAGAGCAGCCTTTTTTCTATAAATCAATTTTTTAGTAATCAAGCCGGATTTTGTAATCATGTATTTAATAAAATGAATTACCGAAGTACGGATTGTGGTACTTGTAAAGCATTTGATGAATGCCATAAAGGGAAAGGAGTTTGTTGGAAGCTGATAATACAGGGGTATGGAGATAAATACATTTACTATCCTGATCCTCGATGTCCTAGTGTCAGTCTCACGCTTCGTTATAAATTTAATAGTTCTAAAAGTAAATATAAGGGAACTGGTGCAGGAAATTTGCAAAAAGAACGTATGTAAGGGATTTCCATGAGTTCAGCTCCCCTCATCTATAATCTTTATACCATATCGTCTCCCGTCTTCACCACAGCCACTTTCAGAGTCTTATGGAAAGGGATGAAAGCGGAAACCACTGCGATAACCAATGCGGCAATCAGCAGATAGCCGATTACAGTCTTGATACCCAGTAGCAGGCTCTGTTGCTGAAGCGTGGAATAAAAGTTATTGGCAGCTAACTGGCTGGCTTCATCGTATCCGTGTCCCTGTGCCAAGGCACTGTTCATGGCTTGCGCATAGCGGGAGGAAGCCAGTGGATTGGTGAGCGTCATGTGTTCAGAAAGGGTATTCATCCCCTTAATTTGTAAGTAATAGAGCAGGTTACTGAAAAAAGAAGCGGATATTGCCGGAGCCAGCACAGAACGGAGGGATATCAGAAAGAAAGCGTTAGACAGCATGAGCTTAGGGTCCAAATCTTCTACTACATATACACCGAAGGCTATGAAAAGAGTCATCATTCCCAGTCCGCGGAGGAAAACAGGAAAGTAAAGCATCTCGTAAGTGGAGTAGGGCGTGATGCCGAAGTAGAGGATGACCAGATAGATGACGTAGCAGAACATTCCTCCGGAAATGAGATAACGGAACCGCCATTGCTGCAATCTGAACCACCAGAAACAGATGACGGCGCCGGCAATGAATCCCGGTATAAGCATCAGGCTGAGCGAATTGGCATGCACGCTGTCTACGCGGATAATGCTGTTCAGGTAATTGGTAATCAGGGAACTGCTGGCACTGAAAAACATGACCAGTACCATGAAAGTGTATCCGATGATGGATTTATGGTGATGGAGTGGTTTCAGGCTGACGTATGGCTTCTCTTGTGTCCGTTGCCGGTGGACGAAAAGGTAAATCAGTATGGGGATGGCAATCGTATAAATCCGTATTTTGGGAGAGGAGAACCAATCTAATGTCTTTCCGTAGGTAAATATGTAAATGCTGAAAAGCAATGCAGCAGCCATGATAAACATGCTTCTTCCGTCTATTTCTTTGTAAGGGATGCGCATGGGGCGCTTGGCATACCGGAAAAACAACAGGATAAAGATAATGGCAATCAGCATCAGCAGGATTGTAAAGTAATACATGTACTGCCACTGATAGTAATAGGCCAATTGTGCCGTCAGCGCCATTGAAATCTGTCCGCCGGAGAATACGATGGGGTAGAAGTAGGCGTAGAACTCGCTACGCACATTCTTCGGACTGAAGAACGGGCGTACCTGAATAATAAACTCCAACATAATGAAGGCTTTCAGGAAGCCGATGAAGAAGCTGCATATAATGGTGATGTCCATATTGCCAACCTGGGCGCAGACGAAACTGAGAATGATTTGCAGTAACAAATCGGTCAGTAGCAAGGTCTTTGGTGTGGCTATCGCGCGTATTTTAGGAATGATGGGATAGGCTACCGCCATACCTGCCGCTGCCGCATAATACCCCATTGTGATGTCTTCGCTGAGTATTCCGAGGGTACTGCTGACTTCCAGCATGCTTCCCGTATAGGTTCCGTTGAGCATAATGATAGGGAACATCATCACGAACATAGTGACGATACCCAGCCATTGCGGTACCCAGGGGCGGAGTGGAAGGTTCAGTTTTACCATCAGTGGACTTCCTTATTTTCTCAATGCTTCGGTTTCTACCATCATGCCTGCCCGGAGGCTTTTCATCTCTTCGGGAGTGGCGTCGTCCAGCTCGATGCGAACGGGAATGCGTTGCTGCACTTTGACGAAGTTGCCGGCGGAGTTATCAGTCGGGACCAGGGCGTATTTAGAACCGGTTGCTTCGGATATGGCGGTGACAGTGCCGTGAAAGATATGTCCGCGGAAAGCATCGACCTTGATGCGAACTTTCTGCCCGATGTAGATATGGGAGATCTGCATTTCTTTGTAGTTGGCGGTGATCCATTTGTCGTTGCCCCGCACAAGATAGGAGATGGTTTGTCCGGCTTGTACGAATTGTCCCGGTTCGAGGGTGCGGCGCCCCATATATCCGTCGTAAGGAGCGGTGACTATCGTATAAGAGAGATTCAATTTTGCCATATCCAGATTCGCTTCTTTGCGGAGGATATTCGCTTCGATGCCGGTGGATTTCTTGCTCGTTTCGGAGTATTGGGATTTTGCCGCTTCCTTTTGTTGCAGCAGGGCCTGATAGCGTGCTTTGGTTGCTTCGTAGGCGGTTTTTACCTGTTCATATTGTTGCTGGCTGACGGATTCTTCGGCAAGCAGGTTGGCATAGCGGCGATAGTCCTGCTCCTGCTGCCAGAGTTTGGCTTGGGTTTCTGCAATGTTGGCCTCCTGAATGGCTACATTTACTTGCGAGGTCTGAATGCCGGAACTTAATACGTCTTTTGCACCTTTCGCATCCATCAGGGCAGCTTCCGCATCCTTTACTTTGATGAGATATTCCCGGTTGTCAAGAATGAGAAGGGTGTCTCCGGCATGCACAGGCTGGTGCTCCGTGAAGCGGACTTCCTTGATATAACCCGAAGCGCGGATATTGAGCGGAGCTATATACTGGTCTACTACGGCATCATTGGTGATTTCGTAATGGACGTATTTCCAGAAGTAATTGATCGTCCATGAAATTCCAGCCAATGCAAGGAGGATACATACCGTATTGAGGGTGATATTCCTTATTCTTAATCTCTTCAGTTGCTTATGTTTCTTTTGTAATTCGGACATATACTACAATTATAAATTGATAATTAAAGAATTAGAGCATCCCACAGGTTCGCTGTAATTCATAGTAAGTGTAAATGGCCTGCGTACGGGCGACGGTCAGTTGCAGTTCAGCATCCAGCCGCACGCTGCTTGCATCCAGCAGGTCGGTGAGGATGGAAAGCTGGTTCAGGTAGCGGTTTTGCACAATCCTGTAGTTTTCTTCTGCCTGGCTGACAGAGAGCTTCAGGGCTTCTATGCGGTTCAGAGCCTCTTTATGACGGGTGTAGGCAGTTCTGATTTGAATACGGATATCCTGCATCAGGAGTTCTTCGGCATACTTTTGCAGTTGTACCGTCTGCCGGGTTTCGTGCATCTTGTGCTTATTTTGATAAAGAGACGACAGGTTGTATGATAGGCTGAGGCCGATGTTCCAGTTGTTGTTGTACATGTCAGCCAGCGTAGTGCTGAGTGGGCGTGCAAGGGTGTTGCCCGCGTGCAGTGACAGGCTGGGAAGGTAGTTTGCTTTAGTCAGCCGGATATCGTTTTCTGCCAGCAGGGTTTGTTGTCGGACAATCTGCATGCCCGGATAGTTGTTGTAGGCTAATTGTACATATGTATCATAATCAGACACACTGACGGCGGTATATAGTAAAGTGGTGTCCGGTGCTATCAGTTGTGATTCGTCCAGTCCCAGCAGAATATCGAGTTGCTGCGAAGTTATGGCGATGCTGTTGTCAGCTTCCTGATAAGCCAGGCGGTCGTTGGTCAGTTGCAGCTCACTGCGGATTTCATCATTGCGGGTGACTATGCCTTCTTTTTTCATTCGGCGGATATCTTTCAGTCGGTGTTCGGATTCTTCGATATTGCGTGCCAGCACTTCCCGCTGTTTGTAGTAACTGAAAAGCGTCATGTACTGTTGTAGTAGCACCAGCTTGATTTCGGCTTCGTTGTCAGCACTGGTCAGGGCGGCTATTTGCTTTTTAAGTTCGGCCTGATGTATTTTTGCTTGTATCCTTCCTCCTTGGTAGAGGGGTTGCGTCAGGTTGATGTTATAGTTTTGTGACCAGTCCGGCGTTTCGGGGCGCACGGGATGTGAAAGTCCCCGCTGAAAGATGACAGGCTGGCCTATGATTCCGGCACTGGCACCTACTTGGATGTCAGGCAACCGGTCTGTGTATGCAGACTTCTTTTGATCATTATAGATAACCTCTTGTAGTTTGCTCTTTTTAAGTTGAAGACTGTTTTCTGTGCCCAGACGGAAAAGTTCGTCTACGGATAATAGATGAGCATTCTCTTGAGCGGTTAGCCACAACGGAGTTACAGCAAGTATGTGAATGAATAAGAGGCGAAGAAAGTTAGAACTGGTTGAATATCTCATAGAGTGTCTCTAGTTGATTGGAACATGCGTTTAGGTTCTCTATTCCCATCAGTTGCCCTGTCTGGGTATAAAAATCCTTGATGAGCGGGCGTACACGGTCGGATATCTCTTCTCCTGCGGGTGTGAGGTACACAAGGCGGTTGCGGCGGTCGTTAGGGTCTTCCTGGCGCATGATCCAGTTTTTCTTTTCGAGGTTTACCATCAGATTAGTCATGCAAGCCTTGTCTTTGGCTGTCTTTTCGGCTAATGCCTGCTGACTGATTCCTTGTTCCTGCCACAGGGAACTCAATACTTGTAGCATTTCAAAGGTGATATCTATGTTATTGCGTTTCAAAACGCGTTGCAGAGCTTGGCGGAATGCCATGCGGGTCTTCAGCATTTGTAAGATTAGTCCGCGGGATGAATTGTAATTCTCCATTGCTATGTTGCTTTTTATTTTTCGGGGGTAAAGGTAGAGCTTTTTATTGGAATTAGTCAAATGTTTGACTAATATTTATAGGAGGAGATTTGAAAGGGCTACATACCAAGGCAAGGCGTGTTTTTTGTTTTTACAGGTTTTAATGCTGTATAACTTACCCATAGGTAGTTGGCGAACTACTACTAAGTAATCACCTAACTAGGACAAAACGAATTTGGGGTAAGGATACAAAAAAAACGCAGAGCATGCATATATCTCTGCGTTTTTTTGTTTTCTGGCAAAATACTGTTTACAGTTCGATCACCAATGATTCTCTTGGTCCCATTGTCAGCGATTCACCGAATGCAACTGTCTTTCCGCTAAGAATATCTTTTCCTTGTTTGGAATCTTTCAGTATTTCTTTGTAGAATTTCAAAGGAACAGTAGTCTCGGCATCTGTACCGTTCAGCATTACGAATACGGTTTTACCTTCGTGCTGGCGGGCATACGCATAAACACCATTCTGTACCATGAATTGCACCATGCTACCTTTGGCGATAACATCGTTTCCTTTACGCCAGTTCAATAAGGTCTTGTAGAAGTTATAACATTCGTTCTGTATCTTGCTGCGTCCTGCGGCTGTCAATGCGGTTTCTGTATCGCCAGACCATCCGCCGGGGAAATCTTTACGGACGTATCCGTCACTCTTACTCTTCACACCGTTCATCATGATTTCCGTACCATAGTAGAGTTGCGGAATGCGGCGGGTGGTAAGTAGCAAGGTAGAAGCCTGTTTCAGCATCGGCAGATTGTCGCCATCACCCAGGAAGCGGTCGGTATCATGGTTTTCGATAAATGCCAGTACGGAAGCCGGGTTGGGGTAGAGGAAGTCGTATACGAAGTTATTGTACACGCGATCCAGACCTTTGAACCATGTTTCGGTCTGCTCGTTCTTGGCAGTGTTGATTTTATCGAAGAAGCTGAAGTCCATAACGGTTTTCAGGTTACTGTTCTTCGGAGCAGAGAGCTTGGAATCCATTTGCCACCAGGCTGTATAAGCCGGTTCGGTAACCCAGGTTTCGCCTACGGTGTTGTAGTTGGGGTATTCTTCATTCAACTCTTTCATCCAGTTGCTCATGGCGTCATAGTCGGCATACGGATAAGTGTCCATACGGATGCCGTCGATATTGGCGTACTCAATCCACCAGAAGCTGTTCTGTACAAGGTAACGATATACGTGCGGGTTCTTTTGGTTAAGGTCCGGCATAGCGGTAACAAACCAACCGTCGTTCATCTGATCGAAATCGTATTGTGAAGTATAAGGATCAACGTGCGGAGTCAGTTTGAAAGAAGTCTGCACGAAGTTCTTTTCATGATCGGGATTGTTGAACCAGTCTTTAGACGGCATATCTTTAATCCATGTATGTTCTACGCCGCAGTGGTTGAAGATCATATCCATTACAATCTTGATGCCACGGTCGTGGCATTTGGATATCAGTTGCTGATACTCTTCGTTGGTGCCGAAACGCGGATCAACTTTATAGTAATCGGTAGTAGCATAGCCGTGGTACGAACCACCGGTCATGTTGTTTTCCAGTACCGGAGTGAACCAAAGGGCAGTTACCCCCAGGTCGGAGAAGTAATCCAGATTTTGCTCGATACCTGCAAGGTCACCACCATGACGGGCGTTCGGATCGTTGCGGTCTACTTTGTATTCGGCCATGCCGGAGATTTGGTCATTGTCCGGATTGCCGTTTGCAAAGCGGTCGGGCATCAACAGGTAGAGGGCGTCGGAAGCATCGAAACCTTTGTGTTCACAGCTTTTCCTGCTGCGTGCTTTCAGTTCATACTCTTTGACGATTTTCTTTTTGCCTTGTGCAAAAGTCAGAGCTACTTTGCCGGGTTTCACATCTTTCTCCAGTCTCAGGTAGACAATCAGGTAGTTCGGGCTTTCCAGCTTGACAGTGCTGCCCAAAGAAACGCCGGGATAGTTGACGGTAACGGAAGAGTTACCGATGTCTTCACCGTAGACCATAAGTTGGAGTTCGGGATTTTGCATTCCGGTGTACCAAAACGGAGGGTCGATTTTGTTTACGTTCATAGCTGCATACGTACTAAGGGAAAGTAAAAACGTTCCCAGGATAAGGAATAATTTTTTCATGATATTAGCTTTTCGTTATTATATCCGTATTTTGGTGCTAATATAAGCAAATAGCGGAGAAAGCTGCCGCTACTCCGCTACTATATACTTTATAATGTTATGCAAACGTTTTCTGCAAATGATCATTTATTTGTTTCTGCTCCTTTCCCTTGGAAGAAATCATTGACTTTCCTTTTTTCCTGAATATCTTTCAGCCAGGCTTCGGCAGCATTATATCTGTTGTTTTCTCCGATGATAGGTACGCCGTCGGCATCCACTTTTTGGCGCTTATCGTTATCCTTCGGCCGGGTTTTCAGGTAGGCTTTCAGGCATTGCTCGGCTTTGGTCATATTTTTCAGGCTATAATAGTAGACATAGGCGGCATCATATAGCAGTTTATGCTTATTCTTATCATGCCTTTCATATTGTTCTAACAGAATATCGGCTTGTTCTTTATACATATTTGCCATTTTGTAGCAGTCGGCCAGGCCGGTGTAAAGAGGGATTATAGTGCTGTCACTGGGTATTGTAAGATTGATTGCTGTTTCCAAATGCAGTACCCCCTCCTTCGTCCACGGGGTTTTGGAACAGGCACGTCCCAGGTAATAGTGCGCATTTACATTCGAACCGTCCTCTTTTACCGCCTTTTTCAATAAATCCCTTGCTACATAAAAGTCTTCGGTAGCATAGTGGCTGATTCCGGCATACAGGCAAGTCAGGAACGTGCTGTCACCGTTTTGCAGGAGATAATTGTATCGCTCTATGGCCTCCGGATAATACTTGTTCATACAATAAGCCTGTGCGTTGACTCGGTTTACGAGAATGTTGGTGCTGTCTAAGCAACGGTATTTCTCGGTAGTTCCTATAGCCTCATCAAACTGGCGGGCGGCTATGTATATATTTCCCAATATAGCAGGCGCCATATAGTCTTTGGGATATCTTTCTTGTATGTCCTGATAGGCTTCGATAACAAGATGTACTTCAGAATTGTCGTAGACGCGTGACATGCTTTCTGCCCTCAGGTGCAGTACAAAAGCGGAACTGTCCTGTTCTGCCAGCAAATTACTTTCTCTCAGAGCCTCACGGTTTCTCTTCATATTCAGTAGCAGGCTAATGTATTGTATTCGTACATATTTATTGTCCGGATTAAGATTGAGTGCACTCTGGTAGTAATCCAGTGCTTCCCTTTGTTTAGCGATGGACTTGCAGCATTCGGCAGCTTCAATGTATGCCCGGGGGGTGAGGGAGTCTTGCTCTATGATTTCCTGGAATACAAGCAAGGCTTTATCATTGTAACCTAGCCCTTTCAGAGCTCTCCCTTTCTGGTAGAGAAGAGGCACGGTCGGTGTCTCCTGTTCCATAAGTTGCAAAGCTGTTTCATAGTCATAGTTTGCCATCGCCTCCTGAATAGGGTTGGTATTCTGTGCCATCAGCAATGAAGTGGCGCTGAGAAAGAATAAAATGAAGAGTTTCCGCATAGTTTTTTATCTTTTAAGTATTGCTTAACCGGGTGCAAGTTACTAAAAAGATTTACTTTACGAAATATTCGTAGCTATTTTTAGATAGATTAACTAATACAAATAGCGCCCCTTCTTTCGAAGGAGCGCTACAATTGTTTGTGTAAAATGAATCGTAAAGATACGGTTCAAAGTACATACATATCTTTTACATTAAGAATCCCAGCAAGATACCGGCAGCTACCGCTGACCCGATTACACCTGCGACGTTCGGTCCCATAGCGTGCATCAGCAGGTAGTTCGTCGAATCGTATTCCAAACCTACAACCTGAGAAATACGTGCCGAGTCGGGTACGGCAGATACACCTGCATTACCGATCAACGGGTTAATCTTATTGTCTTTCTTCAAGAAGAGGTTGAATATCTTCACGAAGATTACTCCTGAAGCTGTAGCGATAACAAAGGATGCTGCACCCAAACCGAAGATTAGAATAGAATCAAGGGTCAGGAATTCAGAAGCCTGAGTAGATGCACCTACCGTTAAACCTAAAAGGATAGTGATTGTATCAATCAGCGGACCACGGGCTGTTTCTGCCAGACGACGTGTCACACCACTTTCTTTCAACAGGTTACCGAAGAACAGCATACCCAACAGGGGCAGACCGGACGGAACGAGGAAGCAAGTGAGCAACAAGCCGATAATCGGGAAAATCACTTTCTCGGTGTGAGAAACTACGCGCGGCGGTTTCATGCGGATCAAGCGTTCGTGCTTGTTTGTCAACAGACGCATGATAGGCGGTTGTATTACCGGTACCAGTGCCATATAGGAATAGGCTGATACCGCAATTGCACCCATCAGGTTAGGAGCCAGCTTGGATGAAAGGAAGATGGCCGTCGGACCGTCTGCACCGCCAATAATACCGATTGCACCGGCTTGCATGGGGTCGAAACCCAGTTCCAAAGCGATCATGTAAGCACCGAAGATACCGAATTGGGCAGCAGCACCGATCAGCATTAACTTGGGATTGGAGATCAGAGCCGAGAAGTCGGTCATGGCACCAATGCCCAGGAAGATGAGCGGCGGATACCATCCGGACGTTACTCCCTGATACAGGATGTTGAGTACAGAACCTTCTTCATAGATGCCGACTTTCAGTCCGGCGTCCATGTTGAAAGGAATATTACCGATCAGCATACCGAAACCGATAGGAATCAGCAGCATCGGCTCAAATTCCTTGGCTACTGCCAAGTATATGAAGAACAAACCCACCAGGATCATTACGACGTGTCCCGCCGTTGCATTGGCAAAACCCGTGTATGTCCAGAAGTCGGCAAGGTTGTTTCCTAAAAATGTGATAAATTCTCCCATATTATTCAATAATTACAAGGTCATTACCTTCGAGAACGGAGTCTCCTTTACTTACGTTGATCGCAGTTACTGTACCGTCTTTGTCGGCATTGATATTGTTTTCCATCTTCATGGCTTCGAGGATGATGATGGTCTGGCCTCTCTTCACTGCATCACCCACTTTGACTTTGATGTCGAGGATAACGCCCGGAAGCGGTGATTTCACACCTGATTTACCTGTGGAAGGAGCGGCCGGTTTCACAACCGGAGTAGGCGCGGGAGCCGGAGACGTGGGGCGTACTACCGGTTTCACAACCACTTTGGGGGCTTTTTCCATTTCTACCTTATAGGGAGTACCGTTCACTTCAACGTGAGCGATGTTTTCGTCAATATCTCCAATGGTAACCTTGTATGTGTTACCGTTGATTTTATATTTATATTCTTTCATCGTTTTATCAATTTATAGGTGATTACTTTTTCAGGGGATTCTCACGCAATGTGTAAATCTTCGAACTCCATGGTGAGTAGCTGCGTTTTACGCGAGTGATGGTAAGCACTGTGTCTTCCACATCGTGCACATCGCTCTGCATTTCGTGCATAGCCATGGCGATGGCGGCAAACACTTCGCCCGGAGCTTCACCCAATTTCTTTTCTTTCGCTTCCTGTTTGTCTGTGATACCTTTGGCCTTCATGGCATTGCGCTTGCTGAGGCTTACAGAGGCTTTGCCTACAATTTTGAAAGCTATGAAAAGTAAAAGCAAACCGCAGAACACAACACTCATAGCCGAGATGGACATACCGATACCGACACTGTCATGCGCTTCAAACTTTTCCATTTTGGCATTACGGTCAATGGTCTGGTTGTTGGTGCTCGGAGTGACGTATTTATCACTCGTTCTGCCTTTCACTTCCCATTGGTTGGCAGCATCACTGATGCGGGCATAAGACTCATTAGCGTTTAGCGTGCCGGCGGGAATCACAATCTGATCGAGCAATTTCTTGCCGGAATCATACAAGCCGATCCAGTTGGCGTTGTTGGCATCCAGTTTGAAATTGGTGTGGAAAGTACCGCGGTTGGGTTCACCGTCCGCCCAGAACAATGAATGCTGGCGAGGTTTAATCTGAGTCAGCACATCACCTTTCGGGATGAAATAGGTAGCTGTGTCACCCGGTTGGCTGCTGGACTTCAAATAGCAACCCGCGAGATCGGCACTACCGAATGATTTATTGAATATTTCAATCCATGCGCTGTGTACACCGTAGTCATCCTGAAAGTTGCTTTCATTGGTAATCAGCACTTCATTCAGCAGCAGTTTGTTAGTGTCTCTCTTTTCTCCACAGGAAGAACACACACCTAACGCCAGCAGCAAGGAAAAGAATATTCCGATTTTTGTTTTGTTCATATCACTTGATTTTTTTGAGTTGACAAGGGAACAAGGTAACGAGTTGGCAAGGAAACCTTGTAGCTAGTGTCCTGTGACCTTGTCTCCTGAGTTTTACAAAGGAATATTACCATGCTTCTTAGCCGGGTTAGTCAATTTCTTAGTCTGCAACTGTTGCAAGGCACGGATTATGCGGAAACGCGTGTTACGCGGTTCGATAACGTCGTCGATATAACCATACTTCGCTGCATTATAAGGATTGGCAAACAGCTTCGTGTATTCAGCTTCTTTTTCTGCCAGGAACTGAGCAGGGTTTTCCTGTTCTTTGGCTTCGCGGGCATACAGTACTTCAACAGCACCGGCACCACCCATAACGGCGATTTCAGCAGTAGGCCATGCGTAGTTCATGTCACCGCGGAGTTGCTTACAACTCATCACGATGTGCGAACCACCGTACGACTTACGCAGTGTGACTGTCACCTTAGGTACAGTAGCTTCACCGTAAGCATACAGCAACTTGGCACCGTGCAGGATTACACCGTTGTATTCCTGGCCTGTTCCCGGAAGGAATCCCGGAACGTCTACCAATGAAACGATAGGAATGTTGAAAGCGTCGCAGAAACGAACGAAACGGCCACCCTTACGAGATGCATTGCTGTCGAGCACACCTGCCAGATACTTCGGCTGGTTGGCAACGATACCTACGGACTGTCCGTTGAAACGTGCGAAACCGATAATGATATTCTTTGAATAGTCTTTTTGAACTTCGAGGAACTCACCGTTGTCTACGATGGCGGCGATAACTTCGTACATATCGTAAGGCTTGTTCGGGCTGTCGGGGATGATTTCGTTCAGAGAATCTTCCAGACGGTCGATCGGATCGGTGCAATCCACGTAGGGAGCTTCTTCCAGATTGTTTTGAGGAATGTAGCTCAACAATTTGCGGAGCAGAGCCAGACCTTCTTCTTCAGTCTTGGCAGTGAAGTGAGTAACACCTGATTTGGTAGAGTGAACGCTTGCTCCTCCCAGGTTTTCCTGGCTCACGTCTTCACCGGTCACGGTCTTGACAACCTTCGGACCTGTAAGGAACATATAAGACGTGCCTTCCATCATCAGCGTGAAGTCAGTCAGTGCAGGCGAGTAAACAGCACCACCGGCACAAGGACCGAAGATACCGGAAATCTGAGGAATAACACCTGATGCAAGGATATTGCGCTGGAAAATTTCAGCATAACCTGCCAATGCGTTGATGCCTTCCTGGATACGTGCACCACCCGAGTCGTTGATACCGATACAGGGAGCACCCATCTTCATGGCCTGGTCCATAATCTTACAGATTTTCAGTGACATCGTTTCAGACAGTGAACCTGCGGAAACTGTGAAATCCTGTGCAAAGATATAAACCAAACGACCTTCGATAGTACCGCAACCGGTTACTACACCGTCACCGGGATAGTGTTTCTTTTCCATGCCGAAGTTTGTACATCTGTGCTCAACGAACATGTCCATTTCTTCGAAACTGCCTTCGTCGAGCAGCATAGCTATGCGCTCACGAGCTGTATATTTACCTTTCTCATGCTGTTTGGCAATCGCTTTTTCACCACCACCCATGCGTGCAGCCGCGCGGCGATCTATAAGCTCTTTAATCTTTTCAAGTTGATTACTCATTTTATTAAATATAATGGGTTAATACTATTTTATGAATTACGAACTATGAATTACAAATTTACCCGAGACAGAGTCGTCCTTGTTTTGCAATTCATAATTAATTTACGGCTTTTCGCAAAGCTCTGTCAATACACCCAAAGTCGATTTCGGATGCAAGAAGGCAATATTCAGCCCTTCGGCACCTTTGCGGGGAGCTTTGTCAATCAAGCGAACGCCTGCGGCTTCTACTTCAGCCAATGCGTTTGCCACACCGTCCTCGATAGCAAATGCTACGTGATGAACGCCTGCGCCTTTGTTCTCAATGAATTTGGCGATAGTACTTTCAGGAGAGGTCGGTTCGAGAAGTTCGATTTTAGTGTCACCAACTTTCAGGAAAGCGGTTTTTACTTTCTGATCTTCTACAGTTTCGATGTTGTAGCATTTCAGACCTAATACATTCTCGTAATACGGCAGGGCTTCTTCGATGCTTTTGACAGCAATGCCCAGATGCTCAATGTGTGAAATCTTCATAACTATATTTATTAATGTTGGTATAATGTCTTAATTAAAGGCATAAAACACCACAAAGAAAGAGATTTCTTCCTTAATAGAGAAATTTTTCGTCAATTAATTATTGGATAATCGAACTTTAGAAAGTTTTTTTTAGACTTCTGTTCAGAAGTCGAGCAGCAAGCGGACGTTAATTTGACGAGATGTCAGGTAATTGGGTACGGCAAACTGGTTATTACGGGTGTCTGTTACCCAATAATAAGAGTTGACGTTGCTGATATTTAGCAAATTGAAAATATCGATGCCCAGCCAAAGGCTGCGGATGCCGCGTGGGGTTTCCCGTCCGTTGCGGTCGATAAGGCAGCGTGACATGCCTATATCCACACGTCGGTAGGGTGAAGTGCGGAATACGGCGGCCTCGCGTCCGCTATGCGGAGGACCGAAGGGAAGACCTCCGGCAAGTGTACCTTTCAGGTTCATTTTCCACTTGCGGTTGCCCGGAAAATAGTCGGTAAAATAGAGTGAGAGACGGTAGCGCTGGTCGGTGGGGCGGGGGAGCCATTGTCCGTTTATTTTCTCTTCGGTCTTCATTAGGGAGAAGCTCAGCCATGAGTCTGTTCCGGGAACGAATTCGCCGAACAACTTCATGTCGATGCCTGTGGCATAACCTTTGGAGAGATTGCAGCCGTAATAGCTGATTCGCACGTTGTCTATATTATAAGGGATGAGATTGCTTAATGCTTTATAATATACTTCCATTGAAAAGCGGAACGGGCGGTTCATGGCGCGGAAGTTATAGTCGCCGCCTGCCACGAAGTGCAGGGAACGTTGCGAGCGGATATCGCGGTTCAGCGACACGGTGGCTATTCCGCCTACCTGTGTGGTGTCGCGGAACTCTTTATAGAATGGCGCCTGGTAATAAACGCCTGCCGCTACTCTCAGGGTGAAGTTCTCGTTGAATGACGGGATGAGTGCCAGCGAGGCACGGGGGCTGAAAATGAACTCTTTGTTCCAGTCCCAGTAACTGCCGCGTACACCGGCCGTCAGGGTGAAAAGTCCGGCGGTGGAGCGAAAGCGGTAAGTGTCCTGCAAATAGAAACTGTACCTCTTGCTGTCCGTTTCGTTGCGGGAACGGAGGGTGTAGAAGAGTTCGGGGCCTTCGGGTGTCTGGGGGATGGAATATCCGGCGGAGTCACGCATTTCCCATTCGCGCATCCGGTCTTTGATGCGTTCCCGTTTGAACTCTGCACCCCATTGCAGAGAGTGTCTTCTCAGCCGATGGCGTCCGGTGAGTGAGTAGCTTTGCACGTCTGCGGTGAGGTAGTTACGGGCATGCTCCATATAGGTGCCCACACCGATGGTTTCGGACGTTTCCTCTTCGTCGTTTGTTCCGTCTATCCGGGTTCCGCCATCCAGGGCGTTCAACCAATATTGTCCGGTGATGTCATACGTTTCCTGTTCTTTGGTGTGGAAAGCGGAGACTTGCAGGGTGATACTGTTCTGCTCATTCGGACGGTAGGAGGCATAAGCGGTGCCGAACAGGGTTCGGAATAAATCTTTTTCCTGTCCCTCAAAAAACACCTTGAACTCCCGTACATTGCTTAGTGTTCCGAAACGGGTATAGCGGTCTTCCGGCTGAAAGTTGTAGCGATTCTCCGAGATGTTCCCGATGACACCTGCTTCCCAACGTTTCGAGGGTGTCCAGTTCAGATAAGTCTGATAGTCGATGTAACGCGGGTCATATTCTCCTTTCGTGTCCAGCGTTCCGAGCAGGTATTGATTGGTTTTGTAACGGATACCATTGGTCCAGGTCAGCTTTTTGGCGGCAATCCCTACATAAGCTGAAGCTCCCAGCAGGCTGGCTGAGGCGCTGCCTTCCAGACGTTCGGGCTTCTTGTAAGTGATGTCCAGCACGGATGACATTTTGTCGCCGTACTTCGCCTCATATCCTCCGGTGGAGAAACCGACGGACTGCACCATGTCGGGATTGATAAAACTCAATCCTTCCTGTTGTCCGGAGCGGATGAGCAGCGGACGGTATATTTCGATGCCATTCACATATACCATGTTTTCGTCGAAGCTGCCGCCACGCACGTTGTATTGCGAGCTGAGTTCGTTGTTGCTGCTTACCCCGGCTTGGGTGGCAATCACGGATTCTATGCTTCCGCCCGAGGCGTCCGGTGCCAGGCGGTTCTGTTTGGTTTCTATCTGCTGGACGGTTCCTGTTTGCCGCCGTCGTTCCGTTACGCTTACTTCGCCCAGTTCGAAGTTTATCGGGGGCAGGGTGATGTTCAGGCTGATATTGCCTTTCGGACTTACCAGTTTCCGTTTCCGGGTCTGATATCCCAGCATGGAGAAGATGACCGTTACACTATCCCTGCTTTCAAACCTCAATGAATACCGTCCTTTCAGGTTGCTGACTGTGCCAATAGCCGTTCCCTCCAATCGTATTGTTGCCAATTCAATCGGGTTTCCGTTGTCGTCTGTGATTGTTCCGCCTATCTTTACGCTGGTTTGGGCAAAGGCAGATGCGGAGGACATCAGTATAATAGCTGTCAGTAACCAAAAATGCTTCATAACTTATTCTATTAACGGAGAAACTTCCCGAAACGTATGTCTGATGGCAAAAAAGAGCTTTTAACGATGAATCTTTATTTTGGGCTGATTGATGGGTGCCGTATGTCTTACCATATCCGAAAAACAGAACAAAATAGTCTTCCCTATACCCGGTCCATATCTGCTCCTCACCTTCTCCATACCTGCTCCACTGTTTTTATCATCGTATAGGAGCGAAGAAATAGCGGACTTGACGGGGAGCGGAAGAGTTCTTGACCAAAATGTATTGTTCCTGTTTGCGCATGCAACAAAATATGTCTGAATATGCATCGGCAATGAAACAATTTATACCTTTGTAGCCGGATACAATATTGAAATTATGGGAATTGTAATTGGAATAGATGTTGGCGGAAGCACTACAAAGATTGTCGGAATAAACGGAGAACAGATACAGTCGCCGATGTTTATCACTGCGGCTGATCCGGTGACTTCTTTGTTCGGAGCTTTCGGTAAGTATATTTATGACAATGGCATTCAGCTTTCGGATGTAGAGCAGGTGATGCTGACGGGAGTGGGCAGTGCATTTGTTGACAGTCCGTTGTACGGTTTGCCCACCGGTAAGGTGGATGAGTTTATTGCGAACGGATTGGGGGCGCGTCATGCCACGGATATTGACCGGCTGATTGTTGTCAGTATGGGGACGGGCACTTCTTTCGTGAGAATCAACGGGGAGAAGATAGAGCATATCGGCGGAATGGCAATAGGTGGAGGTACGTTGCAGGGACTTTCCCGCTTGCTGTTGAAGACGCATGATTTCAGGCAGATTGCAGCGATTGCCGAGAAAGGTGATGTTGCCCATGTGAATTTGCAGATCGGGGATATTTGTAATCGCCCTTTGCCCGACCTTCCGGTGCATGCCACTGCTTCTTTGTTTGGAAAAGCGGATAGTAATGCTTCGCAAGAGGACATTGCAAAAGGGATTATTCATATGGTGCTGCAGACGATAGGTGGCGCAGCGGTACTGTCTGCACTGAATAGTCCTATCAAGGATTTCGTATTGATTGGTAATCTGACCAAATTCCCGCAATGTCATGAAGTCTTTCCGAATATGGAAAAGATATACGGGGTGCGTTTCCATATTCCACAGTATGCGGAGTATAGGACGGCGATAGGGGCGGCGCTGGCGTATATCAGGAAGAATACTTGATTATCCGGGGTGGTTCGTCTCCGTAGGGTTTCCGTGTCATCTCCGTAATAAGTCCGTATCACCTCCGTTTTATTACTCAGCCTCAAACATTTTGCTTCGTGCAAGCATGCAAGCTCCCACAACTCCGGCTTTATCCTTTAATTGTGAAAGGGTGATTATGGTATCTCTGTTTACTAAGTTAAGAGAGAATTTGCGGACTGCTGTTTTTATAGGTTGGATGATGTAATCTCCGGTTTGTGATAGACTTCCTCCGATTATTACTAATTCGGGATTGAAGATGTTGATGAGCCCGGCAATTTGTTTTCCTAATTTTTGGCCTATTTCTTCTATCACCTCTATACATAGCATATCTTCGTTGTTGACTGCTGATATAATGTTATCCAGCGTGAGTGGTTTGTCTGCATCTATTCGATTAGAGAGTATTGAACTTTCTCCTTTTTTGGTGCGTTCTAATACAATACGGTATAGAGCGGAACCGGATGCTTCCGTCTCAATGCATCCTTTTTTGCCACAGTGGCAAAGAATTTCACTGTCGTAGGCTGTTACGTGCCCGAATTCGCCGGAAAATCCAGACTTCCCATAGTATAGCTTTCCATTTAAAATCAGCCCGATTCCTAATCCCCAACTGATATTAACGAAAATGATGTCTTTTTCTTTGTTGATGCATCCCTGCAAGTATTCGCCAAATGCCATTGCACGTGTATCGTTATCAATGGTAACCTTATATCCTATCTTTTCGGTTAGGATTTCTGTTAAAGGGCGTTCTTCGAAGTTGAATTGAGTGAAACTATACCCTAATTCCGAATTTACCCGACCTGGGATATTAATATTTATATTTATTATCTTCTCCTTTTCTATTGTTAGCTTTTTGATGAAATTACATATCTGCTTACATAATTCATTTAATGCTTCTATTGAATTTTCAGATTTATAAGGGATGCTTTTTTTTAATTCTATCATATCCCCTTTAAAATTGATGACTCCAATGGTAATATTATTCCTCTTTACTTCCACTCCAATAAAGTAACCGGAATCAGAGTTCAGTCCATATGCATAGGGCTGCCGTCCTGTACCCGTTTCTATTTTTCCATAGTTATTGATGTATCCCTCAGTAACCATCTCGTCAATAACTTTGGTAACTGTTGGAATACTTAATTGTAACTCATTTGCAAGAGCAGGAATTGTAGAGTCACCATTATGTATATAATGCTTGATAATCTGTTTCTTAATAGTGGAATATTTAGAATCTGATTCTGCTTTCTTTTGCTGGTTAATTTTCATATTATCTCGTTTTGTCTGAATTTGATGTACAAATATACTAAATATATAGTTCAATCATTGCAATAGTTTTTAAATACTATAATAATTATACAATATTCACCTTGGTTAAATTTATTATTTATTAGATATATAATAATTATATTTATTATGTCTGTTTATTAAATAAATTATTTAATGTAATTGATGCTATTTAGTGATATAAATTCATTAAATAGTTTGTTTATAATAAAATAAAGGATATCTTTGCTGCTGGATAATAAAATGTTATCCTTAATTCTAATATTAATACAATGGTATGGAAAAACTGGTTGGTTTGATTAATGCCCCTTTTACTCCTTTCTATAAAGATGGGGAAGTGAATTATGAGCCTATAGCAGCTTATGCTGATATGCTGGTGAAAAATGGCCTGAAAGGTGTCTTTATTAATGGCTCTTCCGGCGAAGGCTATATGCTGACGGAAGAAGAACGTATGATGCTGGCTGAGCGTTGGATGGAAGTAGCGCCGGAGAATTTTAAAGTGATTGTTCATGTGGGAAGTACTTGTGTGAGGTCAAGTAGTCGTTTGGCAGAACATGCCCAGAAGATTGGTGCGTGGGGAATTGGCGCGATGGCACCTCCTTTCCCTAAAGTGAACCGCGTTGAAGAGTTGGCGAAGTATTGTGAGAAGATAGCTTGTGCAGCTCCTGAACTGCCTTTTTATTTTTATCATATTCCGGCTTTCAACGGTGCTTATCTTTCGATGGTTGCATTTCTGGAAACTGTTGATGGGCGCATTCCTAATTTTGCGGGTATCAAGTATACGTACGAAAGCTTGTATGAGTATAATCAATGCCGTCTATATAAGAATGGTAAGTTTGACATGCTGCATGGGCAAGACGAGACCATTCTTCCTTGTTTGGCTATGGGTGGGGCGCAAGGTGGTATCGGTGGTACTACTAATTACAATGGTTGCAATTTGGTGGGCATCATTGATGCCTGGAATGCCGGAGATTTGGAAAAGGCACGCGAACTTCAGAATTTCTCTCAGGAGGTAATTAATGTAATCTGCCACTTCCGTGGAAATATTGTTGGTGGCAAGCGTATCATGAAATTGATAGGTTTGGATTTGGGTGACAATCGCATTCCGTTTCAGAATATGACAGACGAGGAAGAGAGCCGTATGAAAGCGGAATTGGATGCGATTCATTTCTTCGACCGCTGTAATAAGCTTTAATCTGAAGTTATGAATACTACTGAATATCTTCAAAATTGTGCAGCTTCATATAAGGATGATTTGGTTGGCAACATCATGCCATTCTGGTTGAAGTATGGGTTGGACCGCAAACACGGTGGGGTTTACACTTGCCTTGATCGTGACGGTTCGCTCATGGATACCACAAAGTCTGTATGGTTTCAGGGGCGGTTTGGCTTTATAGCCGCCTTTGCATATAATAATGTGGAACGAAATCCTGAATGGCTGGCAGCTTCAAAAAGTTGTATTGATTTTATTGAGAAATACTGCATAGACGTGGACGGACGTATGTTCTTTGAAGTAACAGAAGATGGAACTCCCATGCGTAAACGCAGATATGTATTCTCCGAATGTTTTGCGGCAATAGCTATGTCGGAATATTCCATAGCTTCCGGTGATCGGTCTTATGCACTGAAAGCATTGGAACTCTTCAAAAAAATCCAGTCTTTCCTTACTACGCCCGGTGTTCTTGAACCTAAATATTGTGAATCGGTGCAAATGCGCGGTCACTCTGTTACCATGATTCTGATTAATACGGCATCCCGTATCCGGGCAGCCATTGACGATGCTGCATTGACCCGGCAGATTGATGATTCTATCTATATGTTGCAGAAGTATTTTATTCATCCTGAATTTAAAGCTCTGTTAGAGGTGGTAGGTCCTGATGGCGAATTTATTGATACCTGCAACGGACGCACTATAAATCCCGGGCACTGCATTGAAACGTCCTGGTTCCTGATGGAAGAAGCTAAACACATTAATTGGGATGGAGAAAAACTTCAAATGGCTTTATCCATTCTCGATTGGTCGTGGGAGTGGGGTTGGGATAAAGAATACGGTGGAATTATCAATTTCCGCGATTGCCGTAATCTTCCACCTCAGGATTATTCGCAGGATATGAAATTCTGGTGGCCACAGACTGAGGCCATTATAGCTACACTTTATGCCTATCAAGCAACACATGATGAGAAGTATCTTGAAATGCACAAACAAATAAGCGATTGGACCTATGCTTATTTTCCAGACAGGGAATATGGCGAATGGTACGGATATCTCCATCGGGACGGAACTGTTGCACAAGCAGCTAAGGGTAACTTGTTTAAGGGACCGTTCCATATTCCGAGAATGATGATAAAATGCTATATGCTTTGTCAGGAATTACTGTTGAAATAACAATTTTTATTCCTTAAATACTAATATTATTGACAAAATTATGAAGAAGTATTTATTTCTTTTGTTTAGTCTGTCCTTGTCTGTTTGGGCAATGGCACAGCAACAATCGATTACCATCAAGGTGGTCGATGTGAATGATGAACCCGTCATTGGTGCCTCTGTGTTGGAAAAAGGGACTACCAATGGAGTTATTACTAATTTGGATGGAGAATGTACTTTTACGGTTTCCTCTAAATCGACTATAGTAATCAGTTTTGTAGGCTATAAAACACAGGAAATTCCTGTGGCAGGCAATTCTTTGATTAATGTGACTTTGAATGATGATGCAGAAATGTTGTCTGAAGTTGTGGTTGTTGGCTATGGTGTCCAAAAGAAGTCAAGCTTGACAGGGGCAGTAGCTTCTGTTTCAAGTAAAGAGATTGTCAAACAGGTTTCTTCTAATGTTGCTTCTACTTTGCAGGGACGTACTCCTGGAGTAGAAATCGTACAACAGGCTGGAGTAGCTGGCGCAGATGTGAATATTATTATTCGTGGTGCAGCATCTTTTGGCGCAACAGAACCTTTGTATGTGATTGATGGGGCTTTCAGTAATAGTGGATTAAGCTCATTAAATCCTAATGATATTGAATCTATTGAGGTGTTGAAAGATGGTGCTGCAGCCGCTATATATGGTTCGCGGGCCGCAAATGGAGTGGTCTTGATTACTACTAAGAAGGGAAAATCAGGTAAACCGATAATTGAAATTGATGGTTCGTATGCTTTTCAAACTCCAACCAATATTCCCGATTTTTTAAATGCTTCGCAATGGAGAGAGTTTGCAAATATGGTTGCAGACAATAGTGGCTTGGCTCATGCACCTGAAAATGATAATCCCACTTACCCTAACATGGATACGGATTGGGCTAAAGAATGGATTCAGTATGCTCCGATGTGGAATTTAAATGCCAGTATTTCTGGTGGTGGCGAGAATTCAACTTTTAGCACAAGTCTCGGTTATTTGGATCAAACGGGCATGACAATTTATTCAGATTATAAAAGATATAATTTTAGATTAAATTCATCTTACAAAAAAGGTATATTGACTCTTTCAGAGAATGTAGCATTGACGCATAAAGATAAAACTCCGACAAAAGCTTTTCATCTTTCATTGCCGACTCTTCCCATTTATGACCAAGAAGGACGATTAACTTCTGGCGGGGCAGATTATTATATTAATCCTGAAGATGGCAAAGCGCAGAATAAGATAGCCCCTCTTCATTATACGGACAGGTATAATAAGGTTACTGATATTATAGGGTCTCTCAATGCACAACTTGACCTTTGGAAAGGATTGAAATATAAATTCTCTTTCAGTGGTAATTACAGTAACTCTCATAATTATACTCATACTCCGGAATATTATTCCAAGTGGAATGAGGATGGTAGTCCTGATAAGGATTATGGTAATCCTACGAACAGTATATCAGAAGCAAGAATTGAAGAGTTCACGTATACTGTCGATAACTTGATTACTTTTAACAGAACTTTTTCTGGGCATTCTATTGATGCGTTAGTGGGTACAAGTTGGATGAGGGAGTATTATCGTAGTATGTCAATATCTACTATAAGTGATTTAGGTGGGACAGATATAACGGGGTTTGACAGTGTTGATGGAAAAATATCTGCCGGGGACTTAAATACAGCCTTGTTGTCTTTCTTTGCTCGTTTAAATTATGATTATCAAGATAAATACCTCTTTTCTGCAAGTATTCGACGTGATGAATCATCTAAATTTTATAAAGATAACCGTGTTGGATATTTCCCTTCTATATCTGCAGGTTGGAATGTACATCAGGAAAAATGGTTTGAGAATCCCGTGGTTAGCAAGTTTAAGATCAGAGGTAGTTATGGTGAGTTAGGAGCAAATTTTTTGTCACCGTATAATTTTGATGCTATAGCTTATGGCCCGATTCCTTATACATTAGGTGGGCAACGTTATACTATGGGGCGTGCAGCTTATTTGAAATCAAAAGATTTGAAATGGGAAACAGCTAAAACAACTGATATTGGTCTTGAATTAGGCTTTCTGAATAATGATTTGACTATACAAGTTGATTATTTCATTAAAAAGAATGTAGATTTGTTGGCTCAAATTGACTTGAATCTTTCTTCCGGACAAGTATTTGAAATTAATAGCTCTCGTGAAAAGCCTTATGTTAATTCTGCTTCCGTAAAGAATACCGGTTGGGAATTTATGGTGAACTATCGTAAACGGTTAACAAAAGACTTTAGTATTGATGCAACTTTTAATCTGGCAACACTGAAAAATGAAGTATTGGCACTGGGTGACAATGTACAGCCGATAACTTCGGGAGCTATGTCTACTTTTTTTAATGATTCTCCTTCTATAACCACACCGGGTGAACCTATTGGCTCATTTTATGGATATAAAATAGACGGTTTTGATGCAGATGGAAACTTTATTTTCAGTGATACGGACAAAAATGGTATTGTGAATGCAAATGATAAAGTCATTTTAGGAAATCCGATACCTGACTTTAATTATGGTTTGAATATTTCAATGACATATAAGGATTTTGACTTAACAATGTTTTTTCAGGGAGTGTATGGCAATGATATATTCAATCAGATGAAGTATAGTTACTATTTTGATTATTCTAATAATAATGTTACTGATGTTCTAAATGCTTGGACTAAAACGAATCAGAATACTAATATTCCTATAATGAAAACTCAAAATACCAATGGTGGCAACTCTTTGCCTAGTGAGTTCTATATTGAAGACGGTTCTTATTTTCGATGTAAGAATTTGCAGGTTGGATATACTTTCCCTAAAAGTATTTTAAATAAATTGAGTTTCAATAAATTGCGTGTGTATGCAGGGGTGCAGAATCTATTTACAATAACTAATTACTCTGGTTATGATCCGGAAGTGGGATCTAATACTTTATTCTCTCGCGGAATTGATAGTTCTTCTTATCCTAATGCACGTACATTCACGTTTGGGTTTAATGCATCATTTTAATTTTTAAACAAGAAGGAAATGAAAAACATGAATAAAATAATGATAACTGTTCTCTTTGGAGGAGGATTGTTTATACAAAGTTGTAATAGTGTATTTGATGACTTGGCGATTAATCCTAATCAGCCGAGTATGGGTTCTTATTTTACGACCCCTGAGGCTGTAAATGATGCAACTTTAACATTGTATGGCTATATTTCCACTCAGCGCTGTCTCGGAGCTTCAGGCTCAAAAACACAGATAATACGTTCGGATGAAGCTGCTTCTAATTCCGACTATGGTAAACCCGGTATGTACGGTGAAGATTTGAATGCAAGTTACTATACTATTGAGCAACCATATACATTAATGTATACAGCAGCCTCGCAAGCATCTTATATTATAGAAACAGCGTCAGAAGTCGATTTTAAGGGTAATGATGAATTACGAAATATATATATGGGTGAAGCTCACTTTTGGAGAGCTTTTGCACATTATTATCTATTGATAAATTTCCGTAATATTTCTCCGATTCGTCATATGCCTAAGAATGCGGCAGATTATGTTCGTCCATTGGAGAAACCCGAGGCTGTGTGGGATTTTATACAGGAAGATTTAATTACTGCTAAAGAATTGTTGCCTGTCAAGGGGTATTGGAGTACTAATGATGTAGGGCGTGTGACAAAAGCTTCTGCTGCAGCTCTTTTAGGAAAGTGCTATTTGTATAGAAGTGGGATCGAAACCCAATATGGAACTGATAAAACTGTTTTTTACAGCGAGGCGGCCAGTGAATTTAATGATATAATATCTGGAAAATATGGGACTTATGAACTAACTTCTAATTATGCCGATAATTTTGATGTGGCTCATGAAAATAATTCAGAGTCGATTCTTGAAATCCAATTTTTAGGAGATGTTGATAATACTAATTTTAACCCAGGCACAGCTACTTCCGGGTTAGCATTTGATTCACGTGGTTTGATGTTGCCAGGTGCAGGTGTTGGATATGAAGGGGTAGCTCATAATTGGCTATATGATGCTTATGTAAATTCGATAGATCGTAATGGATATACGGATATTCGTATGTTTTCAACTCTCATGTTTGATGATTTGAAACCTGAGATTAAACTCCATCAAAGTGCTTCTGGCGATCTGATCCGTTTGGAAGGTCCGGGAGGTTTTAAATGGGAGGATTTATATCCGGAAAAATCAGGTAAAGAAGGTTTTGAAACAATATCCAATACTTTGGCTCATCCATTTAAAGCAGGTATCAAAAAAGGACTTGATTTTTCTCTGCCGATGATGACGAATGCGGACGGCACTCCTAAATTAGCAGGTGTTGGGGCAGGAGTTAAAGAATATGTATATAATCAACCTCGTGCACATGGCGTGAACTGGCGATATATTCGTTATGCCGATGTGTTACTTATGTATGCCGAGGCAGTTTTATCGGGAGGGGCACAAGGACAAATTACACCTGCTCAAGCTGTAAATAAAGTTCGTAATAGGGCTGATTTTGATGACCTTTCTTCTGTAACAATGAATGATGTAAAGCATGAGAGGTTATTGGAATTGGCGTTAGAAGGACATCGTTTCTATGATTTATTGCGATGGGGAGAATTGCCGAAAAGATTTACAGCACTAACGACAGAAGATGGTTCTTTTAAAAAATTTATTTCTGCAACGGATTATAAAGGGTTTATAATCAATAAGCATGAGTGGTTGCCTATTCCGATTAATGAGATGAACTCTAATCCGTATATAACAGAAAATAATCCGGGCTATTAATTAAATGATTCTATTATGAATAAGCAGAAAATTATTTTATTTCTTTTGTTCTTGCTGACTTTTTATGTAAATATTTCAGCACAAAGAAAAGAATTATGTAATGGTATTGTCTGTCCTGAACAATGGCCTCCTCGTTATGAGGAGCCTATTCAGGCAGGAGATATGCCAGTGCCGTATTTGGAAAAAAAGCCTGTTGTAATTCCTGTGAACGTGGGACGCCAACTATTTGTTGATGACTTTCTTGTTATGGAGACAAATCTTCAGCGAATTACCCATGCTCCAAATTTTTATGCAAATAATCCGGTTTTAGAACCGGATAAAGAATGGGAGAATACGATAGAGGGAGCACCTTATGCTGCACCCTTTAGTGATGGCATTTGGTTTGATGAAAAAAGTAATAAATTTAAGATGTGGTATCTGGCGGGTGCGGGGACTCTTCATAAAGAAGATAAGCAGACCTTCTACACCGGATATGCAGAATCTGTTGATGGAAAACATTGGGAAAAGCCTACTCTAAATGTTTATAACAATACGAATATTGTCGATACTTGTAATCGTGATGCGGCAACTATTTGGTTGGATAAATTGGAACAGGACTCATCTAAACGGTATAAAATGTTTAATGTAGAACGGCGTCCGACCGACCGGCGTTGGCAGTTTGTATTGAAATACTCTTCTGATGGAATCCATTGGGGAAACGGGATCGCACAATCTGGTGATTTATATGATCGTTCATCTGTGTTTTATAATCCTTTTCGCGGTGTTTGGGCGCTGAGTATGCGATATGGGACTAAAGTTTCCTCTCGTTCTCGTAGTTATCTGGAGAATGTGGATCCGGAGGTTGCTGTAAGTATGGCACATCGTATTCGTAAAGGAATACCTGATAAGAATGTTGTTTATTGGTTTACTCCCAGTGACAAGGAACCGCGTCATCCTAATTTTCCAGAGGTAAATCCCGGGATATACAATTTCGATGCAATACCTTATGAAAGTATTATGCTGGGATTGTATAGTGTATGGCAAGGACCAGAAAATAATATTTGTGCAGATCTGGGTATTCAGAAAAAGAATGAGATATTCTTGGGATATAGCCGGGATGGTTTCCACTTTTCTCGTCAATCATTTAAACCATTTATGGCAGTGAATGAGACAGAAGGAGCTTGGAATTGGGGAAATATGCAATCAGTTAATGGTGTACCGCTGATTGTAGGAGACTCTCTTTATTTTTATTCTAGTGGGCGGCGCTTAAATAATATCATGTGGGATAGTTACACCTCAACGGGGCTGGCTACTTTGCGTCGCGATGGTTTTGTTTCTATACATGCTGATAAAACAGAAGGGTATTTAATAACGGAAAAAATTACATTCGATGGGAAATATTTGTTTGTAAATACAAATGTTAGTGATAAGAAGGCTATGCTGGCTATTGAAGTATTAGATGAAAATGGTACACCGATACCTGGATATACTCAAAAAGACTGCATTGTGTTGAGGAGAATAGACAAAACGAAACAAATGGTTGTCTGGAAGAATAATGAAAATCTTTCCAGTCTTTCAGGAAAGAATGTGCATCTTAAGTTCTATTTAACGAATGGTGATCTGTATTCATTCTGGATATCTCCGTGGAAAAGCGGTGAAAGCCGTGGATATACTGCTGGGGGAGGGCCTGGTTTGTCAGTAGATGGTATCGATAAACCTGATAAACAATGAAAATCTGGACTCATAATATTGTTTTTTGTCTGATGTTGGTTTCTTCCGTAGCGTGTAGAGAGGATAATATTCCAGAATCTAATGATCCTGTCGTTAATCCTCCTCATATAGAAGAGACTAATACAATCTACAATGGAATAATATTACCGGAACAATGGCCACCTCGACGCTCTTCTACTTCTGATTTGGAGAAAGGAATGTTACCATTTTATTTGTCTTCGAAACCGGATATTATTGATATTTCAGTGGGTAGACAATTGTTTGTTGATGATTTCTTAATAGCTTCCACTTCCTTGAAAAGAATATATTATTATCCTGAATATAGTTCTGTGAATCCGGTATTGACGGCTGATAAGGAATGGGAAAAAGTAGGAGATAAAGGAGCAGCTTTTACAGCTCCATTTAGTGATGGAGTTTGGTATGACGAGAAATCAGGTAAGTTTAAGATGTGGTATATGGCTGGTGGTGGTTCTTATTCTACTAAAAATGCAGGTGTAATGTGTTATGCGGAATCTGCTGATGGTGTGGTGTGGACGAAACCTTCTCTACCTGTTGTTAATGGAACGAACATCGTGGACTATAATTCTGAGCGGGATGCCTCTACTGTATGGATTGACAAGCAGGAAGCAAATGTTTCCAAACGTTATAAGATGTTTTTGTCAGAGAAAAAAGATACGAAATGGCAATATACATATAAGATTTCTTCGGACGGAATTACTTGGCGGGAAGTAGCTTCTTCAAAACCTACTGCTGATCGTTCTACTGTTTACAAGAATCCTTTTCGTAATGTTTGGAGCTATAGTATCCGACATAATGTGAGAGTTCGTGCTAATAAACTGGTTAGAGCGCGTGATTATAGTGAATACTCTGATCCGGTGATTGGTACAAAAAATGCAGAAGCGGTGCTTAGCTCTTTTTGGTTTGGACCATGGCCGAATGAGTTGAGACATCCACGATATCATGATGTGTCTCCGGCAATCTATAATTTAGATGCTGTGCCGTATGAGAGTATTATGTTAGGCCTTTTTTCAATATGGCAGGGTCCTGAGAATGATATTTGTGCTGCTGAGAATGAAATAAAACGTAATCAGATTATGGTAGGATACAGTCGTGATGGATATAGTTGGTTCCGTGAAGATATGAACCCTTTTATGGCGGTCAATGAAACATTAGGTGCGTGGAATTATGGTAACTTACAGTCGGTGGCAGGAACGCCGCTTATTATTGGAGATAAACTGTATTTCTATCTAAGTGGTCGTAGATTGACAGAGGAAGGTCAGGAAGTAACTACTACTGGGCTTGCTACTTTACGTAGAGATGGTTTTGCCTCAATGAAAGGAACTGGTGAATTGGAGACACCTACTGTTAAGTTTACGGGAAACTATTTTTATATTAATGCTAATGTCAACGGGGGGATGAAGGTTGAGTTGTTAAATTCAGACGGTACAGTCATTCTTGGATATTCTAAAAATGATTGTGTGATTATCAAGGGAGATTGCGTGAAACAAAAAGTAGAATGGAAATCGAACAAGACACTGTCTGGATTGGAAAATCGAAAGATTAAAATTAAGTTTTATGTTACTAATGGAGAACTTTTTTCTTTTTGGATTTCTCCCGAATCAACAGGTGAAAGTCAAGGGTACACAGCTGGTGGTGGTCCTGGATTACATGAGTCTGGTTTAGATAAAAAATAATTTAAAATATATATATTATGAAACAATTACATTATGTTATGCTGTTGGTAATAATGGTTTTATCGGCGTCTTGTAAGGAAAATGAAGTCATTTATAATACAGCTGCTCGTGCTGGTTTTACAACAATAGATGATACTTATGAAGTTGGTCAGCCAATTGTTTTTACTGATGCCTCTGTTCCGAATAAAGAAGGGCGGATAACATCTTGGTTATGGAAGTTTGGAGATGAAGCAGAGTCTGTTTCTACAGAACAAAATCCGGTGTTTACTTATACTACCGATGGATCTTTTACAGTGCAACTCACTGTTACTGATGATAATGAATTAAAGTCGTCAGTCTCAAAAACAATTACAATTCTTGATCCGACTAAGGCTATTAATGTGATGTGGCAGCGTCCTTTATTAGGAGTGATTGAGAATACTGTTTCTCCGGCTCTTTCACCTGATGGTAATACGGTTTATATGTATGCAGACCAGTCGGGAAATAATACTTATGATGTGCAGTTAAAAGCTTATGATATAGCAACAGGAACTGAAAAATGGTCGTTTAATGTAAATGATGCTTTAGCTGCAAAAAATCCAGGAGGTGGTGTCCGTTTGGTATATGCCAGTCCATCTGTAGGACCTAATGGGGATATTTATGTTGCTGTACGTGATTTGAAAAATAGTGGTAGTGCCCGCAAATCATTTATGTTTGCCGTAAAGGCTGATGGTACTCTTCATTGGAGTTATGCTTTAGGACTTGATGGTAACTTTAATTATATCACTCCGGCAATTGATGCACAAGGACGCATTTATTTAGGACATTTATCTAATAAGCCTTTTGCTGTGGCTGTCGTTGATCCTGTGAGTGGTGAAGCAGTGCAAACTATTGAAACTCCTGTTGGCATTCGTTCAGGACTTTCCTTATCTAAATTCGGTGATATTTATTTTTGTTCTACAGGAAGTGAAGGGCTGTTAGCTTATGGAAAAGATGGTACTGACAAATTCCAATTTAATACTCTTTTTTCTATAACTGGTGGTGCTATAGCTGTTGGGGCTGAGGGTGTGCTTTATACGGTAGGGGGGACAACTTCTGGAGGAGCTGTTGCCGCTGTAAATGCAGATGGAACACAAAAGTGGGTTGTAGAGACTCCTGGGGCTATTCAGTATGGAGGTGCGGTTATTGGTACTGATGGGACTATTTATGCCAATGGTGGAAAGGCGGTTGAAGGAAAAACTTCAGCAGGGATTGTAGCTATTGACAAGGATGGTTCATTGAGGTGGCACTTTGGAACGAAAGAAGATGTGAACAATTGTGTGCCTCTTATCGATAATCGTGGTTATATACATTTTGTCTCAGATGATGCTGTTTACTACATTGTTAAGTCAGATGGGACATTGTTTGCTTCATCTAAATTAGGGGTGAAAACTTATGCTTCACCGGTAATGGATAATAAAGGCAATCTATTGATTGGAGTAGAAACCGGAGCAGGAGTATCCAGCATGTTCTGTATACAGTCTGGGGCTAAATCTTTTGCAGATTCTGAATGGCCAATGAAGGGGCAGAATCCACAACGGACTGGTTTGCAGAAATAGATATGTAATACAATTGGGAGTTGGTAAAGAAGAGTTTTAATTTAGATATATTTTCTGTCTTTCACCAACTCCCATCCTTAACTCTGATTGTTATGAAAAGATATTCTTTATTACTGTTGCTCTTATTTTTAAGTTCCGTAAGTTTTATCTATGGACAAAAGGGGCGTATACTTTTTATTGATAGTACATCAATTAGAAAGACAGATTTGAAAAGAGTACATCATTTCCCTACTTATTATCGGGGGAATCCTGTTTTATCGGCTGATAGGAAATGGGAGTTGAATATCAATGGAGATCCTTATGCTGCACCTTTTAGTGGTGGGGTGTGGTATGATGAAATTGATAAGAAGTTTAAAATGTGGTATTCAGCGGGTGGAGGAAAATTGTTAGGGCTTATTACTTGTTATGCTGAGTCTTCTGATGGTAAGGTGTGGATAAAGCCTGATTTAGATGTAGTGCCTGGTACAAACATTGTAGATACATTAGAACATGATTGTGTCTCTGTGTTGCTTGATAAGTTTGAGAAAGATCGGACGAAACGTTATAAAATGTTTGTAGTAGAGTTTAATAACAGATTTACAGTCAGTATGAAATTGAAATATTCTTCTGATGGAATCCATTGGGGTATGCCACAAGCACTTTCAGGAGAATTGTATGACCGTTGTGCTGCATATTATGATCCTTTTCGTAAGAAATACATTTTATCTTTGAAAACGATAAATGGAATTTATCGACGTTCACGAAATTATTTGGAACATGAAGAACCGGAAATGTTAGTTAGTTTGGCGCATCGGGTATATGATAATAAAAGTGATAAGTTTATCCGTTATTGGTTTAATGCAGACATAGACGACCCACGTAATCCTGCCTTCCCGAATGTGCACTCACAAATATATAATCATGAAGCAATGCCTTATGAAAACTATATGTTAGGGTACTTTACGATTTGGCAAGGTCCTGAAAATAATGTCTGTGATAGTTTGAATATTCAAAAGAGAAATGAAGTGCTGATAGGCTGGAGTAAAGACGGCTTTCATTGGAATAGAGAAAATAAGAAAGCTTATTTTCCGGTGAGTGAAGATTTTCATGCTTGGAATGCTGGTAATGTTCAATCGACAGCTGGTAATCCATTGATAATAGGAGATTCACTTTATTTTTATGTCAGTGGCAGATATAATAGTAAGCCTAAACATGATTCTAATTTTTCAACGGGATTAGCTATGCTTCGTAGGGATGGATTTGTTTCTATGCAGGCTGGGAAAAGAGAAGGGTACGTTGAGATGGAAACTGTAATTCCTGATAATTGTAGATTTTTATTTGTGAATGTAGATGTGTCAAAAGGAAGACTCTGGGCCGAAATTCAAGATGAAGCTGGAAACCCGATAAAAGGTTATGAGAAAGATAATTGTGTTTTAGTAAAAAATGTGAATTCAACAAAATGTAAATTGAATTGGAAGACCTTAAAAGATGTAGATGATTTGAGAGGGAAAAAGGTGCGTTTGATTTTTTATCTAACCAAAGGAGATTTATATTCATTTTGGTTGTCGCCTTGGAATAGTGGTGAAAGTTGTGGGTATACAGCTGGAGGTGGCCCTGGATTGAACAGTACCGGAAAGGATATTAGGTGATTAATTGTAGTCTGTTAATATCTAATGGATAACTGTTTTTCTTGATAGGGATGTTCAATACTTAATATTGATAATATCAATACTTAAGTTCTTGCAATAAGAAGTATGTCTTCTAATGATTAATTTTTCTTATAACTAAAGATGTATTAATAATATGATGAAACGAATTGCTTTACTTGCCTTGTATTTATTATTATATAGTATATATGCTTATTCTCAAGATTATAAGTATTCTGCTGTTAATCCCGCTTTATTTCTTTATAATACGGATGATGTGTATATAAAGCCGTTGTATAAGTATAATAAAGGCAAGAATTTAATAAAACCTAATCCTACGGTTTATCCGTGGGAATCGTATTTAGAGAATGGTATGCCTAATATTATTATAGATAATGATAATAATCTATCTATATATATATCTAGTTGGGTGGTTTATTCTTCTACACCTCCTTCTAAAATGGGTGTCATGGTCTATACCAACAATACAAGTAATGTAGAAACTTGGACAAGACCTGATGCTGGCTTGTATTGGTATAATCCTGGAGGAACAACAGCTGATGCCAAAATATCATCTGAATATAAAAGTGGATATAAATCAACTAATATAGTAGCAGTTGATATTGAAAGCTTCGGGATTTATGATGACCATGAGGTAACTCAAAAGCCTATTAAACTGATCTATCTACCTCAGCGTGAGTCTGGAAATAAGATTATTGCCGGATATGAGATGGATAAATCATTTGACAGTAAGGGTGTTCTGCAGGGTTTTTCTTCTATGAAGCGTGACAGAATTAGTAACCAAAAGAAATATACTTTTAAATTTATAAATGGAGATACTCATATGAACTATCTTAAACAGGATGGCAAATATTATTTTGTTTCCCGTTTAAATGCTAAACGTTCTGCTCTTAAACCTGGTGAATCTGTACCTTTTAGTCCTGATCCACGCAAGCGATATAGGAGGGAAACCATTACTGAAATAGGTCCTCAACTTACGTCTAAAAATGTGGATTTCAATATTGCTTTAGATATGTCAACATCGCAATGGGAGCCTTATAGTATGCAACCTGTTCGTTTGCCTGGGTATGATAAAGATATCTGGTGGGGACTTGTAACGATGTTCGGTACAGATGGTGATGCCGAGGTACAACATAAACAACGAACTGAATTGGCTATATCTAATGATGGTGTAAACTGGAGATATTTAAAACCGGGAGTACCGTTTTTAGATAATGGAACAGACCCATTAAGTGATGATTATGGTTGTATAAATATAGGAAAACCAGTTTTGAATACTCGTCTCTCTGAAAATCCTTTAGATGTATTTTATTTCTATGCAGCTTCTAATATAAGACATGTGGCAGGAAGAAATCCTGGGATTTCTCTTGCTATGGGTAAAAATGGCAAAATGGCAGGATTGAAAGCTGAACAGACCGCTAAAACATTTTATTCAATGGAGCCTAAAAGCTATAGTTATTTATCTCCAAGTAATTTACCTAAATTTTCGATGTATGAGGCCTTTAAAGTAGGAAGTAGTTTTTATCCTTATATACTTGCAGATGTGACAGAAGATCCTAGAGGGAAAGCACTTACTCAATTAAATAGTTATGCTGCAGTTTTGATGTATGCATACGATGCTACTAAAGATCATGGGCTAGGTACATATATTGGTGGATCATTGGGGTCTTCTGTTCAAGGCACTTCTACAGTAAATGATGATTATGTAGCTGTAGGATTTATTGGTGGGGGAATAGATGGAAATAGCAAACAGCTTCTTTTATCATATTTGAAAAATTATTCAAATAAGCACCCCAAAGAAATTGTATCTGTGAAGAGTTTTCCTGAATTTCCTGTTGTTTTGCAAGGATTAGTGAAGAATGCAGTTTTATATGGCATCATGTTTAAGAAGGGGGCTCAAACGGATAACCCTCCACTTGATTTGACAAGTGCATCTGGTTTCAAAGGTGGAGATTTGTGGAGTTATCGTCCGGTAACTCCTTCATCACCATGTTATACTATGGATTTGAAAAATGAAAAAAAATTACCCAATCAGAAACTGCCAACGGAAAATGAAATGGGATCAATTGCCTTAAAAGTGAAACCTCGTGCCAGTTCTCATGTGCAGACTGTAATGCGAATGTATGGAGATGATAATAATGACATGGCTATATATTTGAATCCTTCAGGAAGTTTCCAATATTTATTAAGAAAAGATGGTTTGTCTTTTGCAAATATGACAATATCTCCTCCTTCTGGTAAGAGTTTTGCTGATAAGGAAGTGGTAATAACTTTGGAAGCTGTTAAAAATGCTGATCGGAAGTATGGAAAAGCAAAGCCTGAAGAGTCTGCCGTATTGAGAGTCTCATGTCCTGCTATCGGTTTTGATAGTTTTGCTCAACAGGAAGTTTTGTGGAATTGGAAACATGGTGCTGGAAATATAACGCCTTCGGATAGTGCGAATGCACGGGCGTTTGCTTATCTCAGTTTCTCAGCTTTTATTCCCGGAATGGATAAGATAAGCATAGGTGGTAGAAATTCAAACTGTGATGATCCATTTACAGGTAGTATATATAATGTAGAACTGACTAAAAAACTTCCAGCTGGAAGTAGTGATTTCTATAATAACGACCAATCGACCAGAAGTTTGGAATTGACAGATCTTGATGAGGAAGTAATTGATGATATTAATACAAAATTTTATCCTAATCCATGTAATGAGGAACTGCATATTAAACTTCCGTTGATAGGTGTCCAATATATAAAGGGAGCAGTTTATAATACTTCTGGTAAAATGATAATGAATGAACGTTTGCTGGTAAATGGTGATAGTGAGGTATGTATAAAAACATTGCCTATTCCGGATGGGGTTTATATAATCCATTTATATAGTGAGAATAGTGCTTGGCAGTGTAGAAGAAAGGTGATTGTTCAACATTAACTTCCTGTTTAATAGTTGCTGTTTTTTGGTAGATATAATTTGTAATATAATTGTTAATTGATTTAATAAAATGAAAAACTCTAAAATTTATCCTTGGATAGTAGTAGCCCTTCTTTGGGGTGTGGCCCTTCTAAATTATATGGATCGCCAAATGTTGAGCACCATGAAAGATGCTATGCAGATTGACATTGCGGAACTTCAGTCGGCTACCAACTTCGGGCGTTTAATGGCTGTATTTCTTTGGATTTATGGCTTTATGAGTCCGGTGGCTGGTATGATTGCTGATCGTCTGAACCGGAAATGGCTTATTGTGGGAAGTTTATTTGTATGGTCTGCTGTTACCTATGGAATGGGATATGCGGATACATTTGAGCAGATTTATTGGTTGCGTGCATTAATGGGAGTCAGTGAGGCATTGTATATTCCGGCCGGCTTGTCCTTAATTGCTGACTGGCATCAAGATAAATCGCGTTCATTAGCCATTGGCGTTCATATGACGGGATTGTATACGGGGCAGGCTATCGGTGGTTTTGGTGCTACGGTTGCTGCCGCTTATTCATGGCATACCACGTTTCACTGGTTTGGCATAATTGGTATTATCTATGCAGTAGTTTTAATGCTGTTTTTGCATGAAAATAAAGAGCATGTTGAAATTGAGCGTTTACGACGTGAAGAACCCAAGGAAAAGTCATCTTTATTAAAAGGACTTTCTCTGTTGTTCAGCAATATAGCATTTTGGGTTATCCTGTTTTATTTTGCTGTTCCAAGCCTTCCGGGATGGGCCACGAAAAATTGGTTACCGACTTTATTCTCTGAAAACCTGAATATGCCAATGTCCGAGGCAGGTCCGATATCTACAATAACGATTGCCGTCTCTTCTTTCTTTGGCGTGCTGATAGGTGGTGTTTTGTCTGACAGGTGGGTGCTGAAGAATATTCGTGGACGTGTTTATACCGGTGCTATTGGATTGGGACTCACAATTCCGGCTTTAGCCTTGTTGGGCTTTGCGCATAATATGGTGGGCATTGTGGGAGCAGGATTGCTATTTGGTGTTGGGTTTGGAATTTTTGATGCCAATAATATGCCTATCCTTTGCCAGTTTGTATCTGCCAAATATCGTGCTACGGCTTATGGCATCATGAATATGACCGGAGTATTTGCCGGAGCAGCTGTCACAGGTTTGCTTGGTAAATGGAGCGATGGCGGAGAACTGGGGCTTGGCTTTGCTATGCTGGGGATTGTAGTGCTTTTGGCAGTGGCATTGCAACTATACTTTCTGCGTCCGAAGACTGATAATATGGAATAGTGTTAACCTTTAAAAATGGATTATTATGATTGTATCTGATTTGAAAAACAGCAGTCGCATTGAGCTGCTTCATCCTTTGTTCAAACAGTTGTTTGATTATGTAAAGCAACATAATTTGCTGGAGACGGAATTAGGACGCATTACTCTGGATGGTGATAATCTTTTTATCAATAATGTAAACTTAGATGGAGTAAAGAAAGAGAAGCAAGTTTTGGAACTTCATCGTAAGTATATTGATGTGCATATACCCCTGTCCGGAAAGGAAACGATTGGCTGGAAGCCATTGGGAAAACTGGAAAATGAAGTTTCTGCTTATGAACGAGATTCGGATTGCGCTCTTTATTCGGATACGCCGACTGCCTATGTGGACATTTGTCCGGGTGAGTTTGTCATCGTTTATCCTGAAGATCCTCATGCTCCCGCTATTGCAGAGGGGAAGATACGTAAGTTAATTGCAAAAGTAAGAATCATGTAATCTAAAAACATATTTTGTATATGATGGAAAATGTTGATTTGTCCATACTGTCTTATGGAAAAGTAAAAGACCTGAAGTATGATTTGGTGATATTGCCTTGGGGAGCTACAGAACCTCATAATCTCCATTTGCCTTATCTGACTGATTGCATCTTGGCTCATGATATAGCGGTTGATGCTGCTCTGCGCGCAAAAGAACGTTATGGTGTACGATGCATGGTGATGCCACCTGTGACAATGGGGGCACAAAACCCTGGTCAGCGTGAACTGAATTTCTGTGTACATACCCGTTATGAAACCCAAAAAGCTATATTGACGGATATTGTAGCGTCTCTCTATGTACAGGGATTTCGCAAGATGGTTATTATTAATGGTCACGGAGGGAATTGTTTTAAAAATATGATTCGTGATCTGGCATTTGAGTATCCCGATTTTCTGATAGCTTCCAGTGAGTGGTTTAGTGTGCTTCCTGCGAAAGACTATTTTGATGATCCCGGAGACCATGCAGATGAAGTGGAAACATCGGTTATGATGTATTATCATCCCGAGCTGGTGAATCTGGATGAGGCCGGAGAAGGAAAATATAAGCCTTTTGCGATGAAGTCTTTAAGGGAAAAGGTTGCTTGGGTACCTCGTAATTGGCAGAAAGTGTCGGATGATACCGGCATTGGAAATCCTAAGTTGGCAACTGCTGAAAAGGGACGACAATTTGTTTGCGCTGTAGCAGATAAGTATGCGGAACTATTTGCTGAACTTGTTAGAGAAAATATATATTTATAGATGTTGGATTGACGACTTTAACTGTCAAATATCCGCTAAATATAATAGTCCGAAGAATAGAATTATATAATTTGAAAAAATAAATATTATGAATACATTAAATAAAACGAACTCCTTCGAATCTTTCTTATTGAATACAAAATCAAGACAAAGTACAAACTTAAGAAAGATTATCATAATGATATTATTAGGAATATCATGCACATCATTACATGCTCAATGGATAGATAAATTGCCAGAACTTAGTTATCCTTTAGGTACAAATTATGACTTTGTTCAGGGTGCAAAAGGGCATTTTTTTAATATTAATTATGGTGGTTCTACTCCTGAAGATAAGGCTATTTGGTCTTTGGCAATGAATCAAAAAGAACGTTATAGATTTTGTCAAAATGGAACTTTCGCTTTTTTAAATCCTACCTATGGAAAGCATCGAATTGGTTTTTATGCATCTTCTCTCACCTCTTATGGGATGATAGAAGTAAGTAAAAATGATTTTAATATAATTGGAGTAGGAAACGTAAATATGTTTTCAGCTTATAAAACGACAGATTCTAATAAGCCTGCACTTGTAGTAGGAGGCGATGCTGTTAGTTCGAATAAACCTTTTGAAGTAAGATCAAATAAAGTTAATATCTTGTTTTCGCCTAATGAGCAAAATAATACTGGATGGATTGGAACATTCTCGAATAGCGGACTTCATTTAGGAACGAATAATAATGCACTGTTTTTTATAGATACTAGTCAAAGAGTATATGTTGGAATGACAAAAGCAGATGCAAATAAAGTTAAAGCAGAATTAAGGAATAAGTATTATATGTTTGTTACGAAGGGAATCTTAGCAGAAGATTTTGCCATAGCACCGAAATCGACTTGGGCCGATTATGTCTTTAATAAAGATTATAATCTTCGTGGACTTAATGAAGTTGAAGAGTTTATTAGTGAAAATAATCATCTTCCGGATGTGCCTTCTGCTAAACAAGTGGCTGATGAGGGGTATTCACAGCATGATATGAATAAGGCCTTGTTGCAGAAAATAGAGGAACTGACCTTGTATGTGATTAAGCAGGAGAAGAAAATTGCAACTTTAGAGTCTGAATTGGATAATTTGAAGAAGTAGTTAGGTTGGTGCTTTGGACAAAAACACCTGAATACTTGACTTTGGCTTTTCAATGTCGTATATTTGTATTCGTAATCTTAACTCAGATTCAACTTTAAATTAGCATAAGAGGAGAGGCGTTGCCTCTCCTCTATTTGTATCCTCCCTTTTCATGTCATTTGAAATGCCACATCTTACCTTCCCGAATGCCACACCTCAATGCCCCGAATGCCGCATGTCAGTAAGTGAAATGTGTGGCATTCGGGGCATTGAGGTGTGGCGTTTACTTCATTGAGGTGTGGAATTTAGACCGTCTGTCTGTGGCAAACGCATCATCAGTCTAGAGTAAACAGACGATGCATTTCATAAGTATCCCAGTGATGCAATCGGTTATAGCAAATCACCGGAAGGGGTTAATAATATGTAAATCTGCTCTTGACAACAATCCGGTTTTTAAGTTCACAAGGTTTTCTTTTTTTTATTGGATGTAAAAATACCGAGAAATAACGGATAGAACTTTTTGTTCTTCAAGAAAATACTCCTATCTTTGCGCCCGAATTTATGAGCTAATATAATGTCTCACTCAATTAATTATTAAACAACTTATTTTATTTAATGGAAAACTTAAAGAATGTAGCGCCTGTTGAAGACTTCAACTGGGATGCTTATGAAAATGGCGAAACCTTCGGTGGTGCCAGCCACGAAGAGTTGGAAAAAGCTTACGACAGTACGCTTAACAAAGTTAACGACCGTGAGGTAGTTGACGGAACTGTAATCGCGATGAACAAACGTGAAGTTGTTGTGAACATCGGTTACAAATCAGACGGTATCATTCCTTTGAATGAATTCCGCTACAATCCCGACCTGAAAGTAGGTGATACGGTAGAAGTATACATCGAAAACCAGGAAGACAAAAAAGGACAGTTGGTTCTGTCTCACCGTAAAGCTCGCGCTACTCGCTCTTGGGACCGTGTGAACGCTGCTTTGGAAAACGAAGAAATTATCAAGGGTTACATCAAGTGCCGCACGAAGGGTGGTATGATCGTAGACGTATTCGGTATCGAAGCTTTCTTGCCGGGTTCTCAGATCGACGTGAAACCTATCCGCGACTACGATGTATTCGTTGGCAAAACTATGGAATTCAAGGTTGTTAAGATCAACCAGGAATTCAAGAACGTGGTTGTTTCTCACAAGGCTCTTATCGAAGCTG
>CAJMQU010000044.1 GCA_905215555.1 uncultured bacterium
AGCAGGTGACATAGGTAAGTATTTGACTGGATTTGAAGTGTTAAATCCTGAATTGGTTATTTGTCATTTAGATTCTAAAGCAACAATGCAGATCGATATTACGATTAACAAGGGTCGTGGTTATGTTCCGGCTGATGAGAACCGTGAATATTGTACGGATGTTAACGTAATTCCTATCGATTCCATTTATACTCCGATACGTAATGTGAAGTATCAGATTGAACCGTTCCGTGTTGAACAAAAGACGGACTACGATAAATTGGTACTTGAGATTACTACCGATGGTTCCATTCATCCGAAGGAAGCGCTGAAAGAAGCTGCTAAGATTTTGATTTATCATTTCATGCTTTTCTCTGACGAGAAGATCACATTAGAAAGCAATGACGTGGATGGTAATGAAGAATTTGATGAAGAAGTATTGCATATGCGTCAATTGTTGAAAACCAAGCTCGTTGATATGGATTTGTCAGTTCGTGCCCTCAACTGCTTGAAGGCTGCTGATGTAGAAACATTGGGCGACTTGGTACAGTTCAACAAGACGGATTTACTGAAATTCAGAAACTTCGGAAAGAAATCGCTTACTGAGCTTGATGATTTGCTGGAAAGTCTGAATCTTTCGTTTGGAACCGATATTTCTAAATATAAATTAGATAAAGAATAAAAAATGAGACATAATAAGAAATTCAACCATTTAGGTCGTACTGCTTCTCACAGAAACGCTATGTTGTCTAACATGGCATGTTCTTTGATTAAGCACAAAAGAATCACTACGACTGTTGCAAAGGCTAAAGCTCTGAAGAAGTTCGTTGAGCCTTTGATTACGAGATCAAAGGATGACACGACTAATTCTCGTCGTGTTGTGTTCAGCAATTTGCAGGACAAGCAGGTTGTAACAGAACTGTTCAAGGAAATCTCAGTGAAGATTGCTGACCGTCCGGGTGGCTATACTCGTATCATCAAGACAGGACACCGTCTGGGTGACAACGCAGAAATGTGCTTCATCGAACTCGTTGACTACAATGAAAATATGGCTAAGGAAAAAGTTGCTAAGAAAGCTACTCGTACCCGCCGTTCTAAGAAAACTGCTACAGAGGCTGCTGCTCCGGCAGAGGCTCCGGTTGCTGAGGCACCGGCAGTTGAAGAAGCTAAAGCTGAATAAATCAACTATTCTTTTCAGTATAAGAGCCGTTTCCTGTAAAGGAGGCGGCTTTTTGTTTTTTGGGGCTATATTTGCCTTTTCTGTTTAGGCTTTCAGCCAGCACTGGAACCTTTGTTGAAAAGAGATATGGCTGGTGATATAAAACGTACTATCTTTAGCTTTTCAGGGATTTTCAAGAGGATAATGACATATCTTTCCTAAACATTCATTAAAAGGTTCTTATTTTAAACAATTGAATGAAACAAACTGTTATCTTTGCAAATAGATATGGCAAAGTTTTTGAAATTGATATTGTTCCTGATACTTGCAACTGCCTTTTGGGGAAGTGTGAGTGATACATTTACCGCACAAGCGGCAGATGAAATTGCTCTTGCCTCTCAGACTATTGCGGGAGAAGACGGTAATGTGCAGAGGGATGCCGTATATCAGGGGAGTTATATTCCGGCTCCGCAATTGCCGTATTTATCGGATGCAGAGATTGCGAGTTCCTGTGGAACTACCCAGTTGCTTACGTTTCCGCGTGCGCAACGTTCATATACAACCGAATTTATACTTTCATTGAAAGACGTGGTGGAACGTTTGGCTCATCGCGATGGTGTTTTATCATTGCAACGTTCAAAATTGTTCGACACCAGTGCTTTCTATCGCTGTCATCCTGTGTGTGAATATTATGTATTTACACTAAGGCGTATCATCATTTAGACGTTTGAATGAATCAAGTTCTTTTTTACCTTTTGTAGCTACAGACTATACGAGGTGATTATTTTTATGTTTTTTATCAATTAACTTTTATTCATTTCAAAACGATTTAAATTATGGCAACTCAAGTAATTGACGCAACAATCTTTGCGTCTACCCATCCTGATATAGTAAAACGTACAAGTGTTTCCGGACTTATTTTCTCAGCTGTGATGCTGCTGTTAGGTATTCTGGTATTTGCATCCACTTTTGAAATAACTGATCGCTCATCCACACTCAGCATGTTGTTGATGGTGTTAGGCACGGGCTTTTTCCTGTTAGGTATATTCCGTTTGTTCTGGAGGTCCAAAGAAGTGGTATACACGCCTACCGGGAGTGTTACGAAAGAGCGTAGTGTCTTCTTTGACTTGAAGCATATGGGCAAACTGAAAGAGATGATTGAAACAGGTCATCTTTCTGTTGAAGATGGTATAAAGAGTGAAGGAAGTGGAAATGTGCGTATGGATGTTATACTTTCTCAAGATAATAAATTTGCAGCTGTTCAGTTGTTCCAGTTCGTGCCTTATACGTACACACCGGTGACTTCTGTACATTATTACACTGGTAACGATGCAACGATTGTATCGGCTTTCTTGTTAAAGTGTAAAGTGAACTAATCCGTAAGGAGTTTGCTGGACTTAACTTTAAGTAAATGGGGATCAGTCGGTGACGGCTATCCCCATTTTTTTCATCAGGAAGCAAGCATTCATGTTCTGGGCTACCCCTTCGCGCAGGCGATAAGAGAAAGTCAGTTCATTGTCGGTGATATCGGCTTCGAAACGATAATTACGGATATCGTCGGGGAAGATGTCGGCGAGGGTGCCGAGCATCAGGTCATGAGTGGCGATGATGCCATTGGCCTGTAAGGTCATGAATTGTTTGATGAGGGCTAGAGAACCTTTTTGCTTGTCTGTCGAGTTGGTTCCTTTTAATATTTCATCGAGGATGATGAATAATTCCTCACCGGCTTGCAGTTTGTCAATGATGAGTTTTAGGCGTTTGAGTTCGGCGAAGAAGTAAGATTCATTGTCGGTCAGAGAATCACTGGTGCGCAGGCTGGTGATGAGTCGGGCAGGATATAGTTCCATTTGCCGGGTACAGGTGGGTGCTCCGATGCAAGCTAGCAAGTAGTTGATACCTACTGTGCGGAGATATGTACTTTTGCCAGCCATATTGGCGCCGGTAATGATGATAAAGAAAGGGCGTTTCTCGATATCGATGTCGTTGCGCACACATTTGTCGCGGTTCATTAGCGGATGTCCCATGCCATAGGCGCGGAGACGGAAAGGTCGGGTGGAAATGGTGGGGTAGGAGTAGTCCGGATGGTTGTAGGCGAAAGTTCCTAGTGAACACAGAGCATCCATGTGGGCAATGGCTGTCAGCCACCGGGGCAGTTCCGAAGCATATTGTTCTTTCCATCCTTCGATGCGCATAATCTGGCGGATTTCCCAGAAGAACAGACCGTTGAGGATGGCATACATGAAAGCGTTATTTCGTTGGTCGAGTTCGTCCATCAGTTTGCTTAGGCACTGGATGGAGTGGGATGCTGTCTGTTTTTCGCCGCCAATCCATGTTTTCACCTCGTTTAATACCCGACTTTTCGACGGTTGGTTTTCTATAAGGCGGAGTAGATTGGCATACGTTGCCAGTATTTGTAGTTTTTTGCCATAAACGGCTTGCATCTTGGTGATTTTACCGGTGAAACAGAAACTTGCGAATACAAAACATACCCATACGGCTCCACAAGTACTGGCCGGAATGATACCTGCAATTACAAGTGCGATGCACGCCACATTTGTTCCACCGACCAACCAGGGCAACATGCGGAAAAACGGAATCTTCCGGAAGATACTCGGACTTTTAGCCCATGCCTTCAGTTCATCCTTGTCGGCTGTTTTTCCTTTATGCAGTAAGCCCAGTATGCGAAATTCCTGTCTGAACTCTAAAGCCGGAGCCAGTTCGCGGACAGCTTCCTGTCGGGCTTCTATTTCTTTATTCTTCTCCAGATGCGCGCCCAACCAGGCTGCTAACAGGTTCTTTCCAAGCTGCGTGCACGTCCGGTTGATATATTGAAACAGGGAATGAGGCCCGAAGACATCCAAATCGAAACTATACAGATGTGTCGGGTCTACGAACTCGGTTCCATCTTCAAAGGATGACGTGTTATAATTCAGTGCGGCGAGCTCCTGTTCGTTGATTTCTATCTTTTTCTCCAGATAGTCTTTCCGGTGGAACAGGCGGTTATGATACTTTATCAACAGAATGAAAGGCAGAAGTGTTACGGCAATGATGCTTGTCAGTACTGCCCAGCCTGCCGACCAGAAGTATATGATTCCTGCTACTCCGGCAACGAACAGTAGCAGTCGAAGAGTACTTATGCGGTAAATCTCATTTTGTACTTTATTCAGTTTTCGGCGCCCCTCTTCGACAATGTGCTGATAAGTGGCAGTTATCTCATTGATTGTGTTCATTATCTTCTTTTGTTCTTTTGTTTGCAAAGGTAAAACAAGCTAGGGTTATAACCAAATGCTTATCCTGCTTTCTCCAGTTGATATATTGATGCAAACCCTATCGGTCAAGGACACGCTCATGCCTATTAAAAGGGGAACTGTGCTCTCCATGCAGGGAAACTCCAGTTCCCATATAGGGAAACTTCCGTTCCCATTAGGAGAAACTCCTGTTCCCATTAGGAGAAACTACTACCCCCTTGTAGGGTACTGAATAAGCTTGACTTCTTGTTTGTTTATACTTAAATAGAGTTGACCATATTTATGATTCTACCCTTTTGAGATTGACTTTTTTGTACTGCCCACTCTTACAGTTTGGCAAATCTAACTGTTTGTTTCTGTATTGCAATGTGGGTCATATATTATTCTTTATATGAGTTCCACTCTTTACCCAACACCTCCTCTCTTGAGGCAGCTTGTGATGGCGTGAGCATCCTGTAATACTTGATAATGGATGACATATGTTGTTTGTTTTTCCTCCTTTCTGTTGTTATTCTGCCTAGTGGATATATCGGGTGAAGAAGGGTTCTGTCGGAAATAGCTGAAGACATATATCACCGGCATCTCCACTTTTTCTTTCATTTATTTGCTCTTCTTGGATAAATAATGTAACTTTCGCTCAAATAAGAGTGGTTTAGAAAGAAAAACTTGCGGTATGAAAAGGTGGTGGTTATTAGGCATATTCGGGTTATTGGTTGCTTTGCACGGGAGCGCTCAGCATGTGATATATGCTAACTTGAAGGAGCTGGTGGAAGACCGTGGCGACACACTCTCCACGTTGAAGATTGAAAAACGCTCTAAGAATCAGATTTTGCTGATGGGGGGAGCTGATTATCGCATCTCGGCAGATGAAAATCCCGGTCTCTGCCGATATTTGAAATCCCGCTGTTATGCGGTGAGGTCGGACTCAGCGTTATACGTCAACTGTAAAAAGATTCGCTATAAGCGTTTTCGTTTTGGAGGTTGGTATGCGCCTGCCATGTGGGTACAGGGCAAGATTTACTTCTATGCACAGCCCGTAGGTTCTGTGGCGGCAAGCACTACACAGCCTGCCGATGCCACGAAGCTCGGCGGAGATGTGGGCACAGCCATTGCAGCATCGGGGCTGGTGAATGCACGTGTCTACTATGAATTGAATCCGGAGACAGGTAAAGTGGAGTTTGTTGGGAAAGACAAAATGCTGCTTCTGCTGAAGAATGAACCGGAGTTGCTGGAAGCCTTCTTACAGGAAAGTAGTGAGAAGGCAGAAGTCACAGGCAAGTATTTGTTGCGATTGAAATGACGAAATGATAAATAAATCCCGCTATCCTTTGCTGATATCGGGATTTATTTATATATTGCGGCAGCTTACAGAAGTAAACTGATGACATTTTGTAACCTTACATCTGATATGTTATGGAAATAACCCTAAGTAACACATTGCCCCCTTACCCCACTTTTGTTGAGGGTATCCGGCGGGCTCCCGACCGTGGATTCACTCTTTCGCCTGCACAGACGGCCACGGCGTTGAAGAACGCATTGCGCTATATTCCTAAAGAATTGCATGAAACCCTTGCTCCGGAGTTCATGGAAGAGCTTCGTACACGCGGGCGCATCTACGGTTACCGATACCGTCCGCAGGGTGACCTTAAAGCGAAACCTATTGATGCGTATAAGGGGAATTGCATCGAAGGCAAAGCGTTTCAGGTAATGATTGACAACAATCTTTGTTTTGATATCGCCCTCTATCCTTACGAACTTGTCACTTATGGCGAGACGGGACAAGTATGCCAGAACTGGATGCAATACCGTCTTATCAAACAATATCTCGAAGTGTTGACGCCAGACCAGACACTTGTCATTGAGAGCGGGCACCCGTTGGGATTGTTCCGTTCCAAGCCCGAAGCGCCGCGCGTCATTATTACGAATGCCATGATGGTAGGTCTTTACGACAACCAGAAAGACTGGCACGTTGCCATGCAGATGGGGGTTGCCAACTATGGGCAGATGACTGCCGGAGGCTGGATGTATATTGGCCCGCAAGGCATTGTGCATGGCACTTTCAATACTCTTCTGAATGCCGGACGCATGAAACTCAGTATTCCACAAGGAGGCAATTTGCGGGGACATCTGTTTATATCCTCCGGTTTGGGAGGTATGAGCGGTGCCCAGCCCAAGGCGGCGGAGATGGCTGGAGCGGCTTCCATCATTGCTGAGGTGGATATGTCCCGTATTGAAACCCGTCATCGGCAAGGTTGGGTGGGGCACGTCACAGGTTCCATTCCCGAAGCCTTTTCACTTGCTCGCGAGGCGATGGATGACAAGCGTCCTATCTCCATTGCTTATCACGGTAACATTGTCGATTTGCTGGAATATGCCGTACATCAAGCCGTACATATCGATTTGCTTTCTGACCAAACTTCTTGCCATGCTGTTTACGAAGGCGGCTACTGTCCGGTGGGATTGACCTTTGAAGAACGCACGAACCTGTTGCATGAAAATCCGCACGAATTCTGCGGGCTGGTGGATAGGTCGTTGGCACGCCACTTCCAGACGATAAAGGCGCTTGTGGAGCGGGGCACTTATTTCTTTGATTATGGAAACTCCTTTATGAAAGCCATATACGATGCCGGAGTCCGGGAGATTGCCAAAGAAGGAGATGATAAGAATGGCTTTATCTTCCCCAGCTATGTGGAAGACATTATGGGGCCGCAGCTTTTCGATTACGGTTACGGACCCTTCCGCTGGGTGTGTCTGAGTGGCAATCACGAGGATTTGATAAAGACCGACCGCGCTGCCATGGAATGTATCGACCCGAACCGTCGCGGGCAGGATTTGGATAATTACAACTGGATACGCGATGCTGAAAAGAATAACCTTGTGGTGGGTACTCAGGCACGCATTCTCTATCAGGATGCGGTGGGGCGTATGAATATAGCGCTGAAGTTTAATGAAATGGTGCGCAAAGGTGAAGTCGGTCCAATCATGCTGGGACGTGACCATCACGATGTCAGCGGTACGGATTCCCCTTTCCGGGAAACGTCGAATATTAAAGACGGCAGTAATGTCATGGCAGATATGGCTGTGCAATGCTTTGCCGGAAACTGTGCGCGGGGGATGAGCCTTGTGGCATTGCATAACGGTGGAGGCGTTGGCATTGGGAAGGCGATTAACGGAGGCTTCGGTATGGTGTGCGATGGCAGCGAGCGGGTGGATGAGATACTTCGTTCGGCAATGCTTTGGGACGTGATGGGCGGTGTGGCACGCCGTTCGTGGGCACGAAACGAACATGCGATGGAGACGAGTGAGGAGTTCAACCGGACGCATGCTGACGGTTATCATATCACAATGCCCTATGTGGCGGATGACGAACTGGTTAATAAGTATATATAATACTGATCCTAACGGGGGAGGTGGCAGGTAAACCACAGATTACTTAATATATAAAGATTACTATTCTACCCTGCCATCCCGCCCTTTAGGTAAGGGTTATACCAAAATCACTTTGTGCATTCCGAGTGAATGATTCTCTTGGTCTGCACCTGGTCCAGCATTTTAGTACGGCCTATATAATAAGAAGAATATAACAAGAACACTCAAAATAGAAAACCAATATGAATAAGATCGTTGAATGTGTCCCCAATTTCAGTGAGGGACGTGACTTGCAGAAAATAGACCAAATCATATCACCTTTCCGTGGAAAACAAGGTGTGAAACTCCTGGATTATAGCAATGACGAAGACCATAACCGCCTGGTAGTTACTGTGGTGGGTGAGCCCGAACCTCTTCGTGATGCCATCCTCGAAGCCATCGGCATTGCTGTTCGGCTCATCGACCTTAATCACCACACCGGCCAACATCCCCGCATGGGTGCTGTCGATGTCGTTCCCTTCATTCCCATCAAGAACGTAACGATGGAAGAAGCCATTGCCCTCTCCAAAGAAGTCGGTGCTGAGGTGGCCAAGCGCTATGATCTTCCGGTTTTCCTGTATGAAAAATCCGCTTCCGCCCCTCATCGCGAAAACCTTGCCGCTGTGCGTAAAGGCGAGTTCGAAGGTATGGCGGAAAAGATAAAACTCCCCGAATGGCATCCCGACTTCGGGCCTGCCGATCGGCATCCGACTGCCGGAACAGTTGCCGTCGGTGCCCGTATGCCTTTGGTGGCTTATAACATCAACCTCAGCACACCTAATCTGGACATTGCCCACGACATTGCCAAGAAAATCCGTTTCATCGGTGGGGGACTACGCTATTGCAAGGCTATGGGAGTAGAGTTGAAGGACCGTGGAATTACTCAAGTATCCATCAATATGACAGACTATACCCGTACCGCCCTCTACCGAGCTTTCGAACTGGTTCGTATTGAAGCCCGCCGTTATGGAGTGAGCATTGTAGGCAGCGAGATTATCGGTCTTGTCCCGATGGAGGCACTGATAGATACTGCTTCCTATTACCTCGGATTGGAAAATTTCTCTATGCAGCAAGTGCTTGAGGCACAAATATAAGCCTCTCCCCCGATTTCTCCCCGAAAGGAGGGGACTGATATATTTAGGGAGATGAAAAGAGAATACGATTAAGGAAATATAGAATAATACTAATTTAATTCCCCTCCCTACGGGGGAGGGGGTAGGGGAGAAGCTTTTATGACTGAAAATCTGATAATCTTCAATGCACGTGTCGTGACGCCTGTCGGTTTTTCCGCCCGTTGCGGTAAGGAAATGGGAGAGTTGTGCATCCTCGACAATGCTACGATAGAAGTGACTGACGGGATTATTTCCTATGTCAGTCCTTCCCGGGGCGAGAGCCGTGACGGATATTACCAACGCTACTGGCACTACAATGCCCGTGGCAAATGCTTGTTGCCCGGTTTCGTTGACTCGCATACACACTTTGTTTTCGGGGGCGAACGTGCCGAGGAATTCTCCTGGCGGCTGAAGGGTGAAAGCTACATGTCCATTATGGAGCGTGGCGGCGGCATTGTGAGCACTGTAAAGGCTACCCGTGAATGCAATTTTATTCAGCTTCGCTCTAAGGCCGAAAGTTTCTTGAAACAAATGAGTGCCATGGGGGTCACCACCGTAGAGGGCAAAAGCGGTTACGGACTCGATAAAGACACAGAGCTTCTGCAACTCAATGTCATGCGCAGTCTGAATTGCGACGAGCATAAGCGGGTGGATATCGTCTCCACCTTCCTGGGTGCACATGCCGTGCCCGAGGAATACCAGGGGCGTACGGACGAATATATCGATTACATCATCCGCGACGTCTTGCCCTGTGTGGCTAAAGGTGAGCTTGCCGAGTTTTGTGACGTCTTCTGCGAACAAGGCGTTTTCTCCATAGAGCAATCCCGACGTTTGTTGCAAGCTGCTAAGGTTTGCGGGCTTGGAGTGAAACTCCATGCCGACGAAATTGTTCCGTTGGGCGGTGCCGAACTGGCTGCGGAACTTTCCGCTGTTTCTGCCGACCACCTGTTGCACGCATCCGATGAAGGTATCCGTGCCATGAGAGATGCCGGAACCGTGGCTACTTTGCTTCCCCTGACAGCTTTTGCATTGAAAGAAAACTATGCCCGTGCCCGTGAAATGGTAGATGCCGGATGCGCCGTTGCCCTTGCCACCGATCTTAATCCCGGCAGTTGTTTCTCCGGTTCCATTCCGCTGACCTTCGCCCTGGCATGCATCTATATGCGGCTTACCGTTGAGGAAGCCATTACCGCCCTTACGCTGAACGGTGCCGCTGCCCTGAATCGTGCGGACAGCATCGGTAGTATTGAGGTAGGCAAGAAAGGGGATTTTGTAGTACTGAATACAGATAACTATCATTTTCTGCCCTACTATGTAGGCATGAATTGCGTCAACGCCACTATTAAGGAAGGAGTGATTTATCCCGTATTATGATTTTAGAAGAAACACAATAGATAACCATTAAAAGAAAAATACCATGTTAGTTGAATTAACTGTAAAAGACTTTCTGAATAAAGTGGCGGGCAATGACCCCGTCCCCGGCGGCGGAAGTATTGCTGCTCTGAATGCTGCCGTAGCTTCGGCACTCACCGCTATGGTTGCCAATCTCACCATCGGCAAGAAGAATTACGAAGAGCACGAGGAACTAATGAACCACATCGCCTCCCTTGCCATGAAAGCGAAAGATGCTTTTGTGACCGATATAGACCGCGATTCGGAAGCCTACGATGCCGTGTTTGCCTGCTTCAAGATGCCTAAAGCCACTGATGAAGAGAAAGCTGCCCGTAGCGCTGCCATTCAGGAAGCCACTAAGCATGCCGCCCTTGTGCCCATGCAGGTGGCCCGCAATGCCTATGAATTGATGGCCATCATTACCGATGTCGCCCGCCTCGGAAACCGGAATGCGGTGACTGATGCTTGCGTAGCGCTGATGTCCGCTCGCACTGCCGTGCTGGGTGCATTGCTGAATGTCCGCATCAATCTGGGCTCCATCAAGGACAAAGTTTTTGCCGATGACCTGCAAAGAGAAGCCGACATCCTGGAATGCCAGGCTCGTGAACGCGAAAAAGAAGTGTTGGATGCCATTAACCAAGAATTAAGAGTATGAAAAATGTCTATCATATAGGATCCGGTGAACTCACATTCGACATCATCGAACGCATCATCAACGAGAACCTGAAACTGGAACTGGCTTCCGAAGCTAAGGAGCGGATACAGAAATGCCGCGACTACCTCGATCACAAGATAGCCGAGTCCGAAGAACCCCTGTACGGCATAACCACAGGCTTCGGTTCTCTGTGCAGCAAAAATATTTCTCCCGATGAGCTGGGTACCTTGCAGGAAAATCTGATAAAAAGCCATGCTTGCAGTATCGGTGAAGAAATACGCCCTGTCATTGTCAAGCTGATGATGCTTCTTAAAGCCCATGCCCTTTCTCTGGGGCATAGCGGTGTGCAAGTAATTACCGTGCAGCGCATTCTCGATTTCTTCAACAACGATGTGATGCCTATCGTCTACGACCGTGGCTCGCTGGGCGCATCCGGTGATCTGGCACCCCTTGCCAATCTCTTCCTGCCGCTTATCGGTGTGGGCGATGTCTATTATAAAGGTAAGAAACGCGAAGCTATCAGTGTTCTCGATGAATTTGGCTGGGAACCGGTGAAACTTATGAGTAAAGAAGGACTGGCACTACTCAACGGTACACAGTTCATGAGTGCCAATGGCGTATTTGCCATTCTGAAAGCTTTCCGCCTTTCCAAGAAAGCCGACCTTATCGCTGCCCTTTCCCTCGAAGCTTTTGATGGGCGCATTGATCCTTTCATGGATTGCATTCAGCAAATCCGTCCCCATCAAGGACAAATCGAGACGGGAAATAACTTCCGTAAACTTCTGGAAGGCAGTGAAATCATAGCTCAGCACAAAGCGCATGTCCAGGATCCGTATTCTTTCCGTTGCATTCCTCAGGTACATGGCGCCACGAAAGATGCCATCCGTTATGTCGCCTCTGTCCTGCTGACCGAAATCAATTCCGTAACGGATAATCCTACCATCTTCCCCGATGAAGACCGTATTATTTCCGGCGGTAATTTCCACGGTCAGCCGCTTGCTATTTCTTATGACTTCCTTGGCATTGCTCTTGCCGAACTGGGCAATATCTCCGAACGCCGTGTGGCACAGCTTATCATGGGGTTGCGTGGCCTGCCCGAATTTCTGGTAGCTAATCCCGGTTTGAATTCCGGTTTCATGATACCGCAATATGCCGCTGCCTCTATGGTCAGTCAAAATAAAATGTACTGTTATGCTGCCAGCAGCGATTCCATCGTTTCCTCCAACGGACAGGAAGACCACGTCAGTATGGGTGCCAATGCCGCTACCAAGCTGTATCGCATCATGGACAATCTGGAACACATCCTTTCTATCGAATTGATGAATGCCGCCCAAGGCATCGAGTTCCGCCGTCCGCTGAAAACCTCTCCGGCATTGGAACGCTTCTTGAACGAATATCGCAAGGAAGTTCCTTTTATTAAAGACGATATCGTCATGTACAAAGAGATTCATAAAACTGTTGCTTTCCTGAACCGCACAAAGTTCGATTACTGATCGCTATTCTTCCCAATAAATATGCTATATTTATAATAAATATTAATATAGCAAACCTAATTAAGAAAACTCAATCGTCGGATTGAGTTTTCTTTTTATATTTGCCCAGTTTTATTCCGAAAGTGGACATATCTCCGCTTGAAATCTAAAAAACAAAGGAGACAATAGAAATGAAAACGGGCGACAACATGAAAGAGACCCCTTCGAGGTTGGAGTTACGGGAGCGTATCATTGATACTGCTCTGCAATCTTTTGCTACCCATGGCATCAAAAGCATTACGATGGATGACATTGCGGCAGCATTGGGCATCTCCAAACGTACTTTATATGAAGTATTTGCTGATAAAGAAACCTTACTGATGGAATGCCTTCGAAAGGCTCAGGACGAGGGGGATGCCTATGTGAAAGAAGTCTACGAAAAAGCCTCTAATGTACTGGAAGTTTTGTTAAAGCTCTATCAAAGGAGCATTGAGAAGTTCCATAATACAAATAAGAAATTCTTTGAAGACATCAAGAAATATCCCAAGGTATATGAAGTATTGATGAGACGTCGTAACCGGGACTCTGAAGAGACAATAGCTTTCTTTAAATTGGGGATAAAGCAAGGTTACTTTCGCGATGATGTCAATTTTGCTATTGTAAACCTGCTGGTACGCGAACAGCTCGATTTGCTGATGAATACAGACCTTTGCAAAGAGTATTCTTTTCTCGAAGTGTATGAGTCCATCATGTTCACTTACCTCCGGGGAATTTCTACGGAAAAAGGAGCTCGGAAATTGGAAGAATTCATTCAGGAGTATAGGCAGAAGCGACAGATCGGCTCGGAATGACCAAATAATCTTTAAACATATAGATTGATTTTTTATGGACAGACAACTAATTTTAGTAGGTAAAAAGATGATGTTGACTGTGATTTTGGCATGGGCTGTAGGCTCTATTCAGGCACAGGAAACTAAAGAAACCTTAACCTTGACCCTCGACAAAGCACTGGAAATTGCACTCAGTGATAATCCGACCATAAAGGTCGCTGAAGAGGAAATAGCCCTGAAAAAAGTGGCTAACAAGGAAACTTGGCAGAATTTGCTGCCCGAAGCCAGTATTGGCGGAACATGGAACCATACGATTACGGCAGCCCAGATGAATCTTGGCGGTCAGTCATTCAAGATGGGTCAGGACAATTCAAATACTGTAAGCGGAGCTTTGAACATCAGCTTACCGTTATTTGCTCCTTCGGTCTACAAAGCAATGTCTATGACGAAAACCGACATAGAATTGGCAGTAGAGAAATCCCGTGCTTCCAAACAGGATTTGGTTAATCAGGTCACTAAAGCTTATTATCAGTTGATGCTGGCGCAAGATTCTTATGAAGTTTTGCAGAAAAGCTATAAACTCGCACAAGACAACTACAATGTGGTCAATGCGAAATACCAGCAAGGAGCAGTCAGCGAGTTTGATAAGATCAGTGCAGAAGTGCAGATGCGTAGCGTTAAGCCGAATGTGATTTCAGCAAGCAATGCCGTCACTCTATCCAAACTTCAGTTGAAGGTGCTGATGGGAATTACGGAAGATTTTGATATTAAGATAGACGACAGTCTGGCTAAGTATGAAACCGATTTGTTTGCCAACCAACTCAATACGTTTGATGAAGGGTTGGTGAACAATACTACCATGAAGCAGTTCGACTTGAATCTGAAGATGCTCAATCAGAATCTGAAATCCTTGAAGACGAATTTTATGCCGACATTGGGTATGAATTATCAATATCAGTACCAGTCATTGTATAATGACAACTGGAACGTTTTCAACTACAACTGGGGTGGAAGCTCTTCATTGGTCTTTACTCTGAATATCCCTCTTTATAAGGCAAGTAACTTCACAAAACTGAAGAGCACACGGATTCAGATGAACCAGTTGCGGGAAAATCGCACGAATACGGAACGTCAACTGAATATGCAGATAACCAGTTACAAGAACAACATGGCAGCAAGTTCCGAGCAGGTTGTAAGTAACAAGGAAAACGTGATGCAGGCTCAGAAAGCAGTGGAAATTGCCGGTAAGCGTTACGAAGTAGGCAAGGGCACAGTACTGGAACTGAACAGCTCCCAAGTGTCGCTGACCCAGGCCGAACTGACTTATAACCAATCTATTTATGACTATCTGGTGTCCAAGGCTGACCTTGACCAGGTTTTGGGCCGTAATTATTAAATTAATGAGTAAAAAACAAATAATCACAACGATATGAAGAAAAGTTTTCAATTGATAGCCCTGATGGCCATTGCTCTGTTGGGCTCATGCAGTGGAGATAAAGACAAGACTGCGACTGAAAAAGTAGAAGAGAAACCAAGAGTGAAACTGGCCTCTGTGACTGCACGTCCTGTTGACCAGATACAAGAATATACAGCCACGGTGCAGGCTGAGGTGAAGAATAATATCGCTCCTTCTACTCCCGTGCGCATCGACCGGATTTTTGTGGAAGTAGGCGATCGCGTAGTTAAAGGGCAGAAGCTGGTGCAGATGGATGCTGCCAATTTGAAACAGGCGAAGTTCCGTCTGGACAATCAGGAGATAGAGTTTAAGCGTACCGATGAATTATATAAGGTCGGTGGTACTTCCAAGTCCGAGTGGGACGCAGCCAAGATGGCACTGGATGTGCAGAAGACTACTTATAAGAATCTGTTGGAAAATACAGCTTTGCTTAGTCCTATCAACGGTGTGGTAACAGCCCGTAACTATGACAATGGCGATATGTACAGCGGCGGAGAACCCGTGCTGACTGTTGAACAGATCACTCCGGTGAAGCTGATGATTAATGTTTCCGAAGGCTACTTCACGAAAGTAAAGAAAGGGGCTTCAGTAGCCGTAAAAGTGAATGTTTACGGAGATGAGGAGTTCGAAGGTAAAATCAGCCTCGTTTATCCGACTATCGATGCGAATACACGTACCTTCCCTGTAGAGGTGCAGCTGGCTAACCGCGACCAGAAGGTACGTCCGGGTATGTTTGCCCGTGTGACGTTGAATTTCGGGACACAGGAACACGTGGTTGTGCCCGACATGGCTATTGTGAAGCGTGCAGGTTCAGGCGACCGTTATGTTTATGTGTATAAAGATGGCAAGGTATCTTATAACAAGGTGGAACTGGGTCGTCGGATGGACACTGAATATGAATTACTTTCAGGTGTGGACAACAACTCACAGGTGGTTGTTGCCGGACAGTCGAAGCTGGCTGACGGTGTGGAAGTGGAAGTAGAGAAATAATTATAAATGAAGAATTAAGAATGAAGAATGAAGAATTTGCCAGATATGACATCGGTTTTTCCATAGAGGATAATTCTTCATTCTTCATTCCTCATCCTTAATTAAAAGAAACAACATGAGTTTATACGAAGGAGCGGTTAAGAAACCGATTATGACCTCGCTTTGCTTTTTGGCAGTAGCGATATTTGGTCTGTTCTCTTTGTCGAAATTGCCGGTGGACCTTTATCCGGATATCGAGACCAACACCATCATGGTGATGACCTCCTATGCCGGTGCCAGTGCGTCGGATATTGAGAACAACGTGACCCGTCCGTTAGAGAATACGCTGAACTCAGTCAGCAACCTGAAGCATATCACCTCCCGTTCATCGGAGAACATCTCCGTAATTACGTTGGAGTTCGAGTATGGATACGACATTGACGTGTTGACAAACGATGTACGAGATAAACTGGACATGGTAAGTTCGCAGCTTCCCGATGAAGTGGAGACACCTATCATTTTCAAGTTCAGTACGGATATGATTCCTATCCTGTTGCTCTCCGTACAAGCGGATGAAAGTCAGCCGGCACTCTACAAGATATTGGATGATAACATCGTGAACCCGTTGGCGCGTGTGCCGGGGGTGGGTACCGTGTCTATTTCCGGTGCGCCCAAGCGCGAGGTTAATGTTTATTGCGACCCCAATAAATTGGATGCCTATAATCTTTCTGTGGAAACCATCAGTTCTATTATCAGTGCTGAAAACCGTAATACTCCGGGCGGTACGTTCGATGTGGGAAACAATACCTATTCGTTGCGCGTAGAGGGTGAGTTCAAGGACCCTAAAGAAATGGAGAATATTGTGGTAGGTACTTATAATGGTGCTTCCGTCTATCTTCGCGATGTGGCGACGGTGGTAGACTCTGTGGAAGAACGTGCACAGAAGACCTACAGTAACGGTGTGCAGGGTGCCATGATTGTAGTACAGAAACAGTCCGGTGCCAACTCTGTGGCCATTTCGCAAAAGGTTATCGATATGTTGCCGCAGTTGCAGAAGTCGTTGCCGAGTGATGTGAAGCTGGGCATCATTGTCAATACTTCAGATAATATCCTGAATACCATCGACAGTTTGGAGGAGACCATTATGTACGCCATGCTGTTTGTAATTCTGGTGGTGTTTGTGTTCCTGGGACGTTGGCGCGCTACGGTTATCATTTGTATCACTATTCCGATGTCATTGGTAGCTTCATTCATTTATCTGGGTATCATTGACGGCGGTTCGCTGAATATCATCTCACTCTCTTGTCTCTCCATTGCTATCGGTAATGTGGTAGACGACGCCATTGTGGTACTTGAGAATGTGACAACCCATATCGAGCGAGGGTCCGAGCCGAAACAGGCGGCGGTGCATGCCACGAATGAGGTGGCCATCTCTGTAATAGCCTCGACGCTGACCATGATTGCGGTGTTCTTCCCATTGACCATGGTAAGCGGTATGTCCGGTGTGCTGTTCCGTCAGTTGGGTTGGATGATGTGTGTGATTATGACTGTTTCCACAATCTCAGCTTTGTCGTTCACACCGATGATGTGTGCACAACTTTTGCGCTTACAGAAGAAGCAGAGCAAGATGTTCATCGCATTTTATAAACCGATTCAACGTGGGCTTGATAATCTGGATGTGTGGTATCAGAATCGTCTGAACTGGGCTGTCCGTCATCGCATGACCATTATCGTGGGCTGTGCCATTTTCTTTGGGGCAAGTTTGTTCTGTGCCAAGTATATCGGTTCGGAATTCTTCCCGGCAGCCGACAACAGCCGTATTAGTGTGAAATTGCAGTTACCTATCGGTGCTCGTGTGGAGCGTGCGCAGGCATTGGCTTCGGAACTGACGGACAAGTGGATGAAACGTTATGAAGGCGTGATGAGGGTTTGTAACTATACCGTAGGTCAGGCTGATTCGGACAATACTTTTGCTTCGATGCAGGATAATGGTAGCCATATCATTAGTTTCAATATCAGTTTGGTGAGTCCCGGTGATCGTGATATTTCCTTGGAGGCTGTCTGCGATGAGATGCGTGATGACTTGAAGGCCTATCCTGAATTGGACAAGGCACAGGTGATTTTGGGAGGTAGTTCCGGTGGAATGAGTGCCCAGGCCAGTGCTGACTTTGAAGTTTATGGGTATGATTTTACCGCTACGGATAAAGTATCGGCGGAACTGAAAGAAAAACTGTTGAAGGTAAAAGGTGTGAGCGAAGTGAACATCAGTCGTCAGGATTACCAACCTGAATATCAAGTGGACTTTGACCGCGAGAAACTGGCGTTGCACGGATTGAACCTATCAACGGCCTCTACTTATCTGCGTAACCGTGTGAATGGAGCTTTGGCTTCTTATTATCGTGAAGATGGTGATGAGTACGACATCCGGGTACGTTATGCTCCTGAGTTCCGTACAAAGATTGAAGATTTGGAGAATATCCTTATTTATACACCTTCGGGCGAAGGCATTCGTGTAAAGGATCTTGGTAAAGTAGTAGAGCGTTCGGCTCCTCCTACCATTGAGCGTAAGGACCGTGAGCGTATCGTTACCGTATCTGCTGTTATCTCCGGTGTTCCGTTGGGTGATGTGGTAAGGGATGGTAATGCTATTATTGAGGAAATGGATTTGCCGAGTGGTATTTCTATCCAGATTTCGGGTTCTTACGAAGACCAGCAGGATTCGTTCTCCGATTTGGGTACGCTGGCTGTGTTGATTATTATTTTGGTATTTATCGTGATGGCAGCCCAGTTTGAGTCTCTGACTTATCCGTTCATCATCATGTTCTCTATTCCATTTGCGTTCAGCGGTGTGCTGATGGCACTCTTCTTTACGAATACTAACTTGAACGTAATGAGTTTGTTGGGTGGTATCATGTTGATTGGTATTGTGGTGAAGAATGGTATTGTGCTTATCGACTATATTACGCTTTGCCGTGAACGAGGCATGGCGGTACTTCACTCTGTGGTTACGGCAGGCCGTAGCCGTCTGCGTCCGGTATTGATGACAACGCTGACCACTATCCTCGGTATGGTGCCGATGGCTGTCGGACAGGGTGAAGGTGCTGAGATGTGGCGTCCGTTGGGTGTGGCCGTAATCGGTGGTCTGACGGTGTCTACTATTCTGACATTGATTCTCGTTCCTGTGCTTTACTGTTCATTTGCCGGTATCGGTATCAAGCGTAACCGTCGTAAGAACAAGAAAAACCGTGAACTGAATGATTACTATCAGGCTCATAAAGACAAGATGACGAAACCCAGAAAACAATAAATCAAAAAGATATGAAATCCGTATTTATAACATTCGACCAGGCGTTCTTTGAACGCATTATGGCGTTGCTCGACCGCCAGGGATGCCGTGGATTCAGCTACTGGCAGCAAGTACAGGGACGTGGCAGCAAGACGGGCGAACCGCATTATGGTAGCCATGCATGGCCCAGTATGTGTTCTGCCATCATCACTGTAGTGGATGATGCAAAAGTAGACCCGTTGCTTGATGCGCTGCACCAGATAGACGAAGAGACTCAGCAACTCGGTCTCCGGGCATTTGTCTGGAACGTTGAGAAGACGATATAAGTGTGACTGTACTGAGTGGAGACCTTGTATAGGTAGGTACAGGTATCCTGCATAGGTTAAGTACAGACACCCTGCATAGTGAAGAGAGGGAAATCTTACAAAACGTGAAGATTTTCCTCTCTTTTTATGTCTTTTCTCTATCTTTGCAAATCCTTTATGGGCAACATGGAAAAGAATTATCTGAAATATACTTGCATTTGGGCATTTATTATATTGGCAGGACTGTTACTGATGTACTTCCTGCCGGGATTTACGGTAGGCGAACACGTGATGAGGCGTGTCGATCTGCTAAGTGATGTGCGTGTACAGGCTGAGCCTGTCGAAGAAGTGGATAGCTTGCTTCCCCCGCCGCCGAAGGTGAAACCGGCTTTTGTGGATACTTGTCGTACGGGCATGACGTGTATTGAAGATTATAGTGATTCTACCCTGAGGGGAATGACACCTTTTTATCGGGCGCTGGATGAATTGGCCCAACGTCCGCGTCAGGTGCGTATTGCAGTTTTCGGAGACTCTTTTATCGAAGCGGACATCCTGACGGCGGATTTGCGGGACATGTTGCAGAGTAAATACGGTGGTTGCGGAGTAGGTTTCGTCACCATCACTTCCATGACTAGCGGGTTCCGCCCTACGGTGCGCCACTCTTTTAGCGGTTGGCAAAGCCATTCTGTGATGGACTCAACCTTCTTTGACCGTAAGAAACAAGGAATCTCCGGACATTACTTTATCCCTCGTCCCGGTGCTTATGTGGAACTGAAAGGACAGACTAAATACGCTTCTCATCTGGATACCTGTGAACAGGCTTCCATCTTCTTTTATAGTAAAGGTGAAGTTACTCTTTCCGTCAATGTCAACCGGAATGGGAAACAAACCCACAATTTCTCTCCCACGGCAGATTTGCAGGAGATGAAGGTGGAAGGTCACATCGGTTCTATCCGTTGGACGGTGGATGAGGCGGACTCTACTTTGTTCTATGGTTTGGCAATGGATGGCAAGCGGGGGATTATTCTGGATAATTTTTCTCTGCGCGGCAGTTCGGGCTTGTCATTACGTTCGGTTCCTATATGGATGATGCATGAGTTTAATGACCAGCGTCCTTACGATTTAATCATCCTGCAATATGGTCTGAATGTTGCTACCGAACGCGGACGGAACTATGATAAATACATTGCGGGTATGCAGACCACCATTGAACACCTGAAGGAAGCATTTCCACAAGCGGGCATATTGATTGTGAGTGTGGGCGACCGCGATTATAAAACCGAAGACGGAACCCTGCGCACCATGCCCGGCATCAAGAATCTGGTACGTTATCAACAGAACCTTGCAGCTGACAATGACATTGCTTTCTGGAATATGTTTGAAGCGATGGGAGGAGAGGGGAGCATGGCAAACTTGGTACATGCCAAGCCTTCTTTGGCGAATTATGATTATACACACATCAATTTCCGAGGTGGAAAACACTTGGCAGGTTTGCTTTATGAGGCGCTTGTGTATGGAAAAGAACAATATGACAGGAGGCGGGCGTATGAAGCGGAATAAAATATCGTTTGGTGACAGCACTCGTAGGGGCGAAAAAAATTTCGTCCGGTGTGCACAATGTAAATTGCATCTCTTTTTTCCCCTTTTCTTGCTGTGCTTTTTGCCTGTTCATGCCCAGGATCCTATTCCCTCTTGTCCTCTTATCGGCGGAATCACAGTAGATTGCGATAGCCTTCGTTCCTATTCCCAGCGCACGGACACTGTTCCCATCCCTCAAATTGCTTTCCCGGCTGCCTTCCGGCAACTCGGTGCCAACGAACTGCTGGATAGTCTCGGCATCCTCAATCCTTTTTGGGAGAAGTTGCGCCTGTTGCACTCCGGTTTCTCTACCGATACCATCCGTATCGTACATGTCGGCGACAGCCATATTCGTGGACGTATTCTTCCCCGTACTACCGGAACGCTGCTGGCAGAAACTTTTGGTGCTGTTTCCTATATTGACAAGGGGATCAATGGTGCTTTCTGCATCACTTTCACCCGGCCCGACCGTATTTCTGAAATTGCTGCCTTGCATCCCGACCTTGTTATTCTCTCTTTCGGAACGAACGAGAGCCATAACCGTCGTTACAATACTTTGGTGCACTATCGCCAGATGGACGAATTGGTGCGTATGCTCCGTGACAGCCTGCCCAACGTTCCTTTGCTGATGACGACGCCTCCCGGTTCTTATGATAGTTTCCGGAAAAGCCGTCGCCGCCGTACGTATAGCGTTAATCCCCGCACTTCCATTGCCGTAGAAACCATACGGCGCTTTGCCGATGACAACGGACTTGCCGTGTGGGACATGTATGAAGCTGTGGGCGGAAGACAACGTGCCTGTCTGAACTGGCAGGAGGCCGGACTGATGCGCCCGGACCATGTGCACTATCTTCCTGAGGGATATGTATTGCAGGGAGAATTATTTTATCAAGCTCTTTTAAAAGCCTATAATGATTATGTGGGATATTGACTTCAACCGTCTGCGTGATGTATTCATTTATGACCCGCAAGCGCCGATGATATTCAGCAGCGGCATTTTTTTGTGGTTGTTTGCAGCATTTATTTTGATATATTTGCTGTTGCAACGTCGTCTGACTGCACGTTTGCTATTTGTGACTGCATTTTCCTATTATTTCTATTATAAGAGTAGCGGTACTTACTTTTTCCTATTGGCGCTTGTCACGGTGGCAGACTTCTTTATAGCCCGTCTCATGGCGGTCAGTACTGTGCGCTGGCAACGTAAAACGTGGGTAGTGGTGAGCCTTTTCATTAATTTAGGTTTGCTTTGTTACTTCAAGTACACCAATTTCCTGGGAGATGTTTTTGCTTCACTTGTGGGCGGTACATTTCATCACTATGATATATTCCTTCCTGTGGGTATCTCTTTCTTTACTTTCCAGTCACTTAGTTACACGATTGATGTGTATCGCAAAGACATAACTCCTCTGACCGATTTGTTGGATTATGCTTTTTATGTTTCCTTTTTCCCTCAGCTGGTGGCAGGGCCTATTGTGCGTGCCCGCGACTTTATCCCACAGATTCGTCGTCCGCTGTTTGTTACCCATGAAATGTTTGGGAGGGGAATATTTCTGATAGCGAGCGGCCTTTTCAAGAAAGCGGTGATTTCAGATTATATCAGCGTGAACTTTGTAGAGCGCATCTTTGATAATCCTACGCTTTATTCCGGGGTGGAGAACTTGATGGGTGTTTATGGGTATGCTTTGCAAATCTATTGCGATTTCTCCGGTTATAGCGATATGGCTATTGGTATCGCCTTGCTTCTCGGCTTCCATTTTAATAAGAACTTCGATTCGCCTTACAAATCGGCTTCCATAACTGAGTTTTGGCGACGTTGGCACATCTCACTTTCCAGTTGGCTGAAAGATTATCTTTATATCTCTTTGGGAGGAAACCGGAAAGGAAAGATACGGCAATATGCCAACCTTATCATTACCATGTTTTTGGGTGGTTTGTGGCATGGTGCTTCCTGGAATTTTGTAGTTTGGGGATTATTCCACGGGGTGGCTCTGGCTGCACATAAATTTTGGATGACCTTGACCGGACAGAAAAAAGGAGAAGAGAATCACGGTATCCGCCGCTTCTTCGGCATACTTATCACGTTCCATTTTGTTTGTTTCTGCTGGATATTCTTCCGCAATACAGATTTTTCCACTTCCTTGGATATGATAAAGCAGATTTGCACTACTTTCCGTCCGCAACTTTTCCCGCAACTGATTGCAGGATATTGGGAGGTGTTTGCCCTGATGGCATTAGGATTCATCCTGCATTTCTGCCCCGACCGTTGGGAGAATGCCTGCTGTAAAACAGTAATCCGCCTCCCCCTTGCGGGAAAGGCGGTACTTATGCTTGCTTTGATCTATCTGGTGATTCAGATGAAGAGTACGGAGATTCAGCCGTTTATCTATTTCCAGTTCTAATCTTTTAATCAACTTCTATTTCGTCAATAAACATATAAGCCGCTTTACCCTCACCTGCATGTCCTTTCGGCAGGGCGGGGCTGCGTTTGATGACTACCTTCACATAGCGTGCTTTCGCTGGGTCGAAGGTGATATCGTAGTTTTCCACACCTTTCTTATCAATATTTGTTTCCGCAGGAATATCCTTTGAAGCTACTTCGCGGAACTCCTTATTGTCATCCGAAACAGATACCACCAGTCCCGTGCTGCCCATAATCCAGGCACTCATGTCAACAATGGCGTTTGTAGCTACTCGCTTGATTTCAGTTTCCTGTCCCAGGTCGATAATGGCTTCCACATCGCCGCCCACGAAACCTAACCAAGCTCCGGTGGCATAACTGTCATTTCCTTTCATGCCATCTACCAAAGTAGTAGCACCTTTAAATTTATATTTCTCCGATGGTTGGAACGTCAGTTCGATGGGGCAATAAGTAGCCTTGTTGAAAGAAACATTCTTGCTCACCACTTTGCTCTTTCCTTCCGGACGGATTACTACTGCCCGAAAATCGGCTGTTTCAGTGATGGCAACAGGATCTGTATATTTCGATGAAGCAGTAGTCGGCTCCGTTCCATCCAGTGTATAATAAATAGGAGCGTCATCAATGCTGCTCAATGTTACTATAACCGCTTTCTTATCTGTATCAGGCGTAAAATCAGCTTTCAGATCGAACACATGTTTGGCATAGTTGAAGCCGTCTCGTTGATAAAACTTCATCAGACGAGCCAGGCGTTTGCTGAAATCCTTGAAATCTTTCTTTGCGGGCTGTGTCCATTGTACTTCGGCAAGGGCGGCCATACGGGGCAATATCATGTATTCCACATGTTCGGTGGTAGCTATATACTCCGTCCATAAGTTGGCCTGAGCACCTATGATGTGTTTTTGCTGTTCCTCATTCAAATCGAAAGTCGGATTCAAGCTGTATACCTTTTCTATGGGTACATATCCACCGATACCCAGCGGTTCATCCTTGGTGTCTGCCGTCTGATAATAATCGAAATAACAATATGTATTGGGCGTCATAATTACATCATGGCCCATTTGTGCCGCTTTTATACCTCCGGACGCTCCGCGCCATGACATCACTGTCGCATTGGGAGCTACGTCGCCTTCCAGAATCTCGTCCCAACCGATAATCCGGCGTCCCTTGCTGTTCAGGAACTTTTCGATGCGTGTCATGCAATAACTTTGTAGGCGGTCTTCGGCTGTATGGTTTTTATCCGCTTTCAAACCTTCTGCTTTAATGCGTGCCTGACATTTCGGACATTCTTTCCAACGGTCACGTGGAGCTTCATCGCCACCGATATGTACATACTCCGATGGGAATATTTCGATGATTTCGCTCATTACGTCTTCCAGGAATTGCATGGTTTTATCGTTACCGATGCAGAGCACGTCTTCAAATATCCCCCAACGCGGGCACACTTCATACGGACCACCCGTACATCCCAATTCAGGATAAGCGGCCAATGCGGCAAGCATATGTCCTGGTAGGTCTACTTCCGGAATTACTGTGACGTAACGTTCCTGAGCATATTTCACGATTTCTTTAGCCTCTTCTTGTGTATAGAAACCGCCATACGGAGTGTTATCATATTCCTGTGTATTTCTTCCGATTACGGTACGACTGCGTTGTGAGCCTATTTCTGTCAGTTTCGGGTATTTTTTGATTTCAATTCTCCAGCCCTGGTCTTCGGTGAGGTGCCAGTGGAAAGTGTTCATATTATGAAGCGCCAGCAAGTCTATATACTTCTTTATAAATTCGATAGGGAAGAAGTGGCGTCCTACGTCAAGGTGCATACCGCGGTACGAGAATCGCGGTTCGTCTTTAATTTCTCCTGCCGGTATCAGGATGGTTGTTCCTTGGGCTTCGGCGGGGATGGATTTGCGCAGAGTCTGGATACCATAGAATACTCCGTTTTCAGTCTGGCCGTTGATGCTGATACCCTCGGCTGTGGTGGTCAGCACATAACCTTCTTTGTTCACAATACTCGGATCGAGTCCCAGTGTGATTGCATTTTTCACTTGCTCGCCTGCTGCGATAGCTTTTGTTTTCGGTGCATAACCCGTAGATTGCTGGATGTACTCTGACAGAAATTCTGCGTTGCGTTGCAGTAAGGCATTGTTTTCGGGATAGGCGATAAGAACATTTCCGCTTAGTTTGAACGGATTACCTTGTGTCAGACTTACCTCTTGGGGGAGAGGTATTACTTGATAATTAGCTTCTTGCTTTGTGCTGCACGAGGCACATACCAAGGCAAGAGCACCCGCGAGGAGTGCGTGGTTAAGTTTTTTCATCGTAAAATTGATTAGTATTAGTAAGTATCGTGCAAATATAAGGATTTTGTATAGGACAAAATATAATATTGTACTATTTTTGTGTTTTGCAGTATACAAAAAAAAGCTTTGACACCTTCTTTTCTTTCCATCTTTTTCACCCACAGAAAAGAACTCTTCAGTGATGTTCTGATTTAAGGATATCTTTTCATACCCTTGTCATCCTATACTCTTTAGGCGACATTCCCGTATGTTTTTTAAAGTACCGTCCGAAGAACGACTGATCGGGGAAATTATAGCGGTCGGCTATTTCTTTCAGCGACAGATTCGTGGATTGCAACGTCACCTTTATTTCCAGTGTCAGGAATTCATCGATGATTCCTTTGGCGGAAATATTGCCTGCTTCTTTGGTGATGGCCGAAAGGTAGCGTGTAGAGATACAAAGTTGTTCGGCATAGAAGGCTACGTCCCGTTGGCTGGTGCAGTGCGCATGTACCAGATGAATGAACTTCTTGAATAATTGTCCTTTCCGGTTGCTTCCTTCCAGTTGATCCTTGGTGAAGTACCGCTGTACCTTGTCATAAGTATCCAGAAAAAAGATCTGGAGCAGGTTCTGGGCAATGCTTTCCTGAAACCTGTTTTCCTTGTCGCCATAAATGGCGGCACTTGCTTCTATCAGTCCCATGATACCTTTTATTGCTTCGGGATCTGTATGGGTGTAGCAGGCGTTTTCTTTCATGAAGTGCATGAAAGCCGGTTCCAGACGGAAGCAGGCAACTTTTATCATTTCACCCGAATAAGCGAAATAGTGTATTCGGAAATCCTTAGTGGCCGATTTCAATGAAAGAATGGAACCGGGCAGTAACATCACATTCGTGTTGGGCACGATGTGATATTCCTCTAAATCGATGGTAATATCCGCTTCCCCTTTAGTACAAAACAGGAGGACACCATTGGTTAATTTGATGAGGCGTTTACGATAAAAGTCCAGATCATCTTCTCCGGCTCTGAATGTTTCTGTTTTGGTAGTTAATAATGGATTCATACTTGTCTTTTTTGAAAATGTTGATGGTGCAAAGGTAGGATATCTTTTTCAGACATTAAGTAGGCTGTTCCGAAAATGAACAATGGAGTGCGACTAATGAAACAAGTTGTTGTTCAAAAACGGCATACCTTTGCCGCCGACATTACAAAAAGAAGTTTTTTCATTTAAAGATTGTAGTATGATAACAAAGAAGAGATTGACAAGACAGATGATGATGTTCATCTGGGGTGTGACATTGGCAGCATGCGGACAGGCTCCCGCCGTGCAGACCGATTCAGAGTATGAAGTGATGGGAATCACGACTTCCGACAGAGAATTGCAAACTACCTATTCGGCGAGTATCCGTGGACGACAAGACATCGACATTTATCCGCAGGTATCAGGCTTCCTGACCAAGCTTTGTGTGGAAGAAGGGCAGTCGGTCCGTAAGGGACAGATATTGTTCATCATCGATCAGGTACCTTACCGGGCAGCTTTGCAGACTGCCGAAGCCAATGTGGAAGCTGCTCGTGCAAGTGTGGCTACCGCTCAGTTGACGTATGACAGTAAGAAAGAATTGTTTGCACAGAATGTAATTTCAGAGTTCGACTTGCAGACGTCCTATAATAACTTGTTGGCTGCAAAGGCGCAGTTGGCGCAGATGGAAGCGCAGCGTGTGAGTGCTGCCAATAACCTTTCGTATACTGAAGTGAAAAGCCCTACTGACGGGGTTGTAGGTACTTTGCCTTATCGTGTGGGTGCTTTGGTCAGTGCCAGTTTGCCTAAACCGTTGACCACAGTTTCCGATAATTCCGATATGTACGTGTACTTCTCGATGACGGAAAACCAGTTGCTGGACATGACTCGCCGTTATGGTTCCAAGAGTAGGGCACTCGAAGAGATGCCTTCCATTTCACTGATCCTGAATGATAAGTCGACGTACTCCTCGCAAGGAAAGATAGAGACCATCAGCGGTGTGATAGATACATCGACCGGAACCGTCAGCCTGCGTGCCGTATTCCCCAATAAGGACGGACTGTTGCAGAGCGGAGGTTCGGGCAATGTCGTAATTCCTGTTCAAAAGCGGAATTGCATTGTTATTCCGCAAGCGGCCACTTATGAGTTGCAGGATAAAGTGTTTGTATTTAAGGTGATAGACGGAAAAGCACAGTCTGCACCCGTAGATGTGACCCGTGTGAACGGAGGAAAAGAATATATAGTAGATAATGGTTTGAGCGTAGGCGACATCATTGTGGCCGAAGGAGTGGGATTGTTGCGTGAAGGTACGCCGGTACAGCCCAAGTCAGCATCTACTGCCGCACACCCCACTGCTAATCAACAAACAAAGGAGGATTGATCCATGAATTTGAGAACTTTTATCGAGCGCCCGGTATTTTCGGCAGTCATATCTATTACGATTGTCATCCTGGGCATCATCGGGCTGTTTACCCTGCCCGTAGAGCAATATCCTGATATTGCTCCGCCTACCGTCATGGTAAGCACCAATTATTTCGGTGCCAGTGCGGAAACATTGCAGAAGAGCGTTATCGCACCACTGGAAGAAGCTATCAACGGTGTAGAGAATATGACCTATATGACTTCCAGTGCCACCAATGCCGGTACGGTTTCCATTACCGTTTATTTCCAGCAGGGGACTGACCCCGATATGGCGGCGGTCAACGTACAGAACCGTGTATCCAAAGCTACGGGACAGCTCCCGGTGGAAGTTACCCAGGTGGGCGTGACGACCATGAAGCGCCAGACCAGTATCTTACAGATGTTTTCATTACACAGTCCCGATAATTCTTACGATGAGAACTTCCTGTCCAACTATCTTAGCATCAATCTGAAACCGCAGATACTTCGCATTTCCGGTGTGGGCGATATGATGATTATGGGGGGTGACTACAGTATGCGTGTTTGGATGAAACCCGATGTGATGGCACAATACAAACTGATTCCGTCGGATGTGTCGGCAGTGCTTGCCGAACAGAACATCGAGTCGGCTACCGGTTCGTTCGGTGAAAACTCGGACGAGACTTACCAGTACACCATGAAGTATAAAGGCCGCCTCATTACTCCGGAGGAATTCGGTGAAATAGTTATCCGTTCTACGGAAGACGGTGAAGTGTTGAAACTGAAAGATATAGCGGACATCGAACTGGGACAGGACAGTTATGCTTATAAGGGCGGTATGGACGGTCACAATGGTATATCCTGCATGGTGTTCCAGACGGCCGGTTCCAATGCGACGGAGGTGAACCGGAACATCGACGAATTGCTGGATGAAGTGCGCAAGGATTTGCCGAAAGGCGTAGAACTCACGCAGATGATGAGTTCCAACGACTTCCTGTTCGCTTCTATCCATGAAGTGGTGAAGACGTTGGTCGAGGCTATCATCCTTGTCATCCTTGTGGTGTATGTCTTCTTACAGGACATCCGCTCTACGCTGATTCCGCTGGTAGGTATCGTCGTTTCGCTGATTGGTACGTTTGCTTTTATGGCAGTGGCAGGATTCAGTATCAACCTGATAACGCTCTTTGCCCTGGTGCTTGTGATCGGTACGGTGGTGGATGATGCCATAGTCGTCGTCGAGGCGGTGCAGTCGCGCTTCGACGTAGGGTATAAGTCCTCTTATATGGCAAGTATCGATGCAATGAAAGGCATCAGCAATGCGGTTATCACTTCCTCGCTTGTATTTATGGCGGTGTTTATTCCCGTATCGTTCATGAGTGGCACGTCCGGTACGTTCTACACCCAGTTCGGTCTGACGATGGCGGTTGCCGTAGGTATCTCGGCCATTAATGCTTTGACGCTGAGTCCGGCGCTGTGCGCCCTGTTGCTGAGGCCTTATATTAATGAAGACGGTACGCAGAAGAATAATTTTGCGGCACGTTTCCGCAGGGCATTCAATACAGCTTTTGATGTGGTGGTTGAGAAATATAAAGGGGCGGTACTGTTCTTCATCAAACGCCGTTGGCTGTCGTGGTCATTGCTGGTTTGTTCGGTAGTGTTGCTGGTGGTTCTGATGAATTCTACGAAGACCAGTTTAGTGCCCGATGAAGATCAGGGAGTGCTGTTTGTCAATGTAAGTACGGCTCCGGGTAGTTCTCTGAAGACTACGGACGACATCATGCTTCGTATTGAAGAGCGTCTGGAAGGCATTCCGCAGAAACTGCATATTCAGAAGGTGACCGGTTACGGCTTATTGTCCGGACAGGGAAACTCGTTCGGCATGATTGTGGTGAAGTTGAAACCTTGGGATGAACGTACGAAGAAAGAAGACCAGGTACAGGCGGTCATCGGACAGATTTATGCCCGCACGGCAGACATCAAGGATGCTACGGTATTCGCCATTGCTCCGGGGATGATTCCGGGTTACGGTATGGGCAACGCTCTCGACCTGAATGTGCAGGATAAGTTGGGAACGGATGTGAATACATTCTTCCGGACCACCCAGCAATATCTGGGCGCCTTGAACCAGCGTCCCGAAATCTCTATGGCCTATTCTACTTTCGACGTGCGCTATCCGCAGTGGATGGTAGAAGTGGATGCTGCCAAGTGTAAGCGTGCCGGCATCACTTCCGATGCGGTGCTCTCCACGCTGTCGGGCTACTACGGCGGACAGTATGTGTCCAACTTCAACCGTTTCTCTAAAGTATATAAGGTGATGATTCAGGCCGACCCGCAGTATCGTATGGATGAAAGTTCATTGGATAACGCTTTTGTGCGCATGGCAAATGGTGAGATGGCTCCGTTGAGCCAGTTCGTTACGCTGACGCGTACGTATGGCGCCGAGACGCTGAGCCGGTTCAATATGTACAACTCCATTGCGGTGAATGCCATGCCTGCCGAAGGATATAGTACGGGTGACGCTATCCGTGCCGTGAAAGAAACGGCGGAGATAAGTCTGCCGAAAGGTTACGGTTACGATTTCGGCGGTATCACACGTGAGGAAAACCAGCAAAGCGGTACGACGGTGATTATCTTCGCTATCTGTATTCTGATGATTTACCTGATCCTGAGTGCGCTCTATGAAAGTTTCATCGTTCCGTTTGCGGTGATCCTTGCCGTTCCGGTGGGGTTGATGGGGACTTTCCTGTTTGCCAAGATGGCGGGACTGGAGAATAATATCTACTTGCAGACAGGTCTGATTATGTTGATAGGTTTGCTTGCCAAGACTGCCATTCTGCTGACGGAATATGCTGCCGAACGTCGTAAGGCAGGCATGGGGCTGATCGCTTCTGCAGTCAGTGCCGCCAAAGCCCGTCTGCGTCCTATCCTGATGACGGCGCTGACCATGATTTTCGGTCTGTTCCCGCTGGTAGTGGCTACCGGTGTGGGGGCTAACGGTAACCGTTCGTTGGGTACGGGTGTAGTAGGTGGTATGACCATCGGTACACTGGCATTGCTTTTCATCGTTCCGGCTCTGTTTGTCACTTTCCAGTGGTTGCAAGAGCGTCTTCGACCGGCACAATCCATGCCCACCAAAGATTGGCAGATTGAAGAGGAGATAGAAGTGAGCAAGAAAGAAATAGAGGAATCACATAAATGATAATTTAAATGAAGAAACAAATCATCACTTTAGCTGTCGCAAGCTGCCTGTTGAGCAGTTGCGGCATCTATACCAGATATGAACGCCCCGAAATCAAGACCGACGGACTTTACGGACAGGATGTAGAGGTGGAAGACACCACCTCTATCGCATCCCTCTCGTGGCGTGAGTTGTTCACCGATCCGCAACTGCAATCTCTCATTGAGCACGCGCTGCAAGGCAATACCGACTTGCAGTCTGCTCACTGGCGCATCAAAGAGGCGGAAGCCGCTCTGTCTTCCGCCCGCCTGGCATACTTGCCTTCGTTTATGCTGACCCCGCAAGGTGGTGTCAGCAGCTTCGATAAATCCAAAGGCTCATGGACGTACACGGGTATTGCATCCGCCAGTTGGGAAATTGATGTTTTCGGTAAACTGACTAATGCGAAACGCCGTGCGAAAGCCCTCTATCTCCAAAGTCTGGAGTATGAACAGGCTGTCACCACATCGCTGATAGCCAATGTTGCCAATATGTATTATACCTTATTAATGCTCGATGCCCAATACAACGTCTCTGCCGAAACCGCCGTGAAATGGCGCGAAAGTGTGAAGACCATGCGCGCCATGAAAGCTGCGGGTATGACGGATGAGGCAGGAGTGGCCCAGACCGAAGCAAATTGCTACATGGTAGAGGCTTCTTTGCTCGACATCAGGCAGCAGATTCGTGAAGTGGAGAACTCTCTTTCCATCCTGTTGGGCGATGTGCCCGATGCCATTGCGCGTGGAAAACTGGAAGGACAGGAATTTCCGCAAGAACTTGCTGTCGGTGTGCCTCTGCAGCTGCTTTCCCGCCGACCCGATGTGAAGAGTGCGGAACTATCACTGGCACAGGCTTTTTATAACACCAACTCTGCCCGTTCGGCATTCTACCCGTCCATCACATTGAGTGGCACAGCCGGATGGACCAACTCTGCCGGAAGCATGATTGTCAACCCCGGAAAACTGTTATTGTCCGCTGTCGGTTCGCTGACGCAGCCTTTGTTTAATAAGGGACTGAACATGGCGCAACTGAAAATAGCCAAAGCCCAGCAGGAAGAAGCTAAACTTTCGTTCCAGCAAGCTCTGCTGAATGCAGGCAGTGAGGTGAACAATGCCTTGACACAAGTGCAGGTGGCCCGTGATAAGACGGAATTGCGCGACGGACAAATCACCTCTCTGGAAACTGCCGTACGCAGCACTCAGTTATTGATGAGGCATGGCAATTCCACCTATCTGGAAGTACTTACAGCGCAGCAATCCCTGCTCTCTGCCCAACTGACGCAGATAGCCGACCGGTTCGCTGAAATACAGGGAATTATTAATCTCTATCAGGCTCTGGGCGGTGGTAGGGAATAAAAGAAAGTCCCGGAGTGGAATCCGGGACCTATAGTTATATACTCTCTCTTCTCTCGTTTCTTCATCCCCTTTTGCTCCTTTTTCCGGATTTCATAACTCCGGTGAAGCGGCGGAAGGGGATTTTAGTATGATTGCTGCTGTTGCAGATACTGATTTATCTGCATCACCGTCGCATCTTTCAGCAACACCTTCTTATTCTTGTCCAGCAAATACAGGGTAGGTATTGCTTTCAAGTCATACAGGTTCTTTTTCTTGAGCATCAGTTTCTTGTCATACCCGTTTATCCACTCCTTCGGGAAGTCGGACAGATGTCTTTCCCATTCCTCTTTATCTTCATCCGGATAAACAGACAGTATCTTCAAGTTCCCCGTTTCAAATTCCTTGTTGATGGCAGGGGCTTGCTTCAGCTCCTTGATACCTTCCTCACAGGCATGACATCCCGGATTGTTGATGAACAGCAGCGTGTAGCCCGCCTTTACTCCGTATAGCGTACCACTCTTTCCCGATACCAGCGTATAGGTGAAATCTTCCGCCTGTCTTCCCAGGCGGTTCTGTTCTGCCAGCTCCCGGCGTCCTTTCGGAAGTATCTTTTCCGTATCATCCAGCACGGTGCTTTCCAGCATGGCGTCCAGCACCGGAATATAAAGTTCTTCGTTCCTCATGGGCGAGTTCGGGTCGTACAGGTATTTTTCGGCCAGATCCGTGAAGTAGAAGAAAACCTTTTTCTTCTTTCCCGCATCCTTATACATTTGTTTGATGGCACTAATCGCAGTCTCTTCCGGCACGAGTTTCATGATGTCGATATAATCCACCCATGCCTGTTCCATCATTTCCCGGTGGTCGAGACAGGTGGTATCGGCAAAATCCATGTTTTCCCAGTAGTGGCGCACCAGATAATCTGCGCGTAATTCGGGAGTAGTCAGCATAGCCGGGATGACGGGTAGGGCAAATATCTTTGTACTGTCACTTTTAATGTCTTCTGTTTGGCTATCAGATACTTTACGATTCCCGCATGCAGTGCAGAGAATCAGGGACAGAAAGAAAATGTTGAGATAAGTTTTCATAATCCGGTTGATTTATAATATTCTAAAGCACAAAGATAAGGAAATTGCTTTAATAACCATTTGCTGAAAATGTTATCCTGCTGAATAATTTTTGATATATTTGCATGTCGTGTTTGCTGCTGAATTATTAAGGTATTAAAGTGCATTTAGTATGAAACGTAATTCTCTGATATTGCTTGTTGCGCTTCTGTTCAGTTTTGTATCAGGAGCTTTTGCGCAAAAGAAGGTATCCATTCTTGGAGATTCATACTCCACGTATTATGGTTGTGTCACTCCCGATACGAATCTTTGTTGGTATGGTGTGCCCGGTGACAAGAAAGAAAATGATGTGCAGCGGGTAGAGGAGACGTGGTGGCACATTTTGGTCAATGAGCACGGTTACCGTCTGGAACGTAATAATTCCTATTCAGGTTCTACCGTTTGCCACACCGGCTATGAAAAAGCGGATTATTCAGACCGTTCCTTCGTCACCCGCATGGATGATTTGGGTAATCCCGATATCCTTCTGGTTTTTGGCGGCACTAACGACAGTTGGGCAAAAGCCCCCATCGGCAATTATCAATATGGCGGTTGGAGCAAAGCCGACCTTTATAATTTCCGTCCGGCCTTTTGCCGGCTGATGGATTATCTGACGAAGCAATATCCCGATACTAAAATCTATAATATCACGAACACCGGACTCTCTGATGAAGTGACTGATTCAATGGCGGAAATCTGCCGTCATTACGGAGTAACCAATATTTGTTTGCATGATATTGAGAAACAATGGGGACATCCTTCTGTAAAGGGAATGAAGAGTATCTGTGAACAAGTTTGGCAGGTCATTGCTTCCCTTACATCAATCTCCGTTTGTCCGTCCGGTGTTTGGTAAATGATGATTTCTCCTTTATTTTCCATAACATAACAACTGTAACTTTGTTCCCCTTCCACCCCCTTCTATCCCTTTACCTGTCGGCTTTAGCGTGTGGAAGGGCTGTTTGCGGTTCTTTTTTGTTTCTGCTTACTCCGATGAAGTTTCGCTTCGGGGCACTTGTCAATTGTGTCTGTTCCACGATGTTTTAGATTTAGGTGTCTGTCAGACACGATGTTCTATAGATAATAGCATAATGTTTCAAAAGACCCACTGAAGTTGTTCGTTCAACCAACTGGAGTCATTCAAGTAAACAACTGGAGTCATTCACACGAATGACTCCAGTCGGTCTTTCATAACTCTTCTTCTTTAAGGCACCAACTATTAGTAATAAAGACATAAACAAAGCCACTTCTCGTTGAAGGCAGAAAATGATGAATATTTCTTCTAAACGCTTGCAAACCGCCCTTTCCGTGTAGTAAATTCGTGCATTAATCACTAATAAATAATGAAATTATGAAGACAAAAATCATTCAGTTCATCACCTCCCTTTTAGAAAGCTGGAAGGACGAAAAACAACTACCGGAAAATCAACCGGAAATGCTCCCGGTGCAGAACGCACCTGCCACAATTCAACAGACAAAACCCGTGTCGGTCGTTTCAGCCAAACCTCTCCCGGTCAGTTTGACAGATCATGTGAACCGTTTCCTGCAATCCGCTTATGATTTCCGCTACAATCTGCTGACGGAAGAAACCGAATACCGTCCGGCAGGCAAAGTAGGAGAGGGCTTTTCTCCCGTTGGAAAGCGGGAGTTGAACACCCTTTGTCTTGAAGCCCATGCACAAGGCATTGCCTGTTGGGATAAGGATATCAGCCGTTATCTTTACTCCACCTGCGTCCCCGGTTATCATCCTTTTCACCTCTATATGGACGAACTTCCCGCTTGGGATGGCACCGACCGCCTCGAAGCGCTTGCCCGCCGTGTTTCTTCCGATCCGCTGTGGCTGAAAGATTTTCACATCTGGCTGTTGGCTCTCACCGCCCAATGGCTGGGGATGACCGGAAAGCATGCCAATAGTGTGGCGCCGGTTCTTGTCAGTGCGGAACAGGGATTTTTGAAATCTACCTTTTGCAAGTGCCTGATGCCCGACTGTCTGTCCCGTTACTATTCTGATGAGGTGGAACTTACTTCGAAAGGGAACGTCACCCGTAAGATGTCCGAGATGGGATTACTCAGCCTTGATGAGTTTGATAAATATCCGGCATCCAAAATGCCTCTGCTGAAGAATCTGATGCAGATGGCAAATCTGAATCTCTGCAAAGCCTACCAGCGGAACTATCGCAATCTGCCGCGCATCGCCTCTTTCATTGGTACGAGCAACCGATTTGATTTGCTTTCCGACCCCACCGGCAGCCGCCGCTTTCTTTGTGTGGAAGTGAAAGGAAAAATAGACTGTTCCCATATTGAGCATAAACAAATCTATGCCCAGTTGAAACAGGAACTTCTGGCTGGTGCCCGCTATTGGTTTACGGCAGAAGAAGAACACGACTTGCAGGAGCATAACCGTGCTTTCCAACGTTGCAATTTGATGGAAGAGCTTCTTCGTGCCTGTTTTCGTCCGGCCACTGCCGAAGATCCGAATGAAGTGGTGCTGCATCTTTCGGCTGCTGATATTTTTAAGGTCTTAAAGAAGCAGAATCCGGCAGCTATGCGGGGGATAAACCCGAATGCATTTGCACAACAGCTTGCTCCATTGGGATTTCCTCGTTCGCGAACCCGTTATGGTAATTATTATTCAGTCGTTTCCCTGTCTGCAAGCCCTTCCACCCTTTAATGCCGATGAATAAGGCATTTCAACGGTGTGGAAGGGGGAAGAGGCATGTAATAATGAGGCTGTTGCCTGTTGACCCGCATTTGCAAGTTGCTTGAAAGAATCTTATTTTAGAATATATTTTGGGGGAGAGTCAAAACAAATGATTGTTTTTGTTGTTGGATGTAGGAAAAAACGTATCTTTGCAACTGAACTATTTGACATGATTGTATTCAAAATATGTCATGTCCTCTTTCGGTTAGGTTAAAATGTAGCGATTTGTATCTAACGACCGGATGAGAGTAGCCTGTATCAGTTATTGGTACGGGCTTACTCGTCCTGCGTTAAGGGTGCCGCTACATACCTAACCTTAGGGAATGAGTAAGACCCCGTACTTTTATAATATGCCATTATAGCCGTATAGGGTTGATTTTAAATTAATAATCAAACACTATATGGCTAATTGGGTATCTATAAAGTTAGCAGCCGACAAATACGGCATTTCTGAAGATTGTATCCTTGAATGGATCAGGCTTAATTATCTGACATACTCCTCTTTAGGTAAGGAGCCTTATGACGACCCCAACCCGATGGTGGATACTGAAGAAATTGATAAGGCTCTTGCTTTTAACTCGATAAAATCTTATCCTGACGATGCAGCTGTTGAACGTCTTCCGATAGAACATGTGAATTGGCTTTATCAGGAAAATGCCCGACTGGAGAAATTCAATGATGATTTGCTGGAACAGAACTATGAGCGCACGCGACGCGAAGAAAAATTGATAGCCGATTTGGAGAAAATGACTAAACTTGCCAATGAAGTCCTTTTGCTGCATGGCAAGATTGTGAGTGATAATGGGGGAGTGAACTCTAGGAAAGAGGGCATATGGTCTTTTCTTTGTAGTTTGTTCGCTGGGAAAAAGTATAAATACCTCATCTAACCAATATATACCTTTCTTTTTCAATCCTTTTTTTCGTCTTGCGAATGTGAAGTCCTTCTTTTAGGGCTTCACATTCTTTTTTTATCCGCTGCTTTTAGGCTGTTTGAATGCCATTTCTCCGTGAAATATGGATGATTTGTGCATTTCCCCCTCTCGCACGCGCACGCATATATAATTATGTATACCTCCGCCATCCCTTCCGCTCCCTCCTTAAAAAATATGTTCTACAACATCCTTATCAATCAGCGAGTTACGAAATTATTTTAAAAAACCTGTGAAAAAGTGTCTGATATATTTGGAGTGTATGAGTATATCC
>CAJMQU010000045.1 GCA_905215555.1 uncultured bacterium
GCAATTGACTCTTAATCAATGGGTCCAGGGTTCGAGTCCCTGAGGGTGTACAAAGCATAAAGCGGTTATCGGGAAAACGGTAGCTGCTTTTTTTGTGCAATGTCTTCGTCTGTAAAGGAACTTCGGGACTTGCCGTGGCTGCCCCGTTTATTTTAGCTCTATTTTTCTGACTTTATATTTTTAAGCTCCGGGGATACTTCCTATCTTTGCACTCCAATATTTAGTAATACGTAAACACTTTGGATTGGTTATACAGTTTATTCGTTGAACATTCCGCTTTGCAGGCGGTTGTGGTGCTTTCGCTGATCTCTGCTATTGGTTTGGGACTGGGGAAGATACATATTTGCGGCATATCGTTGGGAGTAACGTTCGTGTTCTTTGCAGGTATCATTGCCGGGCATTTCGAACTGTCCATCGACCCGCAGATGCTGAACTATGCCGAGAGCTTCGGCCTGGTGATATTTGTGTATGCACTGGGGTTGCAGGTCGGTCCGGGCTTTTTCAGTTCGTTCAGGACGGGCGGTGTGCAACTGAATATGCTGGCAGTGGGCGTGGTGCTGATCGGCACGGTGATGACGCTGCTGGGCAGCTATGGACTGGGAGTTTCACTGCCGGACATGGTGGGCATCCTCTGTGGCGCCACGACCAATACCCCCGCGCTGGGTGCTGCACAGCAGACCCTGAAACAAATGGGCATTGAAGCGAATACTCCGGCCTTGGGATGTGCGGTGGCATATCCGCTGGGCGTAGTGGGAGTGATTCTCGGCATCCTGCTGATACGCAAAATGCTGGTACGTAAAGAAGATCTGGAAGTAAAGGAGAAAGACGATGTGAATAAGCCGTATATCGTTGCCTTTCAGGTGCAGAATCCGGCAGTCTTCAATATGAGCGTAAAGGATATAGCGCAACTGAGCTATCCTAAATTCGTGATATCCCGTTTGTGGCGGGACGGGAATGTGAGTATTCCCACCTCCGAAAAAGTGATTAAAGAAGGGGATCGCCTGCTGGTCATCACTTCCGAAAAGAATGTGCCTGCATTGACGGTGCTGTTTGGCGAACAGGAGAATACGGACTGGAATAAGGAAGATATTGACTGGAATGCCATTGACAGCCAACTGATTTCGCAGCGTATCGTGGTGACCCGTCCGGAGCTGAATGGAAAGAAACTCGGCTCGCTCCATCTGCGCAATCATTACGGCATCAATATCAGCCGTGTATATCGTAGCGGAGTGCTACTGTTGGCTACAGCGGAACTTACCTTGCAACTGGGCGACCGTCTGACGGTGGTAGGTGAAGCGGCTGCCATACAGAATGTGGAAAAAGTATTGGGTAATGCTGTGAAGAGCCTTAAAGAACCTAATCTGGTTGCTGTGTTCGTGGGCATCATCCTGGGCCTTGCGTTGGGAGCTATACCTATCGCTATTCCCGGTGTCAGCACTCCAGTGAAGTTGGGGCTGGCAGGAGGCCCCATTATCGTAGGCATCCTTATCGGCACTTTCGGCCCGAGAATGCACATGGTGACCTATACAACCCGCAGTGCCAATCTGATGCTCCGCGCCTTGGGCTTGTCGCTCTATCTGGCTTGCCTGGGACTGGATGCCGGTGCCCATTTCTTCGATACGGTGTTCCGTCCGGAAGGCTTGTTGTGGATAGCTATCGGCTGTGCGCTGACTGTGCTTCCTGTGCTGATAATGGGCATCATTGCTTTCCGTTGGATGAAGGTAGATTTCGGTTCGGTGGCAGGGATGCTGTGCGGAAGTATGGCGAATCCGATGGCGCTGAATTACGTCAATGATACCATTCCCGGTGATAACCCTTCGGTTTCTTATGCTACGGTTTATCCGCTGTGTATGTTCCTGCGGGTGATTATCGCACAGGTGTTGCTGATGTTCTTCCTGAGTTGAGGTTTGGAAACCTGGAGTTGAGGTTTGAGAGCTTAGAGCTGAGGTTTAAGAAGTTAAAATGGAGAATTAAGAATTGAGCGTTGCCTGCGCAGCCAATTTATATTTTATAATTCATATTTTATAATTAATGAGTAATATTACCCCTGAAAGCATCATGAGCGACTTGCGCTATTTGCAGTTGCTGTCACGTAGTTTCCCTACGATTGCGGATGCCAGTACTGAAATTATTAATCTGGAAGCCATTCTGAACCTTCCGAAAGGCACAGAACATTTCCTGACCGATATACACGGCGAATATGAAGCCTTCCAGCATGTATTGAAGAACGCTTCGGGTGCAGTGAAGCGGAAAGTGAACGAGATCTTCGGGCATACCTTGCGCGAGAGTGAGAAGAAAGAGATATGCACTCTGATTTATTATCCCGAAGAGAAGTTGCAGTTGATAAAGGAACGGGAAACCGACCTGGACGACTGGTACTTGATTACGCTGAACCAACTGGTGAAGGTTTGTCAGAATGTGTCTTCCAAGTATACCCGTTCGAAGGTGCGGAAAGCACTGCCGGAAGATTTTTCATACATCATTCAGGAATTGCTGCACGAGTCGAGCGTGGAGCCTAATAAGCACGCCTACATCAATGTAATTATCAGCACCATTATCTCCACCAAACGTGCGGACGATTTCATCATCGCCATGTGCAACCTTATCCAGCGGCTGACGATTGACTCCCTGCATATCGTGGGAGACATCTACGACCGTGGCCCGGGAGCGCATATCATTATGGACACGCTTTGCGATTATCACAATTTCGATATCCAGTGGGGAAATCATGATATCTTGTGGATGGGGGCAGCGTCGGGCAATGACGCCTGCATTGCCAACGTTATCCGTATGTCGATGCGTTACGCTAATCTGGCTACGCTGGAAGACGGATATGGCATCAATCTGCTGCCGCTCGCCACGTTTGCCATGGACATGTATGCGGATGACCCTTGTACGATTTTTGCGCCCAAGATGAACTTTGCGGATGGAAACTACAATGAGAAGACTTTGCGGCTGATTACGCAGATGCATAAGGCGATTACGGTGATACAGTTCAAGCTGGAGGCGGAGATTATAGACCGTCGTCCGGAGTTTGGCATGCAGAACCGGAAATTGTTGGATAAGATTGACTTTGAAAGAGGTGTCTTTGTGTACGAAGGTAAAGAATATCCTTTGCGCGACACGAACTTCCCGACAATAGATCCGGCTGACCCGTATCGCTTGTCGGACGAGGAAAAGGAGCTGATGGATAAGATTCATGCTTCGTTCATGAATAGTGAGAAGCTGAAGAAACACATGCGTTGCCTGTTCACGTATGGGGGGATGTATCTGATTTGCAACAGTAATTTGCTGTATCATGCTTCCATGCCGCTGAATGAGGATGGCAGTTTCAAGCATGTCCGTATCGGTAAAAAGGAGTATTGGGGCAAGAAGCTGCTGTGCAAGACGGACCAGTTGATACGTACGGCTTACTTTGATGAAGACGGCACGGAGGAGAAGAGTTTTGCGCTGGACTACGTGTGGTATATGTGGTGCGGGCCGGATGCTCCGTCGTTTGATAAGGATAAGATGGCGACATTCGAACGTTATTTTGTAGGAGATAAGGAACTGTCTAAGGAGACAAAAGGATATTATTATTCGTTGCGCAACCGTGCGGATATCTGTGACAATATTCTGGCTGAGTTTGGCGTTACAGGTCCTCATTCGCATATCATCAACGGGCATGTGCCTGTGAAGATAATCAAAGGTGAGAAACCTATCAAGGCGGATGGCAAATTACTGGTGATTGACGGCGGGTTCTCAAAAGCCTATCAGCCGGAAACGGGAATTGCCGGATATACATTGGTGTATCATTCGCATGGATTGCAGCTGGTACAGCACGAACCGTTCCAGAGCAGTCAGAAGGCAATAGAGGAGGGGCAGGATATCAAGTCGACCACTTTCGTCATCGAGTTCAACTCACAACGTATGATGGTGAAGGATACAGATAAAGGTCAGGAATTAGTGACGCAGATACAGGACTTGAAAAAGTTGCTGGTGGCGTATAGGACGGGATTTATCAAGGAGAAAAACTGAATACGGGTGGTTTGTTATTAAATGTCAGGTATTGATTATTGATTTCCCTGCAACTGTGCATAGGATGCGTACACGCTTAATAATCAATACCTGATATTTAATATTTAAACAGCACTACTCCACCTTCCAGAATCACTCCTTTATCATAAGTCACCCCTTTGTTGTAATAGCGGCTGCCTCCGTAACCTCCCGTTACGAATACCCCGAATCTGTCTGTCAGGCGATATTCCAGATTCACACGTGCCTGTAACGCATAGAGGCGTGCCGGAAAACCATAATCTTTGTTCTTGAAGTTCTCGATGTGCTGGAATCCCAGGTCACCGCTGATAAATAGCTGTTTGTACAAGGGTAACTCCAGACCTGCACGGTAAAAGAGGGAAGCCGAGAACTTGTCACTGAAATCCAGATAATGAGTGCCCCCTCCCAAGATCGTATAGAACAACTTGTTTTTAAAGCGTGCACCCGCATTCAGTTTCGTTTTATTTCCTCCGAAGAGCATCAGTTGTACTTTCGTATCCGGATTGGCATTCACCAGCCCCAACTGGAAACCATCGAAACTGCCCTTATAGTAGTTGACTAATCCGATTTGTAAGCCTTTTCCGTCCTTTACTATGTTGAGGGGAGCAAGCTGTACGCCGGTGGCTGTGCCGCCTACCACATTGCCCAACCCGGCTATCTGCAAGCCATGCATCGTTTCTCCGGTGATGTTGCCTAAGCCGCTGATCTGTACGCCCCGCAGGTTTTCGCCTACAATGTTCAGAAGTCCGGAAGCTGTAATGCCATTGAAGGCTTCACCCGAAATGTTGGCTAATCCTGCCAGGTGCACACCCGAAGCATTTTCTCCGCTGATGTTCAGCAGGCCACCTATGACAACACCGCTGGTATTGTTTCCGGTGATATTGGTCAGTCCGGAGAATATGACACCTTGTGCATGGTTTCCTGTGATGCCGACTAAACCGGACAAGGACACGCCACTGAGATTGTCTCCATTCACATTACTGATGCCGGCAACCTGTATCCCCCGCATACTACCGCCTACCAAGTTGGCAAGACCTGTGATCTGTGCACCGTTCATATCCCGATACACCACTCCGCCCAGCAGGTTGATGCCCACACCGCTCAGTCGGTTCATTGAGGAGAAGAGGCCGAGATTGAAGCAGGTGGTACCAACGGTATCACTCTTCTGTGTGGACATGTTTTTCCACAATGACAGATTGATGCCGGCAGGTTCTTTGTCTTTCCTGGCTGTTTTCGTTGATTTGTTGTCTGCGGGCTGTGCAGAAAGTGTTCCTGCAGCCGTCAGTATTGCAATAATGGATGGCAATAATCGTCTCATTCTTTTAAGTCTTTAATTTCATATGGCCGGGGGGCTGATCCGCCCCTCCTGTTTCTTACCCTTTCGCTTCCTGATATAAGAATCGTTTTATCGAACGTTTCGGCGTTTTTTCAAATTCTTCGGGGTATATCTTCATTTTGAATATCTGACAGTATGCAGGAAGGGTTTCATTCAGTGCCATGCGGTTTTCTTCCATGACACGTTCAATGTCTTCAGTCTTCAGGCCGTGTGCGAAGGCATCGTCGAAGTCGGGATATACCAGGCCGACAAGTTTCTCATTCTGCTGTACGATGATGCTTTCGGCAACGTATGGCATATTGTTCAACTTGTCTTCTATTTCTTCGGGGTAGATATTCTGTCCGCTGGCCCCGAGCAACATATTCTTGCTGCGTCCCTTGATGGAGACATTGCCCTCGGCATCCATCAGGGCGAGATCTCCGGTGTGCAACCAGCCGTCTGCATCAATCGCTTCGCGGGTAGCTTCTTCATTCTTATAGTATCCCAACATTACGTTAGGACCTCGGCATACGATTTCTCCCGGGATATTTTCCGGATCGGGTGAGAGGATTTTTACTTCCATACGCGGAACCGCTTTACCACAGGAACCTGGCTTGAAGCGTGACCAGTCTTCATAACAGATAATCGGACCGCACTCCGTCATACCATAGCCCACCGTGTAAGGGAATTCTATCATATGCAGGAATTGTTCTACTTCTTGATTAAAAGCGGCTCCACCCACAATGACCTCTGCAAAACGTCCGCCAAAGGCATTGACCACGCTTTCCCGAACAGTTGCCTTGATCTTATCATTGATGATGGGAACTTTCAGTAACAACTTCATAGTCGGAGTTTCCAGCTTCGGAAGCACATTCTTCTTGATAATCTTTTCGATGATGAGCGGCACGGCTACCACGAGGTGGGGCTTCACTTCGGAGAATGCCTGGAAAATAATCTTCGGACTCGGCATACGAGTGAGGAAGTATATCTGGCAACCTGCTGCGAACTCGTACAGGAACTCGAATGCCAATCCGTACATATGGGCCATCGGTAGCATGGAGATGATTTTATCACCTGCTTTCAGCGGTAATACCTCGAATGCAAATGCGATGTTGGACCACAAACTGCGGTAGGGCAACATTACACCTTTAGAGTAACTGGTCGTACCGGAAGTATAGTTGATGACTGCCAGTTCTTCGGGCTGGTCTTTGTGATATTCGATGTGTTCTTTGCGGAAATTCTTGGGGTATTTCTTTCCGAAAAGTTCGTTCAGGTGTTCGCGGGCATAGTCTATCTTTTCGGTGCGGGATACAAGGATCGAAAAGTCTGTCATCAGTATAATACCTTCCAGTAGGGGCATGGCAGCCTCATTGAGGTTTTCCCATACCTGGTCGCCTACGAAAAGCAGTTTGGCTTCGGAATGGTTTACGATGTTATGTACATTGTCTGCTTTGAACTCGTGTAGGATAGGAACTACGACAGCGCCGTAAGTCAGCGTGGCAAGGAAGGTGACCCCCCAGTGCGAGCTGTTGCGCCCGCAAATGGCAATCTTATCGCCTTTCTTGATGCCGCTTGCTTCGAAGATTAAATGTACTTTTTCTATCTTGCGGGCTACGTCCTTGTATTGCAGGGTAGCGCCATTGTAGTCGGTGAGGGCATCCAGATCCCAATTCTCTTTAATGCTGTTCTCAATATAGGCGATAAAACTTTGTTCCATGATAATATATTGCACATTTGGTTGAAAATTGTGCAAATATAAGGCTTTATTAAAAGAAAGCAAATTTTTGGTTGAAAAAAGCAGGAAGTATAGGCTATTTAAACATTAGTATATTAAAATATGACCAATCAAATGAAAAAATAATAATCAAGTGATGAAATAGAGGTGCTGAGAGCAAATGAATCTGTCGGACAGATTAAAGATAAACTTCCTGCCGACAAGAAGTTAATGCCTTGCCGGCAGGAAGTCAAGAGTTCGTTTACAGGCAGTTGGCTTCTTGTAGGTGTCTGATGTTTTTTACTTTAGTACCTGTTTTTACTTGCCGAGATACCAGTTATACATGCGTTGTACGCCTTCTTCTATCTCCACCTGATGATGCCATCCCAAGGCGTGCAGTTTGGAGGGATCGGTGAGCTTGCGCATAGTTCCGTCCGGTTTGGTGCTGTCGAAGGTCAGTTGGCCTTGGTAGCCTACGGTGGCAACGATTAGCTCGGCCAGTTTGCGGATGGAAATTTCTTTTCCTGTACCTATATTGATGTGGCAGTTGCGGATATCCTTTTCACCTTGCTTGCAGGTATCTTTGAAGTCTACGTGCTCCATGACGAAAACGCTGGCATCGGCCATTTCTTCGCTCCAGAGGAATTCGCGGAGCGGGGTGCCTGTGCCCCACAGTTTCACTTCGGTGTTGCTGATGCCATATTTGGCGAGGATAGCGAGGATGTCTTCCCGGTTGCTGTTGCCATCGGTGCCTTCTACGGGGCGCAGGTTCAGGTCTTTGCGTATAGCCTCCCAGTCACCTTGTTTCAGGCAATGGGCGAGGTGAATCTTGCGAATCATGGCGGGAAGGACGTGACTGCGTTCCAGGTCGAAGTTATCGTTCGGGCCGTAAAGATTGGTGGGCATCACGGCGATGTAATTGGTGCCGTATTGCAGGTTGAAGCTTTCACACATTTTCAGTCCGGCAATTTTGGCAATGGCATAGGGTTCGTTGGTGTATTCCAGTGGTGAGGTGAGGAGTACCTCTTCTTTCATGGGCTGTTCGGCATCGCGGGGATAGATGCAGGTGCTGCCCAGGAAGAGAAGCTTCTTCACGTTGTGGCGGAAACTTTCGCCGATGACGTTCTGTTGTATTTGCAGGTTTTTGTAGATGAAGTCGGCACGGTAGATGCTGTTTGCCATGATGCCGCCTACGAAGGCGGCGGCGAGAAACACATATTCCGGTTGCTCCTCATCGAAGAATTTGCGAACAGCCACAGCATCCAGCAAATCGAGTTCCTTGTGGGTTTTGCCAATGAGATTGGCATATCCTTTGTCTTGCAGGTTCTTCCAGATGGCTGAACCTACCAGACCGCGATGTCCGGCCACGTAAATTCTGGCGTTTTTGTCTAACATATTTTTATTTTTTTAATTATCGACTTCCCTCAAGTGCAGCTTCTTCACGAACTTCATATCGTGTGCTGCCATAATCTTCACCAATTCTTCGAAACTGGTTTGCTTCGGATTCCAGCCTAACAGGGTTCTTGCCTTGGTCGGGTCGCCCAGCAACTGTTCCACTTCGGCAGGGCGAAAATATTTCGGGTCTACTTCAACAATGATTTTTCCGGTCTTCACATCAATACCTTTTTCATTTATGCCTTCACCTTCCCAACGCAGTTCGATGCCTGTTTCTTTGAAAGCAAGTGTGGCAAATTCGCGCACGGTATGCATTTCGCCTGTGGCTATCACAAAATCTTCCGGAGTATCATGTTGCAGGATAAGCCACATACATTCCACATAATCCTTGGCATATCCCCAGTCGCGGCGTGCGTCCAGATTACCCAGATACAGCTTGTCCTGAAAACCCTGTGCGATGCGTGCGGCAGCCAGTGTGATTTTACGGGTTACGAATGTCTCGCCTCTGCGTTCGCTTTCGTGATTGAAGAGGATACCGTTCACGGCAAACATCCCGTAACTTTCACGGTAGTTCTTTGTGATCCAGAAACCATATTGTTTGGCCACTCCGTACGGGCTGCGGGGGTAGAAAGGGGTCGTCTCCTTTTGAGGGACTTCCTGTACTTTTCCGTAAAGCTCCGAAGTGGATGCCTGATAGATTTTTGTCTTCTTCTCCATGCCGAGGATGCGGACAGCTTCCAGCATGCGCAATGTACCGATGGCATCTGCTTCGGCAGTGTATTCCGGTACGTCGAAAGAAACTTTCACGTGGCTTTGTGCGGCAAGGTTATATATTTCGTCCGGTTGCACTTGTTGGATGATGCGGATGAGTGAGCTGCTGTCCGTCATGTCGCCATAGTGCAGGTTGATGGTACGTTTCTGCTTCATGTCGCGCACCCATTCATCGAAGTACAGATGTTCGATGCGTCCTGTGTTGAAGGAAGAAGAACGGCGGAGAATGCCGTGTACTTCGTATCCTTTTTGTAGTAGAAACTCGGCAAGAAAGGAACCGTCCTGACCTGTGATTCCGGATATTAAAGCTGTTTTCATATAGTAGGCTTTTTTATTGATTGATTTTTGAGAGGACAAAATTCGTTGTTTTTTACGAGAATACAAAGAGCAGATGGCAATTATCAGGTATTGACTGGTGGATATTAATAATTAGAGCCGCATTCAACGCTGCTGAATTGATGAATGATGCCTGATAATTGATGTTTATTTATAGATTTTATCCACTACCAGTGCAATTGCTCCGTCTCCCGTCACATTGCAGGCAGTGCCGAAACTATCCATGGCGATATAGAGTGCGATCATTAGCGCCTGTGCCGATTCGTCGAAACCCAGCATGGACTGCAATATGCCTAAGGAGGCCATGATGGCGCCACCGGGCACACCGGGAGCAGCTACCATCGTGATGCCTAGCATGAAAATGAATCCGGCGAATAGCGGGAAATCAAAAGGCATGCCTTGCATCATCATCAAGGCGAGTGCGCAGGCCACTATTTTCAGTGTGCTGCCCGACAGATGTATAGTGGCGCACAACGGGATAACGAAACCGGTAATATCAGTTGAAACTCCGTTCTTCTTTGTCTGTTCCAGGGTAACGGGGATTGTGGCGGCGGATGACTGTGTGCCCAAGGCGGTGAAATAAGCCGGCAGCATCCGTCCCAATAACTTGAAGGGATTTTTGTGAACGAACAGCGCAGCGATGCAATACTGGAATATCAACAGGAAGATATGCAGCAAGAAAATCACTCCGATAATCTTTATGAATACCATCAGCACAGCAAATACTTGTCCCGAATGGGTCATATTAAGGAATATGCCGAAAATATATATCGGAAGCAACGGCAGAATGACCGCACTGATCATCTTTACAATGATGTCCTGAAAATCACGTGCTGCATTCTTCAACGTGTCGCTTTTCAACTGGGCAAGTCCCAGGCCTAAAGTGAAAGCCAGCACCAGCGCCGTCATCACATTCATCAGCGGCGGAATGGCTACTGAAAAGAAAGGCAATATTCCCTGCGCTTCGCTGACCTCCTCCAATGGTACTCCCGTTTCTATCAGACGGGGAAATACCGTCACTCCCGTGAAGTATGAAAGGAATCCTGAGAACAGTGTTGCCCCATAAGCGATCAATGCCGTAACCAGCAATAACTTACCGGCTCCCTTGCCAATGTCGGCAATAGCTACTGTCACCAGTCCCACAATAATCAGCGGTATGGAGAAATTGAGGAATTCACTGAAAATGCCGTTGAACGTAACAAACAAACGTACCAGCCCTGCGGGCAGAAAATTACCGAAAAGAATGCCTGATGCGATAGCTATGATGATACGCGGCAGCAACCCGATATGTAGTTTTTTCATAAAACTGAATTTAAGTATTTTCCGATGAAATGGAGTTATGTTTGCAAAAGTACGGTTTTTATTCGGAATTCATACGAACAAATGCCCTCGGCATATTGTTTCCATTTCAATGAAACAAATAATATAAAAAAAATGCAAGTTATGACAAAAAAGGAACAAATGACAGACATTGGGCTGATCGGACTTGCCGTAATGGGGGAAAACTTAGCCTTGAACATGGCGGATAAGGGGTGGCATGTGTCGGTATACAACCGCACCGTTCCGGGAGTGGAAGAAGGTGTGGTCGAGCGATTCGTCAATGGTCGTGCCAAGGGGAAGAGCATCGAAGGATACACTGAAATCCCCGACTTCGTAGCGTCTGTGTCCGCACCGCGTAAAATTATGATGATGGTGCGCGCAGGTGCTGCTGTGGATCAATTGATGGAACAACTTTTCCCGTTCCTTTCTCCGGGAGATATATTGATAGATGGTGGCAATTCAAATTATGAAGACACCAACCGCCGCGTGGCATTGGCCGAATCGAAAGGTTTCCGCTTTGTAGGCGCCGGAGTATCGGGTGGTGAAGAAGGTGCGCTGAACGGAGCTTCCATCATGCCGGGCGGTTCGGTCACTGCCTGGGATGAAGTGAAACCTATTCTGCAAAGTATCGCCGCACGTGCTGCCGATGGCACTCCCTGTTGCGACTGGATTGGTCCGGCAGGTTCGGGACATTTTGTTAAGATGATACACAACGGCATCGAGTACGGTGATATGCAACTGATTGCCGAGGCCTACTGGGTGATGAAGAACTTGCTGAAACTGGATAATGAAGAGATGGCTTCCGTTTTTGCCCATTGGAACGAGGGGAAACTACGCAGCTACTTGATAGAAATCACCTCCAATATTCTGCGTCATAAAGACAAGACAGGCGGTTATCTCATAGACAAGATATTGGACACAGCCGGACAGAAAGGTACCGGTAAATGGTCCGTCATCAATGCCATGGAACTGGGTATGCCTTTGGGGCTGATTGCTACGGCTGTTTTCGAACGCAGCCTTTCGGCGCAGAAGAATTTGCGTGAAGCGGCTTCCAAACAGTTTCTCTGCCAGCATTCACAGGTGGTCTACAACAGGCCGGAATTGGTGAAAGATATCTATTCGGCCCTGTATGCTTCTAAATTGGTATCTTATGCGCAAGGCTTTGCCGTGTTGCAGAAGGCATCCGAGAGCTTCGGCTGGGAACTCGACCTGGCTTCTATCGCCCGCATGTGGCGTGGCGGTTGCATCATCCGCAGCATATTCCTCAACGATATAGCTGCTGCTTTCGAGGCACAGCAAAAACCAAAGCACCTGTTGCTTGCTCCCTATTTCAAGGAAGAGATACAGCAACTGCTTTCCGGTTGGAAACATCTTGTGGCATATGCGATGAAAGAAGAACTGCCCGTTCCTGCTTTCTCTTCTGCATTGAACTATTTCTATTCGCTGGTATCCTCGAAACTTCCTGCCAACATGATTCAGGCACAGCGCGACTACTTCGGTGCGCATACTTTCGAACGGATAGATGAGCTTCGCGGACAATTCTTCCACGAGAACTGGACCGGACATGGCGGAGACACAAAATCGGGTACGTATAACGTATAAGCCTGATAATTTAATATTACCTCAATCTTTTCCTTCAGGGAGGCTGTTCTTTCCCCGATAGCGGGGGAGTCGGGTGGGGTAAGCGCCCCATAGGGAGAGGTGGTAGAAAAAAACACCTGTATGAGCTAATCAAAAAAAACAAGATTCTATGAGTAAATTTGTAATGGTCATATTCGGCGCCTCGGGCGACCTGACAAAACGCAAACTGATGCCGGCCCTTTATTCCCTGTACAAGGATACCCGCCTGCCTGAGGGATTCGCCATTCTGGGCGTTGGCCGTACTGAATATGCAGACGAAACCTATCGCAACTATATCCTGGACGAACTGGAACATTTTGTCACTCCCGCTGAGGTAGGGATGAAGGAGTTCTGTACCCATTTGCATTATCTCAGCATAGACCCTGCTAAAGAGGAAGGATATGCAATGCTGGACCAGCGACTGCAAGAAATAACCGGTGAAAAGGAACCGGACAATCTGTTATTCTATCTTGCCACACCTCCCTCACTTTATGGCGTCATTCCCCTACATCTGAAGACAGCGGGACTGAATAGAGAGCACACCCGCATCATCGTCGAGAAGCCTTTCGGTTACAATCTGGAGTCCGCGCAAGAACTAAACAAAATATATGCTTCCGTCTTTGAGGAACGACAGATATACCGTATCGACCATTTCCTCGGCAAGGAGACGGCACAAAACATTCTTGCTTTCCGTTTCGCCAACGGCATCTTCGAGCCGCTGTGGAACCGCAATTACATCGACTATGTAGAGGTCACTGCCGTCGAGAATCTCGGCATCGAGCAGCGTGGTGGTTTCTATGATGGTACAGGTGCCCTGCGCGACATGGTGCAGAACCATCTTATCCAACTGGTGGCCCTCACTGCTATGGAACCGCCTGCTGTCTTCACAGCCGACAATTTCCGTAATGAAGTGGTGAAGGTGTACGAGTCACTGAAACCTCTGACAGAAGAAGATCTTAACGAACATATAGTCCGCGGGCAATACACGGCTTCCGGTTCTAAAAAGGGCTACCGCGAAGAAAAGAATGTCCCTGCCGACTCACGCACTGAAACTTACATCGCCATGAAGATAGGAATAGACAACTGGCGTTGGAGTGGCGTACCTTTTTATATCCGTACGGGAAAGCAGATGCCTACCAAGGTGACGGAAATCGTTGTACATTTCCGTGAAACGCCCCACCAGATGTTTCATTGCCATGGCGGACAGTGTCCGCGGGCTAATAAGTTAATCCTCCGCCTGCAACCCAATGAGGGCATTGTCCTGAAGTTCGGCATGAAAGTGCCCGGACCGGGCTTCGATGTGAAGCAGGTGATGATGGATTTCAGCTACGACCAGTTGGGCGGACAGGCTGCGGGCGATGCTTATGCCCGTCTGATAGAAGACTGCATCCAAGGCGATCCTACGCTCTTCACCCGCAGTGATGCCGTGGAAGCTTCCTGGCGTTTCTTCGATCCTGTATTACGTTATTGGAGCGAATATCCCGATGCGCCTCTCTATGGTTATCCCGTCGGCACATGGGGGCCTCTGGAGAGCGAAGCCATGATGCACGAACATGGTGCCGACTGGACTAATCCATGCAAAAATTTGACGAATACAGATCAATACTGTGAGTTATGAAAACTTATATATATAGTACAGCTGTTGAAACGGCACGTGCCCTCATCAAGCACCTCATTGGACTGATGGAGGAAGAACCGGAAAAGATCTTTCATATCGCATTTAGCGGGGGCAGTACTCCCTCGCTCATGTTCGATTTGTGGGCGGAAGAATTCAAAGAGGTCACTCCCTGGATGCGCATGCGTATCTATTGGGTGGATGAGCGTTGTGTGCCTGCCGAAGATTCGGAAAGTAATTACGGCACCATGCGCCGTCTGTTGTTGAATAAGGTTGTGATGCCCGATGAATACATTTTCCCTATCGACGGCAATAACCGGCCCGATGATGAGGCGAACAGTTATTCGCGCATAGTGCGTTGCAACGTCCCGCTCTGGCATGGTTTTCCGGCTTTTGATATTGTTCTGTTGGGAGCGGGAGAGGATGGGCATACCTCGTCCATTTTCCCCGGACAGGAGTATTTGCTTTCGTCTTTCCATCCCTACGAGCTGAGTATCAATCCCTATAACGGCCAGAAGCGTATAGCCATGACTGGCTGTTTGCTGTTCAATGCCAAGCAACTGATTTTCTTTGTTACGGGCAAGAACAAGGTTGGCGTTGTGCAAGATATCCTGGATTCGGGAGATACCGGTCCGGCTGCTTACGTAGCCCATCATGCATGGAATGTTGAAGTATTTATGGATGAGCTGGCAAAGCCTTAGCTCATCCATAAGACAATTATCGGGAGGGTAGTTTATCAGTTTGAAGTTCCGCTTTCGAGGATACTGACAATGGAGAACAGAGTGAAACAGATACCGCCTAGCCCGGCCAATACACGTGCGGGGACGAAGTATACATCATTCATCGTGGCCATCTCAAAAAGAAAAGCGGAAAGAAAAAGACAAGCCAGCGCGGTGAACACCGGAATAAGCGGAATACGGTTGGCCAGTTTGAAGACATTCCGCCAGATGACGGACAGCAGGATCACTTTGCTGGAGATGCTGTAGCACACTAAACCGAGACCTATCATGATATAGCCGATGGAAGACTTTGCCGGATTGGTGTCTGTCAGAATCCAAAGTCCCCAAAGTACACTCAAAGTCCCCATTACCAGTACGAGGGCGGGCCACCATTTCCGTTCGGTGTGCGTATATGCGTTTCGTATTTGGCGGACAATAGTGGCAACCAGTGCAACCAGACTTGTACAAATACATGCCAATCCCGCCATGACGTGTCCTGCTACGAAGTAGGCATTATGAATATCACTTTGTCCCAATAACCAGAAAGCCCATACCCATACGCTGATAGCAAAAATAACGGCAAGGATAATCAGAATATCTCCCTGTACCGAAGAAAAAGCCTTTGCCGGTGTGGCGTGGTCGGTTCGTTTCGAGTTCTGGGTGATGAGCGTGAAACGGGTGGAAGAGGTAGCGGTAGTAGCTACGCAGGCAGTGATGAAAGCTACTCCGCAGATGACGTGCCCCGCAACGAAATGAGCCACAGTAGTGCCGTCATTGATATAGTTCATTCCTCCGATGAAACATAGTACGGCTGCCAGATAACCGATGATGGGTAACGCATATTTAGCCGCTGTGCTGTAGGTGTGGATGATTTGTCGGATGATAGTTCCTGCCGTAGCGAACAGCGCTATACATATCATCCCCAATGAAAACACCACAGGACCGGCAACGAAGCGGTTCATGTCCGTTCCCGCATCAATGACAAAGGCTCCGTAGCCGAAACAAAAAAGGGCCATCAGCAATGGGATAGCCCTGAAAAGGATACTAATACCGTAATTCATAATTGTTACATTTTTAGAGTTTTCCCTTCCAACAGTGTTCTTTACGGTTTGTTTTCTTTTTTAAGATTTATTTGTTTCCGGACAGGCTGTTTTCGGATCAGATACAGACCAGGCAAGTCTTTTGAGAACTTTATGGAGCATATATTTGTTATCAGACATAATTTAGTAATTTAATATCAATCAATTATGCGAAAAAGAAATGTATATTTAATTATATTGTCAGTGGCTGTACTCTTCGGAATATCAGTTGAATATTTAAATGCGTGTACCCGTGTGGTTTATCAAGGGGTGAATAATATGATAATCACAGGGCGCACCATGGATTGGAAAGAAGATCCTCACAGCAATCTCTGGATTTTTCCGCGAGGCATGGAGCGTAACGGTGAAGTGGGGAAGGACCCGATGCGCTGGAAATCAAAATATGGTAGTGTGATAACTTCGGCCTATGACATATGCAGCACTGACGGAATGAACGAAAAAGGGCTTGTCGCCAATTTATTATGGTTGGCAGAGTCTTCCTATCCGCAATGGAATGGTGAAAGGCCGGCCTTGTCCATAGCTGCCTGGGTGCAGTATATGCTCGATAACTTTGCCACGGTCGATGAGGCTATTGCCGAGGTCGAAAAGAATTCGTTTGATGTCGTGTCGGACATGATGCCCGACGGCACACGAATGGCTACCCTTCATCTTTCCATCTCCGACGTTACCGGAGATAATGCTATCTTCGAATATGTCAATGGCAAACTGAATATCCATCATGACCGCTCTTATCAGGTGATGACCAACTCTCCTGTTTTCGACCAGCAACTGGCACTCGATGATTATTGGAAGAATATCGGAGGAACTACTTTCCTGCCGGGAACCAACCGTGCCGCCGACCGTTTTGTGAGAGCTTCTTTCTATATAAATGCGATTCCTAAGGCTGAAGATACACGTACGGCATTGGCCAGTGTGTTCAGCGTGATACGTAATACTTCCGTTCCGCTGGGCATCAGCACTCCTGACCAGCCTAATATTTCTTCAACGCGCTGGAGAACGGTTTCTGATCAGAAAAACAAAATTTATTACTTTGAGTCTACCTTATATCCTAATGTGTTCTGGGTTGATCTCAAGGATGTGAACTTCTCTGAGGGCGCTCCGGTAAAGATGCTGAATCTTGTTTCCGGTAAGACGTATGCAGGCAATACTGCAAAAGAGTTTGTAAATACGCCCCCTTTTCAGTTTTTGGGAATAAAATAAATGGCGATTGACTGTGTGTTAATTGTGTGTAAATGCTTATAGTGGATTGGGCTTATTATGACTTAATTCACTATATTGCGCGTTTATAAATGTTTACTTAATCGAAATTCGTTATGAGGAAATATCTGCCAATTGTTGCTTTGGCATTATTGTCGCTTTCTGCTTGTAGCAGAAAACCATCGTATAGAGAGGCTTTTGAGAAGTATTTTGATGAGAATGTTGGTGCTTGTGCACAGTCATTGATTAGTGCAGGAGAGGATTCTGCACTTGCTATAAAACAGTGCTCCTGTATGCTGCGTGGCTTATATGATATTGACTCTACATTTATTCTGATGAATCCGCAGGAGCAACAGTCATTTATAGCCAAACATATCGATGCTCTTTATAAGGCTATGGAGTCAGTGGTATCTACCGTCAGATATACTGTCGCATCCCGACAGGGAGATTGTGTGGGAGTAGCTCCGCAAAAGTGTATGCTGATTAAAAAAGGAGACGCTGCCGATTGGGAATTCTTTTATAGCAGTATCGAAGGCTTTCAATATGAACCGGGCTATGAATATATATTGGAAGTGAGGGAAGAGAAGCTGGATAATGTGCCGGTCGATGCTTCTTCTATCAAATATACATTAGTGAGAGAGCTGTCTAAGGTGCAAAAAGAATCGGAGAACCTGCCTGTGTCTGAAGAAGAGATTATCTATCCAACGAACCGGATAGGTAACAACAACTCCGGCAATGACTAATGATATATGAAGCGGGAAAAAAAAAGTGCTTCCTTGTCGTTCTCTAACGGGGAAGCACTTTCACACAAAAACTAAACTAGACTAAGTTTTGTAAAACAGCCCTTTCCCGCTGATTAATAACATGATATGAAGGTATGTTTTACCCCGACTGGAATAAAACTGGAATGAAATTAATTATGAGCTATCAAGATTTTGCTGTTTCATAAATCGTATATTATAAGTTCTTATATTTGTGCATATATAATTTATTATTGTTTTACTTTGTTTTATGTAGTTCAAGAGCCATATACATAATTTGGCTATCATATTCAAAGTGTAATTTTAAGATATTACCATCGCCCTCGAACTTGAACATATTAGATAAACCTGTGATGAAAGCTTTTGCTAAAATATCAGTCTCAATAGTCGAGTAATTATTTAAGCTAATACTTATATTTTCTGTAATTTCATTTGCAACCCATGTACCATTGATTATGCTATTAATAGCTTTTCCTGTAAAATCACCTTTATTTGTGTTGTTGGCCCATCCTTTGCCTGTAAAAGAAACGGTAAAATTATCAGCTTGGCTAAGGGCATAAATACTTTTATTATAGTCTTCGTTGTTGTCCCAGAAGTTATATTGCGTATCAGTTCCTTGGAGCGCAATATAACTTAGTTTCCAAGTCTTTCCTTCAATTACATCTCCTGAATCTTTATTTCCATCTAATGATAAATACATAAATTGGGGATATTTGATCCCATATTCTGTAGAGAAATCCTTTGTGTCCCCGACTAATTCCATCTTATCATTTGATACTTTATATTGTATTTGTACTCCTTGGGCAGTCGTTAGTCTAAGTTTGGAGTTTTTATAAGAATATGTTCCTTTATTTATTAGGGTAATGAAAAGATCATCTTCATGTAACTTCTTGTCAAAGTAAGAGATGTGAAAATTGTTATCATCAAATTCGGCAATAAAACCTGCATGTTTACGATAATATATATCCATGAATAATACATCTTCTAAAGATTTCCATTGACTATTTGTTAATGTTGCAGGTGAATTATTATCACCATCATTATCTTTTGAGCATCCTGCTACAAAGAATGAAAGAATTGCAATAATTAGTAGTTGTTTCATTTGGTATGTAAATTTAAGATTATCGAATATTGCGTTCGTTTTTCAGCATTGTTAGCTCGCCGTTTAGTTTGCGAACCTTGTCTTCATATACTTGAATTGTTTTCGACTGTTCATTGATTGTGCCCTGGAGTGTGGCAATAGTATCTACCAACCGAGAAATACGTTCTGTATTCTCGTCTTTTGATTGATTTGCTGATATTAGCATCTCACCTTTCCCGCGAAGTAACCATTCTGCTGATATATCGTCAAATACCGCTAAAATAGATGATATTACTTTAGCAGATGGTTCTGTTCCTCGTAAAAACATAGAGGCAATAACAGATTGTGTAACTCCTATCTTCTTCGCAAATGCGCTATCTGTAATATCTAAATAGTTGATAAATTCTCTTATTCTACCGTTTATAGTACTTTCCATAACAATTACTTCAATAGTTAATAAATTGCAAATGCGATAAAATAAAGGTTGTTTCGTTTTGTAAATATCGCAAATGCGTTTATATTTGCATCATCAATCAATCAATACTCCAAATATAGAGATAAAGATTGATTTTTCAAAGGAATGTTTCACTTAAAATAAACGCTAAAATGAAAAAGTACAATTTATCAGAAATTATGAAAACAGCTCACAATCTTTATAAGACTGGTAAATATACTTGGGCTGAGTCTTTGAAAAAGTCTTGGAAAATGGCAAAGTTTAGAATCTCTACAAGGATAGGAGCTTTGCAAATCAAACAAGAGATGGAAGCCGATAAGGATGCTGAGAGAAAGCGATTGCAAGAGATAAACGCTCAGTATAGAGATGTTATTCCTGCAAAGAGAAGCCGCTATGACAGTTTAGACATTCCTGCATCTGCGTATTACAATCCAAACAGTACCGGAAGGTTTGGAGCCCACTACGTAGGTGATTAAATAAGAGTAATTCGCAAGAAGGTATTTCTCTTACCGGGCAAAAGAAGCTGGGGCATTGCATAGAAACGCGTATATGTGAAGCCAACCGTCCGGGCGAATACTCTCCATTTGAAAGTCAAACCAAAAATTATAAAGCCGGGATTTCCCGGCACCCAGTCCGGCCTTTGAGCCTGCCATTGAATGGAGGCTGGGAACTACAAGAGAAGAGTTCTATGACTTATTGGTAAATGGAGGTTGTAAGTTTCCTCTGCTGAAAACCAAATCGAGGTGAATAGGCGCAACTTGCCAACGACATAATGCTGTGAGGAAGGGTCAAACTCATGTCGTTGTAAAAATAATCAGTTAGACAATTTATTGTCGGTAAATCGTGGAATTTACTTTATGTATATAGGTGCCATAGCTCAGTTGGTAGAGCTGAGGACTGAAAATCCTTGCGCCCTGGTTCGATTCCAGGTGGCACCACTAATTTTTAAAACTGGAGCTTATGCATGCTTATAAAGACATTGAAACAAGGGATTTATTGAAATTGATCCCTATTGAAGACGTGGTTGAATACCACGGCAAGGGCAAACTCGTTTCAGAGATTGGCATTGAGGAAACACTCGACTGGATAGGCGAGGAAGAGATTCTAAAGTATATTGAGGCGACAGGACTGCTTGCCGAGATATTGAAGAATAAACCCAATGACACTACGAATGAAGGCAATTATTAAAAAAGAGTATGTTGTCGATAAGGTTATCGGTGACATCAAATGCGGTGATAGAAGTTTGCAGGATTTTCATGAATATGAAAAGCTGTTCGACCTCTAAGGTCTTCAATGTAGATGATTTGTGAGGTGTTGACGCACCAGTGCTTGCCATTTTCATCGGCAATGTCGATAAACCTACTCATAATGCTTAATTTTAATTTGTTCACTTCAAAGTTAAGCAATCCTCCGGTTCAATTTACATTAGCGAATAATCTTGAATCGGAGGTCTTTTTATAATCATATAATAATCAGTTAAATAACTAATATGAAAGAAAATAAGAAAAGTGTAATGCGCATCATCCGTGAGATGGAGAAGGGTGCAAAAGAGGTTTTTCCTATTTCCAAAAGGGCGTATATTCTTAATCTGATATCTTATCGGCTTAAGGAAAAGGAACCTGGAAAGAAATGGGAGATAAAATCCGATAATGAGAAGGGCGTTCTTACTGTTACCCGTACCACTTAGAATTATGGACGTGGCGTATGCAAATGGCACCGCTGAGATATTGCTTGACAGTATTCTTGATGTGATGTCTACTGAGGCATTTAGTAAGGATAAAGCTGCGTATATAGTCGGTGGTGAGAAGAAGTTGTTGAGGCTTATAGAAGCCGGGGAAATTGATAGCGATAAGCCGTCTAATAGCCAAAATGGTAAATGGCGATGCAATGCCGCTCAAGTTCTGAGGCATTGCAGGTGTACGAGAAAGAAAAAGTATAAACGAAAACGTAAAAGTCAAAAGAATGAGAAAAGTTAGAGTGGTTCAAATTCTTGCTGTAATCTGCGCAATGTGGGCGGCAGTTTGGCTGTCTGATGGCGATGGAGCCAGCGCAAAGGAACGTGCTGCTGGCGCAATTATTATGGCGCTTGTGTTGGTGATGTTGACAATCCAGCATCTAATCGAAGAGCAGTCGAAAAAGAAAGCTGATAAATAATAGGTTTTTCGGTGTAGCTCAGTTGGTAGAGCGTATGATTTTTTGAAGGTTTTATCATAATGTCGGCGGTTCGAGTCCGTCCACCGGAGCAAGTAACTTGTGAAAGCGAATATGTATCATAACAATGGTGCATCATCAATCAATTAAAATGCCACCGACTGTGGTCGGTGGCATTACGGACAATTAGCTCAGTTAGGTAGAGCGGTACATGAAATAGTGTTGGTAGTTTGTCATGGTATCTTTTTAATGGTTTCATCATGTACAGGTCGCGGTGTTCAAGTCCCGCATTGTCCACGAGGATAGTCCTCATATTATTAACCAATAATGCCGGTGAAAAGGACACCGTCGGGACAGCCCCGGTATTTATTTGATTTATAATTATTCCTAAAGTAGTTTGTTCACATCCCGGTGTAGCGTGATTGCTTATCCGGGAGCAAGTAACCCGCGAGGGGGAATGCATTTAATGAAATTTAGTAGTTTTGTCGTGTTTTATTTTGTGTTAGTATTGGGTGTATTGTCTGTGAAGATAGTACACCTTTTTTATTTCGGGGAAATGGCGGAATTGGTAGACGTTAGAAAGCTATGCAGATACTCGTTGCACTTTACACTGTAAGTGGCCAATCGGTTGGAACGCTGCAATCCCGGTTCGAGTCCGGGTTTCTCCACAAGCCTTTAGGATGGAAGAAGCGAAATAGAAGCAAAAAGGCTCATGTAGTTTACGGGCTGCTGGTATAGATTCTGGCTGACACGACGGAAAGACGCCGAAGGACTGCATGGGTGTTTCTATTAGAGCTGAAGTTGTTGTCATGTGAATGCCCCGGAGAATGCTCTTCGGGGTTTTTAATTGGTATTATGAGTAACATAGAATTGAACGAAAGACAGAAGCTCATTATTGCAGGCAAGATTTGTCCGTATTGTGGGCGGCAAACTGAATTTGTAGACAGTATCGAGGTGTATGGGACATCTTATGGCATGATTTATCTCTGTAGGGATTGTGATGCCTATGTAGGTGTTCACAAAGGGACTGATAGGGCACTTGGTCGCTTGGCTCAAAAGCGGCTACGGAAACTAAAGCATCAAGCTCACGAATATTTCGATAAGATTTGGATGAATAAATACATGACACGACATGAGGCTTATGCTTGGTTGTCTCATATACTGGAAATACCTGCTGAATATACTCACATAGGAATGTTTTCTGAGGTAACTTGTGAACGTGTGATCAACTTTAGTAAGCAGTTGCTGAATGATTATAGACAGCTTGAAATAGGGCAGAGGATAAGCCCTAAATTACCTCATTTTCCTTTATGAAAATGGCGTTAAAATGGCGAAGTTTCTGTTTGCATAACTTGTCATTTTACGATAACTTTATAGATGTAAAGAACTAAAAGTCAAACCAATAAATTTAAAATTATGGCTGGGAAAAAAGTAGAACCTGCAACAGACTGTGCAGAAAACAAATTCAAGTCTATCAGACCTTTATTAGCATCCGAGATAGAGTGCAGAGTGGGGACAATGAAAAATGACGGTACAGGTTGCTCATTGTTGCTGTACAAAGATGCAAGGGTGGATATGCGATTACTCGATGAGGTATTCGGCCCTATGAATTGGAAACGCACTCACGATGTCGTTAACGGAAATCTATTCTGCACATTATCCATTTGGGATAGTGAAAAGAAGGAATGGATTAGCAAACAGGATGTTGGTGTGGAATCCAAGACTGAGGCAGAGAAAGGGCAAGCCAGTGATGCTTTCAAACGTGCCGGTTTTAATTGGGGACTTGGCAGGGAACTTTATACAGGCCCGTTCATCTGGATTCAACTCGATAGGACAGAAGTTTATCAGAAAGGGAATTCTTTTGGACTTTATACAAAGTTCAGTGTCAAGCAAATTGAGTATAATGACCAAAAGGAGATTATTCTGTTGGTCATTACTGATAATAAGGGTAATGTGCGTTTCACTTTCGGTAATACAAAAGAGAAAGTGGTTAAGTCTTCTACTTCGGTTCAAGGTTCAGGAGCTGTTTTTACGGGTGCTGATTTAGACCGTGCAGTAAAGGAAATGCGAGCCGTTAAAAGCCATAAAGAACTTGTTGAAGTATGGAACAAGTACCCAGCTTTGAAAAATAACAATGAATTTAAAAACGCCTGCATGGATATGGGCAAAATTTATTCTCAACAATGATAGATTTAGTTAAGTCAAGTGTGGTTTTTAATGAAGAAGACCACACGTATTTTCTCGGTGATAAGGAACTGAAAGGTATTACCGGCATGATAAGCCGACAACTATTCCCGGACAAATACAAGGAAGTTCCGGAATTTGTCTTGAAGAGAGCTGCCGAAAAAGGAAGTCGTATTCATGGACAATGCCAGTTTGTCGATTGTACCGGGTTGCCGCCTGAGAGTGTGGAAGCCGAAAACTACCTTAAAGAGAGAGTGAATGCCGGATATAAGGTTGTTGCTAATGAATATACCGTTTCAGATAACGAGTATTTCGCATCCAACATCGATTGTGTCTGGAGTAAAGATGAAAGAGTCAGTATTGCTGATATCAAAACTACCTATAACCTGGATAAGGAATATTTGAGTTGGCAACTGTCGATCTACGCATATCTCTTTGAAAAGCAAAATCCCTTAATAAAAGTGGATAAGCTATTCGGTGTTTGGCTACGAGGTGATAAATCCGAGTTAGTTCCGATTGCGCGTAAATCCGATGCCGAAGTTCAAAGGTTGATGGAATGTGAAATCAGTGGAGAACAGTTCCTAACGACTACTCTTGTTCCTGCTGATGAAAAGCTGCTCATCCCGATGCAACTGGTTAATACTATCATTGAAATGGAGGAACAAGCCAGTTTTATTTCTGAGAGGCAAAAGGAGTATAAAGAGAGGCTGAAAACTGCAATGAGAGATAATGGTGTTAAGTCTTGGGATGCCGGACGGATGAAGGTTAGCTATACACCACCCTCACAAAGCAAGAGTTTTGATACAAAGAAGTTCCAAGAAGATTACCCGGAACTATATGCTAAATATTTGAAGACAGCAAATAAAGCGGATAGCATCCGCATAACCATAAGGGAGGAAGTTAAATGAGTGTGAATAAAGTTATTCTTCTTGGGCATGTTGGCAAGGACCCGGAAGTAAGATCATTGGAAGGTGGTATAAAGGTGGCTACCTTCTCCCTTGCCACAACAGAAAAAGGGTATAAAATGCAAAATGGTACTCAGGTACCAGATCGCACAGAATGGCACAATATTGTTGCTTGGCGTGGTATTGCAGAAACGATTGAAAAGTATGTCCATAAGGGAGATAAATTATATCTTGAAGGAAAGATACGTACACGTAGTTATGATGATAACAAAGGTGTGAAGCGATATGTTACTGAGGTTTTTGTGGATGATATGCAGATGCTTTCTCCGAAGCCCCAACAAGTTGCACCGCCACCGGTTCCCGGTTATCAACCGCAAACGCAGGCGGCTCCTCAATATTCAACGAACCAGCAATATCAATCAGGTCAACCCAATCAGTGGGGACAAAGCCAAATGCCACCTCACCATGTTCCGGATGTGAATGATTTGCCTTTTCCGACATAATTATTAATTATGGAAGCGATTTTAACGAAAAAGGACGGTAAAATCCAAATGGATAAGTCTTTTGAGTTCATGTGTAGCACTTTGCGCAATGGTGATTATACTGTCACCATCAAGCGCAAGACACAGCCAAGAACGTTGAACCAAAATGCACTCATGTGGAAATGGTTTCAGTGCATTGGTGCTTGTCTACGTGAGTACACCGGTGAAGAGTACTGGAGTACAGCCGATGGTGTGCAGGACATTCACGATAGATATTGCAGAAAGTTTCTTGTAAAGAAGATAACCGTCAATGGAAAATCAGAGGCCATAGTTCGGGGCACAAGTAAATTAAACACTTTGGAAATGCACAACTTCATGGAGAGTGTTAAGATAGATGCAGCTACCGAGTTTGGCATTACACTTCCTCTGCCTGAGGATCAACATTACTTAGATTTTATTCATGAGTACCAGAATCGGTACTAAAATCAATTTATAAAGTATGATTGCAAATTTGAGAGATTACGAACCCAGTATTATTGAGTTCGTAATCCCCGAAGCTATTCGGGAAACATTTCCCCCGGTATTATTCGAGGGATCGACAAATGTCGATGAGATAATTAAACTGGTGAATGAGAACTTCAATGCTACATTTCCAGAGAGTGAAATCAGTCAGCGTGTACTTGATGCGTTCGAGATAGACGAAATTCGAGAGGAATACTGTATCAAACAGGAGAACGAAGTTCCAAAGCGTGAGAGGGAATTACTTGAGGCCATCGAACGGGCTAAAAAAATCAAGAGTGATGCCCAGGAGCGTCTTGCTGCGATAAAGACTGAAATAAAAGACTTGGCTGCCGAGGTAAAGAAAGGTACGAAAGATTATCAACTTTCAAGCAAGAATACAGTTCGTTTCGCCTTGAATGGATATTTCATCTATTACTCTTGGGTGAATGGCCAATTGACACTGGTCAAGGGAGAAAAAATCCCTGCATGGGATAAGCGCTCATTGTGGGCTCAGGAAGACAGAAACCGTAAAGCCATGCTTGATTTGTTCGGTCTTGAGTATCCGGAGGTTGAACGTCCTGTTGATGATGAGGATGTTCTGTCGGAAGATTTAGGTGAGAATCCTTTTGATGGGGAAGACGACGATCCGGAAGACGATGAGTAGATTACAGCATAAGAAAGGCAGAAAGTCCAAATATGCAAAGTCCCTTTGCTCAAATCCACAATGGGAAGAGGCGAAAAGGAGAACTCGTATAAGAGATAGACATAGATGCCAGATGTGCGGTAAAGACTTCAATTTAGAGATTCATCACAAAAAATATAGGGTTAACGGCCAGTCGATAGTGGGGCATGAACTTGACCACCTTGACTGTCTCGTTACCCTTTGTGGTGACTGCCATGAGAAAGTGCATAAATATCATATCAGATTATGACATATCAATTAAGAGATTATCAAAGTAGGGCAAGTGCTGCCGCTGTTAATGCTTTCAAATCCAAGACTAAAAAGAATTCAGTTTTAGTACTTCCCACCGGTGCCGGAAAGTCTCTCGTAATTGCTGATATAGCATCAAAGATTGAGAGTCCTTTGATTGTGCTTCAGCCGAGCAAGGAGATCCTAAAACAGAATTTTGCTAAAATCCAGTCGTATGGAATCTTTGATTGCGCTGTTTACTCTGCATCACTCAACAGAAAGGATATTAACCGAATAACATTTGCTACAATAGGAAGTGTAATTAAGCACATGGATTTTTTCAAGCACTTCAAATATGTAATTGTTGATGAGTGTCATTTGGTAAATTCAAACGGTGGGATGTATAAGACCTTTTTTGAAGATGTACAACGAAAAATTGTCGGATTAACCGCTACACCTTACCGTTTATCAACAAGCGGTGGAGGTGCAATGCTTAAGTTTATAACGAGAACCCGGCCGAAAATCTTTTCGGATGTGATTTACCATTGCCAAGTTAGCGAACTGCTTGCTAAAGGTTTCCTTGCAAGATTGAATTATTATGATTTGACAAGGATAGACCTTACCCGTGTAAGAAGTAATTCTACTGGTGCCGATTATGATGAAAAGAGCTTGTCTGCTGAGTTTGCCCGAGTAGATATATACAACTACATCATTAATACGGTGAAACGTCTCCTACGCCCTAAATCCGGTATTCCCCGTAAAGGTATCCTGATATTTACAATGTTTACCCGGGAAGCTCAAATGATTGCATCTGCGATTCCTGGCAGTGCTTTTGTCAGTGGTGAAACTCCGGCTACTGAACGAGATAGGATTCTTGGAGAATTCAAATCTGGGAAAATAAAAGTTCTCGCCAATGTCGGTGTGTTAACAACCGGCTTTGATTATCCTGAGCTTGATACTGTTGTTCTTGTGCGTCCTACAAAATCCCTATCTCTCTATTATCAGATGGTAGGTCGTGTTATTCGTCCAGCTCCCGGTAAAGAGGGGTGGTTGATTGATTTGTGTGGAAATTACAGACGCTTCGGAAAAGTCGAGGATCTACGTGTTGAACAGCCGGAAAAAGGAAAGTGGTGTGTCATGAGCCGCGGCCGGCAACTAACTAACGTTTACTTTTGATTATCATGTTTTGGAAAAAATATAAGAAGAAAGAGAAAAAGATGCCACTTTTTGAAAAAGCTGGTGTCAAGGTGGAAAAGCAACCAAACTTGAAAGAGAAGTTGGATAAGAAGTTCAGCATGTTTATCCGGCTAAGAGATACGATGCCGAACGGATATTTCTGCTGTATTTCATGCGGGCAAGTGAAACCATTCAAACAGGCTGACTGTGGCCATTATATTAATCGCCAACACATGAGTACGCGCTTTGATGAAATGAATTGCAATGCCCAATGCTGGCACTGTAACCGTTTCATGGAAGGTAACATTCAAAGCTATCGCCGTAGGCTTGTGGCGAAGTATGGGGAGAAAAGAGTGCTTTTGCTTGAATCGAAGCAGCATGATTACCGTAATTATTCAGATTTTGAGTACAAGGAATTAATAAAGCATTATCAGGAAGAGATTAAAAAGCTGAAAAAGGAGAAAGGGCTATGATATGGCTGGACGACCTACTAAGCAAGGAATAGATTATTTTCCTATGGATGTGGATTTCTTTACAGATGTGAAGATACGGAAGATTGTTAGGGCATGTGGACCGCAATCGACTTCTATACTTATTTGCCTGCTGTGTAATATCTATAAAGATAATGGGTATTACATTTTGTGGGACGAAGATTTACCTTTTGTTATTGCTGACATTGTTGGGGTTTCCGAGGGTGCTGTACAGGAAGTCATGCTAAAGGCATTGCAAGTTGGGTTCTTTGATAATGAACTCTATGATAAACATAGAATACTAACTTCTTCCGGTATTCAGAAGCGTTTTCTTAATGCTACATATCAACGTAAAGAAACTATTATTATTCCTGATTATTTAATTAATTGCACAAATAATCCAATTAATCATGCAAATAATTCGATTAATCCTACTGATAATCGACAAAGTATAAAGGAAAGTATAGTTAAAGTAAACAGAAAGGGAAATACTTCTAATAAATCTCCCAAAGAAACTTCTCCTAACGGAGAAGCAAAGAAAGCTGAACTTTCTTTGTTCCCTCAGGAAAAGATAAACTTTGTTGATTTGATGAATTTCTTTAATAATACGTTTGCAGGAAAACTTCCTGCAATAAAATCAATTGATGACAAGCGGAAAAAAGCTATTAAGGCTCGTGCTGCCCAATATGGTAAACAAGCTATTTTCGACGTATTCCAATTAGTGCTAAAGAGCTCTTTCCTGCTTGGAGAGAATGATAGAAACTGGCGTTGTGATTTTGATTGGATATTCAAGCCTACAAACTTCACGAAAATTTTAGAAGGAAACTACAATGGAAAACGAATTGATACTACTGCCACAAGAAGAGAATCGGTTAGTCGCCTTAAAGACCTCGCCGGAGCAATATTGCAAGATGCTTCGACCCAAAACGATTGAAGATGTCTTTTTAAGTTCAGAACCGGCAATAGGAACAATCACAAGGAAACTTGGGGAAACAAAGTCAAGAGCCGCTGTTGTTCTTTTGCTTGCCGATGCTTTGGAGTTTTTCAATGCTACTGAAACTATGTCTGATATTCAAGTGGCCATGACCGTTGATTTGATTATGGAGGAATATCCGTACTTCAAAATGGATGACTTGAAGCTCTGTTTTAAAAATGCCATGAAGATGAAATACGGACGAATATATAATCGTATTGATGGGCAGGTGATTATGAGTTGGTTTCGTGACTATAATAAAGAACGATGTGCTGCTGCTGATAATCAGTCTTGGAATGAACATAAGGCGTATAAGGCAGAGATACAGAAACCAATATCAGGAATGTTTTATAGTGATTATCGGAGAGAACTTGAACGTAAAGCTTCATTCGGTGATAAATGTGCTAAAAATGCTTTGCGATTATCAGATGATATCATTGCTAAGTTGACTGTGAAGAAATACGAGAAACAAAGAAAGATTTTAGAGGAATTCTATAAAAAACAGGAAAAATGAAGTTGACCATATACTGGAAAACCAAAAAAACTGAATGCATCAAGCATATAAGAAAACGATTTAATATACCGTTTGGCATGACCGTTAATGGTGAAACGGTAGCTGATATTAAAGACGAGGACATGGAATTGCTTCGTGAAACTGAAAAAATAGGTTTCATCCAGATACGTCATAAACCCTTATAAAATGGCGCTAAAATGGCGAAGTTTCTGTTTGCATAACTTGTCAATTTACGATAACTTTACTGATGTAAGGAACTAAAAGTCAAACCAATATAAAAAAAGAATTATGGAAATTCAGAAAATTAAAATCGAGAAAATTAGTGCTTCACCCCTTAATCCGAGAAAGACTTTCGATGAAGTTGCTATTGAAGAACTTGCAGCCAATATTGAGAAACAAGGTCTACTACAGCCTATTACTGTCAGACCTACATCTGAGGCACCATATTTGGATGAAGATACCGGTGAGGTTATTAATGTGAAAGACACTTATGAGATTGTCTGCGGTGAGCGCCGTTTCCGCGCTCTTCAACGGTTGAAAGCAAAGGAAGACGAAGCGAACATTGCCAAAATCAAGGCCCATCGTAAAAAAACAGAGTTGTATCAAACAATCTCCTGCATTGTCAGAGAGATGACAGATGATGAGGCTTTTGATGCAATGATTACCGAGAACTTGCAAAGAAAAGACGTTGATCCCATCGAAGAGGCATTTGCTTTCTCTCAGTTAATGGAGAAGGGACGTACACTGGAAGATATAGCATTGAGGTTTGGGAAATCTACCCGCTTTGTTTTCGATCGTGTAAAATTGAACAGCCTAATACCGGAATTGAAAGCCCGGGTTAGGGATGGGGAAATTCCCATTTCCGGTGCAATGATCCTCTCAAAACTCGATGATACCGAACAGGCAAGGTTTCATAAGGATAATGAAGGACAGTGCAATGTGATCATGATAAGAAGATTTGTGAGTAATTCCTTTATGGAGCTGAATAGGGCTGATTGGATTAAGGATAATGCAGATATTTGGGATGGTGGTACATTCAAATCATGTGCTGAATGTGAGTTTAGTACAGCAAATCACGGTTGCCTATTCTATGAAATGAATAGCGAAAAAGCTAATTGCACCAATCCTGTATGCTACAAGAAGAAACAGCTTGCTTATGTCCTGCGTAGAATACAAGCAGAAAGTGATAGTCTCGTCAAAAATGGTGAGCCTCTGCTATTCGGGAAAACCGTTATTGTTGATGATGGTCCGCAATCATACTGGGGTGAAGAAAAGAAAACTATGCATGATAATACATTAGAGGCTATTAAGCAGTTAGGCTATTGCATTGTTAATCCGAATGAAGCATTTAGAAGTAAATGTTGGTACGATGAAGAAGATGAATGTCTTCAAAATATGCTTGATGATTCTGAAATTTACCGTTGTATATCTTGCTTTGATTACTGTGGGCCAGAATTTAAAGTCCAATACTATTACATTAGAAAAGATGTTGCTTCCACTACATCAGCACTTGCAGATCCTAAAGAAATTGAAAAAGAAAAGGTAAGGACCCAATTGAAGAGGGCAAAAGAGATCGTAGTGGAAAAGACTGCTGAAGCTCTGCGCACCTGGGCACAAGAGAAACCTTACCATGAGCGAAAAGTTGAGTTAACCACCAATGAACAGCTTGTATTTGATGTGATGGTTCTCAGCCACTGCAAGAGTTCTTTTCTTAAATCACTCGGCTTGGATAAATATGATAAAAAGAGTGATTTTATGAAGTATATTGAGAATAATCAAGCTGATAGGGCACAATGGTATCGAGCTTTCATCGCTGAATCTTTGTCAGATAACAATGTTAATTTCTATCCTTATTTGCAGAAATGCCAGAATCTTTTGTTTTCCGAACAGTATCCAGATGAATATCTTGAATTAACTAAAAAACTTGGTGCCTCATTTGAGAAGAAGCAAAAGAAGCTCAATGCTCAACTGAAAGAGCTTGATAATACTAACACAGAGGAAGCCTAACGGTTTCCTCTTTTTCAAAGTACACAATGAATAAGACTTGGAGTAATGAACAGTTAGCTATTCTTGATAGAGAATATCCAACTGCTGATCTAAAAGAATTAGCCCAGTCTCTGGGTAAGACGAAAAGTGCTGTTAGAGCAAAGGCCAAATGTCGTAGATTGAAGCGCTCACCTGATGTAAAGGTATGGAACCCTAAAAAACAGGAAAAACTGATTGCCTTATATCCTAATCATACTAATCAGGAAATTGCTTCACTCCTTGGTTCAACTGAAAGTGCCGTTGGAGGAAGGGCTTTTAAGCTGAAACTTAGGAAGTCACCGGAATTCATGTTAGAGCATTCTTCAAAGGGGTACTTTCCAAAAGGGCATCAACCGGCCAACAAAGGACTTAAGCAAACTGAATATATGTCTATTGCTCAGATTGAGAAAACAAAGAAAACTCGCTTTAAAAAGGGGCATATTCCAAAGAATCATAAACCAGTTGGATATGAACGTATTACCAGAGACGGATATATTGAGGTGAAGACTGCTGAACCCAATGTGTTTGAGCTTAAACATCGTTTGGTTTGGACTGAGCATAATGGCGAGATACCTCCAGGCTATAATATCCAATTTCGTGATGGTAATAAGCGAAATGTTTGTATTGAAAACTTGTACATGATTAGTAGGGCCCAGCAATTAAAGACAGAGAATTCAATGTATGTACGTTATCCAGAAGATGTTCAGTATCTTATCAAATTGAAGGGTGCCTTGAATAGACAGATTAATAAAGCAACTAAAAAGAAAAACAGATTATGAGTGATTTTGCATGTGGCATAGATAGATTAAAAGAGATGGTTAAGAAACCATTTCTTTACCAGAATGAAGAAATAGTTATCCTCAGCTATTGTGATGGTGTTGGAGATGATGGAACTGAAGTTGAGATATATCTAAATAATGGAAAGGTTCTCAACTTTAGCATATTTGATTTATCATCAAAATTGAATCGTTTCCGCCCAATTACTAATACAGTAGTGGTGTTGGCTAATGAACGTTTGAATAAAGTCTCATCAGTAAATCCTACCATATTAAATGAATTGCGTGATATGGTTCTCCAACAAATCAAAGATGTTAAGGAGGATCCTGGTAAAGTAAATCAGGCAAAGCAAGTTTTTCAAGGTGTGAATACTGTTATCAACCTTGCAAAAACAGAGATAGAATATAGGAAGTATTTAGATTCAATAGATAGTAAGTAGCTAAATTATAATGGATAGTTGTAGACAACAGATATTAATTAATTATATTTCCTACCTGTACACTACAGGCAAGAGCTATGAGTATATAGGCAGATACATCAAGTATGTGACTGGCTTTCTTGAAAGTGCCGATAGTATAACCAGACGTGGGTATTTAACTTACAAGCGGGAAAATGCCGATATGATAGCACGGCATCCACTCATGTGTGAAGCTATATGCTGCTTATTATCCTTCCTGAAGATTGGCTTTCAACGCAAAGAGAAGTCAGTAAAACCACTTGAGAAGCTAAGTGTGATTTCAGATAAGAATAGGGCATTGTTGAATAACTTTATAGTTTGGCTAACTGATAATAATGATTACTCACCGCATACAGTGGATTTATATTATACTTCTTTGAAAAAATTCTTCGAATATGCTAATGAGGTTAATATGGACAATTGTAGGCGATTCATCAAAATGCTTGAGGAAGAAAAGTTTTCTCCGGCTACTATCAGCTTGCGCATTACAGCAATCGAAAGATTCTCCAAATGGATGAAGAAACCTATTGAACTGAAAAGGCCTAAGATAAAACGCAAGTTGGATGTAAACAATGTGCCAACAGCGGATGAATACAACCGATTGTTGGATTACTTGAAGACTAAGACTAATTTGGACTATTACTTCTTTGTCAAGGTATTGGGTACTACCGGTGCCCGGTTGTCAGAGTTTCTGCAATTTACTTGGGAGGATATAATAACCGGTGAGGTTACATTGAAAGGTAAGGGGAATAAGTATCGTCGTTTCTTTTTTCAAAAACAGTTGCAGACAGAAGTTAGAACTTATGCTAAGGAGAAAGGCAAGACCGGTCTTCTTGCTGTCGGACGTTTTGGACCAATGACTTCCAGAGGTATATCGCAAGGTCTGAAAGATTGGGGGGAGCACTGTGGAATTGATAAAAAGAAAATGCACCCTCATGCTTTCCGACATTTCTTCGCCAAGATGTTTCTGAAAAGGAATAAGGATGTTATTCAACTTGCTGACCTTTTGGGGCATGGTAGTGTAAACACAACGAGAATTTATTTACAAAAGAGTTATGACGAACAAAAAAGAGATTTTAATAAAAACGTTACGTGGTAGCGTTGATCAACTGAATGGTCTGGTAGAATTGACTAAAGGGATTTGCGTGTATGATGATACCGGGCATGTCGATAATGACTTTCTTCTGGAGGCTCTTTCTTGCATCGGTACTTTCATGGAAGCAAGTAACATGGTTGTTACGAGAATATCTTCATTGTTAGCACTAGATGCTCCGGTGGATGAGAAGAAAAAACAGGCTGACGAAGGTAAGAAATGGAGTGTGGAGGAAATTCTGAAACATTGTACTCTTGAGAATAATATCCTCAAACTTCCACAAGTACAATTCAGTAAAAAATCCTATGCAGAAGCAAAGAAGTGGATAGAAGAGGCTGGCGGTTCCTGGCAGGGAGGCAAGATTCAAGGATTCACATTCCCGTTTAATCCGGAACGTGTGTTCTCCATACTGAAGAAAGGCAAGCGATGCAATCTTCAGCAGGAATTTCAGTTTTTTGAAACTCCGGCAGAGATTGCCGACTGGTTGGTAATGCTGGCCGGCGGCATACATGAGGATGATACGGTACTGGAACCGAGTGCTGGACGTGGCGCACTCATTAAAGCCATCCATAGAGCCTGCCCTTCCGTAATAGTTGAGTGCTATGAACTGATGCCGGAAAACAGAGAATTTCTTCACACTCTTGATAATGTGATATTGCTTGATGAAGATTTTACGAAAGATAGTGTCGGTAGTTATACCAAGATTATTGCGAATCCTCCGTTTTCCGGTAATCAGGATATAGAGCATGTCAGGCTTATGTATGAACGTTTGGAGGAAGGCGGTACACTTGCGGCCATCACCGGACCACATTGGAAAATTGGGACAGAAAAGAAGTGTGAGGAATTTCGTACTTGGCTTAACTTAGTTGGTGGGAAAACCTTTGAAATAGGTTCTGGTGAATTTAAAGAGAGTGGGACAACTATTGCTACTATAGCAGTGGTAATCCAGAAATAGAGTAAAACAATAAAGTAATGAGCAAATATACAGCAAAGCAAATAGCTGAATCTGACGAACTATTTGAAAAGCAAATACATAAAGTCAGAAAGTTTTATTTGAGCCGTAATCCCGATAAAATGATGATGCTTAAAGAAAGAAAAGCCATCATTAAAGAACGAAATAAAGGTCTTTCCCCGGAATATGATAAGGAGGAGTATTATTGTGGAACTTGTGGAGCTAAAGACGGTGCGGAACATCCTAAAAGCGGATATTGCTTTCACTGTGATACTGATAATTGGATTTCAAAGAATAACTAATAACTGTACAGGAATGAGCAAAAGTATTAGCTGGGAACTGTACCTAAAGATTCGGCAGGCAATTGACTTTCTTCGTAGCATGGAACGTGATAAACCTTTGAATTTAGGTTTCTCTGGCGGGAAAGATAGTGTTGTCATACTTGACCTTGCCGTACGTGCAGGTATTAGGTATAATGCAATCTATGCCAATACTACCGTAGACCCACCGGGAACAATCAGTTTTATAAAAAAGAACTATCCACAGGTTCATATTATGCACCCGGATAAATCTTTCTTTGAATTAATTGAGGAAAAAGGTTTTCCGTCAAGACTTCGGCGGTTCTGCTGTGAGGTGTTAAAGGAACGTTACGGAATTGGCAGACGTAGTATCGAGGGAATGAGAGCCACCGAAAGCCAGAACCGTAAAGATTACGAGCCGGAGCAGTGTGATACTCGAAAGTGGATGAAAGGAGCTATACACATTCTGCCTATTCTCGGATGGTCGGAAACTGATGTATGGGATTATATACGATACTATAATCTGCCTTACTCTAAGTATTACGATGCTCCCTATAATTTGAATCGACATGGCTGTGTCGGTTGCCCTCTCTGCAATTTCAAGCAGATGCAATTAGAGTTCAAGATGTTTCCCGGCTATGCTCGTAGAATGATAGTAGCTGTTGAAAGATACATGAATACTCACCCTAATGGTTTCCTTGCTCATAATTTCGCAGACGGCTATGAAGCATTCTATTACTACATCAATGAAATTCCCATTGCAGAGTTTCACCAGCAAAAGAAAGGTTTATTCGGTTTCAATGCAAAGGAAATTATTCAGAGAGAAATTTTAAATCAAATAGCGTAAAAAAAGTGCAGATATGAGTGAAATAAAATGGAAGCCTCGTTATTATGCTGATATGGATGATAGCAAGGAAGATTCAGACTATTTAAGAGAGCAATGTTGTTGCGTTTCGTGCGGAGCTTATATTGGAGATTTGCCCGGGTATTATTATTTGGAAGAAGAGTATTGCCCAAATTGCAGAAAAGAAAGTGATGGCTTTATTCAATCAGTAAGCGATGAACTTAAATGTATAAATGAAGAGCAACATTTTTCGGAGTTCGGAGAACCGATTGAAGAATGGTTAGAGGAATGTAAAAAGTTAGGAATTTAGCGTATAACAAATAAAATATGAATCAAACGACAGAAGAAGTGGCGTATGACTACGCTACAAAAAAGACTAAATTCAGGAAAGATGTTCTGAAAGAAGTTGATACGGATAGTTACGTTTCCCGCCATGCCGACTGCATGGAAGATTTTCAGTGTGGATATAGCTATTGTAAGAAACAATCTCCTTGGATAAGTGTAAAAGATAAGTTGCCAGAACCAGAGCAAGAAGTTTTTCTTTATGATAGAGATTCTGTTAAGCACTATGCAATAGGGTGGCTTCGAAAGGAAAAAGGATATTGCAAAAGTAAATGGTTTGTAACAAATGGTTATGTCACCGATGAAAGTATTACCCACTGGATGCCAATACCGAAGTTTAACGAATAACAATAAAAATATGAATGATATTAAAAAGATTTCGATTGTGTGTAGTGTTGGTTCTGAAACATATCAGATAGGGCAAAAAGTTAAAGGTAGGATAGTATCAAAAATAGAGAGGTTAAGCGGTTTTGAGGACTCTGAGGGACGTTTTTTTTCGGGATGTTTTATTGTTAAAGATAAAGAAGGTTATCCTATTTCTGAAATCAGCGATAATACCCCATATGTTATTGAATATGTATAAAACATCAGTAAAATATGAGCGAATTGACTAAAATGATA
>CAJMQU010000046.1 GCA_905215555.1 uncultured bacterium
GCATTCGGGGTGTAGCGCAGTCCGGTTAGCGCACCTGCTTTGGGAGCAGGGGGTCGTGGGTTCGAATCCCGCTACCCCGACTAAAAGAAATAAGCTGCTGAATTTCAGTAGCTTATTTTTGTATATGGAGACGAGTTGTTATTCTATACCCAATAAACTACAGGGAATATTTTTACATTTTCAGATAAAACTCTTTTGTCAATGCAATGTATTCAGGGGTAAACCGGTTGTGTTCCACCTCAATGCATAAAGTTTCTTCCATACATTCTTTTTCTTGAACCCCGAATGAGATAAGCACTCTTCGGCATGGTTTTCCAGGTTTGGTAAAAATGTGCAGACGACGAGAAGGATATAACTTATATTTCCAGGCTGTGTCGATCACCGTTTTCTCTACTTCAGCAGGAATAATGACGCACACCCTCCCCTGTTCGCAAAGCAGTTGGGCTGAACGTTGGAAAAGTAGTTCGTAATTCAATTCACAGGTATGTCGCGCCATGTTGCGTTGTTTATCAGGACAATTTAAAGCGTCAACAAAATAAGGAGGGTTGGAAACGATCAGATTATATTTGCTTTCTGTCTGGAACAAACGGAAATTGTTACAGATGACATCTATCCTGTCCGCCCATGGCGAACGTGCAACGTTTATTTCAGCTTGAGCTGCTGCTGCTTTATCTATCTCTACAGCCGTGATTAGCGCCTGTGGATTTCGCTGGGCTAACATTAAAGCTATCAATCCCGTACCGGTCCCTATATCAAGAATTCGAAGGACGTTTTCCGCTGCTGCCCAAGCACCCAGGAGTACGCCGTCCGTGCCTACTTTCATAGCGCACTTGTCATGCCATATAGTAAATTGTTTAAACTGAAAATAAGGATTTGACATAATTTGTACTTGTTTGTTGGGGGCAAAAATAGGCAAACTCAAGAATATTACGACAAATTTGGCACTGTTTTTGTCTTTTTATATAAAAGGTGCTTCATATTAATGAAGAATAGATTAACTTTGCAGGCGCTTTATAAGCCCTGTCAGTATGACATAAACTTAAAAAGAAAGAAATGAAGAAAAGACTTTACCTAGGAGATACAGAAGAGAAAGAAGGAAATGCTTTCTCGGTGATTGCTGATTTTGAGGGAAATGAAGAACAATTGATGGATATTAAGGTTGATGAAATTCTTCCGATATTGCCTCTGCGAAATATGGTTTTGTTTCCAGGCGTGTTTATGCCAGTATCTGTTGGAAGAAAAACTTCCATGAAATTGGTGCGGGAAGCAGAAAAGAAAAGTGCATATATCGGGGTAGTCTGCCAAAAACAGGCAGATACGGAGGCTCCTTCAATGGAAGATTTGCATACCATCGGTACGGTAGGTAAGATTATCCGTATTCTGGAAATGCCCGATCAGACAACGACTATCATTCTGCAAGGCGTCAAACGTATGGAATTGAAAGAGATTGTGGATACCGTTCCCTATCTGAAAGGTCGGGTGAAGGCGTTGGAAGAAGATATTCCGGAGAAAAGCGATAAAGAATTCCATGCACTGGTAGAAGCGTGCAAGGATTTGACTGTCCGCTTTATCAAATCATCTGATATGTTCCCGCAAGACTCTGCATTTGCCATCAAGAACATTACTAATCCGATGTTTTTGATAGATTTCATCTGCACCAATCTTCCGTTGAAGAAGGATGAAAAAATAGAATTGCTGCGTATCGACTCTTTGCGGGCCCGTACTTATCGACTTTTGGAGATACTGAACCGGGAAGTGCAACTTGCCGAGATAAAGGAATCCATACAGATGCGTGCACGGGAAGATATCGACCAGCAGCAGCGTGAATACTTCTTGCAGCAACAGATTAAAACCATTCAGGATGAGCTGGGTGGCAGTGGTCAGGAGCAGGAAATAGAAGAAATGCGCCGTAAGGCTGCTTCCATCAAATGGAGTGCAGAAGTGAAAGATATTTTCCTTAAAGAGTTGGATAAACTGGAACGTGCTCATCCGCAGTCTCCCGATTACAGCGTGCAACTCAATTATCTGCAAACGATGCTCAGCTTGCCGTGGGGAATATATACTGTCGATAATCTGAATCTGACAAATGCGGAAAAGACGCTGAATAAAGATCATTATGGTCTGGAAAAGGTAAAAGAACGCATTTTGGAGCATTTGGCGGTATTGAAACTGAAAGGGGATATGAAGTCGCCTATCATTTGCTTGTATGGTCCTCCGGGAGTTGGTAAGACATCTTTGGGACGTTCTATTGCCGCTGCATTGAAACGGAAGTATATCCGTATGTCATTGGGCGGAGTGCATGATGAAGCGGAAATACGCGGACATCGCAAAACGTATATCGGAGCAATGCCGGGACGTATTATCAAGAGTTTGATTAAGGCCGGTTCTTCCAATCCGGTGTTTATTCTGGATGAGATAGATAAGGTAAGTTCCGACCGTCAGGGAGACCCCTCTTCCGCTTTGCTTGAGGTGCTTGATCCGGAACAGAATACGACATTCCATGATAACTTCCTGGATGTGGACTATGATTTGTCGAAGGTGATGTTTATCGCTACTGCGAATAATCTGAATACCATTCCCGGACCGTTGCTCGACCGAATGGAACTGATTGAAGTAAGTGGTTATATCACCGAAGAAAAGATAGAGATTGCCCGTCGTCATCTGGTTCCGAAAGAACTGGAAGCTAACGGCATGAAGAAGAATGATATCAAGATACCGAAGAATACGCTGGAAGCAATTATCGAGTCGTATACCCGTGAGAGCGGTGTGCGCGAATTGGAAAAGAAAATCGGCAAGATACTTCGTAAGTCAGCCCGTCAGTATGCTACTGATGGCTATTTCGCAAAACAGGAGATCAAGCCGGCGGACTTGTACGAGTTCCTCGGTGCACCGGAATACACCCGTGATAAATATCAGGGTAATGAATACGCAGGCGTGGTGACCGGCCTGGCATGGACTGCGGTAGGCGGAGAAATCTTGTTTGTGGAGACCAGTCTGAGCCGTGGAAAAGGCGGACGTCTGACGCTGACCGGAAATCTGGGTGATGTGATGAAAGAATCTGCCATGTTGGCTTTGGAGTACATCAAGGCGCATGCTTCTTTGCTGAATCTGGATGAAGATATCTTCGATAACTGGAATATCCATGTGCATGTGCCCGAAGGCGCCATTCCTAAAGATGGACCGTCGGCAGGTATCACTATGGCTACTTCCCTTGCTTCTGCCCTCACTCAACGTAAAGTGAAAGCAAACCTTGCCATGACCGGTGAGATTACGTTGCGTGGAAAGGTGCTTCCTGTGGGGGGAATCAAGGAGAAAATTCTGGCGGCTAAACGTGCCGGTATCAAGGATATCATCCTGAGTGAGGAAAACCGTAAGAATATTGACGAGATACAGGAACTCTACCTCAAGGGACTGACTTTCCATTATGTGAAAGATGTGAAAGAGGTGTTTGCTATTGCGCTTACCGATGAAAAGGTAGCCGATGCCATTGACTTGTCCGCTAAGAAAGAAAAGACAGAAAAGAAAGCAGAATGACATTCGACTTACAATATACAGACAGTAAAAGTAACGCGCGTGCAGGGTTGATTACCACCGACCACGGGCAAATTGAGACACCTATCTTTATGCCGGTAGGTACTGTGGGAACAGTGAAAGGTGTGCATGTAACCGAACTGAAAGAAGACATCAAGGCGCAGATTATATTAGGTAATACTTATCATTTATATCTGCGTCCGGGATTGGATGTACTGGAAAAAGCCGGAGGACTGCATAAGTTCAACGGCTTTGACCGTCCGATGCTGACGGATAGCGGTGGGTTTCAAGTATTCTCACTGTCGGGTATCCGCAAGTTGCGTGAAGAAGGTGCGGAGTTCCGTTCGCACATTGACGGCAGCAAGCATATCTTTACTCCTGAAAAGGTGATGGATATTGAGCGCACGATTGGTGCGGATATCATGATGGCATTCGATGAGTGCCCTCCGGGTGATTCGGATTATGCTTATGCCAAAAAGTCATTGGGGCTGACACACCGTTGGCTGGACCGCTGCATTCAGCGTTTCAATGAGACGGAGCCTAAATATGGTTATAACCAGTCTCTTTTTCCTATCGTTCAGGGGTGTGTATATCCCGACCTTCGCAAGCAGTCGGCAGAATTTATCGCATCAAAGGGGGCGGATGGCAATGCCATCGGTGGTTTGGCAGTAGGTGAACCGGTAGATAAAATGTATGAGATGATTGAACTGGTGAACGAGATTCTGCCTAAAGACAAACCTCGTTATCTGATGGGAGTAGGTACACCGGTCAATATTCTGGAAGGTATAGAGCGTGGTGTGGACATGTTCGACTGCGTGATGCCGACCCGTAACGGACGTAACGGTATGCTGTTTACCAAAGATGGCATCATCAATATGCGCAATAAGAAATGGGAAACCGACTTCTCTCCTATTGAGGCAGACGGGGCTTCCGCTGTAGATACCTTATATAGTAAAGCATATCTGCGCCACCTGTTCCATGCACAGGAATTGTTGGCTATGCAGATTGCTTCCATTCATAATTTGGCATTTTATCTGTGGTTGGTGGGGGAAGCCCGCAAGCATATCATTGCCGGTGATTTCTCTACATGGAAACCGATGATGGTGAAACGTGTATCTACAAGATTATGAAAAAGCTGAACTGGAAAATTAAAGGCGTAAAGTTGCCGGATGACTGGAAGTGGCTGAAGCGGTTGGACTTCTATATTATCAAGAAGTTCTTGGGGACTTATGTGTTTGCCATTGCACTGATTATCTCTATTGCAGTGGTATTCGACTTCAATGAGAAAATGGACAGATTTATGTCGCACGAAGCACCCTGGAACGCTATTATTTTCGACTATTATCTGAACTTCATCCCTTACTTTGCCAATCTGTTCAGTCCGCTGTTTGTATTCATTGCGGTTATATTTTTCACTTCTAAACTGGCTGAGAACTCGGAAATTATTGCTATGTTCTCCACCGGAATGAGTTTCAAGCGAATGCTCCGCCCTTATATGGTATCGGCAGCGATCATTGCTGTAGTCACCTTCTTCCTGGGTTCCTATGTGATCCCCCAAGGCAGTGTGACACGTATTAACTTTGAAGATAAATACTACAAGCCGCGTAAAAACAATACAGCCCGGAATATTCAATTGGAGGTAGATTCAGGTGTAATTGCTTATATTGAGCGCTTTGAAGATTTCACCAAGACAGGATATCGTTTTTCATTGGACAAATTTAAAGATAAACAGTTGGTTTCCCATCTCACTGCCCGCTCCATCACTTATGACACAGCTTCCGTTCATAAATGGACCATCAAAGACTATATGATACGTGAAATGGATGGTATGAAAGAGAGTATCACTAAAGGTGATCGCATTGACAGCACACTCTTCATGGAACCTGCTGACTTCCTGATAACGAAGAACCAGCAGGAAATGATGACTAATCCACAGCTAAGTGAATACATCGCCCGGCAGCGGCAACGTGGTTTTGCCAATATCAAGGAGTTTGAGATTGAGTATCACAAGCGTATTGCCATGTCGTTTGCATCGTTCATTTTGACGTTGATAGGAGTTTCTCTTTCTTCGAAAAAAACAAAAGGCGGAATGGGATTACATCTGGGTATAGGTTTGGGACTAAGTTTTTCATATATATTGTTCCAGACAATTGCTTCCACTTTTGCGGTGAACGGCAATGTGCCTCCGGTGATTGCCGTGTGGATACCGAACATACTTTATGCATTCATCGCATTCTATCTGTATCAGAAAGCGCCGAAATAAGATAAGCGCTGAAAGTGATAAAAATAAGAAGCCCCTCCCGCTCTAGTGTTTCCACAAGTGCGGGAGGGGCTTTTTTGTTGTATTCATTTCCTCTTTTGTCTTTGTTTCCTCTTAACTTTGATGACAATGGCCATCATTATGTTCTTGGGAAACAACCCCACTTCCGTCTTACAGGTTCTTTAAGTTTTTCATGGCATGTGCGGTGAAAAGCTTAATTCAAGTAAGCTGAAAGCTCTGCAGCAGAGATGTTTTTGGCTATAATCACACCATTATCATCCAGTAAATAGTTAGTAAATCCCCGGCCTAAGCGATACTTTTTAAAGATGCCGGACGACTCGCCTTTAGTTTCCACGAAACAAGTGGGCGTAACTATTTGGTCCTTACGAATGGTTTCCTCGAAGATAGACTGATATTCATCGAATGAAACGGAAACCATTTCCACATTATTATTTAGGGAAGTTGAGCGAAGCGCATTGCTTAAACTTGCGTTTTGCATCCGGGACTGCGCGTCGTAACTTGCCCAGAAACTGAGTAACACATACTTTCCTCTCATTCGGGAAAGGTTTTGAGTGGATTGCTCAGTCGACATAGTTTCGATTCTAAAATCAGGGGCTATGTCACCCACATTCAAACCACCGGTTGGTTTGTCTTTTTCTACGAAAGAAGTCAAGGAACTAACTAGTAATACAACAAAAATCCATTTTACATACTTCATGTAACGCGGTTTTGGTTAATACTGGTTGATTTACAGGTGCTTGTTCTGATGCTGGATTAGCGTCTTATAAAACAAATGTAAACTCAACATTTACTAAGATTGTAGAACCACTTGTCCTAAATCGGCGTCAAAGGTACAACATTATTATTGATTATCAAGCAAATGGTTAACTTTTTTATGTTATATAACATGTTTTGCATCTCTGAATACTTTCTGGGGGCTATTGATTAAAGAACATTTCATGGCTGTTCTCGTTCAATAAATGAGGCAGAACATATATTTTCATGCTGTTTTAACAGGAGTCGTTGGAATTTTGCCTACTTTTGCAACCATTATTTTTTTATTTTAAATAGACAATTTATGCAACCATTGAGCACTGAGCTTATTCTTATCCGTGTCACGGGTGAAGATCGTCCGGGATTGACAGCGTCAGTTACGGAAATTTTAGCGAAATATGACGCTACTATTCTTGACATCGGTCAGGCCGATATTCATAATACGTTATCACTGGGTATTTTGTGCAAAACAGAGGAACAACACTCCGGTTTTATCATGAAGGAATTGCTTTTCAAAGCATCTTCTTTGGGAGTTACTATCCGCTTCTATCCCATTTCTGTAAAAGAGTATGAGGACTGGGTAAATATGCAGGGAAAGAATCGCTATATCCTTACTTTACTGGGACGCAAGTTATCTGCCCGCCAGATATCCGCAGTCACCCGTATTCTATCTGACCAAGGTATGAATATTGATGCTATCAAGCGTCTGACCGGACGTATTCCGCTGGATGAATGTGACTCGCGGACCCGCGCCTGCATCGAATTTTCCGTCCGGGGTACTCCGAAAGACCGTATTGCCATGCAGGAGCAACTGATGAAGCTGGCAAGTGAGCTGGAAATGGATTTTTCTTTCCAGCTTGATAATATGTATCGCCGTATGCGTCGACTGATATGTTTCGATATGGACTCTACGTTGATTGAAACCGAAGTCATTGATGAGCTGGCGTTGCGTGCCGGTGTGGGTGACGAGGTGAAAGCCATCACCGAACGTGCCATGCGCGGTGAAATAGACTTCACGGAGAGTTTCCGCGAACGTGTGGCTTTGCTGAAAGGGTTGGATGAATCCGTCATGCAGGAAATAGCTGAAAGTTTGCCTATCACAGAAGGGGTAGACCGATTGATGTATGTATTGAAGAAGTATGGTTATAAGATTGCTATCCTTTCCGGTGGTTTCACTTATTTCGGACAATACCTGCAAAAGAAGTATGGCATTGACTACGTATATGCCAATGAACTGGAAATCGTGGATGGCAAACTGACCGGCCGCTATCTGGGAGATGTGGTGGATGGTAAACGGAAAGCCGAATTGCTGCGTCTGATAGCGCAAGTGGAGAAAGTGGACATTGCCCAGACCATTGCAGTAGGTGATGGAGCCAATGACCTTCCGATGCTGGGTATTGCCGGATTGGGTATCGCTTTTCACGCTAAACCCAAAGTTGTGGCTAATGCCAAACAATCCATCAATACCATCGGTCTGGATGGTGTACTCTATTTTCTGGGCTTTAAAGATTCCTATATCGATTTGCCGAGGTAGCCTGAACTATTCCGGAGAAAATCAGGCAAATGAATCCGGAATGGAAACAGCATCCGGGGTATTGAAGGAATGAGCTGCAAAGTAGCTTCATTCCTTTGAGATAATCACTTTATTTCCTATCTTTGCGGCTAAATAAAAAAGAAACATGAAGTTTTCCGAACTATCACTGAATGACCAGGTGCTTGATGCGCTGGAAGCCATGCGCTTCGATGAGTGTACACCTATACAAGAGAAATCTATCCCCGTTATACTTGAAGGCAGAGATTTAATAGCCGTAGCGCAGACCGGAACCGGTAAGACTGCTGCTTATTTGCTGCCAATATTGAATAAACTTTCCGAGGGAGGGCATCCTGAAGATGCTATCAACTGCATTGTAATGTCACCCACGCGGGAGTTGGCGCAGCAGATTGACCAGCAGATGGAAGGATTCTCCTATTTTATGCCTGTCAGCAGTGTGGCCGTGTATGGAGGTAATGACGGAATACTCTTCGAACAGCAGAAAAAAGGGCTGATGCTGGGAGCCGATGTAGTGATAGCCACTCCGGGGCGTCTGATAGCCCATCTCAGTCTGGGTTATGTGGACCTTTCCCGTGTCTCCTATTTCATTCTCGATGAAGCCGACCGTATGCTCGATATGGGATTCTTTGATGACATCATGCAGATTGTGAAGTACTTGCCCAAAGAACGGCAAACGATCATGTTTTCTGCTACCATGCCTGCCAAGATACAACAACTTGCCAATACCATTCTCAATAATCCGGCTGAAGTAAAACTTGCGGTTTCCCGTCCTGCTGACAAGATAGTACAGGCAGCCTATGTTTGCTACGAAAACCAGAAGCTGGGCATTATCCGCAGTCTCTTTGCAGAACAGACTCCGGAGAGGGTTATAATCTTCGCGTCGTCTAAACTGAAAGTAAAGGAAGTGACGAAAGCACTGAAAATGATGAAGTTGAATGTCGGTGAAATGCACTCCGACCTGGAACAGGCGCAACGCGAGGAAGTGATGTATGAATTCAAAGCCGGACGGGTAAATATCCTTGTGGCTACTGATATCGTGGCACGTGGCATTGACATTGATGATATTCGTCTGGTCATTAACTATGATGTACCGCATGATAGCGAAGATTACGTTCATCGTATCGGCCGTACGGCACGTGCCAACAACGACGGTGTTGCTTTGACTTTTATCAATGAGAAGGAGCAAAGCAATTTTAAGCAAATAGAAAACTTTCTGGAAAGAGAGATTTATAAAATTCCTGTGCCGGAGGAACTGGGTGAAGCCCCTGAATATAAACCCCGCAATTATGAAGGCGGCAGAGGTGGTCGACGGAACTTCGCTAAGGGAGGCCGGAATACGAATAGAGTCGGTGGAAATGGCCAGAAGAAAGGTAATGCTTCAAGAGGAAGAAACAATGCTCCGAAAAGGAATAACAATAGTTCAGGGAGCAGTCAGAAATAAAGAGATCCCTTATAGGTTTTTATTTGGTGGTGGAGTTTTTACTCCACCATTTTTATATGTAGTTGTTTGTCTGAGTCGATGGTCAGGCTTACGAGATGGTAGACAGAACTTTCCGGTATGCGGAGTGTTGCCTCATAGTGATAACCTTTTCCGTCTACTCCCATGAAGTTCATGTCGGTAAGTATAGTCTGCCTTAACTCTTCTTCCGGAAAGATATTCGCAAACATTTTCTTGGTAATATCTTTTCCATACAACTGATTTCTTCCTTCATATACACAGATATGTATCACGTTGTCGTAATATACATTATCCATGCTGATTCCTTCTTCAGAATAAGCAGTTTTGATGACTTTCATTTGAGAAGGGTTGATGTAGACATAACCTCGATAACGGTTTCCTTTGTACACTACCACACTATCCTTTTTTATTATTTCCGGAATAGAAGGAGTGATTTCTGTTTCCCGACTGGAAAATGCCAGCGTATCTTCCGGATTGTCTGATTTGTGCAGTTTCACAACCTCATCGGAGAGACTGTGGAACCAGAAGCTATATTCCGTCTGCCGGTCTATCTTATAAGCCGTGGGAGTATTTCCACGCATATAGATCGTATCACGGACAACTCTAAAGTAGACAGGCAGATTCTGCGGGTCGATATAATAAATAGTATCACCGTTAATACGCATTAACGGTATATCCGTCTCGTCATCCAACCAGATACCTTGCAATAGTTTTTTTGCCGTTAAGTCTTCCTTACCGGAAGCCTCCCCGTTTTTAGCACCGTTACAAGAAGCCAGCATCATAACGAGCACCATGGAAATAGCACCCCACTTTATCATAACTCCCTTTATTTTGATTTATTTTTAATGTCCGATGCAATGGTAAGAAAAACCTTGCTCTTCCATATCTTTTTTGTCATAGATGTTACGCCCGTCCAGCACAACCGGCTGCTCCATCGTTTTCTTGATAACTGCCCATGATGGCAAACGGAATTCTTTCCATTCCGTAACCAGCATCATTGCATCGGCATCAAGCACAGCATCATACATATCCTTTGCGTAATAAATGCTTTCACCTATTCGGCGGCGGCATTCATCCATAGCAGCAGGATCGTAAGCACGTACTTTGCAGCCGGCTTTCAGCAGTTTATCTATTAAGATCAGTGAGGGCGCTTCGCGCATATCATCCGTTTCCGGCTTGAAAGCCAGTCCCCATAAGGCGATGTTTTTCCCTTTCAGCTCGTTATTAAAATGTTTGCAGAGCTTGTTGAAGAGAATGCTCTTTTGCAATTCATTTACTTCTTCCACTGCATGGAGCACGCGCATCTGATAGCCATTTGACTCGGCCGTCTTGATGAGCGCCTTTACGTCTTTGGGGAAGCAGGAACCGCCATAACCAATACCCGGATACAGGAATTTACGTCCGATGCGGGTATCCGAACCGATACCGCTGCGCACCATATTTACATTTGCACCTACCAGTTCACAAAGATTGGCTATATCATTCATAAAGCTGATACGGGTGGCAAGCATTGAGTTGGCTGCGTATTTGGTCATTTCAGCAGAAGGAATATCCATGAAGATGACACGGAAGTTGTTCAGTAAAAACGGCTTATAGAGCTTGCTCATTATTTTTTTTGCACGTTCGGACTCCACTCCCACCACTACACGGTCCGGACTCATAAAGTCGTTAATGGCATTACCCTCTTTCAGAAATTCGGGATTGGAAGCCACATCGAATCCAATGTTGACACCTCTCTTGTCCAGCTCCTCCTGAATGGCGGCACGCACTTTCTGGGCCGTACCTACGGGGACGGTACTTTTGGTGACTACCAGCATGTACTTCTGCATATTTCGTCCGATGGTACGGGCAACTTCGAGTACGTAGCTAAGATCGGCGCTTCCATCTTCATCAGGAGGGGTGCCAACAGCACTGAAAACGACTTCCACATCATTCAGACAACTTTCCAGCGAAGTTGTGAAATGCAGGCGGCCGGCTTTTACATTGCGGTTCACCATCTCTTCCAATCCACTCTCATAGATAGGGATGACGCCCTTCTTCAATGCTTCTATTTTTTCACTGTTGGTGTCTACGCAAATAACGTTGACGCCAATTTCTGCAAAACAGGTTCCGGTCACCAGACCGACATATCCTGTACCGACAATAGCTGCTTTCATACTCTTTATTAAAAATAGACCGCATCCCGGAAAAGTGGAGCAATCTTATCTTTGGGGGATAATAATAGTTGTTCTTCGGCAACAGGCCAGTCTATACCTATTGTTTCGTCATTGAAACGAATGGAAGCTTCTGCCTGCGGGGCGTAGACATTATCTACTTTATAGGTGAAAACAGCTTCATCACTGAGTACCAGAAAACCATGGGCAAATCCACGGGGAATGAAGAACTGACGTTTGTTCTCCTCACTCAGTTCCGCACTGACATACTTACCGAATGTCGGAGAGGATTGGCGCAGGTCTACCGCTACGTCCAGCACTTTACCTTTAATGACGCGCACCAGCTTGGCCTGGCAATACTCGCCCTTCTGATAATGCAGTCCGCGCAACACGCCGAAAGAGGATTTCGATTCGTTGTCCTGAATGAAATGGACGTTGCCGACGTGTGCTGTGAATTCTTCTTCTTTGAAGGCTTCCATGAAGTAGCCGCGTTCGTCACGAAATACTTTCGGCTCAATCAGCCATACACCATCAATTTCCGTTTGTATGTAATTCATCTTTTTCAGAATGTTTTATGTACTTTCAACTGGCAACCTAAATTGTCACCATATATCTCTCCGATGTCAAAAGCGACGGAAGCATTGAAGCGCCATCCCTTCCATTTGCGGGGAGCATAGAAAACTGATGCAAAAGTAGAAAAATTTTCTAATATATCGGGTATAGGTTTGAAAGGAGTTCCCCAAGTTTTATTATATGATAGTTTTGCGAGGTAAGTCCACTCGCTGCTGATGTCTCCGCTCCACCCCAAATGCATTGCCCGGATGCGGTTGTATTTGAAGGTCATATCACCGTCCTTGTTGTAGATGGGAGAAGCAATCAAAGGATTTCCCATTGCCATCCCCCAGTGTACCCAACCGGGATACCAGTCATTATTATAATAGTCATCGGCTCCGCCTGTTTTTTCCACTACAGTGAAGTCAACTCCGTGCATCGGCCCGCTTTGGTTGCTTGTCTGATAATATTCCAGTACGAAACCGTTGATAGCCTGTTTATGATTAGATTTGTATTCGATGCCCCACAGACCGTCAAATCCGTTAAGTTTGCCCATTCCGCTGAAATCATCGTAATAATTTTCCAGATAAGCGCTGATGGAGAAATCCTCATGACGATAAGTCATCCGGATATGCTCGCTACCCATAAAATTGCCTTGATAGGCTATTTGTTCTCCTTCAGGACTACTGTCATCTCCACGGCTGGGAATGAATACTTTGAAATAATCTTTCCAACTATTTCCAAGATCTCCAGCATCTATTCCGGCACTTTTATAACCACCGAATTGTACATCCAGGCTCATTCCTACATCCAGTTGCCACTTTCCCTGTGGTACTCCGATACGGAGGAATCCGCTTTTATGGTGATATTTGATACTCTTGGTATACCAATACTCCTCTCCTACCTGATTTTTCTGATAATTGTTGTCAGTAAACCAACCGTATGAGATTTCCGCTTTCAGGGCAAGTCGTGGCAAGATCCGCACATACTCCGGCAGACCGATCCAAACCTGTGGAATAGGTCTCGCATTGCCTGACCAAGTCAGGCCGCCACTGCTCAATTGTTGATTTAATAATGGAGAGTCAATCTCTTTGCTTCCAACAAATACCCCCATCCATTTATATCGGACATCAGCATATGCCTGCTGTAATATAAAGGTGGATGTGAAACCGGAAGCCACTGCCATATCCAAGCCACCTTCTAATCGCCATTGGCGAATTGTATCTGTATAGAATGCTCCTCCTCGCAGATAAGTATTATTGCCGATTGAGGAAAATCCATGTTGATTACTTACCTGCCACATAGGCGTGTTGTCACCGCTATGGACAGATGCGCCGTATTCAACGAAAGAAGAGACATTTTGCCGCTTCAGTCTGCTCTGTGCTTTCATTACTGACGAAGCAGGGCAACATAGCAGGATTGCAAGAATATAACAGGATATACGCATAGATTACCGGAATATTATTTTTAATGTCTTGAACATGATTTTTATATCTAATGCAAATGACCAATGTTCCATATACCAGATATCATATTCCACCCTTTTTTTCATTTTATCCAATTTTTCCGTCTCACCACGCAAGTTGTGTACTTGTGCCCAGCCGGTTATTCCCGGTTTCACTAACAATCTTTTGTTGTAGTCGGGAATAATGCTGCAATATTGCTCCGTATGAATCAACATATGTGGGCGCGGACCTACGATAGACATATCTCCTTTCAGTACGTTCCAGAATTGAGGCAACTCATCAATGCTGGTGATACGTAAGAAACGTCCGAACGGAGTAATACGGGGATCATCATCAGATGCCTGTTGCGTATCTGATTCCCTATTTGGCAACATCGAACGAAATTTATAGCAGATGAACTCCCGTTTATATTGTCCATTTCTTTTTTGTGAGAATATTATTTTGCCGGGCATCTTTATCTTGATGCAACATCCTATGATGATATATGCCCATGGATATATCAGAATTAGGATTATTGAAGCAAATACGATATCTAATATTCGTTTAAGAATTTGATTGCATTTCCGTTGCAGGGGGAAATGATATGATGGATAATATATATTCATACTAAAACATAACGATACTCTTAGCTTATAAAACGGCAAATCGTTTCCTATATTGTTTTATACTATCAAAGAATCATAAATTTCTTTAGTACGTAGGGCAATATACGGCCAGTTGTATGCTGAGAGATTATAATCAATGCGTTCATTCCGAATACTTTCTATTCTCTTTTCTAATGCTTGTCGCATATCGGTGAAATCACTGCTTTTGAAGTAACACTCATCCGGTAATCCGATTTCCTTATTTGCCGGTATATCACTTGCAAGTATTGGAGCGCCATAGCTCATGGCTTCAAGTAGCGCAATAGGTAAACCCTCATGGGTAGACGGCAATACAAATAACTTCGTATATGTATACAACTCCGCAAGTTTATCTCCTTTTATAAAGCCTGGCAAACATATATTATTCTCTTCTCTGCACGTCTCTTTCAATTTTTGTACATAGCTGTCCTGATGATCGGCACTGCCGGCTATGACCAACTTCAAGGAGGACGAAGGAAGCTGTTTGAACGCCTCGACCAGCGTGTCGAAACCTTTTTCTTTCACAAGACGTCCTACGGCTAAAATGTAGCCATATTCCGTCAGTCCTAAACTTTGGATGAATTCAGTACCGGGTGTTTGAGCAATGGCTTTAACTCCATTATATATCAGCGTGATGTTTTTCTTCGAAGGATATTTGTGTAAAATCATCTGCCGTATATGTTCTGAAATCACAATTATATGATTGGCATAATGTATCCCTGCTTTTTCTCCTGTACGGAGTATCCATTTGGCAAATTTTCCCCACTTTTCACGGTTGTAGTCCGGGCCATGATGCGTCACTACCACTTTCATGCCCAACATACGTGCCAGCGGGGTCATCAGAGCCGGACCTACTGCATGGATATGTACAATGTCGGCTCCTATTCTGCGAGCATACAATACAGCCAGAAAAGTGTGCAGAAAAGCCTCCAGATACTTGTTTCGCAACACCTTTACATCCTTTATGGCAACTTGTTTGTACGTTTTCACAGCACGGTCTATCGCATAGTCGGGACGACGAACAACGATAATTTCATGTTGCTTATCTGCAATTAGCGGATAGAGTTCCTCGCAATGCGTTTCTATCCCTCCTTGTATGCCGGGAATGCCTCTGGTACCGGTGACTACTATCTTCATTCTTCTTTATCGTCTAAGGTTATGGAATATCCCAGCAACGACTGTAGCTTTTGATACAATACCCATCTCATTGGCGTCGCTATATATTTTTTCATGACCGGAGCAGCAGTCCCTACCATCCAGCAATTTTTAGGACACTCGCGTACACGTTTTCTGATGCGTTCGGCCTGTTCGCCTCTCCATAACTCCTCGAAAGAAGACATGGTACGGATATTTCCCATACTTTCTTTCCAGTATTTGCTTTCCAAACCATTACAGGGATAGACGTCACCATAAGGATCTACAAAGAAATTAACCAACCCTGCTTCACAAGGCAGCAAACGAGGCTTTCCTTTGATATAATTGATTAACCCCCAGTTAAAGTAAGCTCGAAACCAGGATTTCGGATGCTTTTCTTTTAATTGCCATTCTATTAGTTTTCCAAAGTTGCTGCAAACTTCTGTTTGGTTGGTAATCACATTATCTGTCTTATGAAAGTAGTATGAGTTATGCAGGGCCGCAGTTGCAAATTCCATCCCCAGCGAGCGGGACAAACGGTATAACGAAAGCATATCAGCTGAATTGGAGTTGGAAACTGTAATTCCAAAACCTATATCCTTCACTCCCATCTCCTTTAGTTGTAACAAGGTGCGAAGTCCCTTATCAAACCCGCCTTGCCTTCCTCGAAGTTCATCATTCTTCAAGGATAATCCCTCGATACTAATACGTATCCCTATTTTGGGAAACTTCCTGGCTAAACGGATAATACGTTCTTCAAACCATCCTGAAGTTGAAATAACAACGCGAGGAGATTTGCGGAATGCTACTTTTACGATTTCCTCCAGATCTTCCCGGATAAAGGGTTCTCCCCCTGTGATATTTATGAATTTTACTTTCGGAAGTTTTTCAATTTCTGCCGGACTGATTTCTTTGTCTTTATCTGTGGGATTTTGCCATATATTACACATCTGGCACTGCATCGGGCAGCGATATGTAACAATGATACACATGTCAGTGGGCGAATTTATAACAGATTTCATATATATATGCAGTTTATTTGTTTGCAAAAATACTATTTTTACTCCTTTCCTACTATCTCAAGCCACTTTTGATAATATTGTTTACCGGAAAAACGCCGGCGTGATGTAGCTGCCAGATTATCCCGATGTACAGCAGTTGCAGAAGCAAACATTTCGGTAATGAGTGCCGGCAATTCATTATCCCTTTCAAAGAGACAATTACACTTGTCGGTTTCCAATAGTTCCGGAATGCCGCCGATGTTTCTGCCTAATACGGGAGTACCATAACACAGAGATTCGATGACGCTAAGAGGATTGTTCTCATACCAGATAGAAGGAATTACGGTAAATGATACCCTCTTTAAAAGCTCTGCAATCTCTTTAGAAGCCAAATGTCCGAGAAAGACAATATTGTCTGCGGTATATTTTCGTACCAAATCATTCTTTAAAGGTCCTGTACCGGCTATATATAATGTATAAGGTAATTGAGTTGCAGCTTTTAAGAGTGATTCTACCCCTTTTTCTTCTGATAAACGTCCGATATAGGCATAAGAATTTTCCCGTCCGGAAGCGGACGGATTTACATCGGACTTGATCGGCTCTTCTGCTATGAAATTGTGGATGACTTGCAGTTTCTCAGCCGAATAACCTCCTTGTTGCATTTTCTCTGCCATAAAACGGCTGGGACAAATAAATGTATCTGTCCATTCCATAAGTTTTTTCTTATTCCAGTTTTTAGCTTCTGTCCAAGCCAAAATGCTTGCCAACAGATTATTTTTCATGCATTTACGGAGTATTACATTCTTTTTATGGAGAAAGCAGGCCTCGCATATTTCTCCCTTACACAAACAATCATATGCCGGACATAGCAACTTGTAATCATGCAGTGTCCAGATAACCTTGATCCCCTGTTCGTGCGCAAGTCGGGCAACCAGCGGGGAAAGATAAGAGTGAATATTATTCAGATGCACAATATCCGGTTGAAAATCTTTCAAGAGTTCTTTAAACCCCTCTTTTACTCCTGTACCCCATAAGATACGCTTGGCGGCTTTTATTTTTCCGGATAGGCTTGTTGAGGAGAAATTGATTTCTTTTGCAAAAAAAGGGTTTCCTTCACCCTGTATGTTTTCCGGATAGTCCATAGCATAAAAACGTACCGTATGCCCCGCTTCGCGCAGCATCCGGCCAAGGCTCAGGGTATAAATGCAATCACCTCCCCGGGGATAAAGGAACTTATTGACAAGAAGAATTTTCATTGCTGATATATTTATTTAGACCACATTTTCAGCGGCTTGATAAAGTTTGTATATGATATTTCTGATTTTATTTTAATGCAATAATAGAGGCAACCATATAGATTAATACATAAAGATTTTGAGGCGAACCTATGGGCTAATTTATAGATCGTAAGTTGCTTCCTGCTCTCGATGCCCAAACTTTCAAACAGCCTTAACAGAGATTGGAAATACAGATACCGTCTTTTGACAAATTTGAATATCTTGAATATTTTCTTTTGTCTTCTGTGGTGAAGGAGTGTCATGGAGTCGTTATGTCTTCTCCAAAGGACCAGAGGATAAGGAATATATACTATACTATTGCGATATGCTGCCGAAATAGCCAACCACCAATCATAATAAACATCAAAGTTCCATTCGTGAATTTCATTAATAAACTCTTTTTGTACCAGCATACGGTGCCCTGAGATTATATTGTTGAACATGATATCTTCAATCTGATTCTCCGGCATAGAAGAATCACATTCAAAGGTCTGGTCTTTCAAGCCCGGGATAACCCCAGAGAAGGGTATGGCATCGCTATAGGCAAGCGCATGATTTCCTATCTCTTTCATCATAACTTCTATTTTTTCAGGAAACCAGATGTCATCCTGGTCTGAAATAGCGATGTAATCGCCTGATGCCATATCCATCAATCGCTTAAAGTTGTAGTTGACTCCATGATGCTTATCATCCGGATTGATGATTTTGATATTCTTATGTTTATGTGCGTAATTATTCAGAATAGCCATTGTGTTATCCGTACTTCCATCGTCTCCTACAAGCAGTTCATGGATAGGATAAGTCTGGGCAAAGATGGAATCTAATTGCTCTTCAATATATTTCCCACCATTATATGAGGCAAGTATGACTGATACTGTTTTCATTTTTGAAGTATGATATTATAAAGTTTCCTGGTGTATATATCTTTAGAACACTCTGATTTCAGTTTATCACGTAACGCCTTTCCTTTCGCTCTGGCAATGTCGGTATGCTGCAGATGATATTTGATTGCTTCAATGTATTGATCAGGGTCATTTTTACATAGTACTCCTGATTTCTCATCAATATATTCTTTGGTGACCGGAGTGGATGTTGTAATGACCGGTTTCTGCTGTGATGCAGCCTGAAATATCACAATTAATCCTGCTGGCGCATCAGTGTTTAGAGGGAGCACCACAATGGATGATTCGTGCAATAACTCGTTAAACTCTGCTAACCGTACATTATGGAAAATATGTATGTTTCCAGGTAATGGCACCTTTGAATAATGTTTCCGAACCGAATCAGACATAACCAAAGTGAATTGCACATCCGGCATGCTTTGGCCTATTTTTATGATCAGTTCCCAATCCCTGCCATTGTTTCCTCCGCAAAACACTTTATTTCCACAGTCCTTGTATGCTCTTTCTTCTTTCTCGCTGAAAGGATAGACATCATGTAGCAGTGCGTATGATTTCCTTATTCTTAGTCGGCGGTTTAATGCTTCTCCATATTCCACAGATGTGACGGTAGCTTTCAGGTTGGTTGATTGTAATGCTGATTTATACAAGTATGATACCATCTTGTTTTTTAGTGTCGGTTTGTTCTTCAACAAAAGATTCAATACAATGATTCTTCTTTTCAGGAAAAGTAATCTGCAAATCCAGAAAGAGATAATCCCCTGAAAATCATACCAAAAAATCAGCGTATCACAGGATGAGGACTTGTAAATAGCATTCAATGCTCCTTTTAGCCAGGCCATCCATTTATATTTGCTGCCAGGAGAGTATATCTCTTCTATGCTGACACCGTTTTTTCTCAATGCCCCGGCTATATATTCATGATTATCACGGAAATTATCGAATACAATATAGTTCATATATCCTCAGTTTATTAATAGCATACTTTCTTTTTCAATTGCTTTTGCAAATAGAGCCATATGATTAAAGTGGTAAGCATCTCAATGAGCACATATACGAAAGCATATCCATTTTCTTGCCAGCAGTAAATGGAAATGGCGTACATGATACACGATACTGCATTCACAAATAGCATAATGGTAACATATTGCCGGATATAGCCTTGTGTGAAAAAAACTTTCATATAAGCCAAGCTCATGGCAGTGAAAGGCATACCAAAAGTGAGCAGGCCGATGAGATATGAAAGCTTAGTTGCTGCTTCTGCGGGCATTTTCCCTAATCCGAAGAGTGTTTCGGCAATGAAGCCACGCAACAAGAATATCACCGATGATGTGAACAAAGTGAGTAAGAATAAGCGGACCGCTATACGGGATGAGGATTGGTAGATTTCATGTTCTTTTCCATCCCCTTTCAGATTATTGAGTTTTATTTGCAGTACGGCTGTAAACTGTTGTATCCATGCTAAAGGTGCCTGGATGAACTTTTGTGCATAATTGATTATAGTTATGACCCCCGGCTGATAATATGATAACAGATACATGGGGAATGTTGAAGCGAAAATGACAACTCCTTGGTTAAAAGCCAACCCTGTTATGGATTTCCATTGATGAGATATAGCGGAGAAGTCTGTCAGGAGGAATTGCCATTGCAACTTTCTCTTCATGAGAACAATCAGTATGACCGAATTAATCACGCTGGCTATACAACTCCCATATATCATGGATGTGACACCGATAGTCTCTTTAAATAAAAGTAAGGCCAGGATGATTCCGCCGTTTAATAGCAGGTTGCAAACTAAGGGCAAAGAGAAAAATTTGAATGAAACTAATATTTCCGTCAGATACAGATTGGTAGCCATAAGTAACATCAGCCAAAGCGACGCGTAATAGATGTGTAGGTACTTTCCTATATCTTCCGATGGAAAATTGGTTATTAGTTGCGGTACTCTATCTCCTGCCAGACTCACAAGCAATATGAATAGAAGAATAAGAGAAATGAAACTGTACATAAAAGCATTCAGATATTTCATTTCCGCTTTTGCTGAAACAGAATGCCGCAACAACATAGATTTCGGTATGAGAATTGAAGTTGCGATTGTTTGTATCATCCCTCCTATCAGTATCACTAAATTGAAGAGGTAGAAGTACAGGTCGGTTCCGGTATTGGCACCAAAATAATAGGCAATCAATAAATGTTGCACAAATGCCACCCCTTTAGCCAACACACTAAAGAAAGATGAATGAATGGCACCTTTCTTATATGTTTCGCTGTTCAACTTCATCTTTTCTTGTCATCATGAGGGCTAATATGATTAAAATAAACAATCCACGGTTATGTGTGAAAGTGGAATCTGCTATACCTTCTATAAGGAAGAATAAAAAGACCATCCAGATATATGTACTTTTATGTATACTCATACCGGTAGACTTCCGAACGATTGTATACCAAAAGAAGAAATACAGGACGACTCCGATTATACCAAACTGAGCCAGTTCAGGATAAAAGGCGTCACAAATAAAGATGGGCATATCTTTTGATAGTCCCCATATATGGTCGAGGCTATATGTTTCATAAATGGGAGAATAATATTCGGCGGAAGCAAATGTGCCAAAACTGCCCAGCCCACAGCCGAATGGAAAATAGTCATATAAGATTTGTCCGGAGGTGAATAACATGGCAGGCCGGCTCCACATTTCGCGGGAGTTCATCATCCCGTCAATATAATAGATTATTATTTTTTCTCTGGCAAACCAAATGGCAAGCAGACATATGAAAATGCCCGCTATAATGCTTTTCCAGCTTAACCGTATCTGTCCGCCCAGTTTGGTGAACATTATTAGGCCGGCGGCTACTGCCCAGAAACCATAGAATTTGGCTCGGGTGGAGAAGAAACCTATGGTCAGCAGAAAGAGAAATATGAAAACATCACTCCATTTATAAGTACTGCAATAAAAAAACAAGAAGGCGGTGGCGATGGCAGCCGTCGCAAAGCGGGAAGGATGCCCGAAAATGGAATAAAGCTGGCCTGACAACCCGACAATAATTAGTAATCCTCCCACAACTAAGCAGAGAATGCTGATGAAACATTTCTGGGAAGATGAGAATCGTGGTGCTATTAAATAGGCACAATAAAAACCCAGGAAAGGTTTTATCTGAATGAGCAGGTCGGTAAGAATGGCTTTAGGGACATTACTTTGTATGATGAAAGAATAAATGGCGTAAAAAAGAAAGATTGAAATAATAATGACAACAGGCATCAACTCTTTCCGGTTTTTTCTTTCCCAAACCATGGCACCTGCAAACAGGCATAGGAAAAGTGCCATCAGTTCATCTGTATATTTGAATTCAATGAAGTCATACAATATGACACCAAAGATGTAGCCTGCTACAAGAAAGGCGAAAAACAAATTATTTTTGGAGCAGACCAGCCGTGAAAGCATGAGATTATCTTTTAGTGAAAACGAATACCTTCATATAAATCGCAATCAGGGAAAGGATACAAGTTGTGACAAAAGCTATTGCCAGTACAATCAGTTTTTTGGGGAAAACCGGTTTTGCAGAACAATAAGCTGCATCGACAACTCTTCCGACTTGTTCGTCGGGAGAGTTTACCAGACTTTTTTCCTGTAGCTTCTGCATTAGAAACAGATAGATGGTTTCCTTGATTTTCTGTTGCCGTTTCATCTCGATATACTCCCGCTCTTGCGTGGGTAACTCGTTCAGTTGACCGTTGAATACCTGATTTTTCTTATTGAGTTCTTCCAGGCTGGCTTTGACGCTATTTCGAGTTGCAGCAATTGTCTCTAATAACATTTTGCGTTGTTCTGCCAGTTGCTTATCGGCAAGAATCAAAGCAGGATTACCTTTCTCGGAAGCAAGAAGCAGACGTTCCCGGTCAAGTACCAACTGATTGTACATAGCGATGGACTTCTCTCCTATTCCTTCAAAGGAGGGGATGGAGGCATGTTCATTTTCCGCTTTTTGCATATATTCCACCACATAATCCATCATTTTTACGCGTGCTTCCGTTTCTAAAATCAAACTTTCCAGTTCCATTTTCCCTGTCATGGCGGCTTTGGCATATAATGCCGGTTCTGGAATGTTGTTATACTTTTGGTAAACTTCAATTTGATGTTCCAGATAGGCAAGTTCTGTAGTGATAGTGTCAAGGCGTACCCTTACAAACCGGGCATTCAGATCAGCTTCCTTTACTTTCACATCTCGTGAGTATTGGTTAAAGACAGCCATTAGCTCATTCAGGAAATCACACCCGCGTTGCTTATTTTCGTTATCAAACTCTAACAGGATAATATCTGAAATGTTTTCTTCTGCTCCGGCTGCTAAGTTTTTATATAAATCTTCATACACCTTTTGCAGCGGAGTGATTTGAATATTAAGCGTTTGTTTACCGGAAATTGAAATGCCCGCATTGGAGGCCACCATTATTGTGCCGACCGGGAGTTGTAAACGGCAAGGTAAAGCCAGCTCCTGCATTTTCACTGTTTCAAACAGCTCTGATTGTATTTTTGCCGATTGTAACACTCCATCGGATAATGTCATCTTTATCTTTATCGATTCGCTGATAGTATCTAAAAACTGTTCGGGAAAAAGCAGGGTTATAGGGTTATCCTTTCCATAAAGTAATACGTTTTTCAGGCCACGTTGCTGCCGTGTCTCCACTTGATAGCCGGTTTGAAGAATTGCTTTAGTCATATTGGTGCGTGACATTAAAACGATAACTTCATCTTCCACATTGATACCTGAAGCGCTCCCGCCCAATAAAGCATTAAGACCACTGCCTTTTAACATTTTCAACTCAGACATCATGCCTTGGTTATCGCCAATTAGCTGCATTCGGGCTGTAAAGCCATATTCTTTTGGAGTAACCATAAGAAAGCAGATAGCGGCAATCAGGCAAATGATCCCGATGGGCACATATATTTTCCAGTAACCGAAGAATTGCTTCAGCAGAGCTCCGATATGTATATTTTCATCATTCATAAGCGAGAGATATTCATTTTACCAGCAATGCAATGCCCAGCGATGCCAATATCGATAAGGCACTGATTATTGTTGATGCCAAAGAAACATTGAACTGCCCACTCTGACTATACCGGGCATTTCCCTTTCTTGCTTTATTCGGTTCTATATAAAGTACATCATTTTGCTGCAAATAATAATAAGGAGATGTTAGCATTTCTGCAGAAGTAAGATCGAAACGATGATATTCTTTTCGTCCGTTGTTATCACGAATCAGAAGTACATTAGTACGATTGCCGTAAATAGTCAGGTCGCCTGCCATACCAAGCGCATCAAGTACAGATAGGCGTTCATTGGGTACATTAACTGTTCCAGGCCTGTTTACTTCTCCCAATACAGAGACTTTAAAATTCTTTATTTGTATTGTGACAATGGGAGATTTGACGTAAGCTGATATTTTTTCGGTCAGCATGTCTGTCAATTCGCTACGTGTCATGTTAGCGACTTGTACTTTACCAAGTACCGGGAAATCGATCTCTCCGCGTGAATTTACCAAATAAGTATGAAGTACAGGCGTAGTGGTAACATTCGTTTCACCTGGGGCCAAATAACTGGCAAGTGGCATATTGAATGCTGCTACTGCATTGGGTTCTGTTCCTGATACAGTTATTGACAATTGGTCATCCGGAGCAATCCGTGGGGCATAATTAATAGGTTGTTCGATAATAGTTGCCGCCTGGCTATCTAAATCCTGAAAATAGGTGATATTATTAGTCGCTGTTTTGCACGACATTAGTAGCAGTAATGAGAAAGCAGGTATCAACGTTTTTATTTTCATCGTACATTTTGTCTTTTATTAATTTGAATTATCGCAAAAGTAATAGTTTATAGTCAATAAACGTTGGTTAGGCAGGTTTATTGTTAGTCTGCCTATAATTTGTTCATCGCTTTGGAGATGTTTCTCATTAAATGGTGAACCTGATTTTCTTAAAAGTATGGAACCGATTGTGCCGTTTATAATTTGTTGAAAAGAAAAATGCCCTGAAACTGGCTTATATCCGAGATTTCCGTTATTTTTGCACCATGATTGAATTGGCACAACATATAGAAGCTTTATTATTGGAGAATGACTGCGTCATTGTTCCGGGTTTGGGAGGATTTGTAGCTCATTATGCTCCGGCTACGAGAGTGAAAGAAGAGAATATTTTCCTGCCCCCTACCCGTATCGTTGGTTTTAATCCGCAACTGAAGATGAATGACGGTCTGCTGGTTCAATCTTATATGTCAGTGTATGGAACTGACTTTTCGGATGCTACCAGGATCGTGGAGCGTAAAGTGGACGAATTGATAGCCACTCTGCATGAAGAAGGTAAAGTTGACTTGCCGAATATAGGCGAAGTACGTTATACCATCCATAACACATTCGACTTCGCACCTTATGACAACAAGATTACAACCCCTTATTTATATGGGCTGGATGCATTTGAAATGAAGGAACTGGCGGTGATAGAAAAGCCGCAGGCTGAAAGGTTTGTTCCTTATTCTGTTCCCGCCGCTGTCAAAAAGGAAAAGCGTACGTTCGCTATCAGATTCAATCGGGCTTATCTGACAAATGTCGCTGCGGTGGTGGCTGCTATTATTCTTTCTTTCTTCTTTTCCACTCCAATAGAAAATACAGAGGTGATAGAAGAAAACTATGCAAAGTTGCTTCCGGACGAGCTGTTTGAAAAGATAGAAAAGCAATCTTTGGCGATTACACCGATTATTGTAAAGCAGCACACACCTACACGTAAATCTGCTGACAAGCAAGCAGCAGCGCAAAAGAAAGTTATAGCTCCCGTTGCTGTGAAAGAGGTTAAGGTTGGCAAGGCACCGGTTGTTGCTGCTGCTCCCCCAAGACCCTATCATATCATTGTTGCCAGCGTCGGAACCGAGCAGGATGCAGAAAAGATGGCTGCACAGTTGGTTGCTAAAGGCTTTTCGGGTGCAAAAGCCATTGTCGGAGATGGTAAGATGCGTGTCAGCATTGAGTCTTGCGGTACGGAAACAGAAGCTTATCAGGCATTGTCGAGAGTTCGTGAAAATGAAGCCTATAAGAATGCTTGGGTACTGAAAAAGTAACCGCATCCGTGATAAAGTCATACAATGATATTTCTTATCTGTCATTTTTTTAATTCTTTAATTTTTAATTTCCATGAAGCGTGTCCGTTGTCCCAAATGTGAGAATTATCTTCAGTTTGACGAAACAAAATATAGCGAAGGCCAGTCTTTAGTCTTCGTTTGTGAGCATTGTGGAAAACAGTTCAGTATTCGTCTGGGGAAAACAAAGATGCGTGCTCCCCAGAAAGAAGAACGCCCGGACGAAGAGGAATTTAAAGATGCTTTAGGTAGTATCACGGTGATAGAGAATGTTTTCGGTTTTAAGCAAGTGCTTCCCTTGCAGGAGGGAGACAACGTAATCGGCCGTCGTTGCGTCGGAACGAATATCAATACCCCTATCGAGACATCGGATATGAGCATGGATCGCCGCCACTGCATTATTAACGTAAAACGCAATAAGCAGGGGGGGCTGACGTATACTTTGCGTGATGCTCCCAGCCTGACAGGAACCTTCCTGAACAATGAAATTCTGGGTGATAAAGACCGTATCCGCATTGAGGATGGCGCAATTGTCACTATCGGAGCCACAACGTTTATTTTGCGCAGCGCAGCAGACGATGACTCCGGCAAGTAATAATTCAAATCCCTGAAATGCCGCATCTCAGCGTCCGGAATGCCACACTTCGTGGAGGCAAATGCCACATTTGGATGCCTATGAAGCGTGGCATTTGCTTTACTCAGGTGTGGCATTTGCCTTGCTGAGCTGTGGCTTTCGGATTGTTCAAGTGTGGCATTGCAGGTGGCAAGTGAATTCAACCAGCCGGCAGATGTCTTTTGCCGGGCAGCCGCTCCCTCCAAGTTTTCGATCGGAAAATTATCATCAGCAGTTTCTTTTTCTTTTGTTGATGATGATGTTATTATATCTTTTATATTCTCTTTAAATACTTCACGGCTTATTTCTGTATTTGTGCTGGTTTTTAGCGCGTTATCCTGTTTTTCGTCACTGTTTTCCTCTGCTGTTTTTTGCCGTTTTTCGTCATTTTTTGCATGAGCAAAGGTGTTTGCTCTATCATTTTTTGCCGTTTTTTTCTCCTTCTTTCTCACGGGATTCAGCTCTTCGGGACTGAAGAATCCGTCTTCTTCGAGTAGGAAAAGTTGGAATTCGAAGATGATTTTCTTCAGGTATGCAAACGACAACTTTTTGCCCTTGCAGTAAGAACGCAGAAATTCGAGCTTTGCGCGGGATTCGGGCAACAGGCCCAGTTTTTCGATGATGATCCAGTAAGCTCCGATTCCTTTAGGCCCTTCCTTGTCGAGCAAGGTTTGCATCCGGGGATCATACATGGCCATGAGTGGGTGCTGGAGATAAAAATTTCGTTTCATTTTCGTTCTTATTTTATTGGTTTATCAAATACATACGGGAAAAGTTGCGGGAAACAGGGGTATTTGTTGTACCGACTATATCTCTTTCGTAGCATTTCTCTTTGCAGGTACAAATATAAGCATAAGCAAAGTCGGGCTAATGTGCGGTCTGTCTGTATTTCCCTCTTGCCAGAGAACCTGTGGCGGCGATTTTATGAAATGAACCGCACATTTCGTAAATATGCTATAAATGTGTTGGTTTAATGTTTTTTAACCAATAAGTGGAAAAAGGAAGCTAAATGTAATGAGCCCGGTACAATACCGAGCTCATTATGAAGAGAATTTATAAAGTTATAATTTAACGTCCATTTTTTTGGGAGGGGGCAGTACAAAATAACACACACTCCCTCTCATTCATATCCGTTTGAAATTCGACACAATACACTTTGGGCATTGGGTGTAACGACTAAAAACATTGTTAGTTATCAACCCGTTTCCACTTGCGTACCTCCTCCACTGTACTGGTTTTGGTAGGACTATCATCTACTTTTTCTGTGTGATCTATTTCATAATGATAATCACAATGCCCGCAATTCACTTTCTGATGATAAGTGATGCTCCCCGTCCAATACTCATGAGTTGACACCTTATCCTTGCTTTCATAGCGCGTTTCCCATTCTACAAAATCAAAACCTTTCTCCTTGATTTTCCCTTTTTTTCGCGTAGTATACTCATGGCGTTTCACATTTGACTCTTTTACCTTTGAAGTAGCCTTTAGGGTATGCTGTCCGCACTGGGGGCATGCAAATTCTTCAATGGATTTCCAGTCTCCCGTTGTATCGGCCTTACGATCCTCGTGTGTATGGTGGTGGCAGACGGCACACTCTGTATCTATTTCCACCAATTGGTGTTCTCGCCTACGCGCTTTCTCTACATCAATAATCGTGTTTTTTATCCAACTTGTTCCCCATATAGGCTCTACATCCACACCTGTCAAATAAGTGATTTCAACTACATTCAATTTATTTAGTACTGCGCATGACGGGCAACGGGCGTCACGGATAGAAAGTTTTTCTACAGCTGCACACATCCATATCAGCAGCAATAGACCTCCCGGTAAAAGGATAATCCAAAGAGAATTGAATAAGTAGAGACAGGAAAGCAACAAGATATACATCCAGGGAATCATGTATACATATTCCAGCTTAGCAATAAACGAGTTTTTCACTCCCGGCATGCGCCCCAGTGCAACAAACAGGAGGCTTGCTGCTCCATATACGATCAGCGTCAGTCCACCCAATATCAATAAGAAGAGTACCATCCTCATGAGAAACCAGAAAATGGAGGAGAAAATCCCCTTGAACCACGAGCCGAATTTACTGCTTAATGATTTGTGATGTAGCGGCTGATTATCAGCATCTACCGTAAAGGGTTGGAAGTTGGTGACAAGATTCCAGCTGATTATGTAATAGAAGAAAGGCGCACTGGTATATAAGTTGTATTTCAATTCCGAAGTGCGTTCCGTACGTACCACAAGTCCCTGTTCATTTACCGTGAGCAGCACTCCTTTTGTTCTTCCTTCTCCTTTGGCCAGCACAATTTGTGGAAAATAATAAGAACGTGTTGACACATCAGCCATCAGATAGTCTCCAGCTTCTTTGCGTATGCGTTCTAATGAGAAACCATTCAATGAATCAGCTCGATAGACATAGCGGAAATCAGGATTCATAGCCCGCAATCCTTTCACTTCACCTTCAACTGCCAGTTTGGGCACACCGAAACGATTGCCGTTTTCATCTTCTACAATCCATGTCCAACGCCCCTCTTTGGCAATTCCTTTCAAGATTGTACCGGCTTTTAATGTGTCGTTAGTCTCTTCAAGTTTTCCACTCTCACCGGACCATGCATACACCCATTTATGGCAGCCTTCCTTCAGCACAATCCTCACATCTTCTTTCGTCAGCTCTCGCGAAGGACTCCAGAAAAGGAAAAAGGCGAAACATACCAGACATACTACAAAAGCTATAAGACTCATCGTTAAAGAAGTCGTCTTACAGTACTCTCTTCTTTTTAATTCTTCTTTCATTTTATCTATTTTATCGTTATAATATCTTGGCAATTATACGCAAATTCAGAAATATTATTTATTACAAAGAAAACCTTTTTTTTACGAAAAGCAAAGATATTATGGAAAAAAATAGGATGAAGCTACCACTCCACCCTATTTCCTTTACGATACTTATAGATTAATTAAAGAATTCCCTTCACTGTTTCCAGCATTCCTTTTTCCTGGATAGAATCCAGATTAGCTTTCACAGCCGCGGTAAGTCCGGGGATATTATTCAAATCTTCGCCCCAGATAGAAGTTGCGGCGAGTACGCCTTCGGCTACCTTCTGGGTATCACCTGTAGCCCACAGGTCTTTCAACAGCTGCATGATTTCAGGAGCATCGTTCGGAACGATTTCAGCACCATCTTCACGGACACCACCTTTATAGTAGGTGATGATGGCAGCCAGACCGAGAACCAATCCTTTCGGCAGTTCACCCTTGCGTTGCAAGTAAGTCTTCAAGCCGGGCAGGTCGCGGGTTTCATATTTCGGGAAAGAGTTCAACATGATGCTGGTTACGGCATGGTCAACAAACGGATTGTTGAAACGTTCCAATACATCTTCTGCGAACTTCTTCAATTCATCCTTCGGCAAATTCAGAGTTTCCATCAACTCGTCGAACATTACCTTATGAATATACTGACCGATAACCGGATGCTGGCATGCGTCGCGCACGATATTTACGCCTGACAGATAAGCAACCGGAGAAAGAACAGTGTGCGGGCCATTCAGCAAAGTCACCTTTCTTTCGTGGTACGGCTCTTCGGAAGGAACGAACAGTACATTCAGGCCTGCCTTGTCTGCGGGGAATTCCTTGGCAACTTCCTGAGGAGCCTCGATCACCCAGAGATGGAAGATTTCAGCCTGTACTACCAGATTGTCATCATATTGCAGTTTCTCTTTGATAGCTGCGATATCCTTGCGGGGGAATCCCGGTACGATACGGTCAACAAGCGTGGCGTATACACCGCAGGCTTCTTCGAACCAAGTCTTGAATTCGTCACCCAACTGCCACAGTTCGATGTACTGATAGATAGTCTCTTTCAGTTTGTGGCCGTTCAGGAAGATAAGTTCGCAGGGGAAAATAATCAGACCTTTGCTCTTGTCGCCGTTGAAAGTCTTGAAACGACGGTACAGCAACTGAGTCAGCTTGCCCGGATATGAAGAAGCCGGAGCGTCAGTCAGTTTGCAGGAAGGATCGAAAGCAATACCGGCTTCCGTCGTGTTGGAGATGACAAAACGCATTTCCGGTTGGTCGGCCAGCTTCATGAATTCCTCGTTCTGAGAGTAAGGATTCAGTGCACGGCTGATTACGTCAATCATCGTCAGGCTGTTAACGGTTTCTCCTTTGTCCAGACCTTGCAGATTCACATGGTAAAGGTCGTCCTGGGCATTCAGCATGTCCACCATACCTTTTTCGATGGGTTGAACTACTACAACGCTGCTGTTGAAATCGGCTTTCTCGTTCATGTTGTAGATAATCCAGTCAATAAATGCACGCAGGAAGTTTCCTTCGCCGAACTGGATGATACGTTCCGGGCGTTGAGCTTTAGGAGCGGTTTGTTTGTTTAATGCTTTCATCTTAAAAATACGTTTTAAATGATTGATACTATTATGTTTATTCAAATTCAAAATAGAAATTGATATTTTCCTTCATCAGAATATCGATAGGCATATATTTCACTGCGGTCACCGGACGCTTGAAGACCATGTGGTCGCACAACGCTTTTATGCCGCAATATCCTTGCAGTCCGGGACGTTGCCCGATAAGGTAGTTCACTTCACCGGATTTCAGATACTCCACGTTTTTTTGCAGCAGGTCGTAGCCGACCAGACCGGCCAGATGATGGCCTGTTTCCTGCAAGTAACCTGCCACTTGATATACCCGCGAATTGAAAACGGCGCCCAGCACAGCCTGCGGATGTGCCGCAAAAAAATCTTCCAGTGTCCGGCGGTTGGCAGCATCGTCTTCCTTGTTCAGCACAACGTCGTGAACCACCAGGTTGCTATGTTCCTGGGCTATAAAACTCATGAATCCGTCCAGACGGCGTTGCATCTGTATTTCCGCCGGATTGTCTTTCTTGTTGTTGAGAAATAATACCAGCTCCTGCCCTTCCTCGAATTTACGCATCAGGATTTTGGCAGCGATGTATCCGCTTGCTTGAGAGTCTTGCCCTATATAGCAAAGTGCATGGGTGTCCTCTATATTAAAATCAATGAACGCGTAGGGCACATCTTTGCCTTCCAGATAAGAAGTGAGCGCCATCGTTTCTTCGCGGAAATTGGGGGCTATCAGCACGGCATCCGCCGGTTCTCTGCGAATTTTCGCACAAGCCTTTTCGTACGAAAGCCTGTCGGCATGATGGTAGTACAGATATTCGACACAGACATTGAACGGGCGTAATTCCTGTGCGGCACGATTGATTCCTGCCGCTACGGAGTGCCAGTAATCATGTTCTATATAATAAGGTATGATACACAGGACACGATAACGCTTCTTTGCCGCCAGGCCGATGGCGAACATGTTAGGGTGATAATCTATTTCATCCAAGACTTTCTGAACCTTTTCACGGCTTGCGGCGGAGACATCTCCCCGGTTATGCAACACACGGTCCACTGTTCCGGCAGAAACACCTGCCATGCGGGCGATATCTTTAATGGTGTAGTTCTTGTTTTCCATACTCTCTCCTCCTTGTTTTAAGGTGATAAAGGTTCGACGTCTAAAACTTAAATATTATAAATATTTGCCGCAAAGATACGAATTATTTTGTTTCTCCAAGTAAATTTTCTACTTTTGTGTTCGATAACGGTTAATAAAAGTAAAAACCAATATCGCGCCTATTAGCTTTACAATCAATACTATATAGGTATAATAATTGGGAAGTAATATTTTTATATACTTAAAACACAGTAGAATGAAAAAATTTATGGATGAAAACTTCCTGTTGCAGACAGAAACTGCACAGAAGTTGTATCATGAACATGCGGCTAAAATGCCGATTATCGATTATCACTGTCACTTAATCCCTAAAATGGTAGCAGACGACTATCAGTTTAAGTCACTGACTGAAATCTGGCTGGGCGGCGACCACTACAAATGGCGTGCTATGCGCACCAATGGTGTAGACGAACGTTTCTGCACCGGCACGGACACCACCGATTGGGAAAAGTTTGAAAAGTGGGCGGAAACTGTTCCTTATACTTTCCGTAATCCTTTGTATCACTGGACTCACTTGGAACTGAAAACAGCATTCGGCATCGAAAAGATTCTGAACCCGAAGACTGCACGTGAAATTTACGATGAGTGTAACGAGAAGTTGGCTAAGCCGGAATACTCAGCCCGCGGCATGATGCGCCGTTATCATGTGGAAGCTGTTTGTACGACAGATGATCCTATCGATTCTTTGGAATACCACATCCAGACCCGTGAAAGCGGTTTTGAAGTTAAGATGTTGCCTACCTGGCGTCCCGACAAGGCAATGGCTGTAGAAGTTCCCGCCGATTTCCGTGCTTATGTTGAGAAACTGTCCGAAGTCAGCGGTGTTGCCATTTCTAATTTCGATGACATGGTGGCTGCACTGCGCAAGCGTCATGACTTCTTTGCAGAACAGGGCTGTAAGCTGTCCGACCACGGTATCGAAGAATTCTATGCGGAAGATTATACAGATGCTGAAATCAATGCTATATTTAATAAGGTGTATGGCGGAACTGCACTGACAAAAGAAGAAATTCTGAAGTTCAAGTCGGCTATGCTGATTGTGTTCGGTGAAATGGACTGGGAAAAAGGCTGGACGCAACAGTTCCATTACGGTGCTATCCGCAACAATAACAGCAAGATGTTTAAGTTGCTCGGTCCGGATACCGGTTTCGACTCTATCGGTGAATTCACCACAGCTAAAGCTATGTCTAAATTCCTCGACCGTCTGAACTCTGCAGGAAAGCTGACGAAGACAATCCTGTACAACCTCAATCCGTGTGCTAACGAGGTTATCGCCACGATGCTGGGTAACTTCCAGGATGGCACGATTGCTGGTAAGATACAGTTTGGTTCCGGCTGGTGGTTCCTCGATCAGAAAGATGGTATGGAAAAACAAATGAATGCCCTTTCCGTACTTGGCTTGTTGAGCCGGTTCGTAGGTATGTTGACCGATTCACGTTCGTTCCTCTCCTATCCGCGTCATGAATATTTCCGCCGTACATTGTGTAACCTTGTTGGTCGTGACATTGAGAACGGTGAAATTCCAGCTTCGGAAATGGATCGCGTGAACCAGATGATTGAAGATATCAGCTATTATAATGCTAAGAACTTCTTCCAGTTCTAAGAGGGAATAAGAGTTGCTTTCTATTTATAACGAGGAGCGCATCAAAGTTACATTGATGCGCTCCTTTCCTTTTATACATATCCATCGTTTTTTTGCTGAATAGTGCTATTTTCTTAAAATCATCTTTTCTTCTTTTTATTCTCTCCGGTGGGGAGATTGCCTTGTGGCATAGATATCCCGGAACGTTTTATGTTCCTTTATCATCAAAGTGTTGCCTTCCGTTGTACAGGGCAAATCTGAAACAAATTTGCATATAATTTCATAATAGTGTATTTTTGCGTTTAATTTTTCACTAACAAACATAATATTAGGATGACTCAATCACCCCAACAAGTATCTAAAGGGTTCACTAAAGCCTTTTGGGTAAGCAATACGGTCGAACTTTTCGAGCGTATGGCATATTATGCCGTTTTCATTGTTCTTACCATTTATCTTTCTACGATTTTAGGCTTCAATGATTTTGAAGCGAGTATGATTTCCGGCTTATTTTCCGGAGGTCTTTATCTATTACCCATCTTTACGGGAGCTTATGCCGATAAGATAGGTTTCCGGAAATCGATGATTGTTGCTTTCTCGCTTCTGTCTGTCGGTTATCTGGGACTGGGAACCCTCCCTACTCTGCTTGAGGCTGCCGGTTTGGTGGAGTATGGCAAAGTGACCCGTTTCACCGGACTGCCGGATAGCGACAGCCGCTGGATGATTATCCCCGTACTGTTTGTCATTATGGTGGGCGGCTCGTTCATCAAGTCCATCATTTCGGCTTCGGTGGCAAAAGAAACGACGGAAGCAACCCGTGCACGCGGTTATTCCATCTTTTATATGATGGTGAATATCGGTGCTTTCACCGGAAAGACCATAATTGACCCATTGCGTAACGTTATTGGCGAGCAGGCTTATATTTATATCAACTATTTTTCGGGAACAATGACGGTAATGGCGCTGCTTTCCGTCATCCTGCTTTATAAGTCCACCCATACGGCGGGTGAAGGAAAAAGCATGCGTGAAATCGGGCAAGGCTTTCTGCGCATTATCACCAACTGGCGTCTGCTGATTCTTATCCTGATCGTAACGGGTTTCTGGATGGTACAGCAGCAGTTGTATGCCACGATGCCTAAATACGTGATCCGCATGGCGGGCGAAACAGCCAAGCCGGGTTGGATAGCCAATGTGAACCCTTTTGTGGTGGTTTGCTGCGTTAGCTTCGTGACGCGTCTGATGGCAAAACGTTCGGCCATTACTTCCATGAATATCGGCATGTTCCTTATTCCGTTTTCGGCTATGCTGATGGCATGCGGCAACTTGCTTGGAAATGATGTGATAAGCGGAATGAGTAACATCACGCTGATGATGATAGCGGGTATCGTGATACAGGCTTTGGCAGAATGCTTTATTTCACCGCGGTATCTGGAGTACTTCTCCCTGCAAGCTCCTAAGGGTGAAGAAGGTATGTATCTTGGTTTCAGCCATCTCCACTCTTTCCTCTCTTCTATTTTCGGTTTTGGTATTGCCGGAGTATTGTTGACAAAGTACTGTCCGGACCCCGTGCTCTTTGAGACTCGCGAAGCTTGGGAGGCTGCCAGTGCAAATGCACATTATATCTGGTATTACTTTGCCGCTATCGGTCTGATATCTGCTCTGGCTTTGTTGGTATTTGCCAAAATCACCGCATCCATCGACAAAAAGAAGAAAGGCACAGTCTGAATATCTCATTTTTTATGTATATTTGCCGTCACTTTGCCATAAAAGTGGCGGCTTTTTCTAATAAAGGAGAACAGAATGAAAGTAAAATTTATAAGCCTTGCGAGCGGTAGTAGCGGTAACTGCTATTATATAGGCACTGAAAAATACGGAATACTCATCGACGCTGGTATTGCAGCGCGCACCATTAAGAAATCACTAAAAGAAGCGGGTATCAATATGGAGACGATCCGCGCGGTTTTCGTTACGCATGATCATGCGGATCATATTAAAGCTGTGGGCGGACTGGGAGAAAAGTTGCATATTCCTATTTATGCCACTGCGCGCATCCATGAAGGCATCAATAAGAGTTATTGTATGACGGAGAAGCTTCACTCTTCCGTCCGCTATCTGGAGAAAGAAGAACCGATGCAGTTGGAAGATTTCCGTATCGAGTCTTTTGAAGTCCCTCATGATGGTACGGACAATGTGGGGTACTGCATTGAAATAGACGGTAAGGTGTTCTCGTTCCTTACCGACCTTGGTGAAATCACGCCTACGGCCGCCCGGTTCATCCGCAAGGCCAATTACCTGATATTGGAGGCTAACTATGACGATGAAATGCTGCGGATGGGTACCTATCCGCAATATTTGAAAGATCGTATCACAAGCCGTACAGGGCATATGAGCAATATTGCAACTGCCGAATTCCTGGCGGAGAATATCACGGAAGACCTGAAATATATCTGGCTTTGCCATTTGAGCAAAGATAATAACCATCCGGAACTGGCTTATAAGACGGTGGAATGGCAACTGAAGAGCAAAGGCATATTGGTAGGTAAAGATGTGCAACTCTGCGCTTTAAAGCGTAGCACTCCTTCGGACTTATATGAGTTTGAATAAAAAAAGCCGCTTTCATCGGGAAAAAAGACTTAATTTTGTTTGGATGAATAAAATAAAACAACTACTTTTGCACCCGCAAATAAGAAAAACGATGCACTCTTAGCTCAGTTGGTAGAGCAACTGACTCTTAATCAGTGGGTCCA
>CAJMQU010000047.1 GCA_905215555.1 uncultured bacterium
ATTTAAGGTTAACAAAGGTTGGAGTACAGCGGTACTCCTTTTTTTATGCCCGTAAGTCACCTATTCTCCCTCACATAAACTTTTTTCTCTAGTCCTACTCCTTTGACTATCACTTTTTTCCAATGTTCAGGAAGCGATGAAGACAATTGTACAATGCCCCCGTTTGTTATTTGTAATCCACAAAAGCCATTGATTACAGCTTGTAGCAGTCCACCGGCTCCTGTCATAAAATAAGGATTATCACTAGTAGCGGTCTCCGCCAATACACCGAAAGGCGCACGCAGATTAGGCTGATAACAACGGCGAAACATCTCATAAGCCCGTTTTGTATCACCCATCCGAGCATACTGCACACAAAATACTGAATAGGACATTGCCGGACCGTTTTGAAGATCAATCTTGTCGGCATAATATTCCATATCTTTTTTCTGAGCTTTGGTATCAGTAACAAAATAGAGCGGATATCCCAACAGATTTACATCGGCTTGCTTGATCATCTCACCATCGTAAGTAGCATGTTCGCGGGTTACGCCATCTTTAAAACGCAGTATACGGATATTCCGGCTGATTTCTTTCCAGACTTCCGGCACAGGTTCATTACAAACAGCAGCGGCCTCACAGGCATATTCCAAGGCACGGATAGCGGCAGCATTCGTAAAAGCATTATCATCTATCCCATTGGCATATTCATCGGCCCCTACTACATTACGAATGGAATAAGAACCATCATCATTACGTCCTACACGACTTACCCAGAAATCAGCAACCTCTTTCATCAGAGGGAATGCCTTTAAACGTAGCCATTGTTTGTCATGAGTAAGGCAATAATAATTCCAGCAAGCGATACTGATATCTGCTGTCACATGGTGTTCCAAAGGTCCGGTCAAAGCAGAAGTAGGAGTTGATTCTTCACCATAGTCATCACTTTCCCAAGGAAACATGGCTCCTTTATATCCGTAAGCCATTGCCTTTTTACGGGCAGCCGCCAAGCGGTCAATGCGATAGTCAATCATTGATTCAGCTATTCCTTTATTCAGCATCAGCATCGGCGGAAACATCCAAAGTTCTGAGTCCCAGAATATATGTCCATTATATCCCTGAGAAGAAAGCCCCATAGGAGAAATGCTCAATCCGCTACCCTCACGACAAGATGAATAAAGATTGAAAAGGGCGAAACGAACCGCCCGTTGTGCTTCATCATCCCCTTCAATCAAGATATCACTCTCCCAAAGCTCACTCCAAAGTCGGCAGTGGGCAGCCAGCAGAGCCTCCGTACCTTCATGAATAGCATAGATGACCTGCCGCTCAGCCTCATTATACGGATCACTGAAATCGCGGGTAGAACATACGGAGCCAACCAAAGCAAAAGAAAGACTATCTCCTTTACGTAAATTCATAGTAAAGTATATCTCTTTATCCATCTCATCATAAAGCACTTCCGTAGCCTTACCTTCATCAAAAATAAAAGCGGAAGAAGCTGAAACTTCCTGCTTCCGATGGGTGGAAGTTGCATAAGACTGAAGCATATACATCTGAGTCGCGTCAGCTCTCATCTTACGAAAACGTTGCTCAGATCGGGAATACTCCTGAGGGATATCCATTCGGGCAGCCACCCTCAAAGAAATATCGGATAAAGCTTTCACTTCCAAACAGATAAGACCGGCATATGGCATATTCCTCAAAGCACAGATACCATAGCTTATATCCGCTTTCTCATCTGCCCGGAAACGACTGTTATGGGTTGCCTCTTTCATATCAACATACTGAGACCAGTAGGCAACACATTCCGAACTCACCTTTTTCCCATCGACATCCATTGATAACAGGAAAGGATTAATTCCCTTCAGCACACGACTCACCCCCTGCGGCCCATCCGTATCGAACACATGATTCAAGATTACCTGCCGGACAGAAAAGGGCTCTTTCCAAGGAAGAATACCGATACTTCCATTCGCCATAGGCGCACCTACATAGGGGGCATTTATGTCAAAGGCATGAAGTCGCCACAAATCAGTATCCTTACCTTTCATTATCTGCACAAAGAAAAAGACGAAAAGAAAAAAGCAAAAAAAACGTGTTTTCATAATTAACAGGGATTTATAAATTTCTATGCAAAAATAGTCAAAATCCTATATAAATTGGCAATCAATCATTATCTTTACTACCTAACTAATTTCATTTATCATGGATATACACACATTCATTGCCAATTATCAAGAAGCTTTCGGTGAACGTGCCGAACTTCCTATCGCTTTCTGGTACTCGGACAAGCTGGAGAACGAGACCGAGAAAATCAACGGTTGCTTCTTCAAAGGAATACAACTGGTAAGAGAAGGTAAAATCATCAGTCTGAATGCCGAAATCATAGGATGCGGCGGAGGAAAGTTCTATACCGGCTTCACAACAATGCCGATACATGTTCCGAACTTTGTATCCTTGAAAGAGAAATATAAGAAAACTCCCGAAATGGTGGTGGATTTTATCAGGCAAATCCAGGTACCACGCGCAGAAAAGGCTTATCTGCACTTTGCACGCATTGATAAACTGACTTCTTTCGATAATGTAGAAGGGATACTGTTCCTTGCCACACCCGATATTCTATCGGGACTTACCACATGGACTTTTTTCGATACGAATGCGTTTGATACAGTAGCCGCACCTTTCGGTTCCGGTTGCAGTTCCGTGGTAACCTTCACCATTATTGAGAATCGGAAAGGCGGCAAGCGTTCTTTCCTCGGTTTCCTCGATCCTTCCGTACGACCGTATTTTGAACCGAATATATTAAGTTTTACCATTCCTATGTCCCGTTTCAAAGAGATGTATCACACCATGCGCGAAAGTTGCCTGTTTGATACGCATGCCTGGGGGAAGATTAAAGAGAGAATAAACGAGTGAAACCTTGAAAAAAAGTAAAGAAGAAAAGCATTTCTTTTAATAAGTGTTATAAAAACACTTATATAAGCCTTATAATTTGGAGATATGCAGAATATCAGTACCTTTGCACTGTGTTTTTCATAGTATTAGATTTAAGGTTAACAAAGGTTGGAGTACAGCGGTACTCCTTTTTTATGCCCATATATTTGGAACATTCCTGCAAAATCCTTTCCTTTGTAAAAAGTGATGGTCTATCAAAAGCAACTCTATAAACATAATACCATGAAAAAAGCATTATCACTAATCATTCTCTTCCTGTTCCCGATATGTCTATTCTCACAAGAAAAAATAGATGTGGACTACTCTAATATCAAAGAGTACATACAAAAACAGCCGGGCGGGTATGCACAGCTAGCCGAACGTTTCGAAGCCAATGACAGCCTGCTGACTGTAAATGATTATATACTTATCTACTATGGCTACTCTTTCACCTCTAAATATAACGGAAGTATAAGTACTTGGCAAGCTGTTGATTCTCTTGTGGAAGAAAAAAGAATAGAAGAAGCATATGAACAGGTGAAAGAATACCGGAAAAGCAATCCTGTATCACTAAAATTACTTATATATGCAGCTAATCTTGCATCCGAACTGCAAAAAGAAGAAGAGGAAATCCAATCTTATGTAAACAAGTATGTCAAGCTTTCTTCCGCTATACTTTCTAGTGGAGACGGCACTAGCGAGAAAACGGCATTCAAAGTTATCTGTGTTAATGATGAATATCAGATTCTGTATAATGTCTTTAATGTACAAAACCTGAAGCAACAATCATTAGTGAATAATTGCGATCTGATGGAGTTTGAGAGTAGTCCATATTATCAAGGAACTCGGATATATTTCGATATCAGCCGTTCATTGGATTTCATGGAAGAATTGTTCAATAGTAAGAAATAGTAATTACGCTTTAAAGTCCATTTTGAAATAGCCAAAAAAGGGAAAGTTAAACTTTCCCTTTTTTTAATACATATTCTTAACCGACCAAGATCTTTTATTGAACAATCTTTAGTGTTCTCACTCCCTTTACCGCTGACTTATCTTTGACTTCCATAATACTGATGGCATAACCTCCACCGGGAGCTGCTTTCAGTTTCATCACCGTTTTAGGAGAAACAATTCCTTTACTGATTACATAAGCCTGGGGATTTGTTTTGTAATCAGCATCCTTTGCATCTGCGTAAACAGTAGCTATATACAGTTTGCCGGCATCCAGAAAGTCCAGTTTCAAGACAGAGGTATGTCCTTGCTCATTGCTGGTACAACCGATGAACCAGTCATTGGTTCCTTTTGCTTTACGGGCTGCGGTGATATAACGTCCCGGCTCTGCTTCCAGATAGCGGCTGTCATCCCAATCCAAAGCTACATCTTTGATGAACTGGAAAGCATCCATAAAACGTTCATAGTTTTCGGGAAGATCGGCTGCCATTTGCAAAGGGCTGTACATTGTTACATAGAGTGCCAACTGACGTGCCAATGTAGAATTGACATGAGAGTGGCTGTTGGGATTCAGTTTATTGATATCCATCTCAAAAATACCCGGTGTATAATCCATCGGACCACCTTGCAAACGGGTGAAAGGAAGCACTGTTGTATGGAAAGGTTTGCTTCCGACAAATGCCTCATATTCCGTACCACGGGCTGACTCATTACCTATCAGATTCGGATAAGTACGGCACAAGCCTGTAGGGCGTACGGCCTCATGGGCATTGACCATAATTTTATGTTTGGCAGCTTCGGTCACCGCATAAAGATAATGGTTATTCATCCATTGCCCGTAGTGGTATTCACCACGCGGAATAATGTTGCCTACATAACCACTCTTCACAGAATTATAACCGTATTGATTCATCAATTCATAGGCTACCTTCATGTGACGCTCATAATTTCGGACAGAAGCCGATGTCTCATGATGCATCATCAAACGAACACCTTTGGAATGGGCATATTCATTCAGATACTTGATATCAAAATCAGGATAAGGTGTCATGAAGTCAAAAACGTAATCTTTGCTCATGCCAAACCAGTCTTCCCAGCCGGTATTCCAACCTTCCACCAAAACTTGGTCAAAACCGTGTTCCGCAGCAAAGTCAATATACTTCTTTACGTTCTCTGTATTGGCGGGATGAATGCCATTCGGCTTTACTTTCATATAATCCGTCTCATCCAACTTTACAGAAGGGAGATCGAAAGTGTAAGCCCACGGTCTGCCACCTGCAATCATTTCCCACCATACACCGACGTATTTCACCGGTTTAATCCATGAAGTATCTTCATATTTACAAGGATCGTTCAGATTCAGAATCAAATTGGAGGCTAATATTTCACGGGCATCATCACTTACCATCACTGTACGCCACGGTGTGTGACATGGAGACTGCATATAACCTTTATCACCTTGTGCGTCCGGAGTCAACCATGACTCAAAAGTCAGTTTCTTATCGTCCAGATTCAGGTGCATACAAGAATAATCTACCAAGGCTGCTTCATGCAGGTTGATATAAACCCCATCGGCGGTCTTCATTTGCAGGGAAGTCTGTAGACCAGTCGGTGAGAATTGTGTCTGCGAAGCATTATCAGAGATAGCTTCCTGCATCAGACCGCGAATCTCCGAAAGTTTAGATTCTGTATAATCATATTCCTGTGTATCATAGTCTCCGGGAATCCACCAGGCAGTATGATCGCCTGTCATGGCAAATTCGGTACGCTCTTCCTTTATCACAAAATAAACCAGCTTCTTCTGTTGCGGGAATTCATAGCGGAATCCGACGCCATCGTCATATATACGAAAACGAAGATTCATATAACGCTCCGTAGAAGGTTGTTTCAACTCCACCACCAGTTCGTTGTAATGGTTACGGATATTTTTTGTTTCACCCCATACAGGTTGCCAGGTTTCATCGAATGCAGAGGTTGAAGTTTTTACTACTTCAAAGCCGTCCAACAAGTTATTAGCATTCTTTAGTTCCAGTCCCAAAGTACTGGGATTGATGACAGATTGCCCTTTGTATGCTATCTGATAGGTGGGCGTTCCATTCTTCAATAGTTCGAAATCCAGCTTTATCTGGCCCGATGGAGACGAAACTCCTTCGGCTTTCCCCATTAAGGCGAAAAGAAGACAAACGGCACTAAGCATTAACTTTTTCATAATCTTATTTTTATTGTTAGTAATAATTTTTGTTTTGCGACGGGCGAGTGGCAGGTTACTGCGCTATACCGGCGAGCAAATCAACCCTAATAAAGAAACTCTATGGTGTGTTCCCGCCCATTATCCGGCAGCCTCAACAAACAAAGATTCTGTTTCTTGTCCGGACACCAGGCTATCGTTTTGAATTCCTCTTCCAGGGTTTCATCCAGTTTCTCCGCTTTCATCTTCCTGACTTTCGTTCCGTCAATCAGAACTTCCTTCGGCATTTGTCCTGCATAAATACGGAACATAAAATTACGTTCTCCTGCCAAGGCGTACTTCTCTCCCGCCCTTTTTCCTATAACAAGCGTATATCCTTTTTCCATTGTCCGGCAAGTTACAGGTGTACGCAGAAACTCTCCACGTAAATACCCCAAATTTGTTCCTGCATCTTCATAGAGACAGAAAGAAGTTTCACCACCCGGTGCAGCAGGGAAAATTTCGAATGTAACCGGATAAACAACCTTCTCATCCGTATAATTCATGACTGGCATTTGAGGAATAATGCTACCTTTCCGCACAAACATGGGAATTGTATTTAACGGAGCATCAACCGTTTTCCATTGCTCACCACTGTATTCCGTATGCTTATCATTATAATCTATCCAAGCTCCTTCGGGCAAATATACATTCTTATTAGTCGCCCCCTTTTTGACCACCGGAGCCACCAACAACTCACTACCGAACATAAATTGTGCATCCGTGGAGAAAGTCTCCATATCTGCCGGATATTCCAGAAACATAGGGCGCATAATCGGCAGACCTGTCTCATGTGCCTCACGGGCATACGTATAGATATAGGGTAATAAACGATATTTCAGTTCGATAGCCGCTTTTACATTCTTTTCCGCTTCCTCTCCGAAAAGCCACGGCTCCACAGCAACATCTCCTTCGTGGTGAATACGACTCAGAGGATTGAACGCGCCCAACTGCATCCAACGGGTATAAAGTTCTGCCATAGCGGGATAATCTTCAATATCCCCGCAATAGCCGGAAATGTCACACGCCACAAACGGAACACCCCCTAATCCGGCAGACAGAAGCACAGGTATCTGATTCGCCATTTGTCCCCAGCCTTGCAACACATCATCTCCATTGCCACAATCTCCGGTCCAGCCAAAGGTGTAGCGCTGCAGTCCGGCAAAGGCGGCACGTGTCATCTGGAAAATACGAAGGTCAGGATTCCGTTTCTCGAACTGCTCTTTGACTACCTTATCCCAGGTCAGACCGTACACATTATGAATCTCGTTGTGCATGCCGAGATGATGTTTCATCACGAGGCGTTCTGTCTGTTCTTCGTTACTCCAGGCGGGTTCGCCCATATCGGTCCAGAAACCGGCAATGCCATCATCTATGGGTTTCTGCTGATAAGCGCCCCACCAGTCGCCCACTTCGGGGATGGTGAAGTCCACTACACCACAGTTGCCACCCCAGGGCCAGGGCATATCATAGCTTCTGTTTGTGGTGGAGTCTTTCACAAGATAACCGAGGCGGTCTGCTTCTTCCCATTGTTTTTTATTGGCCTGGGAGATAACAGGGTCTTGCGAAACAATGACTTTAAAGCCCATTTCTTTCAGATCGGCAAGCATTTTCTTTGGATTCCGATAGTTCTCTTTCCGCCAGTTGAAGTCTTGCAGATATTGAGTCCAGCCGATGTCCTGATAGATGATATCGCAAGGAATACCCCGTTTACGGTATCCTTCGGCTATTTCATAAGAAAGCTTCTCGGTAGTCAGCAGACCACGGCATTGTGCAAAGCCTAATGCCCATTTGGGAGGCATGATGGGGTGCCCCGTCAATGCCACATATTGCTTCATGATTTCTTTATAATCTTTGCCGAAAATAAAATAGTAAATCATCTCTCCGCCGGGAGCTTCGAAACTGTAATAATCGCGGCTCTCGGTACCGAATTTGAATTCTGTCTTATACGTATTATCCAAGAAGATGCCATAGCGATAATTGCTCATAAAAAAAGGAATACTCTTATATAAAGGATCTTCCACAATACTATAACAGGGTTTATCACTATTCCACATCTTATAAGATTCACCGCGCCGGTCCAGTTTGCCTGTCTTTTCGCCTAAGCCGAAGAAATGTTCATCTCGGCGTAAAGTCTTATATTCCACTTTACGCTCTCCTTCACTGATATGCCCCCTATCTGCATAATCACTGAACAAAAGCCTCTGATACTTGTCGAATATCTGCAAACTGAACGGAGCTTTATTTACCCGGATACGGAGTTTAGGCGTGAATATCTCATAACAAGCATTTTGTTCGTCCACCTCAACCGTACCCACCTCTTCTAGTTCTTCATTGATGACTGCAAAGGAAAGGTTTCCCCGTTGCAGTTTCCCGTCCGGCGAGAACCAGACACGCACCATCGAAGGACTGCACAGTTGCAACTGTACCACCGAACTATCATTCAAGTGAAAGATAACATTTCTCCCTTCCTTAGAACAAGAAATGCAAGTTCCTGTTGAACTTCCAGCATGTAAGCGCGGACACAGGAAGCACAACATTAAAAACAAATAAATATATCGTTTCATCATTCTATCCATTTATTCTATTACAATCATTGTCCAGTATTTCAGCGAAGGAAGTGTAAAGGTTATCGCTCCGTCCTTCTGCTCAAAAGCCAGTTCCTGCGAAGCTCCGGCATGAGCGTCAGGAGTAGCTACCCACACTTTACTTACCTTTCCAGCAACTTCCAGTTTCAAAGGCACTTTAGTCACCAGACGCGGCTCGGGCATCGTGCCGTCAAGATCCCTCCAACTCAGGCTGTTTACACTAAGAAAATTGAGTAAATGAACTACCCGTTTGCCATTTACTCTTTTGGAAAAAGCCGTTATGGACGATTTCTTTGGTGGCCAAGCGTTCAGACTTAAATTCTTGCCGGTATCAGTACAGTCCAGAGTGACCTCCTCTTCTTCTCCACCATCACGGAGGAGGTTCTGATAGGCCGTCATAAAATCATAATAATGCACGATGGCAGTCTGTAAAGCATCACTCATCCGCAAGCGGGTGTTCGGGAAGTATTCGCTACACAGCATGTGGTCGCCTCCCAGTTCCAAATGGGAACCGCCAAGAGCAAACATCACCGCATCCGTCAACAAGACTCCCGGCATATTGAAGTCTCCGGAGCTCTTTTCATAGTTCATGTAGGCAGCAAATACCGTCTTCAACGATTGGTTACCGTACTGATGATTGGCTTTCAGAATGGTGTATAAATCCGTAAAGTCCGCCTCATCTCCCCAAACCTCATTATAAAGGAAATCGACTTTACCCGTCCCGGCAATCTGGGAGGCTCCATAGCTGCTGACGGCATTCATAACCAAACGCTTCTCAGGATGACGTTGCTTCATAGCTTCAATGAACGAAGTATAAGATTTGGGGAGGTTCACCTTATTTCCTTTGTAGTTGTAGCGGTCGCCCCGGTTCCCTAGCTGGTCTATCTGATAGCCGTCAAAATCAAGGTTGGCATAAACATCGTCATTACGTTGGGCAATGTATGCTTGCCATTCCGCATTGGAAGGATCAAGAAGATAAATATTACTTTTCCAACTGTCCGGCAATGTGTGCGCATCCTTATCCGTATGTCCTGTACCCTTAAAGATATACCATTCTTCTTTTACACCATCACTGGCAGCATCATCAAGCGCACCGAAACAAAGATTATAGAACATAGCCTTCATCCCATACGTATGCTGAATGCGGATATAGTCTTTTACTGATTGCGTATAAATATCCCGGTTGGCAATGTCCTTGTACACTGCATCCAAGTGTTCACACGTGCCGCCTAATGGCCAATGGTGTTTGTTGTGCCAATCCTGAAACTGTACGCCATTGATATGGCAACGGTTCAAGAAAGACATTTCTCTCTGAATCGTGCTTTCGTTTTTAGAAGCATCGAATGTGGCGACAAAGCCGTAACGGGGAAAACGGGACCAATCGCTGGATACATCTACGGCAATGGTGCCGAGAATAACTTCCGTACCATCATCTTTCGTGCGGTATACATCTGCCAGATAGCCTGTAAAGTCTGTTACCGGTGCAGTCCACGTCCAGGAAGTAGTAGTAACTGCTTGCTCAGAAACAACTTTGTTCAAGGTACGATAGCGTACCCTAACTCCTGCAGGCAGGGCATCAGCTGTGAAAGAAATGGTTTCACCCGGTTTATAACAAGCTTTATCAGTAGCCAGGTTTATAGTTAAATCGGAGGTTACTGGAGTGACATCAGTCACTCCGCCAATTTCACCTCCTCCACCGAAACCACCACCGGTTTCATCATTGTCTTTGCTGCACGAAGCAAAAAAGAACAATGTGGTAATTGCATAAATTATATATTTCATCCTATTGAATTTTAAGAACTATCATTGTTTTACTATCAAAATAGTTTCTTCCAACTGGTTCAGCGTTATTTTATAAGAACCTGCTGTCATAATCTTCCATTTCTGGTCGATACCGCCAACCATTACATCCGGATATTGGGCTTTAAATGCATCGCTGGACTTATCCAAGAACAGCATCGGCTCTGTTTCCCCCGTAGGCTGCTTATCGGCTACATCCGGCATGAACCAGGCACCGTTCCAGTCTTCTTTCTTGTCACAAGTCAACTTCAACTCGCCCGCATTCAGCACCCCCTGCCAGGTGAATACGTACGGATTATCCGTAACCTGCATCGGAGTGGCATCACCGATGGTCCATCCCGCAGGCGAAGCATCTCCTACCAGATAAATCATCTTGTAAGGTACAAACTCACTCATCATCATACGTTCCTTGCCTGCACGGATATCGACACATATCTTATATCCCTTGCCACATTCGGCATCTTTCAGCACCCATTTGTTGTCAGGATCGAACCCCTTCACAAATACCATTTCCGTATCAGTATAAGAAGAATTGGCTTTTGTTGCCTTATACATGTTTTCCCAGCTCCCTTCTGAAGTGCCAAACTTGAATTCTCCACCCTGACCTATATCAAATAAGCGGGCATATCGGAACAAGAACGGATCAAGTATATCCTTTTTCATCGGCATAGATACCCAATCATTCATACCACCTACAAAATAGAGTTGATCATAAGCCGGTTTCAGATTCTCCGTCTGAGTCAGAGTAACAACACCGGTAAACAAATTCGCTTCGACAATATAATTGAAATCTTCTTCGATGGTAAAGGCTTCATCGGGCTGGCTATCGCTGGTACGGAGCACCAATTTCCCATCTGTTCCTTTATTATAGGATGGCAGGAATGAGCCCAGCGTAGTGATAAACTTGAACGAACCAGGCGTCATCTTTCCCATCCATGTGAATATACCGTTATCTTTTCGCGTCATCTCTGTTGCATCATCCGCACTCCAACCACAGGGCGTAGCGTCACCTATCAGATAAAGAGTAGAAGTCAGCGGTTCATAAGCAGTAACACAGAATGAGACGGTAGCTACCTGCACTTCTTCCCTATCCACAACTTTAGCCGTCAGACGTGCTTCCAGCGAAATGGTTCCGGCAGTTTCCATTCCGAAGTGTCCGCGAAGAATATCGTTCAATTCCTCTACACTTTTCTTCCAAGTATATTCCTGCACGGCATTTTCCAACGCAATGTAAGAAGTCGCAAAATTGCTTCCCGCACGGGCAAGTTCCAGCGTATAGGAGATTTTATTTCCTGTCCCATAATTAGTTCCTGTTGTCCAAGAAAGTTCCAGAGCATCCTCGGCATGAGACAGCTCATTCAAAACTACTTCGGTATTGCTGGTGGAGAGTGCCAACTCATTGTATCCCTTATCCAGTTCTATATAGTCATTATCCACACATGCAGACAATGCCATGCACCCCAGCAACGCAAATACTAAATGTGAAATATATCTTTTCATATTCTTCTGATTTAAGTGATTAATAGCCTGTATTCTGTGTCATCAACACGTTTGCATCCATTTCCGTCTGCGGAATGGGAAATAGCAAACGGTTCTTATTTACATTGCTCTTACCGATGGACTGCAAGAACCGGATGGCATACTCGCCATTGCTGACGCGAATCATATCGAACCAGCGATGTCCTTCGAAAGCAAGCTCCATGCGGCGTTCGTGAATAATCTTTTCACGCATGGCTTCTTGTGACAGACCTGAAACTTCAGGCAGTCCGGCACGTTTACGGACAATATTCAAGGGAGCGGCAGCCTGATCCGGATGTCCCATTTCGTTCAATGCTTCCGCCTTTTTCAGAAGAACATCCGCATAGCGGTACACGACGAAGTTATTCGGATTTGTATTATATTCCGGAGATATAGTTTTAGAAACCAAGAATTTGCGGACATTATATCCAGTGTTTGAATAAGAACTTTTATAAGTCTTTCCATCGAAATCCGGACAACCGTCGTAAAGGACCGTCAAGTCTTTCCGCTTATCACCTTCTTCATATTGTCCTATAAATTCCTCCGTAGGCTGATTCCAACCGTAACTGCCTGCCACAAAGTCCGAGTTACGCGGCCCCATGAAAGTGGAGAGCCAGGAAGACTGACCGTCCGTTCCCCAGAAATCATATTCCGTGCTACCGGAATATTGCACTTCGAACAAAGATTCAGGACCATTATTGATAGTGGCATCGAAGTTGTCTTCATACTTGCAGGTGGAAAGGTCATAGCCCAAATTCGTGATTTCATTGCACAAATCCACCACATCTTCATAATAACTTGTGTGATTGGGTGCCAAGGTCAGATAAATATCCGCCAGCATAGCCAGAGCGGCATCCTTACAGGCGCGTCCTTTCTGTTCTTCGCTGTATTCAGCTTTTGCAGGGAGCAAATCGACGGCATTCTTACAATCGGAAATAATCTGTTCGTAAGTCTGGTCTAGGGTCGTACGGGCTATTGCCGTAGACTCACCCGGATTATAGGGTTCCAGGCGCAAAGGTACACCACCGTACAAACGTACTAAAATATAATAGTAATGAGCGCGCAAGAAATAAGCCTCACCCATACAACGGTTCTTGATACTCTCCGACACGGCTTCTGCCTGCGGAAGACTAGTCAGCACAATGTTACATTGCCCAATACCTACCCACGGAGAACGCCACATATACAATGCCATACCGTTATCGCTCTGCGTGATAAAATTGGATGCCTGTATGGTTTCCAAACCATCAGTACCACCGCCTGCACCCACCAGACTATTTCCTGCAACAATGTCCAGAGACCACATACGCTGATTATAAAGATTAGAAGATTGAAGTGCTTTATAGCAAGCATTCGTCAGTGCCACGGCAACATCATCGGTCACCGTCGTTTCGGGGTCAACTGCATATTTGGGAGACTTATCAAGGAAGTCGTTACATGAAACCAGCATCAACACGGCCAGCGCATATACTAAGTTTGTTATCTTTTTCATATCCGAATCAATTTAAAAGTTAAAATTTAAACCTACACTGAATGTACGGGAGATGGGATAACGGGACAAATCAATTCCATTGATGTCCACCTCCGGATCGAAGCCGGAATATCCGGTAATGGTAGCTACATTCTCACAAGAGACGGAAAGACGTGCATTCTCTACCTGTATCTTCTGCAACCACTGTTTTGGGAAAGTATAGGAAAGCGTGATATTCTTCAAGCGGAGATAAGAACCATTCTCCACAAAGCGGTCGGATACACGGCAGTTCTGATTCGGATCACCGAAGACGGCACGTGGCATGGAATGACTTGTTCCCTCTCCTCTCCAACGTTCCAGTACATCGGTGGTCTGATTGTATGCAGCAGCCATGCCGACATTATCGATATTGTTGGCATTATAAATCTTATTGCCGGCCACTCCCTGGAGGAAGACGGACAATTCAAAACCTTTATAAGACAAACTGTTATTCATCGAATAGAACCAGCTCGGATTAGGATTGCCTATCACCGTACGGTCACTGTCATTGATGACACCATCGTTATTCAAATCCCTGAAACGAATGTCGCCCGGCTCCGCTCCCGGCTGTACGGCATGCGCATCCACTTCTGCCTGATTCTGAAACAGTCCATCAGTCACATAACCGTAGAATACGTTAATCGGATAATCCTTTGCCAGCATCGTCACGTAAGAGTTATTAATCTGGTTGATGTAATAAGGAACCGCACTATTCAGATCTTTAATCTTATTCTTATTGTAAGTGGCGGTTATATTTGTCTCCCAGCCCAGTGCGCCTGTCAGGTTGATGGTATGCAGACTCATTTCCAAACCCTGATTGCGGACTTGACCGGCATTGGTGTAAGTAGTGGTAGTGTCTTCAAAACCCGACGTGATAGGAATAGACGCTTTCACCAACATATCCCTGGTCTCTTTCAGATAAGCATCCAGCGAGAAGATGATGCGCGAATTGAACAAGGAAGCATCAAAGCCAATATTCGTCTGTGCTACCTCTTCCCAATGAATATAAGGATTGGCAAGCGTGGAAGAAACCAGCGCCGTCTGATTGCCGCTTGTTGTGCCGAAGGGATATACACTAGTATTATAAGATGCCAGATAACTATAATTACCTACACTTGCCTGGCTGCCCGTCACACCATATCCGGCACGCAGTTTCAGGTCGTTTACATACTTATTCTGCGGAAACCACTTTTCCTGCGAAACACGCCATGCCGCAGAGACTGACGGGAAAGTACCCCAACGATTCTTCTTACCGAAACGGCTGGAACCGTCGCGACGAACAGTTGCCGTCAACAGATAACGGTCTTCATAAGAGTAATTGACGCGTGCCATGTACGAAAGCAATGCCCATTCGTTGGAACTACCGCCAATGGCATACATCTCCTGACCATTATCCATTTCATGCACATTGTCGAACATGAAGACATTCTTCTGAGCATTCAGATAATCATTCTCATTCCACTGTGCAGACGAACCTGCCATCAAGCCTACACGATGTTTTTCGGCAAACGTATAATCAAACAGGAAATAATTATCCCAAAGATAAGTGAATGATTTATTATCACTCTTATAGCGGGAGGTTTCTTCCGTCGGAATAGGTTTCCAGTTATACTTCGGAGTGAAGTTATCGATAAACCAGAACTTGGCGTCATAACCAAATGTACTCTTGAATTTCAGCCATTTGGTGAAAGTCAGTTCCGCTGTCAAGTTGGCAAGGAAGTTATATCCTTTCGTCCGGCTCTTGTTGAGCTGTGTAGGACCTATCGGGTTACGAATACTGCCGTACCACTCCGAATTGCCTTCCGGTCCGCTCCAGGAACCGTCTTCATTCTTCACTGGAAGAACAGGAAGAGCCTTCAGTGCATCACCTATATTATAGCTGCCCGAATCTTTCGTATCAGTGCTGAAAGTAATGTTATTAGAGAATTTCAACCACTTCAGTACTTGTGCATCACTATTTGACTGAAACGTGAAACGACGATAGTTCACACTGCTTACGATACCTGACTGGTCAAGAAAACCACCGGACACATAATAATGGGATTTTTCATTACCCCCGGAATAACTTACCGTATAGTTTTGCATGATACCTGTGCGAAGCAATTCATCCATCCAGTCAGTACCTGTACCCTGTTCAGAAGGGTCCGCCCAGTTTGGATTAGGGTTGCGTCCACTATTCGTCATCATATCGTTGCTCAGTTCCGCATACTGGGCGGCATTCAGCAAAGAAGGAACATTCGTGGCATTCTGGAAAGCACAATTGGCTGAAACAGACAGCTTGCCTTTTCCTTCTGTTCCGCGCTTGGTAGTAATCATCACTACTCCATTGGCCCCCCTCGAACCGTAAATGGCCGTAGCTGATGCGTCTTTCAATACGTCCAGACGTTCCACATCCGCCATGTTCAGAGAAGATAATCCCAGATCAGTAGGCACACCGTCTATTACCACCAAAGGATCACAATTATTGATAGAACCCAAACCACGAATTTTGATAGAAACATTGTCACCCGGCTTTCCGGCATCCACAACTTGTACACCGGAGATTCGGCCCTGAATGGCTTGTCCTAAATTGGATACAGGAGCATCTTTTATATCTTTGCTACCCAAAGAAGATACAGCACCCGTCAAATCGCTTTTCTTCATGGTTCCATAGCCTATCACCACCACTTCATCCAGCATCTCACTGTCTTCGGACAGCATTACCTGAATCTGTTTCTGCCCTTTAACGGGGATCTCCAAAGTCTTGTACCCCACAAACGAGACTACCAGAACAGCATCCGAAGGCACATTCAACAAGAAATCGCCATCGATACCTGTTATCGTTCCGTTCATCGTGCCCTTCTGCACGACACTGGCACCGATAACGGTTTCACCCGTATGGTCCTTCACTACACCTTGTACTGTGATTTGCTGTGCGAACATGCACATCGGAAGTAACAGTCCTATCAGACAAACCATGATTCGAAGCCTGATCGGCATTTTGTACTTTTGCATAATATACGAATTTAAAGTTAATAATAAAACATAAATCACATGCTGTCGTCCCTTCCGTGAAAGGAACAATGCAAATGTATCGGATAAGAAGAGCCGATAAAGGAGAAAAGAGTAAAAAAGTAGTGGTATCAGCCGTTTTATAAGCAGCAAACTATTAATACACAAGAAATTACCATAGCAGCATTGTCTCAAAAAAGTAGTAAAAATATAAGCGTAAAAAGGACACTAATAGAACCTGAAAGCGGCATTTCAGTCTTTAGATTTACCTATCTTCATCACTTCCTGTTCCAATAAGTCACGGTCACCGGCAGCTTTGTTACGAACCTTTGTACGATAATTATATATGGTGGTCACGGAATAGCGCAAGAACTGGGCTATCTTCACGCTGTCGGTAATACCCAAACGAATCAGGGCGAAAATACGTAACTCCGTACTCATCCGTTCACTAGCTTTCGGATAAATCTGTTCACCATCGGCAAGCAAGGCATTGAAATCTTCGACAAAGGTGGGGAACAGTTGCAGGAAGGTGTTGTCAAAGTTCGCATAAAAATCTTTCAGTTCTTCATCTATGAATTTGGACGATTTGATGTGTTTATATAGTTCGTCCACCTTGCCGCTTGCCGCTATTTTGCCCAATGAACGGCGATAGTTATCCATCTTTTCCAGATATACGGAACACTGGTCCATATATCGTCCGATGTATTCTTCCTTCAGATAGGAGTTTTCGGCAATGATATGGTTGGCTTCTTTCAATTGCAGGTTGTAGCGTTGAAGTTCTTCATTCAATTCTTTCAGGCGCTTATTGGCATCCACTACCTCATGGCGTGCGGCAGCCACACGCTTCATCTGCTTATATACATAGAAAATTGCTATCAGAAGGAAGATAGACAACAGACTGATAGAGACTAATGCCCACTTCATTTGTTCCTGCTGCTTCTCGGTCTTTTGTTGGTAAGCATCGTTGATAAGGGGGAAAATTTGCAGGATTTCCAGAATACGCAACCGGGCATTACAGAACACGGCATCGTCCATACAAAGTTTCAGATAAGAATAGGCACGGTCTATATCTCCTTCCTGATAAAGCAAGACGGCCAGTTTCCGTAGAGAAATATATTCGCGCACCGCAGACCTCATATCTGCAATGGAGGAAAGAATCAGATATTCTTTCTCTTTTTCAGTGTCTTCTTTCAAACGGTATGATTCCGATAATGTGTAAGCACAGATTGCTACATCGTGTACATTATCTATCTGCCCTGCCAAGTAATCCGTCAATAATTGAATAGCATTGTCATACTCCCCCCGCACATTGTATTGGTCGGACTGAATCAGCGTGTACACCAGAAGGTTGTCTTTGTTGACCAACAGTAAGGAATCTCGATATTTGTCCGTTATCTCAGCATAGAGTTTTTTCTCCCGTTCCGTAACTGCATAATCAGCCATCAGACCGTAGACCGTACGGTAGATATGATAATAGTATGGGTGAAGTTCATCCGGCAACAGATTGATATGTACGTTTTGCATCAGGTCAATGGCTTCTTTGTACATGCCTGCTGTACCCATAATCTCAGCGGTATTCATCAAGGCATTGTCCTGATGTTCTTGGTTCTTCATCCGTAGGGCTACCTGGTATCTCTCGCGGGAGATGTAAAGTGAAGAGTCTGTGTTATAGGAACGGTATTCATCCAGATACTCTCCTAACAGTCTAAAGCGGTTCTCATCGGAAATGCGTTGTCTGAGGGCTTTTCTCAAATCGTTCAGTTTCTTTTCTTTCTGTTCTATGTATACGGGACGATTTTGAATTATTTGATCCAGTTGTAATAAGAGGGAGTCTACAACACTATTGTTATTGGCAGCATGGAGTTGGTACGCACATACACTGCATATATATAGGAATATGATTATTCTCTTCATCTGATTTTGATTGATTAAAGGTTACTTCTACAAGAAGTTCTATGCAAAAATAAGTAAATTCTAATAGATTCCTATTCTGATAGCATTTAAATCACAATATCTTTAAATGTAAAGAGAAAAAGGTTAATAGATTTCTCTTTTGCATGAATAACTATAGTAGCTTATATCCAACGTTAATAAAGAGTAATTTTACTCTTTATACGATTTGTACGAATATTTAATTCTTTATATTTGTGCAGTGTCGACTTCTATAGAAAGGAAGGGACACTATTATCTTTTTGAGGACGTTTTTATTATTACTCATATTTCGGAATCTGGTAAATTTCAAACCTACGAGTTAATAATAAGTAAACGGGTCTCACGCACATCGTATATATATATTTGTTATATATCCGTATGGAGCGTGGGACTGTTGCTTGTTATATCGTAGGTGGGCTTTACCAGAGCCTCGAAATATGGATATCATGGTAACAGTTCCCACGTTCTTCTATTTTATAACCCGCTTGCTTTGGGGAATTGACGGGCACATAACACTTATATCTATAATGAAATCAATCAACAGGACAAATGGACAGACAGGAAGATACTTCTCCTCTTCATGTTCTATTCTACTCAATGTTCCTACGGGAAACCATGTTAAGTCTCCTCCTTCATAGATGTAATCTCCATTAATAACTACATCTAATTATTGCAAGAAATTAGTGAAAACATTAAAAACTACCAAATTATGAATTTAAAAAGAAAAGAAAATCTTTCTGGAGTCATTGCGATAGCTACTCTCCTTATTTTTTTATTTACCGGAGTCGTTGATATATTCGGTTCCCGATCAGGTATGCAATGTTTGCTTACATTCGGCTTCTTCTGGTCTGGCTTTTTTGCACTGTTGACTATACTGAGTTTACTTATTCCTATTGTAGGCATGAATATTTCAGTTATGCAGCAAATTATAAAGAAAATCCCTATGTTTGCCGACATTCGCAGATTCAAGTTAATACGACTTGGCGCAACAATCATCTCTTCCTTTTTTTACTTATTTATCATCATACTGGCTTTGGATGCCAAAAATAGCGAGTTACCGCTAACAGCCATGGGAGGATTGGACTTTGTACTTATTCTTGTGAATATCACCATAGCTTTCCGAATCAACAACATGAAAACTCCCCCAAAAGCAATATGAAACCAATAACTATATTATTATTCCTTTGTTTCATGGGCATTACCATGACAACAGCACAACAAGATACTTTTAAAGGTACGTGGTTGTATGAACAGGAAGAAACGAATGGGACCATCAAACTCAACTTGTATCAGAAAAACATTGAAAACGAATTCGATATGGATGGAGCTTTATGCTACGGAACATTTGCCTTTTCTGATGGCAGCTACTATTCGATAGAAGAGGTTGAGGTGGAGGGCTATAAAGCTTCACTACAGAAAGTACTTGATACTGAAATGGGAGAATTTAGGATGCAAATGACTTATAATCCTGCCGATCAGTCGATTGAACTCAGCACAAACAAAGCGAACGGTTTACCTGATAAACTTCTGCTAAGGAAGTCAGATTTACAGAGCCAAGAAGCAAGTGCTGAAAGCTCAATTAGCAATAAGGTTGACAATGAAACGTCCTCTCCTATTAGCTGGATCAGTATCGTAAGCGCAGCGATTCTGATTATAGCCATGGCAGGATATAGTCTTTTCATAATCAACAGGAAAAATGAGTTTGAACAGATATATACCACGGAGTACTTCTCAACAATCAGGCGTTCTAATGGGAAAAACACTCAGAGCTCTCCGGTAGAAGACGCACAAGTAGCAAGATTGCTTGAGAAGTTACAACAAGAGTTAACTATATTCCAGAATCATTCGAATGGTACGTCATACTTAGTTGTATTAAAGAAAAAGCAATATAAAAAGTGTGCCGACTATTTGCGTCAAGCAATAGAGCTAGCTTCCACCAATCTTAAGATAGTGCATGATTTACAACAATACGCACATATTCTTACTAATAGTCAGAAACGTTTGTTCGACGGTTCTTATTCTGTCATGATAGCCGCAGGTATTGCAACATTACTGGTCAGTTATTTGATGAGTGATCTCTTGATTACCATTCTTTTTGCAGGAGCAATAGCCGTTTATTATTTGGCTTCCTTTGCCCCCCAATATCTTATATTAAATAAAGTGGCAAACAGATCTCATGCTTCAACCGGACTTTTGGGTACATTAGCACAAATTGTGGGAAATGCGAAAGTCATCACTTATATATTCGATACTCAAGATACCATTGATACCATTACCGGAGATAATAAGTATCGCTATGATGACTACTCGCAAGTACAAGCTTCTGTCTTTATTGTTATTTTAGCTTATTTGATTGCAGGTATTGGCATCATGTACATTGCTTGCTGGCGATTCTTCCGGAATTTCATTATGCATTAAACATTCAACGTTACAATAGAAAAATCCTGTGCATATTGATGTACAGGATTTTTAACATTCATACAATACAACCTGTTCATTCATATCCAAAAAGAATTGTCTAAAGAAACAGGAAGAAAGTTAGTAGATTTAATCAAGAATACGTATCTTCGTAAGTGATTAAACAGAAAACAGTGCTGATAATTATGCTTTTAATATGAAAATCATAATATAAATAAGAATAATTAAAATATGGAGCAAAATCTTCAACTCAACGACCACAACAAGCAGGAATATCCACCCATGCATACCTGCGAACATATTATCAACCGGACGATGATGAATCTCTTCGACTGCGGACGATCAGTATCGGCACATATAGAAAGAAAGAAAAGTAAACTGGATTATGCCTTAGAGTCCGCTCCTACAGAAGAAGATATAAAACAACTGGAAGAAACTGTGAATGCCGTGATAACACAAGGCTTGGATGTAACCACAGAATTCATCACTCAGGAAGAAGCCCAGGGGCGTTTCGACCTGAAACGACTGCCAGATGACGCTTCGGAAACGGTGCGCATAGTGAAAGTAGGCAATTATGATGAATGCCTTTGTTTGGGCACACACGTAAAAAACACCTCCGAGATAGGAATCTTCAAAATAATCAGCCACGATTGGAACGAAGAATCCAAACGATGGAGAATGCGTTTCAAATTAGTAGTGCAATAAATCAAATTTATATAAAAAACGCACAAAACGGCATAAAACAAGTATTTTTGTCAGAACTTTAGTGACATTTTGTTAATCAGCAGAACCAAAAGCAATTGGCATGCGTTTTGCGATTACGTTTATGAACAACAGTTCAGAAGCCACACGGAAAAAGCTGAAAAACAACAACCGGAAAGGCAAGCATGAACTGGAAGTTCAAAACTAACTGAATGTTTAACTTAAAGGATAGGAGACTAAAATTATGATGCCTGTTAGAAGAACTCAAAGTTGGTTACCAAGTATCTTTAATGATTTCTTTGATAACGAATGGATGGAAAAAGCCAATGCAACCGCTCCGGCTATCAATGTGATGGAAACGGAAAAAGAATACAAAGTAGAGTTGGCTGCTCCGGGAATGACGAAAGATGATTTCAACGTTCACATTGACGAAGATAACAACTTGGTTATCGCCATGGAGAAGAAGACTGAAAACAAGGAAGAGAAAAAAGACGGTCGCTATCTGCGCCGCGAATTTTCATATTCCAAATTCCAGCAAACTATGATTTTGCCGGATAATGTGGATAAAGAAAAGATTTTCGCACAGGTAGAAAACGGTGTACTGAACATCAATCTGCCGAAATTCTCAGCCGAAGAAAAACAAAAAAACAAGAAATCCATTGAAGTGAAATAAGTTTTTTCCACTAAGACCAACAGATGAATCATTTAAAATGAAAACGGGCAACTTCCATAAAAAGAAGTTGCCCGTTTCTTTATATCGTCCAAAAGAACAATCTTATTTCGTCTTGTGGCTACCTTTCAGAAAACGATTCGTCAACCACTTACGTACAGGCTCATCGTAAAGTTTCAGACAGGCGTAAGCAAGAACAAAGGCACCAACGAAGGTCAGTATCATATAAGGAATACCTTCGGCTATCGTCGCATTGTTGTTGCATGCCCATGCCGTATAAGTATATATCAGCGGATAGTGAGTGATATATACAGGATATGAGATATCACCCAAAAACTTACAAATACCTACGGAATGTTTACCTGTCACCTTTCCGCCCGCTCCCATAGAAACAATTACCGGAAAGATAAAAATGATACAAAGGGCTTCATAAAGTCCATTCATCCAAAAATGATCTTCACCACCGATGCGAGGAACAGAAAGAACCACCACAATCATCAGGCTACACCACCAAAATGCCCGCTTCTTCATCCGTATCAGCCAACCAAGACGTGACAACAGCAAACCGGCAAAGAACGGATAGAGCAAGCGGACAAATCCCACATACTGCTGTTCCCAATTCAGTGCCCAACCACCAACAATGTCACCTTTCGGAGCCGTTAGGCAAAGATGCAACGTAGCACAAGCCGCCAGGAAAACAAGAGCAGACAATGCAACCTTATTGAACTTGCGTACAAACAAAGCATACAGTATATTACCGATATATTCATAATAAAGCGACCATGCCGGACCGTTCAAAGGGTGCATTTCTGTCCAACCACGGATATCCCACTTCAAAGGAAGCGGAAGCAACGTACAACCATAGAGCATGATTACCAGCACGGTTCCTACCGAAACATTGTCCATCCCCGGAAAACAAGGAGATTTCTGGAAGAAAAAGAAAACAGCACCGATGATGCTACCTATAATCACCATAGGATGCAGACGGATGACACGGCGTTTAAAAAAAGTACCGATACTCATCCGGTTCCAGCGATCATCATAGGCATAACCGATTACGAAACCCGAAAGCATAAAGAAAAAGTCTACGGCAAGATAACCGTGATTGATAATTTGCGTAAGATGGCTACCTCCCGCATGAGCTTCGAAAAGGTGGAAGATTACGACCATAACAGCTGCCACACCACGCAATCCGTCGAGGATTTCATAATGCGGTTTAGAAGCAAGATAAGTTGTCTGTGTATTCATTAGGATATCAGATATTTTAATTTGTCTGCAAAAGTAGGATAAAAAACAATAATACGAAATTACTCATTATATATATTGCCGAAATAGGAATAACTCACTCTATATCTTATTAAATTAATCATTTTACTTGTTTATATGACTATTTTTACGTTCGTTTGTAGTTACTGAATTATAAAAGCATTACACATGAAAAAAATATCTTTATATGTAATCATCGCTTGGTTAAGTTTACTATGCAGCCCAACCCTCTTTATAGCATGTTGCGATGATGATCCCGAAGAAACACCTGGTGCTCCCAAAGAAGGTCTGGCAGTAAATCATTGGATAGAAGAAACTATGCGGAAAAATTATTTATGGTATAGTGAGATTCCCCAAGAAAGTAAGTTGAACTTCGATGCCGAACCGGAAGCTTTCTTCCGTTCCCTGCTTAGTTTGAAAGATGGGAAAACGCGTAATGGAACACATCACTACTATTCCTATATTGAGAAAAACAAAGACTATGTACCCGACACACGTACCAGTATTGATTCGGATGATACATACGGTATGGAGTTTGTAACTTTCAATATGGTGGATAAGAATGGCAAACCTTTGGGGTATTACCGTTCATGGGTGTTATACGTTTTGCCCGGCAGTCCGGCTGATGAAGCCGGAATTAAACGGGGAGATTGGCTGACCCACATAAATGGCGTCAAATTAAACCAAAACAATTTCACGCAGTTGCTCAAAGGTCCGGCAATCAAGTTAACAATCCTGCTAGATCTTGCAGATGAAAACCAAACGAAAGATATAGCATTATCTTCTTCTCGAAAAGTAGAAGACAATCCGTTATATTGCCACACAACACTGAATGCTGATGGCAAAAAGGTAGGATATTTACTCTATAATCATTTCACTACAGGTCCGAATGGTTTTGACGACAAAACATATGATAATGAAATGAAAGATATTCTTGGTGAATTTGCTGCACAAAATATAGATGAGTTCATACTTGATTTGCGCTATAATGGCGGCGGATATCTAAGTTCGGCAACCATACTTGCAAGTTTATTGGTGAACGAAAATCATAAAAGCGATATATTCGGAATAGAGACAGACAATAAAGGTAAATCCCTTAACATCAGGTTCAATAGTGAGGGGGAAACGGCACATTTAAAATTGAGTCGACTGTTTATTCTGACAAGTTCATCAACAGCTTCCGCATCTGAAGCAGTAATAAACGGATTGATGCCTTACTATGGAAAAGAGAATATCATTCTTATCGGTGAAACCACGGAAGGTAAAAACGTAGGCTCTCTTCATTATGCCGATAAGAAATATGAATGGGCCATTCAACCGATTGTGATGCGTATCACGAATAAGGAAGGAGCAAGCAACGACTATAGTACAGGGTTGGAACCGGATTATTCGCTTGATGAATTCGATAGCAAACAGTTGTTACCTTTGGGTGATTCTAACGAATATATGTTAAGTTACGCAATAGGAATGATTAAAGGTACAATACCGACCTCGCGTGCTGTTGCTCCCCAAAAAGGAAATATGCACATACCTGTTTATCGGTCTACAGAGAGACACGGTACAAACGGAGTATTGCTCCCTCCGGATTATCAGAAAAACAGAGTTGGTGAATAAAGCTAAAGTACAGTCTCATACCACCTATTCAGCTACTTTTCCGATAACTTTTCACAGCCCACAGATTAAAGAAAATCGCAAAGACAAGCAAGGTTCCCAACTGTGGTAAGAGATCCAAGAAACCACCTCCACGCAAATAAACAGTGCGCATCACTTCCACAAAATATTTCAGCGGATTAAGGGCGGCTATAAATTGTGCCCACTGCGGCATGCTATGTATAGGCGTAAACAAACCGCTCATCAGAATAAGAATCAACATAAAGAACCACATGACAAACATCGCCTGTTGCAAAGTGCCCGAATGATTGGAAATCACCAGTCCAAAACCCGAAACCACCAGCAAGAAAAACATTGAGAAAAGATAGATAGTAAGGAAATGTCCGGCAGGCAAGATGCCATAAAGCAACCAAGCAAGGAAAAAGCAGATAGTAAGCACTATATACCCGATCAGCCAGTAAGGTATCAGCTTTGCGATAATAAATGTGAATTTCCCGACAGGAGTCACATTGATTTGCTCAATAGTCCCCGCCTCTTTCTCACCGACAACATTGAGAGCGGGAAGAAAACCGCAAATCATCGTCAGCAACGTAACCATCAATGCCGGTACCATGAAAAGTTTATAGTTCAGGTTAGGATTGAACAGATTCTGAGTTGTTATACTCACTTTAGGAAACGACCTACCGGAATATATTCCATGCACGGGAGATTCCACCTGCAACTCGCGGATATAATCGCTGACAATGGAGGAAAGATAAGAACTTCCCAAACCACCCTTAGTCCCATTCACGGCATTGGCGGCAATCAGCAAACGAGGACTTTTGCCATGCACCCAATCTTTTTCAAAATCACGGGGAATTTCCAAGATGATGTCAGCAATTCCAGTCTCTACACTTTTCAAGCCTTCGTTGTAAGTATCGGGAAGAGCCGTTGTACGAAAATAGGTGGACGCACCTATCTTGTCTACAAGACGGCGGGAAAGGACACTATGGTCATTATCCACAATGTTCAGGTTGATGTTCTTTATTTCCAGATTCGCAGCCCACGGCATCAGTATCATAATCATGCACGGAAAGATGAAAATCAGCTTCGGCAGAAATGAGTTGCGCAACAATTGCTTGAATTCTTTTTCTATCAGGAACTTTATCATAACAGCCTCCCTCCTATTCTAATCGGTTCTTAAACTTCTTGAAACTGATAGTAATCAGTATCGTTGCCATTGCAGCAAGAATGCCGACTTCCATCAGAACAAGCGAAATATCCACTCCTTCAATCATCAGTTTACGCACTGCCTGAATGTACCAGCGGGCAGGAAGTACGGCTGAAATGCCCTGCAGTATCACAGGCATACTCTCTATCGGAAATATCATGCCGGAAAGCAACATGGTAGGCATCATCAGCATCAATCCGGACACAAGCATGGCAGCAACCTGCGTCTGCGTCACCGAAGAGATAAGCAGTCCCAATGCCAGAGAAACAAAGATAAAGAGCAGCGACACCATAATGAGCCAGAACAGACTACCCGCCACAGGCACACCAAGCACATAGACCGAAAGCAACAGGATAGTCGTAAGATTGACAAACGACAACACAAAATAAGGTACTGCTTTTGCAAGAATGATGAACAAAGGTTTCACAGGAGATACCAGCAGAATTTCCATTGTACCCGTTTCTTTTTCACGGACAATAGAGATGGAAGTCATCATAGCGCAAATCAGCATCAGAATAAGCCCCATCACACCCGGCACAAAGTTATAAGCACTCTTCATCTGCGGATTATAAAGTAACTTGACTTCGGGAATAATGGAAGTCTCCTGCCCCCCCGGAGGAAGCATTTCCCGTCCGGCAGCGGTTATGATATTGGCAGCATATCCGGCCTGCATAGTTGCCGTATTGGGATCAGTGGCATCGGAAATCAATTGCACACGAGCTTCACCCGTATAAATGCGGCTGGCAAATTGCTCGTTGAAGATGAGTGCCAGATCTATGTCTCCCCGCCTGAAAGCAGTTTCCACCTCTCCGGGAGAATACAGACAGGTGGTAACGGAGAAGTATTCGCTGGCATCCATACGGTCAATGATACGGCGGGTAACCATATCGTTGGACGGGTCGAGGACGGCTACACGCACGTTTTTCACTTCCGTAGTGATGGCAAAGCCGAAAAGAATAATCTGCACAACAGGCATGCCCAGTAATATGAGCATCGTACGCCTGTCGCGGAAGATATGGAAGAATTCCTTTCGGACAAAAGCTATGAATTGTTTCATTGTTTATTCTTTTGTTAGTTGACAAGGAGACAAGTATACAAGGAGACTTGTCAACTCTATTAATCTGCCGTCCGCACTGCCTCCCGTGCCAGTTTCTGGAATACATCATCCATGGTGACGGCATTGAATTGTCGTTTTAGTTTATCGGGCGTATCAAGGGCGCGAATCACACCGTCCACCATGATGGAGATACGATCACAATACTCAGCCTCATCCATGAAATGAGTGGTGACGAAGACAGTGATGCCACGGTCGGCTGCCTGGTAAATAAGTTCCCAGAACTGGCGTCGGGTAGCAGGTTCCACACCACCGGTAGGTTCATCCAGAAAGACGATTTTCGGCTCGTGGAAAATGGAAACAGAAAATGCAAGTTTCTGTTTCCAGCCCAAAGGCAGACTTTTCACCAAGGTATCACGCTCCGCACTCAGACCGATACGTGTAAGAAGTTCATCAGTCTTCCGGACTATATCATCTTCCGCCATACCGTAAATTCCGGCAAAGAGACGGATGTTCTCCCATACTTTGAGGTCCTCGTAAAGAGAAAATTTCTGGCTCATATAGCCGATGTTTTTCTTCACCTCTTCCGTTTGAGTAGCCACATCAAAACCTGCCACGTGTGCCATGCCTTCCGTCGGGTGGCTCAGTCCGGTGAGCATACGCATAGCAGTGGTCTTTCCGGCACCATTGGCTCCCAGGAAGCCGAAGATTTCTCCCTTGTGAACGCGGAAAGAGATATAGTCGACGGCGGTGAAACTTCCGAAACGCTTGGTGAGTCCCTCCACTTCGATGACGTATTCCTCTTTCTGTTCCGTCTTGCCATGCTGCAAATCCGCCGGACAAAGTATATCCGAAAACTGCTCCAGAATACGTTCCGGAGTGTCTATTCCATGTATCTGTCCTTCATTGATAAAGGCGATGCGGTCGCATTGGCGCGCTTCGTCGATGATAGGTGTAGAGGCGATGATGGTGATGCCCTGTGCTTTCAGACGACCAAGCATTTCCCAGAATTCCTTACGGGAGACAGGGTCCACGCCCGTCGTAGGTTCATCGAGAAAAAGGATATCCGGTTTGTGAATAAGCGCACAACTAAGGGCAAGTTTCTGCTTCATTCCTCCGGATAATGCTCCGGCACGGCGTTTCCTGAAAGGTTCTATTTGCCGGTAGATGTCTTTCACCAGGTCGTAGTTCTCTTCAATGGTGGTATGGAAAACCGTGGCAAAGAAGTTCAGATTCTCCTCCACCGTCAAGTCCTGATAGAGGGAGAAACGTCCGGGCATGTACCCCACACGACGACGAATCTCCTTATAATCCCGCACCACATCCAGGCCGCAGACGGAAGCAGTCCCGCTATCGGAAAGCAACAAGGTGGTGAGAATACGGAAAAGGGAAGTCTTCCCCGCCCCGTCAGGTCCAATAATGCCGAACAATTCACCTTGCGGAACGGCCAAGGAAACACCGCGCAGAGCTTCCACTTTACCATAACTTTTGGTGACACCGTTTACAGTTATCGCTAATTCCATTATTCTGATATATTAAATGGCTATTTAACTAACAGAGTTCCGTACCTCTGTTTTCACTTTTCATCACTTGTCACTAAACTCCACTCCTCCATACATGCCTATCTTCAGATAGTCTTCATTCTTCACGGCTATCTTAACGGCATATACCAGATTGGCACGTTCGTTCTTAGTCAGAATGGTTTTCGGAGTAAATTCGGAAGTATCCGAAATCCAGGTGACAACGCCCGGATATTGTCTGTACTCGTCAGTACCATAGTCGGAGAAAACGGTAACCTTTTGTCCCAACCTCACCTGTGATAGCTGTTCGGAAGTGATGTATGCACGAAGATACATCTGCTGCGTATCGGCAATCTTGAAAAGCGGCGTACCCATAGTGGTCAACTCTCCCGTTTCGGCATATTTAGCCAGTACGGTCCCGGTTATTGGAGAGGTGATATAACACTTCTTCAATTGGTCTTCCACTTGAGCCACCTGGATGCCAACAGAGGAACTCTGCCACGTCAAACTCTGATGACTGTTGGACAATGTGGAGTTTTGTGCCACGAGCTGTTTCCGGAGTACTTCAAGCAGGTCATCCGCATCATCCAGTTGTTTCTGATTGGCGGCGCCCACTTTCAGTAAGTTCGCCACACGGTTACGTTCTCGCTCAGCAGCCGTTATCTGTTCTTTGGTGGCAGCCACTTGCTTCAAGATATCGGGACGCTGTTCTTCAACAGACTTGATGTTTGCTTCCAGTTGCAACTTTTTCAGATAGAGTTGCACGGTATCCACCACACCTACTTCCTGACCTGCTTTCAGCACAGTGCCTTCTTCGATATTGAAGTAAATCAACTTGCCCGATGCTTCGGCCGATACCAGCACTTCAGTGGCTTCGAATGTTCCGGTAGCATCATATTTCGGAGTACCATTTCCACAAGCGGAGGAAAGGGCCAATAGGGAACAAAGTCCCAGTAAATTCCTTGATTTCATAATAATGTTTTTTTTTAGTAGTTAGCAGCCAGTTCACTATTGCCTACTGACTACCTATTCAAAATATATTTCAGATTCCAGATATTCATCAGCAATTGCACCTCATGTACGGCTTTAGTCTGGCGTGCCAGGTTCTCAGATGTAATTTCACGCAGCATATCGGTAACGGTAAGTATCCCGTTCGCTACTTTTGCCTCGGCAGCCTTCCTGATGTTGACACGCAAACGAATAATCTCGTCATCATCCGCCATCTGTTTGCGCATGGAAAGTATGGCAGAGTTCTGCTGAGTAGATTGCAGATCAGTATTAAATAGGAAAACATCCCGGTTTGCCTCCAATAGCCGGCGGCTGTTATCTATCAGCTTGCGGTCATTGCGCAAAGTATATAGGCTGCCAAAGTTCCACGACATACGGACTCCCGCCACATAATATGCGGAGAAATCATCTTTCAGCATATTCAGCCCCGGATTACCGTAAGCTCCCTGCACAAACAGCCCGAAGCGAGGGCGCAGACGAGTTTTCAAGGCAGACTCCCGCACATTCAGTTGGCTTCCCTGTGCGTCGAACCAGCGAAGTTCGGGACGGTTGTTCACAAGTGATGCCGATTCATGAATATCCGCAGGTTTCCGTAAGGTAGTCCCGATACCGACTTCCTTTCCTATGAATATGGAAAGCATACTCAGATACGCTTGCCGTGAAGACTCCAGTTCTATACGTTTCTGACGCGTACTCAGCATCTCCACGCTCACGGCATCCAAGTCGCTCTGATTGGCAATACCATTTGCCATATAGTCAGAAACTTGTTTGTAGGTACGCTCCAGGTCTTCTTGCAGCAGCCGGTTCTGTTGCAGCTGTTCGTCCAGCAATAAGATTCCGAAGTAAACCTGGTTCACGCGGTCATTCAGTGCATACATATCCACTTCCTGTTTCCCCCGATCTATGTCCGAAGCAACCCGCGTCAGTTGCTTCTTTGAGTGTATGTCGCCACCGTCCCAAATGTTCTGCGATACTTCAAGCATCACCTGATACTGATCTTTAGGCATACTTTTTATATCCACTCCCGGTATCTCTACCGGAAGTTTTGTGACGTCGCTCTGATACGTTACCTTTCCTGATATAGAGAACTGCGGCAAATACCCCTTACCGGCATTGGCAAGATTATATTCACGTGCCTTCTCTATCAACCCGTATCGGCGTACCAGCGGATAGTTGGCCTGTGCCCGGCACTGACATTCTTCCAGTGTCAACTGGGCGTGCATCAGCGTGGCTGCAAACAGAAGAGCAAAAGAAAAAATTATTCGTTTCATATCTATATCCGTTTCTTGTTGATTAGTTACACGATGCAAAGATAGACCATAAAGCTACACAAATACTTTCTATTAGTCGAATGATATGTTCCATTTGTTCGATACATGGTCGGAAAAGGTATTAAATGACACTATATTCTTACCTTTGCCACAGATATATATCACTAACAGAAGCAAAACAATGAAAAAGAACAAGCCTTTGAATCTCGATTTTCAGGAGATAAAAGATAACGCAGAACTCATCACCCGTGCTGAATTCCGTTCTATCCATCGGGGCATCGGTATGGTTATCAGCTTTGCACAGATGCAGAGTTCACTGTTCCGAATCGGACAGCCCTACCGTGCAAAAGAGAGCCGCATCCTTCGTATCACTCAAGGCGTAGGAAGGATTTCCATCAACTTGGTAGAACATGATGTGAAGAAGCAAATGATTGTCGTTATCCCGCCAAACTCACTTATAGAAGTAATAGATATAAGTCCGGATTATGACTTTCAGGTTATTGTTCCCGAGAATGATTTTCTGCCCACCATACAGAGCAATAACATGACAGAATTATATGGCAGACAGGAAATTGTGCTCTCATTGGGTGCAGAAGAATGGGAACATACCGGCGGCTTCTTCTCCCTGCTTTGGGAAAGTATGCACCGTTCGCCCTTCCGCACCGAGGTGGTGCAGCACCTGGTGAGCGCCATACTATATGATATAAGGTATATGCTCGATCAGAAACGGATTGCCACCCGCTCCTGCTTTTCCCGCCAGGAAGAGACCTTCAACCGTTTCATAACCTTGGTGAACGAGCATGGCAAACATGAGCGCAACATCAGCTTCTATGCTGACAAGCTATGCCTGACACCCCACTATCTGAGTACAGTGATTCGTGAGACCAGCGGACAGACGGTGATGCAGTGGATTAACCAGGCAGTAGTGCTTGAAGCCAAAGTTTTGCTGAAACATAGCGATATGCTGATATTCCAGATCTCGGATGAACTGAATTTTCCCAATCCTTCGTTCTTCTCAAAGTTCTTTAAGCGAATGACAGGGATGACTCCTGCAGAGTATCAAAAGAATACATAGGTAAAAAGACGCCCCGCTACATTCGTGCATAATGGCGGGGCGTCTCTCCTCTCGAAGTTATCTGAAAAGGATTATAATCATCTTACAGCAGGATAATACGTTTCTGCATGATATCCATCAACTGCGCTTTCAATTGCTTGGCATTGATAGGTTTAGGCATATATCCGTCGAAACCGCTTTCCATGACCTTTTGCTCATCCGAAGCATAGGCGAAGGCCGTGACTGCAATGATAGGAGTCTTTACGGAGTACTTGCGGATTTCCCGTGTAGCCTCATACCCATTCATCACAGGCATATTGATGTCCATCAGCACAATCTGCGGATTATGTTCCCTGAACATCTCGACGGCTTCCCTGCCATCCCAGGCATGAATCAAATGGTAGTCAAACTTCAGGATAGACTCAAATAGTTTGTAATTACTTGCATTGTCTTCCGCAATCAGGATGATCAGCTTACCCTTTTCTACTACAATGGGTTGGATCTCTTTCTGCTCCCTCGTTTGTTCCACATCCACAGCCGACTGATAGGGCAATGTGAACCAGAAAGTAGCACCTTGGCCTTCTTCCGACTCCACACCAATCTTTCCACCCATATGGTCCAACAATGTCTTGCAAATGGAAAGCCCCAATCCGGTTCCCTGTGCGAAAGAATTCAATTTGACAAAACGGCCGAAGATGTTCTGCTGTTTATCTTTGGGAATGCCGCATCCGGTATCTGCTACATAGAAATAGAGTTCTCTTCCCCGCTGTTCGTAACCGAAGCGGATGCTTCCTTTTTCGGTAAACTTAATGGCATTAGTCACAAGATTTATTATCAGTTGGGATACCCGGTTCTTTTCCGTATAAGCCACACAAGGCTCAGCCGGTTCCACGAACTCCAGTTTCACCGCATCCGACTTCATCCTCAGCAGCAGGCCGGCCTCCAACTCTTTCATCAATGCATTGAGATTGGTGTTGGAGTATTTCAAATCCAACGTGCCGGCTTCTATCTTCGACAGGTCGAGAATATCACTTATCAGTTGCAACAGCAGTGTATTGTTGTTCTCGATGATGCTGACGTATTCCTGTTTCTCCTGTTCTTCTTCAGCAGATGCCAATATGCCCGAAAACCCGACAATCGCATTCAGCGGAGTACGTATCTCATGGCTCATGTTAGCAAGGAAAGCCGACTTCAGACGATTGGATTCTTCGGCACGGTCTTTCGCTGTGGTCAGCTCCTGCTCCAGCTTCTTGCGGTTGGTGATGACGAGCGAAGAACCAACCAGCGTAAGCGGTTTTCCATTCTCATCGCGCGTCTCGACGGCAGCTTGGGCTTCTACCCAATCTATCTTGTGCAATTTATTTTTCTGTACATTGACTATTCGGTACTCTTCTACCACTTTCTCAATTCGTCCTTCAACCAAATCCTGATATGCCTTCTCCACCCGTTTGCGGTCTTCCTTGAATATCTTGGCGAAATACTGGGAGTCGGGCACGGCCAGTTGTTCTTCTTCCACCTCCTTACCATCGGCACTCAATTCTATCGACTTGTTGATGTCACACAAGATGGTCCGGCTCAACAAGTCCCATTTCCAGGGAACAATATTGGCTATATCAAGGGCCATAGCAAGTTTGCTGTTTGTAGCACTCAGTTTCTGCTGTGCTTTATGCAACTCCGTACTGTCCATACAGAAGACATCAATCATATTGCCCTGATTCGTGCCTTTCAGTATCACATCATAGAAAGTATTGATAGCCTTGAAATAATAAGGGAATGTAATAGCCCTGTTCTCCGTCAATGCAATCTTGGTGAAGTGCAGAAACTCAGCCATGGATTCAGGAAATACCTCACTGGCTTTTCTGCCAACAACTTCTTCCTTGCGATAGAAGAGTTTTTCGAATTCTGAGTTTACATTCCTGTAAATCAGCTCAACGGGAATTCCGTTTTCATCGGTAACCAATTCTTCCTGCATATAGAGCAGAGGCATATTATTCACCAATGCCTTATAGGTAGTCATCATGTCTATTTCATTCTGCTGTGCCTTCTTCAGTACATTCAGATTACGAATACGGTAAAGGAAGAACAGCGTCAGCAACAAAATACTAAGGAGCGTTCCCAAAATGAAATAGCGGTAGTGCTCCCAGAATGTGGGAGGCTTATTCAGGAAACGCGTATTCGCAGGACATCGTGAAAGAGAAAGCCCTTTGCGCAACAGCACTTCATAATCGATGATAGGTGCCCCGTCTGATGGAATATAAAAAGGAATGTCACGTGCTTGTTTCCCTCCCAGTATATCCGTTATCACTTGAATCAACCTTCGCTCATAATTTTCCTGATTATTAGTATATTCTCCTACCATACCTTCTTTGCCACTCGTAATATCTATGAAATTCAAAGAGAACAGAGGAGCAGAAGTCGTTGCGATAAGTTTATGGGCATTGGCTGCCAATGTAGTATTATTGGCAAAGGTGGATTTATAAAACCACGAAGAAAACAGGACACCTGTTGTCCGGTGATCTACCCCATATAAGGAATCCAACAATTGGTTCGTAGTCATCTTTTCAGAAGACAAAAATTGGAATCTGATATCCGGATAGTTGATTTTCAACTCTTCCGCGATAATCACTGCGTTGTTCTGATTGATCTGCCGCCCGTCACCTATATATATCAGTTTATCCATATCCGGAATTATCTGTTTCATCAAATGGATATTTTCGTCGACATAAAGATTAGCGTACAGAAAGGTTAGATTATAAGGAACAGCCAAGTCTGAGATCGGAGTCCTTTCTGTCTTTTTTATAGGTAGTTTCTGAAGATATGCTTCCCTTGGCCCCAGATAATCTTCCTGTGCACAAATTATGACAGGAACATCTCCCCACAGTTTTCTTAACTCATCCCGCAATATCAGTACAGGATTTCCCAATAAGACCAGCATACAGGGAGGTTTCTGATACTTACTCAAAACAGCATGCCTGAATTCCGCCAAAATAGTTTCATTATCAATCAGCAACATATTCATGTGCTCTGCATAAAGAGTGATATTGGGATCTTTCTGCGCAAACTCCGTCATACAGGAAATCATCCGGCTGCTCCAGGGAGAAGCGTCCGTATACGAATTAATACATAAGATATAGCGTTTTGCATTTATCTCATCTTTCTGTGCACAAACTATATTCATAGACAACATGCACAGAAGAAAAAAAGAAAATAGTACTTTCATCCGTGTTAGAAGTATTTATGTTCTGCAAAAAATGATTTACTTTTGCAGTGCAAAAGTAAT
>CAJMQU010000048.1 GCA_905215555.1 uncultured bacterium
CCAGGAATGACAGGACCAGAATCTGTAGTGTTACCATTACACCATAGCCCAATAACAGGTCGTTCCCGTTTTGCGGTTGCAAAGATACAAAGAATTTGATAATCCAAAACAAAATCCGCGATTTTTTTTCGAAAAATCTGCTAAGATGCCGTATGCCAAAGAAATATATACCTAAAAAAAATCAAAAAATGAAAGAGTTTTCCCCTTTTAGGTGTTTGATATAAGAATTCACCGTATATTTGTCAACTATTTAATTTTAATAATAAGTAATGAACGAAACAAAGAAACTCATTCAACAAATCACCGAAGGTATACAAGATAAAAAAGGGAAAAAAATTGTTATAGCAGATCTTTCTAAAATTGGCGATACTATCTGCAACTATCTCGTCATTTGCCAGGGAAATTCTCCCAGCCAAGTGACCGCCATTGTGGAGTCCGTGAAGGAATTCACCCGCAAAGGTGCCAACAGCAAACCGTTTGCAATAGACGGGCTACGCAATGCCGAATGGGTAGCAATGGATTATTCCGATATACTGGTTCATGTGTTTCTACCCGAAACAAGAGATTTCTACAACCTGGAGCACCTCTGGGCTGACGCCAAATTAACCCAAATTCCTGATATTGATTAATAAGCCTTATGGACAATAATAACAATAACGCTAACAAAAAGCCCAATAAAGTTAATATGCCCAAGTTCAACCTGAACTGGTTGTATATGATCATAGCCATGATGCTTTTGGGACTGTGGTTCACTAACGAGAACACTACCAATACCAAAATGGTATCTTACGACGAATTTCAACAATACGTACGTGATGGCTATATGAGCAAAATTATCGGCTATGATGATAACTCGGTAGAAGCCTACATCAAGCCGCAGTATGTGAAGAACGTATTCCAGGCTGACTCCAGCCGCGTGGGTAAGAACCCTATGATTGCCACTGAAGCTCCTTCACGTGAAAGTCTGGGTAACTTCCTGCAAAAAGAAAGAGACGAACAGCACTTCAACGGTTCTATCAATTACGAGAAGAAACGGAATTATTTCGGTGCTATCTTGTGGCAGATCCTGCCTATCGCTTTCCTGATCGGTTTCTGGATCTTTATGTCACGCCGCCTGAGTGGCGGTGGCGGTGCAGGCGGTGGCGGCATATTCAATGTCGGCAAATCGCGCGCTCAGCTGTTTGAAAAAGGAACTCCCGTGAAAGTGACCTTCAAGGATGTTGCAGGACTCGCTGAAGCCAAACAGGAAGTAGAGGAAATCGTGGAATTCCTGAAAGAACCGCAGAAATATACCGATCTGGGTGGCAAGATACCTAAAGGTGCATTGTTGGTAGGCCCTCCGGGAACCGGTAAGACCTTGCTCGCCAAAGCTGTAGCAGGCGAAGCTAATGTACCGTTCTTCTCACTGGCAGGTTCCGATTTCGTGGAAATGTTTGTCGGTGTAGGTGCATCACGTGTGCGCGACTTGTTCCGCCAGGCAAAAGAGAAAGCGCCATGTATTGTATTTATTGATGAAATTGATGCCGTAGGACGTGCTCGTGCCAAAGCCGCCGCAATGGGTGGTAACGATGAACGCGAAAATACGCTGAACCAGTTACTGACAGAAATGGACGGTTTCGGTTCCAACAGTGGTGTAATCATCTTGGCAGCTACCAACCGTGTAGACGTACTGGACAAAGCCTTGTTGCGTGCCGGACGTTTCGACCGTCAGATTCATGTAGACTTGCCCGACCTAAACGAACGTAAAGAAGTATTCGGCGTACATCTTCGCCCTATCAAAATAGATAATACAGTGGATGTAGACTTATTGTCACGTCAGACTCCGGGCTTCTCCGGTGCTGATATAGCTAATGTCTGCAACGAAGCTGCACTGATTGCGGCACGCCACGGCAAGAAATTCGTAGGTAAGCAAGATTTCCTCGATGCTGTAGACCGCATCGTAGGTGGCTTGGAAAAGAAAACCAAGATTACAACCGAAGCAGAACGCCGTTCCATCGCTATCCATGAAGCCGGACACGCTTCCATCTCCTGGTTGCTGGAATACGCCAACCCGCTGATTAAAGTAACCATCGTTCCGCGCGGACGTGCATTGGGCGCTGCGTGGTATCTGCCCGAAGAGCGTCAGATCACCACCAAAGAGCAGATGCTTGATGAAATGTGTGCCACATTGGGTGGACGTGCCGCCGAGGATTTATTCCTGGGACGTATCTCGACCGGTGCCATGAACGACCTTGAACGTGTTACCAAACAGGCTTACGGCATGATTGCTTATCTGGGTATGAGCGAGAAGCTGCCTAACCTATGTTATTATAATAACGAAGAGTACTCTTTCAACCGTCCGTACAGTGAAAAGACTGCCGAGCTGATCGACGAGGAAGTGAAGTGCATGGTAAATGAACAGTACGAACGTGCCAAGAGAATCCTATCCGAACATAGAGAGGGACACAACAAATTGGCACAGCAGTTGATAGATAAAGAAGTTATCTTCGCTGAGGATGTGGAAGAAATCTTCGGAAAGCGCCCTTGGGCTTCTCGCTCAGAAGAGATCAGCGCCAATAAAATATCAGAGGACTTGAAAAAAGCCGAAGAAGACGCCGCCAAAGGAGCTGTAGAGAGCGAAAAAGAAGTAAAAGCGGAAGAAGAAAACAATGTTGAAGGCGGAAAAGAAACCGGCAATACAAAGGTTTCTGCAGAAGGCACCAGAGTTTCCGTAGAACGACCAACAAAAGAATAAAGAATTTAAAACGGAATAACCGTGAAAAGCAATTTCTTACAACGCGCCATAACAGGTGTGTTATTCGTAGTAGTATTGGTGGGCTGTATCCTATACAGCCCCCTTTCATTCGGTATCCTGTTCACCATTATCGGTGCACTGAGCGTACACGAGTTCACTCACCTGATCAACCAAAACGGTGAAGTACAAATCAATAAGACAATTACAGCTTTGGGAGGCGCTTACCTCTTTTTAGCCGTAATGGGTTTCTGTCAGTCAACCATCGGAGCACAGGTATTCCTACCCTATCTGGCACTACTGCTTTACCAGATGATAACGGAACTGTATCTGAAGAAGAAAAATCCGATCGGTAACTGGGCTTACTCCATGTTGAGCCAGCTATATGTGGCATTGCCGTTTGCGCTGCTCAACGTATTGGCTTTCCAATATAATCCGACAGAAAGCAGTGTAACCTATAATCCTATCCTCCCGTTGTCTATCTTCGTATTTATCTGGCTGAGCGACACAGGCGCATACTGTGTAGGTTCACTGATTGGCAAACACCGCCTGTTCGAGCGTATATCTCCAAAGAAATCATGGGAAGGAAGCATTGGCGGAGGCGTTTTCTCTATTGCTTCTTCATTTGTGTTCGCCCATTATTTTCCATTCCTATCTGTCCTGCAATGGGCAGGTCTGGCACTGGTGGTTGTCATCTTCGGTACGTGGGGAGATTTGACGGAGTCACTGATGAAGCGCCAGTTAGGGATTAAGGATTCAGGGCACATCCTGCCCGGACACGGCGGAATGCTCGACCGTTTCGACAGTGCTTTGATGGCAATTCCCGCCGCTGTAGTCTACCTTTATGTTCTGACACTGCTCTAAAAAGAAAAAGCCGGGGGAATTCACATTCACCCGGCCTCAAAACAAAACACTTTACTCTACTTCAATTGCATCTTTGAGAAATCTAAGTTAGAAGCTTTCCCAGTATTATCTGACTGCTTATCAAAAGTTATTTCAACCTCATTGTTCACTTCTGAATTTAATTTCAACTTGATACCTTTTGTCTCAGAAGTTATATTCAAATCCTTCAGATTGAAGGACACCAATCCTGCCTCACGAATCCCACTCAAATCATCATAATCATTGTAGCGAAGTTCCAGGCGGATATATCCATCGTCATCGGTTTCTTCGTCCAAAGGCACTTCAGCATTCCCGGCACGTTGCACCAGACTGATACGATGCTTCATCTTCGGGTCCTTCGGTAAGTTCTGCATAAAGATAATATTCATATATCCTCCTGTGATAGTGATATCACCTTTATAAATAAAGACCGGATCATTGCCAAATTCTTCTTCATTCTCAGGCGTCAACGTTTCTACACCTTTCGTCAGGGCATGCCACATCTTCAGGATTTTCACCGCATGGTCATACTCCCCGTAATTATCATAAATAGGATTGAAGATAGTCACCATGCGCTGTCCGTCTACCGGCTGATACCACCCCAAATCGGTATTGATAGGCCAAAGTGTTCCCCAAGTATCGCTGTTCAGATAGAAAGCATTCCCCGTTAAACGCACCGTAGCCCAGTTCGGATAAGAGAAATCACCGATTGAATATCCGTCATCAAGATCATCACACGACTGCAGAGCAGGCAATACAGCCAAACACATCATCCAAAATAACCAATGTAATCTTCTCATAATCAAAGTCCTTTTGCTTGTTTCTTACTAATTATCGATTTTACACACTTTTAGGTTTGTCTATAAAATACGAAAGCCGGGCTTATACTGCACCGGCTTCATACCTTTTAACTATTTTATCATCCTTTTGGAACTAAAAGGCTTTCATTATGTAAGTTTTTCACTTTCGCAACAAACGCACCATCTCTTGCGCCGCATGTTTCGGAGCACCCGCATCACCCAGACGCGATGCCATATACTCATATCCGTCAAGCATCTGCTGTCGATAGTCCTTATTATATAAAATACGTTCCAGTTCGGCACGAGCCTGTTCAACCGTCATTGTATCAGCAACCAGCTCCTTCACCACTTCACGGTCGGCTATAAGGTTCACTAAAGAGATATATTTCACCGTCAATATGTGACGGCGCAGAAAGGAAATTACTTTCCCTATCGGTGTATGATAACAAACAGCCTGCGGCACACGAAACAAAGCCGCCTCCAAAGTAGCAGTTCCCGAAGTTACCAATGCAGCCTCAGCCTGTTGCAACAGGCGGTAAGTTTGCCCGAACAGAATCTTCACCTTTGCACTGCCTGTATATTCCTGATAATAATCGGGAGAAATACCGGGTGCGCCCGCTAAAATCAATTGATACTCCGGAAAAGCAGATGCTGCACGAAGCATATCAGGCAGATTGTCTTTTATCTCCTGTTTCCGGCTACCGGCCAGCAAGGCGATAATCGGTTTAGATTCCAAGCCATTCTCACGTATAAAGTCCTCATACGTTTCGGGGTGTTTCGCACGGAAAGCAGTCACTTCATCTACTGTCGGATTACCTACATAATGTATCGGGTAGTGGTGTTTTCCTTCGAAGAATTCCACCTCGAACGGTAAAATAGAGAATAATTCATCAACATCCCGTTTGATATTCTTGATGCGGTATTCCTTCCAGGCCCATATCTTCGGAGAGATATAGTAATAGACGGGAATTTGTGTCCTGGCATGCAGGAATTTGGCTATATTCAGGTTGAAACCCGGATAATCCACCAGTATCACTACGTCCGGTTGCCATGCCACGATGTCCTCTTTGCAACGTTTCATATTGGCAAAGATGGTGCGCAGATGCAAAAGCACCGGGATAAAGCCCATATATGCCAGTTCCTTATAGTGCTTCACCATCGTCCCGCCTACGGCAGCCATCAGGTCGCCCCCGAAAAAGCGGAATTCCGCCTGCGGGTCTTCAACCTTTAAAGCAGCCATCAGGTGAGATGCGTGCAAGTCACCGGAAGCTTCGCCGACAATCAAGTAATACTTCATATCAATTGTGTTAGAACCAAGTTTTCAGTTCATCAATAAGTTCGTAAGCCGTAACATCGACCTTGGTAGGAGTGATAGCAACGTATCCGTTATCAAGCGCCCAATGGTCATTCTTTTCGTTATCCGGATCGGTATTCTGGAATTCACCGGTCAGCCAATAGTAATGGGTATCTCCACGGTGCGCAAAGTTTTCCCACTCATTTGTCCACTGTCCTTTGGACTGCTCACAGATTCTCACGCCTTTCAGTTCCTGAGTATTGGGAAAGTTTACATTGAGACAGGTCAACGGCGGCAATCCTTTTTCCAAAACCTGACGGGCTATTTCGCGGATATAAGGGCCGGACGGTTCAAAGTCCGCATTCGGTTCATGACAGCAGAGGGAGAAACCGATGGAAGGTACACCTTTAAGACAACCTTCGATCACCACTCCCATCGTACCGGAATAGTGCACATTTACAGCAGAATTATCGCCGTGATTAATGCCGCCGACTATCAGGTCAGGTTTACGGTCGAGCACCGTATGAAATGCAAGTTTGATACAGTCAACCGGAGTACCGGAACACTTATAAACTGTCAGTCCTACATCTTTACGTACCAGTTGGTAATGGATTGGCTCTGTCACCGTCAGTGCGCTTGCATTTCCCGAACGGGGCGCATCGGGCGCCATTACCACAATCTCCCCCAACGGACGGAGGAATTTTATCAACTCACTAATACCTTTCGCAATGATGCCGTCATCATTAGAAATTAATATCAAAGGTCTCTGATTTTCCATATTCATCTTTATTTTCAGTGCAAAAGTAGGCAAAAATAAAGAAAGCACCTAATACAATACTTTGCTTTTGTTGTCCCAAAGTTTGCGTTTCATTCGATAGATCGAATAAAAAGAATAAGTAAGTGTTCATAATTATTATGTGAACTAATTATAAATACTTACTTATATACAAATATAGGTTTCTTATTTTGTATCCAACACAAACAGCCGCACACTGTGGATGCCTAAAACTCGTCTTCTGCAAAATAAAACACAATGTTCCCGTCATAATCAATGAACCCATCGTATTTCTTCAGTTTCACATGGATGACTTTCTCCGTGCGATGCTCCACATCTATACTTTCTCCCCAATCAGAGCTAAAGCGAAGCATTTTCCCTATAGGACTCAACAGAAAAGACAAAGAGGCTCCCGGGCTACCTGCCCAAGTGAAATAGCCATTGATGAACTCAATAGGTTCGCCATTCCGCCTGGTCGGATCCAACATTTTATTTTCCAACTGCGACCTGACTACATTAAAGTTCTCGTCGACAATATCCATATATCGTCTGTCCTTGAACTGTGCATAGGCATATCCCAAATAGAAGTTGCGGATATCCTTAAACTCGGGACTTATTACCGTTCCGGTCTTGTCAATCATCACCACTCCGCCATCTCTCTTTGCAACAGAAGCTTTTCCTTCACGAAACGGATAGGGCTCTTTGCTGAATTTAGCAGGAATCACCATCTTGCCCGATACGTCAATAAATCCCCACCGCCCGCCATTCTCGGTCACTTTCACAGCAGCCAGGCCTTCGCTGAAGTCCTGTACCTTCAGGTAGATCGCCGGACAAATAATCTTGCCAGCCTTATCGAAAAATCCATAACGCCTTTTCTCCATATCATAGAAGGCCGCCAAGCCATTGGAGAAAGGGCGCGCCTCTTCCGGACTTTGCGCGCCCACAGTCAGCAGCGTCTGGACAAGCGCCGGGAATACCTCACGGCCTTGCCTGTCAATGTAAGTACACTTGGAGTATCTGTCATTCACCGTCTTTACAATCAAGGCATAACCATCTTTGTTGAAAGGAGCAGAATCTATAATTCTCGCATTGAGCTTTATAGCCCGCCCTTGCTTATTAATGACATACCAAGTCTCAGTGCGCCCCCACATGTCACGACCGGACTTGCATACCAGACAAGCTCCACCGCCAAATTGAGGATAACCGAAACTTTTATAATCCCATTGGTAATCAATCACTTTATTCCCCTGCTCGTCTATAAATCCCCACAAGCCGGTCTCGTCGTTCTTCACGGCAAGCAGACCATCATGAAAGGCATAGTTGGTGTCATACTTGTTTATTATCACTTTTCTGGCATTCTCCCCTATCCTGATAGGAGTAAACTGGGCGGCGGCAGGCAAAACCATGCCTACTGCCAAACACATTGTTATTAAATATTTTTTCATCTTCTTATGACAATCTGAATTTAATTGGAGTTGTATATTTCACTCTGACGGGTTTACCATTCAGCTTTCCTGGTGTCCATCGGGGCATTGATTTTATTACCCGAAGGGCTTCTTCATCCAAATAAGGGTCAACACTTGTTGTCACATGCGCATTAGTGACACTGCCGTCCGCATCTACCACAAATTGCACTACAACTATTCCCTGCGTACCATTTTCTTGCGCAACCGTAGGATATTTCACATTCTGTGCGAGATAGCGCATAAATGCCACCGCCCCACCGGGATATTCAGGCATCACTTCTACCTTGTCATATATTTTATTGGGATCTTCAGCCTCCGCCTCCTTGTGCAGTTCAGCAGCCAATTCGGCTTGCAGCCTGGCTCTCTCTGCTTCCTCACGCTCATCGGTTTCTTCGACAGGAGCTATATACGGTACTTCGGGAATCTCATTCTCTACTATATCTGACTGTTCGGACGCCTCCGGAGAACTTTCAGCTTCGGATAAGGACTCCGACGCTTCCGAAAGAGATTGCTGCAGAGCCTTCCTATCCGCCAGCCGTTTTTCCAAATCCCTAAAATCCATATACAGATTGTAAGTGCCCCATTTCTCCGTCTCTATCCGCAGGCTTTTGTCGGAAGGCAAGTAATGCAACGTAAGATTTTGCTCATAAGTATGCACGAACGCATCGCAACCCTCTGACTTCATGATGGAGTCCACATACAATGTATAGAGGCAATCATTGGCCATTATCTTAATGATTCCATAAGTACCTTTAATATCCCGATTATACAAGCCCAACTGCGCATGGGCAAATGCTTTAGCATCTTCCCCCGTCTGCCACTCTCCGACCAATGGGTGCTCCACATCGGTAGAGGGTAGGATGCGGCTTTCCATTTCGTCCAAATAAACATTGACCTGTTTTTTCCCATTAGTCCACTTTCCTGTAAAGAAGTGTTCACCATCATACTCTCCATAATCCATCTTGAATGTTCCGGTATTCTTCCCGTTGACAAACTCATTGACAACGTAATGCAATCCATCCTCTATCTTCCCGCTCAGCTGAATATCCTGTTTGTTCCGTTTATAGAAATAGGTGCCATACAAAGAATCACCTTCCTGCTTTAAACACATTTGCACTTCCGATTTTCCAACCCTTCCCTCATAAAGGGCTTCTTTAATGGCGGGCATATTTACCGCTTCCACAGTCTCTCCCCCCTTCAAACAAAAGAACAAAACAGACAGAACCACCAACACTGACACGCCCCCTATTATATAGTATTTCTTGCGTGAGCCAGGCGAAGCAGGGACTTCCACCGTTTTCTGAACCGGTGGGGCTACAGGCTGAGGTTTATCATTAAAAACATTTGCAGCAGAAGGAGAAACATCCTGCGGAGAGTATTGCTGTTTCTCTATAGACACCAACGATGCAGATGAATCCGTTTCCGCATTTTCTGGATTATGATCCACTCTTGCACGTAGTTTGCGGTTCCATTCTTTACGATAAGTAACCAACAGCCAAATTTCAGCAAATAGCACTCCCCAACCTATAATGACACAGACAGTCTTTAACACCGTATCACCGGCAGAATCAGGAATAAGCTTGGCAGCGACAAGCGACAGAAGCGAAGTGACAAGAATATTAAGTACCGGATGCAGCCCCCAACAAAGAGTTTGCAACGGGTACCATTTATAGAATGAACAAAGATGACCTAAAGCCGCAACAAAATAGGCCAATGAACAAAAAATCAATAGATACGGCCCTATTCCCATCATCTGCTTTATTTCATGCCCCCAATAAGACGTCCCAGTGTCTTGGGAGCTAAGAACAACAGTCATGAGAATAAAACCAACGCAGAGACCAAGACTACAATAAAAGTCCACGACACTTACAACAAAATGTTGAAAGATTTTAGACAACGTTATTTTCAAGATTCCGATAACCAATATGGCAGCAGCCATCAGAAAAATAAGGAATAAATAAAAGCCACCGGAACCTTTATCTATATTTTCCGCAACAGTGAAAGATTCAACAACATTCCCATCTATTACGGTTTGAACCAATGGGACATAAAGAAAGACTAAAAAAACAGAAACAGCTATCAGAATATTATAGATACCGGAATTGGTGCCCGATATTTTTACATCAGAATGCATCATATTATATTGGATTATGATACAAAAAAAGGCGGAACCATTCAACCTATCCGGTCCTGAGGTATCGCCAAACACCGCGCCCAAAGAATAAGTGTAAACAGTTCACGCCCATAGAGCGCGAACTTCAACATCTTATATCTCTTGGGCTTTCCAATTGGCGATTTTCAGGACCAAGCAATAAGAGCTAAAGCTCTAATATGTATAGAAAGAACGGAAACGCTTTTCCTTTGTTTGTTATTAATAAATAGAAATCATTAAAAATTACGTAGTCCGGCATTCTGTCGGGCTACTTCCAAAAAGGATATTTCCTTTTTACATCATAGTTTTGTCATCTTCCATAGGCAATCCGTTTTACTGATCAAACAAGTATTTTTATCGCTTCAAAGTTAGATAATACATATAACATTACAAAACTTTTGCCCGACATTTATCATCAAAAAGTTTTATTCCTTCTAAAAATCCGATGCAACTCCTACTTTCAGCCCCCCTAACGAAAGAAGCTTCCCACTGCATAAAGAGGCACGTTCACAAAATCAGGAGGAGTTTCCTCCATTTAATCACATTTTCAGGAGGAGTTTCCCGCTTCAAGCAGCAAAAGGAGTAGAAGTTTCGCTTATTTAACGCCCGCACCACGAAGCATCCCCTTCCCCATCAAGCACCCGCTCCTTACCTTTCCCCTGCAAAAAGCTTGCATATCTACTGAAGCATGACTACCTTTGCTGCTCAAGATGGCATCTTACGCAGTATAAGATACTATCTTAAACATCACAAGATGCCATCTTGAGCAGTAAAGCAAAGAAAGTTACGGTTCACAAGGAAATGAGTTTCAAGTGTTAAGGCTCTATGCGGCTGGCATTGAGAAGCATAACTATCACCAACAACATCAATCAACAGGAACAAGGATATGGGAATGATTTATTTAGTAAGGAAGAAACTCTTCCGTTCCAAGGAAGGAATGAAGCAACTGTATTACGCTGTGCAGCGCACCCTGCAACCGCGCGGCGGAGTGACAACCGAAAAGCTGGCACAACGCATGGCCAGCCGTAAAGGCATGAGCGAAGGCGACGTGCAAAGTGTACTGGTGGACCTGCCCAAATACATAGAAGAAGCACTCAGAGAGGGCGAGTCCGTCACCATCAGAGGACTCGGCTCCTTCAACCTCGCCATAACAAGCGAAGGCTTCGAACATCCCGACGACGTGATGCCGGGCAAGGTGCGGGTTTCACGCATTTACTTCAAACCGGATCGGATGTTGGTGGGAAGGCTACGCCAAAACATGGATTTCTTCCGTTATCCGCTGAGCAAATACTTCCCCCACGAAATGCTACGCCCCGAAACGCTGGAACGCGAACGGGTACAGGCCAAAAATAAACCGGAAGAGGAAGCAAAGGATATTGACACAGTAACAGACTGAAAGAGCAGAAAGTCCACACACGACCGGATATTTCAGCGTAAACACCTTACACACAACAGCCTGAAAGCCGATGAAAGAGATGAAAGTGCAAAACAACATGATTATTCACACCAACCACGCCTAAAATGCAGACAGACACTTAAAACAAATCTTAATCTTCTGCAAGCGAGACAAAAAAGATATTTCATTTCAAGATTATTACGTATATTTGCAAGCTAAACAAGAGAACGAAAAGCGCCGCAAAAAGCCAAAATGAAATAAAAACGGCCCGGAGTTATTAACAAAATAGGCGACTTATCAACAGATTTTGCAATCTTTCTCTTTTTTAGTAGGCGCAATACGGAATTATCACTTATTTCGCTGCCAATAAACACTAAGAATATGGGAAAAATTATTGCTTTGGCAAATCAAAAAGGTGGTGTCGGAAAAACAACGACTACGATTAACCTCGCAGCTTCCCTTGCCACCCTGGAAAAGAAAGTGCTCGTTGTGGACGCAGACCCGCAGGCAAACGCCTCTTCCGGTTTGGGTGTCGACATCAAACAGGCGGAATGTACTATTTACGAATGCATTATCGACCGCGCCGATGTCCGCGAGGCTATCCACGACACGGAGATTGATACACTGAAAGTGATATCCTCCCACATAAACTTGGTAGGCGCCGAAATAGAGATGCTCAACCTGAAAAACAGGGAAAAAATACTGAAAGAAGTGCTTGCCCCGCTGAAGGAGGAGTTTGATTATATCTTGATAGACTGCTCACCTTCTTTGGGACTGATTACCATCAACGCGCTCACCGCAGCCGACTCCGTGATTATCCCCGTACAAGCAGAATACTTCGCGCTGGAAGGTATCAGCAAGTTATTGAATACCATCAAGATTATCAAGTCTAAACTGAATCCGGCACTCGAAATCGAAGGTTTCCTGCTGACGATGTACGACTCGCGCCTGCGCCAGGCCAACCAGATTTATGACGAAGTGAAACGCCACTTCCAGGAATTGGTGTTCAACACTGTCATACAACGCAACGTCAAACTGAGCGAAGCCCCAAGCTACGGTCTGCCCACCATCTTGTATGATGCGGACTCCACCGGAGCCAAAAACCACATGGCACTTGCCAAAGAACTGATAAGCCGTAACAATTAACTAAAAACGAAGAACCATGGCACAAAAAAGAAATACATTAGGACGCGGGCTGGACGCCCTGCTCTCAATGGACGAAGTGCAGACTGAAGGCTCTTCTTCCATCAACGAAATAGAGTTGTCGAAGATTGTCGTCAACCCGAATCAGCCGCGTCATGAATTTGACGAAACGGCTCTTCAGGAACTTGCCGACTCAATCTCTGAAATAGGTATCATCCAGCCCATCACCCTGCGAAAACTGTCGGAGGATGAGTATCAGATTATTGCCGGAGAGCGCCGTTTCCGTGCCTCACAACAGGCTGGTCTGAAAAGTATTCCCGCCTATATACGCACGGCCGATGATGAAAACGTCATGGAAATGGCGCTCATCGAAAACATACAGCGTGAAGACCTGAACTCCGTGGAAATAGCCCTTGCCTATCAGCACCTGCTTGAGCAATACGGCCTGACCCAAGAACGCCTCAGCGAACGCGTCGGCAAGAAACGCACCACCATCGCCAACTATCTGCGCCTGCTGAAATTGCCCGCCCCTATCCAGATGGCCATACAGAACAAGCAGATAGACATGGGACATGCCCGTGCGCTCGTCACCCTGGGCGACCCGAAGCTGCAAGTGAAGATATTCGAAGAAATCATCGAGCACGGATACTCCGTACGCAAGGTGGAAGAAATAGTGAAATCTCTGAGCGAAGGCGAAACCGTGAAAAGCGGCGGACGCAAAATCGCTCCCAAACGCGCCAAACTGCCGGAAGAGTTCAACATGCTGAAACAACAGCTTTCGGGCTTCTTCAGCACCAAAGTGCAGCTGACCTGTTCGGAAAAAGGAAAAGGTAAAATCAGTATCCCGTTCAATAACGAAGAGGAATTAGAACGTATTATCGGCATACTCGATACTCTAAAAAATAAATGACGAAAGGAACTAGAACATATCAATGGTGTATCGCCCTGCTGCTTTGCTTCGTGCAGACGGCAGGGATTGCTATGTATGGGCAAAACCGCCCGCGTGCCGCCGCCAAACGGACCTTGGCAGCCGCAGACAGCCTTGCCATAGCCGACAGCATCGCTGCCGAAAACAAAATGCGTCTGCTGGAGATGACTTCCAACACCACCCCGCAAGTGACACCCACACCGACGGACAGCCTGCACGAGGCTATCAACAAAAAAGTATTCATTCCCAATCCGACCAAGGCGACCTGGCTTGCCCTCGTCATCCCCGGAGGCGGACAAATCTATAACCGGAAATACTGGAAACTACCTATTATATATGGCGGCTTCGCCGGATGCGCGTATGCACTGACGTGGAATGGCAAGATGTATAAAGATTACATGCAAGCCTACAAAGACGCAGCCAATGGCAATTGGGAAGCCAGCAGCATCAACGACCTCCTGCCTCCCGGATACATAGACCGCGTGTCGAAAAGCCAATTGACAGAAACTCTCCGGAAGCGAAAGGACACGTACCGCCGATATCGTGACTTGAGTATTTTCGCCTTTATAGGCGTCTATCTGATATCGGTAATCGATGCTTATGTAGACGCAGAGTTATCAAATTTCGACATCACCCCCGACCTCAGCATGCGGATAGAGCCGACTGTGATCAACAATCAATATAGTACCGGCACTTCCAACAAGTCTGTCGGGGTGCAATGCAGTTTCCGTTTTTAATGAATAAATAAGCTATATCAAAGAATAATCACACATGAAAAATAAATCTGTAAACATAAAGAAGTTTATCGCTGCTCCATTTCTGTTTTGTCTATCACTTTTCACCTTCCAGGCGCAAGCGCAGGAAAGCGTGGATGTGCTTATCCACGACAACGGAACAGAACGGCAAGAAAGCATCGAGCTTCCGCAAAGCATGACTTATCCGCTGGACAGCCTGCTCAACGATTGGAAAGCAAAGAATTATATCGATTTAAGCAAAGATTGCAGCACGTCCACAGAAAATCCGCTTTTCAGCGATTCTGTCTATATCGACCGGCTCAGCCGCATTCCTGCCGTAATGGAAATGCCATACAACGAGATTGTACGTAAATTCATAGATATGTACACAGGCCGCCTGCGCAACAACGTATCGTTCATGCTGAGCGCCTGCAACTTTTACATGCCCATTTTTGAGGAAGCGCTCGATACCTACGGCCTGCCGCTCGAACTCAAATATCTGCCCATCATCGAATCCGCCCTCAACCCTTCTGCAAGATCGCGCGTAGGTGCCTCCGGTTTGTGGCAGTTCATGCTGGCTACCGGAAAGATGTACGGACTGGAAAGCAACAGCCTCGTCGATGAACGCTGCGACCCAATAAAGGCTACCTGGGCAGCTGCCCGATATCTGAAAGATTTGTATGCCATTTATCAGGATTGGAATCTGGTGATTGCCGCTTACAACTGTGGTCCGGGCACCATCAACAAAGCCATACGCCGCGCCGGAGGAAAAACGGATTACTGGGAAATCTACAATTTCCTGCCGAAGGAGACTCGCGGATATGTACCTGCATTCATCGCAGCCAACTATGTGATGACGTACTACTGCAAACACAACATCTGCCCCATGGAAACCAATATTCCCGATGCAACGGATACTGTTCAGGTAACGAAAAACTTACACTTCGAGCAGCTTGCCGACATCTGTGGTGTCAGTCTGGAAGAATTGAAAAGCCTTAATCCGCAATACAAAAAGAGCATTATTCCCGGCGAAAGCAAAGCGCAAACTCTCCGCCTGCCGATGAACTACATCAGCACATTTATCGACAGCCAAGATACGATTTATGCTCATCGCTCCGATGAGTTATTCAAGAACCGCCGAACGGTAGCCATCTCCGAAACCCGTTCTACAGCACGACGTGCTACAACCGGCAGCGGAAACCTGACGTATCATAAGATACGCAGCGGTGAGACACTGGGTGCCATAGCACGACGCTACGGTGTCACCGTAAAACAACTTCAAAGCTGGAACGGATTGCGCAACACCAATATTTCTGCCGGAAAGCAACTGAAGATATATAAATAAACGCACAAACGCTTGTGTGGTGTTGAAATTTGCTTATTTTTGCAACAATTGAAGAAAGGAGAACAGGTTATGGAGGAGAATGTAAGCCAGAAAGATAAAGAAAAAGCCGAAGAAGAAATGATAGAACAGGCTTTCCAGCAACTGTTGAACGACTATTTGGCAACCAAACACCGCAAGCGTATTGAGATTATAACAAAGGCATTCAATTTTGCCAACCAGGCGCATAAGGGCATCAAACGCCGTTCGGGAGAACCTTACATTATGCATCCGCTTGCCGTGGCACAGATTGTATGTACTGAAATAGGTCTGGGGTCAACGTCCATTTGTGCCGCCTTGCTGCACGATGTGGTAGAGGACACGGACTATACCGTAGAAGACATAGAGAACATATTCGGTCCGAAAATCGCCCAGATTGTGGACGGACTGACCAAAATATCCGGTGGTATATTCGGTGACCGCGCTTCGGCACAAGCAGAAAACTTCAAAAAGCTATTGCTGACGATGTCCGACGATATACGTGTGATCCTCATCAAGATAGCGGACCGACTGCATAATATGCGCACGTTAGGTTCGATGCTTCCCAACAAGCAGTTCAAGATTGCAGGCGAAACGCTGTATATCTATGCTCCCCTTGCCAACCGCCTCGGACTCTACAAGATAAAGACCGAGCTGGAAAATCTGAGCTTCAAATACGAGCATCCCGAAGAATATCACGAAATCGAAGAAAAGCTGGCAGCCACGGCTGCCGAGCGCGACAAGGTATTCAAGGAATTCACAGCTCCGATTCGTGCCCAACTGGACAAGATGGGGCTGAAATACCGCATTCTGGCACGCGTCAAATCCATCTTTTCCATCTGGAACAAGATGCAGACCAAACACGTGCCCTTCGAAGAAATCTACGACCTGCTTGCCGTGCGCATCATCTTCGAGCCGCGCAATACGGACGAAGAACTGAACGATTGCTTCGACATCTACGTCTCCATCTCCAAAATATACAAACCCCACCCCGACCGCCTGCGCGATTGGGTGAGCCATCCCAAAGCAAACGGCTATCAAGCCCTGCACGTCACCCTTATGGGCAACAACGGACAGTGGATTGAAGTACAAATCCGCAGCGAACGCATGAACGACGTAGCCGAACAAGGCTTTGCCGCACACTGGAAATATAAAGAAGGAGGTGGCAGTGAAGACGAAGGCGAACTGGATAAATGGTTGCGTACCATCAAGGAAATCCTCGATGATCCTCAACCGGACGCCATCGACTTCCTCGATACCATCAAACTGAACTTGTTCGCCTCGGAAATATTCGTGTTCACTCCGAAAGGCGAAATCAAGACCATGCCGCAGAACTCTACGGCGCTGGACTTTGCATTTTCCCTGCACACGGACATCGGCAGCCACTGCATCGGTGCCCAAGTGAACCACAAACTTGTGCCCCTGAGCCATAAATTGCAGAGTGGTGATCAGGTTGAAGTACTGACATCCAAATCGCAACGGGTACAACCCGAATGGGAGGTATTTGCCACAACCGCCCGTGCCCGTGCCAAGATTGCCGCCATCCTGCGCAAAGAACAAAGGACAAGCCAGAAAGAAGGCGAGACGCTCCTGAACGAATTCTTCAAGAAAGAAGAGCTCCGCCCGGATGATGTACTGATAGACAAATTGGTAAAAGCCCACAATATGAAAAACCGGGACGAATTGCTCATTGCCATCGGCAACAAGAAAATCGTACTCGGAGACCTGGACAAGAATGCCTTGAAAGAGAAACAGGGAACCAACTGGAAGAAGTTCCTCACATTCTCATTCGGCAGCAACAAAGACAACAAAGAACCGGCCGAAGAGAAAGCACCGCAGGAAAAGGAAAAAATCAACACGAAACAAATCCTGAAACTGACGGAAGAGAATATCCAGAAGAGTTATATCATGGCAGAATGTTGTCACCCCATTCCCGGTGACGATGTGTTGGGCTATATCGACGAGAACGACCGGATTATCATCCACAAGCGCCAATGTCCTGTTGCCGCCCGCTTAAAGAGCAGTTACGGCAACCGCATTCTTGCCACCGAATGGGACACACACAAAGAACTCTCTTTCCTGGTGAATATATATATAAAAGGTATAGACGCCATGGGACTGCTGAACGAAGTGACGCAAGTCATCTCCCGACAGTTGAACGTGAACATCCGCAAGCTGTCAATTGAAACGACGGATGGTATCTTCGAAGGAAACCTTCAGTTGTACGTGCACGATGCGGATGATGTGAAAACCATTTGCTATAATCTGAAACAGATACAGAACATCAAGCAGGTAACCCGTGTAGAAGCGTAAATTATACGAAATTCAAACTATAAAAGCACATTAATATGTTTAACTCAAAAAAAGGAATAGACGATAAAGTTAGTAACCAATTGACCACCCTTTCCAGCCAGAGTTTAATCAAGGGTGACTGTTCTATAGAAGGAGATATGCGTATCGATGGAACTATAGAAGGCAATATCCGGTGCACCGGCAAAGTAGTGATCGGCCCCGAAGGAAGAATAAACGGAAACATTTCCTGCACGCATGCCTGCCTGCATGGTACTATCATCGGTGACGCTTATGTGAAAGAGGAACTCACCCTGAAAGCCAACTGCGTGATGCAAGGCAACATCTATACCACTAAACTGGAAATAGAGTCGCAAGCCAAATTCAACGGAAGTTGCAATACGAATGATATGAACCATGAGGTGAAATTGTTGGGAGCGGTTACTGAATAACATCTTTTATAAATGCAATAATCCCCATAAACAAGAAAACCGGATTAAAGATTGTAACAATCTTCAATCCGGTTTTTATTTTATCCGGTTCGTTTTCCAAATTCCGTTTATTCTCTTATTTCCCGAATGTCTTTCTTCAACTCATCCACCTGTTCATAAGTAAATCCGTCGAGAGCTTTCTTCATACTGAGCAATTCCTCACGAATAGCTTTCAAACGATCTACAATTTCGAAGTTGCGGAGAGTGTTTTCTTTATTATCTTTCATCCGCTGACGCGCACCGGGTAACGTCATACCCCGCTCCTTTACCAGATGATAAATCAGCTTCACCGTTTCTATATCCTCCTTACGATATTGCCGCACACCACGACTACCCTTCTTCGGAGAAAGCTGTGGAAACTCTTTCTCCCAGAAACGAAGCAAAGATTCGTTGACATCGAACATCTGGGCCACCTCACTGATGGAATAATATAACTTCAGGTCTTTATTCATAATTAATCAAGAACCTTACCGTGGTTGGCAGCAATCTGTATCATGCGGTCATAATCTTCGGCACTCAAGTCCATAAAGTAATAATTAACGGGATTTACCACCTGTCCCTTTACATGGACTTCATAGTGCAAGTGAGGTCCGGTACTCTTTCCAGTACTACCCACTCCGGCAATGACTTCACCACGCACCACCTTCTTTCCGAGTTTCGTGCGGTATTCCTTCAAGTGACCATATAAAGTCTGATAACCAAAGCCATGATCTATCACGATAGTATTGCCATAACCGGTTTCCCAACCCAGCTTCACCACCGTACCGTCTCCCGTGGCATAAACATCCGTACCGATAGGTGCAGAGAAGTCCATGCCGGCATGAAATTTCGTAGTACCGTAGATGGGGTCAATACGCGTACCGTAACCCGAAGCAGTCTTGCGAAGGTCTTTATTGGAAATGGGCTGGATAGCAGGAATACAACGCAACATTTCGTCATGGCTCTTACACATATCCACTACATCATCGAAAGAACGGGACTGGATATAAAGCTGCTTACTGAGCATATCCATCTTCTGAGTCGTATTCACCACCAGGTCGGCGTTCGCCATATCCATCAAATGTTCATAACGGTTGGTGCCACCATACCCCGCCTGACGAATAGCAGACGGTATAGGATCCGCTGCAAAGATCACGCGATAGAGGTTGTCATCACGTTGCTGTACATCCTGCAACACCCCCATAGCCTCGTCCAGACGACGTGAAAGCACATTATACTGCGCTAAAAGTTGGCTATTTTCCTTTCGCAATTCTTTTTCGGAAGGAGAACCGAAAATAATCAGCAGAACAATGAAACTGCCCGCACCCAACCCCATGCCAATAAATAAACGGCGCAAGAGGCTCACCGCCCGTTGTCTGACAGTAGGGTAAATACGGTCATAAGTCTGCGTCTGTGGATTATAAATGTAGTAAACTTTGCGCATCTTTTGGAAATATTTCGCTCGTTAATACGGCAAAAGTAATAAAAACAAGCTATCTTTGCACAGTTTTTTCAAGAATATTAAGACTAAGTAGTTAGTAGTAAGTAGCTAATAGTAAGTAATAGATAGTAATAGATTAAGATAAATAAAAGAGTATGTTGACTGCAAATGAAATCCGGAACTCATTCAAGAGTTTCTTCGAGAGCAAAGGACACCAAATTGTACCTTCTGCTCCGATGGTAATTAAAGATGACCCGACACTGATGTTTACCAATGCGGGCATGAACCAGTTCAAAGATATTATTTTGGGTAATCACCCGGCCAAATATAAAAGAGTCGCGGACTCACAGAAATGTCTGCGTGTAAGCGGCAAACATAATGACTTGGAAGAGGTAGGACACGATACGTATCACCACACTATGTTTGAGATGTTGGGCAACTGGTCGTTCGGCGACTACTTCAAGAAGGAAGCCATCGACTGGGCATGGGAATATCTGGTGGAAGTGCTGAAGATAGACCCCAAGAACCTTTATGCCACCGTTTTCGAAGGTAGCCCCGAAGAAGGACTGGAACGCGACAACGAAGCAGCTTCCTTTTGGGAACAATATCTTCCGAAAGACCACATCCTCAACGGAAACAAGCATGATAACTTTTGGGAAATGGGCGATACGGGGCCATGCGGTCCATGCTCCGAGATACATATAGATTCACGTCCGGAAGAAGAAAAAGCCAAGGTTCCCGGTTATCAGTTGGTGAACAAAGACCATCCGCAAGTGATCGAAATCTGGAACCTCGTGTTCATGCAGTTCAACCGTAAGGCGGACGGCAGCCTGGAAGGACTTCCTGCCAAGGTAATCGACACAGGTATGGGCTTCGAACGCCTGGTACGCACGCTGCAAGGCAAAACATCCAACTATGACACGGATGTATTCCAGCCGATCCTGAAAGCCATCGCCAACATGGCAGGCACCGCTTATGGAAAAGACAATCAACAGGACATTGCCATGCGCGTAATCGCTGACCATATCCGCACGATTGCTTTCTCCATCACAGACGGCCAGTTACCGTCGAATGCCAAAGCCGGATACGTAATCCGACGTATTCTCCGTCGTGCCGTTCGCTATGGTTACACATTCCTCGGACAGCGACAGGCATTCATGTACAAACTGCTCCCCGTCCTGATTGAGAACATGGGCGAGGCTTATCCGGAACTGGAAGCACAAAAGGAACTTATCGGCAAGGTTATCAAAGAAGAGGAAGATTCTTTCCTCCGCACACTGGAAACCGGTATCCGCTTGCTGGATAAGACAATGGCTGACGCCAAAGCTGCCGGAAAGACAGAAATCAGCGGTAAGGATGCTTTCACCTTATATGATACTTTCGGTTTCCCGCTCGACCTGACGGAGCTGATTCTCCGCGAGAACGGTATGACTGCCGATATCAAGGAGTTCGACGCTGAAATGCAGCAACAGAAGCAGCGTGCCCGTAATGCTGCTGCCATCGAAACCGGAGACTGGATCACGCTGAAAGAAGGAACTACTGAGTTCGTTGGTTATGACTATACCGAATATGAAACAAGTATCCTCCGCTACCGTCAGGTAAAGCAGAAAAACCAGACGTTGTATCAGATTGTACTGGATTACACCCCGTTCTATGCAGAAAGCGGTGGTCAGGTAGGTGATACCGGTGCGCTTGTCAGCGAATTTGAAACAATTGAAGTAATTGATACCAAAAAGGAGAACAACCTTCCGATACATATCACCAAGAAATTGCCCGAACATCCGGAAGCCCCGATGATGGCTTGCGTAGATACCGACAAGCGTGCTGCCTGCGCAGCCAACCACTCGGCTACCCACCTGCTGGACGCTGCACTTCGTGAAGTTTTGGGAGAGCACGTAGAGCAGAAGGGATCTTTAGTGACTCCGGACTCACTGCGCTTCGACTTCTCTCACTTCCAAAAAGTGACAGACGAAGAAATCCGCCAGGTAGAACACTTGGTGAATGCAAAAATCCGTGCCAACATACCTTTGAAAGAATATCGCAATATTCCCATTGAAGAAGCTAAGGAATTGGGAGCTATCGCATTGTTCGGTGAGAAGTACGGTGACCATGTACGTGTCATTCAATTCGGCTCATCCGTTGAGTTCTGCGGTGGTACGCACGTTGCCGCCACGGGAAACATCGGTATGCTGAAAATAGTTTCCGAAAGTTCCGTTGCTGCCGGTGTGCGCCGTATCGAGGCTTACACAGGTGCACGTGTGGAAGAACTGATGGATACCATCGAAGATACGATACGTGACCTGAAAGCCCTCTTCAACAATGCTCCCGATTTGGGCGGAACCATCCGTAAGTACATTGAAGAAAATGCCGGACTGAAGAAACAAATGGAAGACTTCATGAAGGAGAAAGAAGCTCAGATAAAGGAAAGACTGCTGAAGAACGTACAGGAAATCCACGGCATAAAAGTGATTAAGATCTGTGCCCCGATACCTGCCGACAGCATCAAGAATATCGCATTCCAACTGCGTGGAGAAATCACGGAGAACTTGTGTTTTGTGGCCGGAACAGTGAATGAAGGTAAACCGATGCTGACGGTTATGCTGAGCGACAATCTTGTTGCCAGCGGATTGAAAGCCGGAAACCTGGTAAAGGAAGCCGCCAAACTGATACAAGGCGGTGGCGGGGGGCAGCCTCACTTCGCAACAGCCGGTGGCAAGAATGCTGACGGACTGAATGCGGCAATTGAAAAGGTGCTGGAACTTGCCGGAATCTGATTCGCTTTCCATTTCATACATAATTAATATAGAAGCTCCGCTTCCGACAGATTATAATGCATATGCCTGTAATCTGTCGGAAGCGGAGTTTCTTATTCGCTGTGATTACAAACAACACTACTACGAAATGCTTACACACATCATCTGTTGGCAAAAAACAGAAACGGGAAAGCCTAAGCCTTCCCGTTCCCTTAACAATCCATAAATTCTCTCTTGACAAAAAAGGTCGGATCAGTATACCTTCTTAGTAATCCACTCCATTTTCATTTTCCGATAAACGCTCTATATGATAGACTTTACATCCTTCCGGAACTTCTACCGGACAAATCTCTGTTACATCCTCCCAAAGGTCCATATAGAATCCTCCTGAAGCGTTCCTGAAAACTTCAGGAAAAGCACCGGTCTGATAAAGATGCTCCTCACCATTATAAGTAAACAACCAACCTGAACGGGTAACTTCACCCACAAGCACCGGCACCCTCTCATACCGCCCCATTATGGGTGCGACAGCAGAATCATCTGGACGGATACGCAGAGTTCCTGCTTCCAACATCTCATATTCATCATCTGGTATCAACTCATAACGTCCGTTCAACTTTACAGTAAAAGCATCAACAAAAGAGTTCATGATCTGAACTTTCTGTTCTTCTGTAGCCTCTCCCGTAACCACTATGCCGTCTTTGTTTTTAAACAAAACCAACTTCAAACACTCATTTACCGTCACTTCCAGAGAAGCTGAAATGCCACTTCCGTCTTTTACCGTTAGCACAATCTTCCCCTCTGTTTTAGGAATGACCTGCATGCGTTGATAACCATTTTCACTCTTTACAAAAGTAGCGGTTGCTATGGAATTATCTCCATTCACTATAGAATAATTGCCATCACCACCATCTACACCGACAACTATACCATCAGGTTTAGTCAGGTAAAGATTTACAGAACTGAACATATTGCCACATGTCCCTATCTCGTAAACAGGCGCATCCCCCGAAAAGAAGACCATATCACGATAATCATCCTCGCATGCAGTGCCCACAAACAAGAGCGAAATCAACATTAGAATAGAATAGATGTATTTCATTGTTTTAGTTTTTTAGTCTGACTTCATATTAATGAAATACATACTTTAGTTAATTACTGCATGGAAGCAGATATTTTTTTCAGTGCCCTATTGTATTTGCTCCTTCGGATAATTCACCAGATACAAAGTACCCGTAGCACGGGTAAAGGCCGTGTATAACCAACGGAAATAATCTGGTGTCAGATACTCATCCGTCATATACCCCTGGTCAAGAAATACATTTTTCCACTGCCCACCCTGCGCTTTATGACAAGTAATAGCATAAGCATACTTCACCTGCAAAGCATTATAGTGCGGATCTGCCTTCATTTTCTTCATCCGCTCGCGCTTCATGGAAATGTCGGCATAATCTTCGAGCACAGCATAGAACAAACGGTCATTATCTGCCTTAGGCAAGGCAGGCGCATCCGTGTGCAGGGTGTCCAGCAACAGATTGACTTCCAATTCAAAATCCCCATAGTCAGGAAAAGCAAGCAGGACCTCGGCAAAACGAAAACCGTACAGTTCGCGCGTCCGCCGCATCCGGCGAAGAACAGCAATTTCACCATTGGCAATGAAATCCATCTCTTTACTCTTTTCTGTCCAATAGTAATTATTCTTCGCCACCATCAGCAAGTCGCCCGTATTCAACTCATCCTCCCGCCAAAGGATTTGCGCACGTATGCCATTATTATATATATTCGCCCGTTTGTTCGAGCGACAGATTACGATGGTCTCGTCCATCCCATCGCGGTCGTAGCAAGTGCTCAGCGTATCTATCAACTCATCGCCCGGCACCACCCTTATATCAGCAAATCCCGACACTTTTATCTTGGGCAGACTCTCACAAGCCTCCTCGGCTATAAGTTGGCGCAAGTGGGTGGCATTCCATAAGATACCCGAATCCTGCACTTGACGTACCACCTGAGTCAAATCCACTTCTATCACTTCCAGCCCGTACCCTTTCAGCGCCTCAGCAAATAAAGCAGGACTTTGCTCCTCTCCCACCGGAGGGAGCTGTGCTGTATCTCCCATTAATACCAGACGGCATCCGGTGCCGGAATAAACAAACTGTATCAGGTCGTCCAGCAACCGTCCCGTCCCAAACACAGCACCGGACAAGCCCTCATTCGAAATCATCGAAGCCTCGTCCACTATATATAAGGTATGTGTAGTCAGATTATCATTTACAGAAAAATTACTCACCTCATTGGAGAAAGATTGCTGACGGTAAATCTTTTTGTGAATAGTAAACGCTGGATGCCCCGCATAAGCAGAAAAAACTTTCGCCGCCCGCCCCGTAGGAGCCAGCAGAATTGACTTCTGTTGCAACTTATCCAATGTCCGTACCAGCGCACCTACCAGTGACGTTTTTCCCGTACCGGCATACCCCCGCAGCACAAACACCGCATCATTACGGGGAGCTAACAAGAAGGTGGCTAATGATTTTAGTACTATTTCTTGTTCAAAAGTTGGTTCATAAGGAAAATTTTCCTTAATTTGCGTTTCTAAATAGTTATTTATCATTTTTGTAATAGAAAAAAGTTACAGGAACTATCGCCATTAGAATTATTTATTTTATTTTTGCGGTACGAATATAACAACTAAAAAACATATTTATCATGAAAACAGTATTTAATGTCGTTTTAGGCTTGTGTGCAGTGGTATTGATTTACATCTGCTATACCAGCATTATGGGTCCTATTAATTTCGAAAAGGCTAAAAAGCACAGAGAAAAGGCAGTTATTGCCCGTTTAATGGACATCCGTAAAGCACAGCAGGAGTACCGTAACTTGAACCACCAACAGTACACGGCAAGTTTCGACACCCTGATTCATTTTGTTAAAAACCAGAAGTTACCTTTCATCTACAAAGAAGGTGAATTGAATGACAAGCAGTTGGAAGACGGCATGACCGAAAAAAAGGCTATTGCTATCATCAACAAAGCCAAGAAAACAGGAAAGTATGATGAAGTAAAGAAAGCCGGTCTGGAAAACTTCAAGCGTGACACCTTGTGGGTTGCTGTATTGGATACTGTATTCCCCAAAGGCTTCAATGCTGACTCTATGAGATATGTACCTTATGGTAACGGTGCACAATTCGAAATGGCTATCAAGAACGATACTGCTAAGTCAGGTGCTCCTTTCTGTCTGCTCGAAGTTAAGACTCCGTATGAGACTTACCTGAACGGTCTGGATAAGCAGGAAATTGCTAACATGAAGGACGTACAGACTAAGTTAGGTAAATATTGCGGTCTGATGATTGGTAGCTTGGAAACAGCTAACAATAATGCAGGTAACTGGGAATAATCCCCCCACTGTATGATAGAAACGATTGACTTTAGTAAATCGGAACAATATACGTTATCCATCCGCCTCAGTGCGGATGGATTTTCTTTTTCTGTATTCAACCCTCTGGGTGGAGGCGAGCTCTCTTTCTTTGAGCGGAAAGTAGAAGAATCACTCTCCCTCACAGCCAACCTGAAACAGACTTTCCGTGAAGTAGAATGGTTGAACCGTCCTTACCGCCGTGTGAACGTACTCATAGCCGGCAAGCGTTTCACCCTCGTACCGCTTGAGTTCTTTGAAGACGAACAAACGGAAATGCTTTTTTATCATAATCACCCGAAACGGGAAAATGAAGTAGTACAATACAATATTTTACGGAAAAACAATGCCGTAGTATTGTTCAGTATGGATAAAAGCACCCGTTCCTTCTTGTGCGAACAGTATCCTGATGTAAGGTTTTATTCACAGGCTAGTTCATTCATCGAGCATTTCTCCAGCAAAAGCCGTCTGGGCAACAGCCGGAAGATGTATGCACACTTACGGAAAGACGCTGCCGACCTGTATTGCTACGACCGCAACCACTTATTGCTTGCCAACTCTTTCGAATGCAAACAGACGCCAGACCGTATCTATTACCTATTATATATATGGAAACAGCTCGGCTTTGAACAGGAACGCGACGAACTGCACCTCACCGGTGACTTGTTCGACAAAGAAATCCTGCTCGGCGAACTACGAAAATTTATCCGGCAGGTATTCGTCATGAACCCTGCCACAAATCTCGACTTACAAGTCATAACAGCATGCGAGTAATCAGCGGAATATATAAAAGAAGAAGGTTCGACGTGCCCCACACTTTCAAGGCACGCCCCACAACGGATTTTGCCAAAGAGAATCTGTTCAACGTACTTTCCAACTACTTGGATTTTGAAGACGGTGTATCTGCCCTCGACCTCTTTGCAGGAACAGGCAGTATCAGTATAGAATTAGTGTCACGCGGCTGCGACCGGGTAATCAGCATTGAAAAAGACCGGGACCACCACGCCTTCATCTGCAAAATAATGCAGGAGGTAAAGACCGATAAATGCATTCCCATCCGCGGCGATGTATTCAAGTTCATCAAAGGAGGACGCGAACAGTTCGACTTCATTTTTGCTGATCCGCCTTATGAATTGAAAGGATTGGAAACTATTCCCGACCTCATATTCGAGAACAACCTACTGAAAGAAGATGGTTTGTTCGTATTGGAACATGGGAAGAAGGATAACTTCGAAGATCATCCGAACTTTGTGGAAAGACGGGTATACGGCAGCGTGAACTTCTCACTCTTCAAATTATAAAAGCGGTGCCATCAAGCGCACCACGCTCTCGGCGGCCTTTCGCCACCAAGGGCGTTTTACCCAGTTTTTAAGAAAGACCTGTACACTGTCCCGTTGGTCTTGAAGAAAGACTTCACGCATCTGCAATGCGGTTTCTGCATCATAGATAAAGGCATTCACCTCAAAATTATGTTCGAAACTGCGAAAATCGACATTAGTAGAACCGACAGTGGAAAGTTCATCATCCGATACCATCAGCTTGGAATGCAGAAAACCTATCTTATAAAAATAGACCTTCACACCTGCCCGCAACACGTCTGCCAGATAAGAACAAGAACCTAAATGCGTAAGACGGTTATCAGCACGCAAAGGCAGCATCAAGCGAACATCCACACCTGCCAAGGCTGCTGTTTGCATGGCAGCTAATATCTGCTCGGTAGGCAAGAAGTAAGGAGTCTGTATATAGAAGTATTTCTTTGCACCGGATATCGCCATACTTAGTCCTTGCATAATCTCTTTCCAGGGGGCTATGGGATCACTTGTCACAATCTGTACCAGAGAAGAGCCAAAAGCTTCCAGCTTGGGAAAGTAGCGGGAAGCACTGATCAGTGTACGGTCTACAAAATACCAATCGAGCAGGAAAGCTGTCTGCAAGCCATGTACAGCTTTTCCCTCAAGCAGAAGATGGGTATCGCGCCAGATGCCCCATGAGAAACCACGCATATACCGTTCCGCCAGGTTCATTCCTCCCACGAAGCCTACACGCCCGTCTATAACCACAATCTTACGGTGATTACGGTAGTTCACTTTACTGGTGAACAGCGGGAAACGTACTTTCAGAAAGCTGCGCACTTCGATACCTGCCGCACGCATCTCATCGTAGAACCTATTGGGGACGTGCCAGCACCCCACATCATCGTAAATGACACGCACTTCAACACCCATCCGGACTTTTTCTATCAACACATCACGCACCATACGTCCAATGGCATCATCTTCAAAGATATAAAATTCGATATGAATATGCTTCTGAGCTTTATCCAGCTCACGCAGCAAGGCTTGCAACATGGAAGTACCGCTGGTGTAGGTTTCCACACGGTTGCCGTCGAAGGGAAGTGCCTGATTGGTGTTTCGGAACAAAGAGATTAGCCGACTATAAGCCATTGGCAAGGTGGAAGCATCCTGTGCCAAGTATTCTACCATCGGTTTATTAAGCAGGCGGTTATAAATCTTGTTCCCTATGACCCGCTCCCGCCTACGGCTACGCCCAAAAAAGAAATAGAAAACCAGCCCCACAATAGGTAGAAACATCAGCACCAATATCCACGCAAGCGTCTTCACCGGATTACGATTGTCGAGGATGATAACGACAATAGTTCCGATGATAGCACCAAAGTAAATGATATCAAAAGCAACGGTGGCTACTTGGTTCAATATATAATTCCAATCAATCACAGAAGCAAATATAGAGAAAATTAAAGAATTCCTATTTTTTTATCAGGAAAAAGAGATTGACTTTAAAGTATTTACATATATTTGCAAAATATACACTAATACTATGAAATATGAAACAACAACTGCTAGTCGCCCTTCTATTGGGCTTATCCACCACTATCTGTTACGCACAAGTAAAGATTAACGTACAAGCCGGAACCGGATTAACCGGTATTACCAAAAACGAGAATTACAATGCCAAGTTTGGATACCGCTTCGGTTTAGGGGTCGAATTCCCGATTGACCGGACATGGTCGATGCAAACGGGACTCCAATTCTCAAGAAAAAACTGCTCTGTTGATGAATCTTCTCTAATACAGAATCCGACTGAAGAAGGAGGAACTTACCTATCCTATGATAAAATAAAGTCCAAAATAAATGCCACTTATGTACAACTGCCCATAAAAATTGCAGCATATTTACCTCTAAACGCAAACTGCGGATTACAATTCAGCACTGGTGCATATATTGCCTATGGCATCGAAGGTAAAGTTAAAACTGAGATATGGCGGTCTGTTGAACTAGATGAGGGATTCAATGCATCAAAAAGTTACAGTTCAGAATATATGAGTAGCTGGCGAAATACCTTCGATAAAAACTATGGTTCGAAAAAATTAGATATTGGATTGAGTGTAGGCGCTGATTTCAAGTACAAATACCTCTTCGCCGGCATCGGTGCAGAATATGGGCTTCTCCCTATTAGCAAGAAGTTTCCCAAGGATTTACTTACAAGACACTTTAATGAAGCCCCGTCCTTTGTGTCTCCTCACAACATAGGAGTAGAGTTCCATGTAGGCTTTTGTTTCAGTACAAAAAAGCGTTAAAAAAAAAGAATTCCCCTTCCATCCTCTTTCTACGACAATGGAAGGGGAAACTTTACAATTATAAGCGGTCATCAACCCTTAGAAACGTCGTCCTCCGAAACCACCGGGACGTCCACCAGGACCACCGGGACCACCAAATCCGCCTCTACCCTGCATACCTTCACGGGCAGACTTGCTTCCAAAGATATTCAGACGATAGATGAAATGTAGCATGCAATAGCTGTTGACACCATTGTATTCGGAAACAGAACGGCCATCCGCTGTCAATGAACGGCTGATATTACTCTGCTGTTTCAGGATATCATACATTTCGAAGCTGATCGTTGCCGCACCTTTCAGGAAAGTTTGTGAAAGCTGAGCATTCCAAATCAACTCATTACGATTCATGCTTGCATCCGTATAACCACGACGGCTCTGATTGGCAATGTTCGTTGTGAAAGTCATATTCCAGGGAGCCATCAACTGTGTATTGGCACCATAAGAGAAAGTGTAAGGCTCCTGATTGTTGTCCGGACGCAGTTTGTTGCGCTCGGCTGTATAAGAGATAGAGCCATTCAGACCGAACTCAAACCAATCATTACGGTAGGCACCGTTCAGACGTTCGCTCAATGTCAATCCGGTTGTCGTATTCTTATCATCCATCTTAGTCTCCTGATTATACAAATACGCTACATTGTTCTGATAGTTGATATTGGAGAATGAATTGATAGTATACTTCTTATTCTTCAGCGCTGTATTGAAACCGAACATACCGAATGCACTCCAGTTACCATTGATGTTCTTCGGAGTAGTGATACGTCCACCGGTTTCCTCGTTATACTCGGTACTGTTACTCATGCTGTTCTGCGTAGCCGAGAAACTGGCATGCGTCATAATACCCCGTTGAAGTTCTGCATTATACGTATTGTAGAACAAACGCATGGAGTGCGTGAAGGACGGCTTCAAGCCCGGATTACCGACACGGATATTCAGCGGATTGGAGTTGTCCACAATCGGCAACAAGTTCTCCATGCTCGGCTGGGCAGTACGTCCGCGATAATTGAAACGCAATTGACTTACTTTGGAGAAGCGGTAGCGGAAGTCTATATTCGGAGCAAAGTTGAATACAGAGCGGGTGGTATCAATCATATACTCCCCTTTCTTGTAAGAAAGTTTAGAACTCTGCGGCTGGAAAGACATACCGGCACTCAACTGATACTTCTGACGAATGAAACGCAGCGATACGGAAGCATCATGGTTATAATATCTATACTCGGCATACTTGCCCAGACTATCCACAGCATGGTTCTCATAACCGACCGGCAGTGGTTCGCCAAGTCCCCACTCCGGATTGATTTTATACAAATCATACGTTGTCTTGTCACTCTCGCTGTATTTGTACTGGAACTGATAGCTGAATTGCAGGAACGTGGCCCGTGCAATCGGTTCGCTATAAGTGATCTGCGCACTATAATTATAGTTATTGGTAGGAGTAGTGATGAACTGATTACGGATCAGAGTAGAGTCCGGATTGGTAGGAATCTGATAATAACGTGTCATAGACTCCGTATACTGGTTATTATCATTGTCCCCATAGCCGAAGCGTCCGCGGAACGTAATATTGCGTCCCCTGTCATTCAGCTTACGGTTAATCTGCAACGTTGCATCCGTCGAAATGCTCTTACTGTCAGAAAGCGTACCGCTGTTCGTGGCATTCACACGGATATCCTTCAACGGGTCACTGTCAGTTATCAAATCGAAATCAAGATAATCGTTCGGGTTGGCAACCAGATTGAACGGGTCGGCATTAAAGGTGCCCGACAATGAAGTTGAAGCATTGTCCGTCTTTCCATAAGAGAAGTTCGGGCGGAAGATGATGTTCGTCATTGAATCCGGTTTCCACTCCATGCGGAAGTCGGCTCTGAACGTTGAATTCTTGTTCCGGTTGACTGAGTTGGAGTTGGAATATGAATTGCCGTTTTGCAGGAAACGTTCGGACGAATTGATATTGACTATGTCGGCGTCATTATGATTATACTGCGCACTACCTCCCAACTCTATCTTGCTGTTTTCGGTAGCAAAGCTGATACCCAACTCTTTGGGGGCATTCAGACCATTATTACGGCGCCAGCGCGGACCGCCTCCACCACCGGAAAAGCCCTGATTGTTCACGTTGTTGGCAGAACCGATAAGGGTGACCTGCGTCTTATCCACAAAATGATTTAAGTTCACACGACCCGAATAGCGGTCTTCAGTACCCACGGCGGCATCGGCATTACCAAACCATCCCCGGTTCATCCCTTTCTTCACTGTCAGGTCGAGAACGGTCTCTTCTTCACCGTCGTCAATACCCGTGATTCTTGCCAGGTCAGACTGCTTATCATACGTTTTCAGTTTGTCAATCATCTCCACCGGCAGGTTCTTCAAGCCCGTCTTGACGTCTCCGCCGAAGAACTCTTTTCCATCCACCATAATCTTTTTCAAGTCCTTACCGTTGATTTTCACGTTGCCGTCGTCATCAATTTCGGCACCTGGAAGCTTTTTCACGAGTTCTTCGAGCATGGCACCTTCTGGTGTACGATAAGCGGTGGAGTTATACACCAACGTATCTTCCACTACCTGAACTTGCGGTGCTTCTGCGGTAATCACCGCTTCTGCCAGCATTACTGCGTCTGTCTTCAATGGAATGGTACCCACATTTTTGTTGGGAGTTTGAGCCGACAACTGCAAAGGAACCACTGTGGGCTGAAAGCCGATATAGGAAACTTTCAATACATATTTTCCGGCTGTAACTTTAGGGAGGGTGAAGTATCCCTGCTGCGTAGTTGCGATACCCGCGGCAAAAGCACTGTCCGGTAAAGAAAGCAACTGTACTGTGGCTTGTACAACGGGCTCTTTGGTGTCATCCTCAATGACACGTCCCGCCACTGTAATGTTTTTAGTCTGAGAGAAAACGGAAAGCGTTGTTGTCAGCAATAACGCAGTTCCGATGATTACTTTTTTCATGCGCCTGTTTTTTATGAAACAAAATGTCTGTTTTTACACTGTTTCATTTGACAAGCTTTCGACTAAAAAGTTTAATGAGGATTAAACAAAATATTCTAATTATCGACGTTCGCGCTTAAATAACCTATCAACTCCCGCTTTCTTTATACCAAATTCCAGGCAAAGAATATTCAGGATAAGGAAGATCAGGAAAGAAGAAGAGTCCACACTCATGACGTCTCCCTTCGCCACCCGGTAGAGCATACCGCCGAAGATAAAGAGCACGGTAAGGAACATGGCGTTGCGTACGGCCTTGTTGCGTATCTTCTCCGTCTCCGTGTTTTCGTTCTTCGTCAGGGCAAAAATAATCATCAGCGCACCCAGCATCATCAGCAGTTTGGAGCATTCTTTATAAAACAGGAGATTGGCATCTGTCATTCTTCCTGTTATGTACAACATTATCGGGATGATCAACGCCAATGCAATCACAAAATATCCTAATAAACGGCAATATACCGGTAATAATGCTTTCATCTATTTATGATTTATTGTTTATGATTTATATCTCCACCCTATCCGGGCGGTAAGTTTTACTATCTGCAAAGATACTTCTTTCGGAGAGAAATCCTATCTTTGCGGAACTAAAAAAAGACAAATACATCATGAGTAAACAAGAAGTAATCCTCTGCGAGGAACTGGAAAGCAGTCTGACAAGTGCTATCGGGAAATGTCCCCATGACAAGCTCTTCATTCTGACCGACGAGCATACCCACCGCCTTTGCCTGCCGCAACTCAGCGGCATCCCGGCCCTGAAAGCAGCTACAGAAATCATTATCGGTGCCGAAGACGTTCACAAGAATCTGGAGACCCTGGCTTCCGTGTGGCAAGCCTTGAGCGAACAGGGTGCCACTCGCCATTCACTGCTCATCAACCTGGGCGGCGGCATGGTGACCGATCTAGGCGGTTTCGCCGCTTCCACCTTCAAGAGGGGGATAGCCTACATCAACATCCCCACCACGTTGCTGGCAATGGTGGATGCCTCTGTAGGAGGCAAAACGGGCATCAACTTCAACGGGCTGAAGAATGAAATCGGTGTCTTCGCGCCTGCCGCTTCAGTGCTCCTCGAAACGGAGTTCCTGCGCAGCCTCGATGCCCACAACTTCTTTTCCGGCTATGCCGAGATGCTGAAGCACGGCCTCATCAGCACTCCGGAACATCTGGCTGAATTACTAGCTTTCGATACTGAAAAGATAGATTATGCGGCACTGAAATCGATGGTGGGCCGTTCCGTACAAGTGAAGGAGGAGATTGTGGAGCAAGATCCACTGGAACATGGCCTTCGCAAGGCGTTGAATCTGGGGCATACCGTAGGTCACGCTTTCGAAAGTCTTGCCCTTGCCGAAGGTCGTCCCGTGTTGCATGGTTACGCCGTTGCTTGGGGAATTGTTTGCGAATTATACCTTTCTTATATAAAGGTCGGTTTCCCGAAGGAGAAAATGCGGCAGACCATTCAGTTCGTCAAAGAGAACTACGGGGGCTTTGCTTTCAATTGCAAGCAATATGACCGGCTTTACGAATTGATGAAGCATGACAAAAAGAACAGTGCCGGCATCATCAACTTCACCTTGCTGAAAGAGGTGGGCGACATCAGCCTCAACCAAACAACTGACAAAGATACTATTTTCGAAATGTTCGATTTCTATAGGGAGTGCATGGGGGCATAATCTCCATGCATAACGAAGTTAGTTTATCCCCTAACATTTTGGCTGTTTATTCAATTTTCCAGAGGCGGATGACACGTCTAAAAAATGAATCATCACTTCATTCAAAACGGTACAGAATGAGGTAAATGCTAATTGAAATCCGTGTCTAAACTATATGGACCGTACGGAAAGGAAACAAGCCATGTCATTTCGTATAAAATATTCATTTCCGTATCTGCCCTAACTTGGTATATTTCACACCCCCTCCCGGATACTTTCTGGATGGGGGTACAATGAGTCCGGGACTGAAAGGCATTCAGTCCCGGACCGAATCAGGTTTACTCAACGAGTCGAAAGAAAAGCTCAAAGAGAAAAAGCTGTTTAGCATGCTTTTTATAAAATAATTTCCTTTTCCCAATTATACCATATCATAAATAAGTTATCTCGTCATTTACTTCATATCCCTACCAAAAAGTTCTTCCTAAGAAACAACGGCACACATATCTCCTCCGTTTCACATTGTCACTTCATTTTTTATTGTCCCTTTGCGATGTCGCACTTTTTTTTAAAACCATGCCGCAGGGAAACCTGCCAATAAACCGTAGCGGACGTTTTTATGCCCGTTCGCAACACTCCTATATGGCAGTCCCTGTACCCCCATAGGCACAGAAACCTTATTAAAGAAACTGAAAGAGGAACTCAAATAAAGAAAAACATCCTTTATGGAAATGTTGGTTCAAATTATGGTTAAGAGAAGATGACCGAATCCATCACCGCTTTTCTTGAAAACACCAACTTCAAGCTACAAAGAAGTGCCACCACACCTCCGACAGGAAGTGATTAAAAGGCTTCCGGACAAATTTACCGAAGTTATACATAAGTTTTATGAAAAACACGTGCGGACTTTGGATTAAGTTCCAGTTGTTTATCAGCAAGATAAAGCCATAGAGGATATATTCCAATAAAAAACGGCATAAAATATTTGCTATTTCAAAATAAAGCACTACTTTTGCATCCGCAATTCGGGATGTAGCTCAGCCCGGTAGAGTACGCGTCTGGGGGGCGTGTG
>CAJMQU010000049.1 GCA_905215555.1 uncultured bacterium
GCAACTGACTCTTAATCAGTGGGTCCAGGGTTCGAATCCCTGAGGGTGTACGAAAGTAAGGTTCTGAAAACAATTGATTTTCAGAACCTTTTTTGTTATTTTATATACTTCACTGGACGAAAGAATTCTGAAATCTTCTGTGTAAGATACAACAACAAGAGGAGTTTATCTGTTTTTTCATCATATATAGTTTCACTCTCATTATGGATAATTGGAAGAAAAAGTTTATCATCATATGGAGCGGGCAATTATTTTCTATATTAAGTAGCTCCATTGCCCAGTTCTCTATCGTCTTATGGATTAGTCTCAAAACGGGTTCAGCGGAAGTTTTGTCCTTCGCCATGATTGCTGCATTATTGCCGCAAGCTTTGCTGGGGGCATTTGCAGGTGCGTATGTTGACCGTTGGAACCGGAAATGGACGATGATTGGTGCGGATAGTTTCGTTGCGCTATGTTCCGGCATCATTGCCTTGTTGTTTTATCTGGATATAGTGGAATTGTGGCACATATACGTGCTGTTGGCACTCCGCTCCATCGGTGGAGCATTCCATTCGCCTGCAATGAAATCGTCGGTTCCGCTGTTGGCACCGGAAAAGGAATTGACGCGTATTGCGGGAATTAATCAGGCCATTCAGTCCATTTGTAATATTGGCGGTCCGGCGTTGGGAGCGGTTCTGCTGCTGGCGTTTGACATGAGTGTTATCATGCTACTGGATGTGGCGGGCGCAATCATTGCTTGTACTGCCCTTCTGTTTGTTTATATTCCGAATCCGAAGAAAGAAAATATTTCGGCTAAAAGTGTTCTGAACGATATGCGTGACGGATTCCGGGTTATTATGCAGAACAGAGGAGTCAGTTGGGTAATGGTTACGGAGATACTGATTACTTTCTTTGTGATGCCGGTGATTGCCCTGATGCCACTGATGACATTGCACACTTTCTCGGGAACAGCTTATCAGATCAGTCTGATAGAAACGCTTTTCGGTGCAGGGATGTTGGGAGGCGGAGCTTTGCTGGGGATTTGGAATCCCAAAATCAGGAAGATACTGATGATTGCATTCTCTTATGCGATACTGGGGCTGGCATTGGCGCTGTGCGGGATGCTTCCGGCTACGGGGTATGTGTTCTTTGCCATACTGACGGTGATGCAAGGACTGATTGTCCCGTTTCTTTCCGGGCCGTTTACTTCTTTATTGCAGACGCAGTTCAAGCCGATTTATCTGGGACGTGTGCTTTCGTTGTTCGATAGCATAAGTTTGTTCCCTTCTATTTTCGGGCTGTTCGTAACGAGTTTCGTTGCGGATGCTTTAGGAATAGGGAATATATTTATCTATTGCGGCATTGCTATTGCGCTGACGGCTGTTCTGATGATGTGTATTCCTTCCGTGAGGAATCTGGAGAAGGATACTTGAAATCTATTTCTTTCTTCCGCAACATTTCGAAGTCCTCTTTTCTCATCCCGATGTCATCCAGAGGACGCGGTTCGTTATGGTCGTTCAAGTAAACCCTGGGCCTTTCTGTATAAAGAGGACTTGCGACAGACAGACTGTCATTCCGGTATGGAGTTTCTATTCCGGCCAGTTCCATCATAGTCTGGAAGAAGGAAACACTGGAGGATATGTTTTTCTGCCGGTTCATCAAGGCAGCTTTCCGTATTGCGGGGTATGCTGCCTGATAGCTGTCGGACGTCCATAGCAGGAATGGCACGTGCAACTGGTAATAAGAGGGAACCGGCGATGCATGAAGGAACAAGTGGCGGTTGTCGTCAAAGATATCTTCTCCGTGGTCGGACGTATAAAGCAGGGTGGCATCCGTCTCTTGCTCTTTCAGCAGATGGATGATACGTGCCAGGAAATCATCCGTATAACGAATAGAGTTATTGTATGCATTTACCAGGTTATCCTTGTATCTCACTTCGGCATCTACCGGAAAATCTGGTAAGAAAAAGGCGTGATTTTCAGGATACCGTTCCCGGTAATTGAAGTGTGAGCCATACGTGTGCAATACGATGAACTGTTTCCGGTTCTCTTTGGCAAGTTCTTTCTCTACCAGTTTCAGAAGTTCGTCATCAGACGGATTATAGTTGGAGTCTTTGGAGTCTTCTTTGATGAAGTCATAAGTATCCGCTTCCATCCCGAAGAAATCGATAAAGGAATGATTATAGCGCTGGTTTGAGAAAAAAGCAGTCTGAAAACCAGCTTCTTTAAAAGCGGTAATGATACTTTTCTGATAATATATTGAATCGAAATTGCAGGCCGAAACCGGAGAAAGCAACATAGGCACACTTTTGTGTGTCGTATTTGATTCCGTCAGGACATGACAGAACGATATGATACCATCCATATTGGAAAGCCGGGGATTGGTCTCCCGGTCGTAACCATAAAGGCTCCAGTTCATGGCACGGGAGGTTTCGCCGACTACCATGATGTAAACTTCCCGTCTGTCTGCCGGATGAGAAGGCCGGGCCTTGAAAGTGAAATCTTCCGAGGTTTGATGGTAGGTTCGCGTCTGTGCATTGCGCTGGAATGCAAGGAGCACATTGTAACATACATTGGCCGGATACAAATCCGATTTCAGTTCATAACGTGCATCCAGTCCATAAGCAGCCCCCAATGATATGAAGCCGATGGCTAGAGCTGCAAATGCTCTTTTTCGTTCACGACGGATAAACACGGGAGAAAGTTTCCGTTTCTTTATGATAGAAATTGCCGCCAGAATCAGGGCGGGGATGTAGAGGATAACGACACTTATCAATGCCGGAATAAGATTGTCCAGCAGTTCCATCGCTTCGCTCGAATTGGTGGTGACCAGGTTCAGGAACATATCTACGGCAATTATGGATTGTCCGAAGAGATATAGCAGTACTATCTGGAAAGCGCCGAAAAAGATGAAGGGAAAAAGTAGCCAGAACATCTTTCCGCAGTTTCTTGATAAAGTCATCAACAGATAATAGAAAGCGAATGGCAACAGTACATTGCATACTTTTGCCACCACCGGCATCGGCTCTGTAAAGCAGAGGATGATATTGGGTGCTATCAGGATAACCAGGAACAAATAGAACAAGTGTTCCTGATTGTCCAACCATTGTTTTATGTTTTTAAAAAGCTTCATTGATATTAAATATAAATCCGGTCTGGCCTTTTCCAAACCCTAAGTCTAATCTTACATTCACTCTTTTCTTGAACTCCCATCTATAACCAAAACCATAGTTAGGAAGAATATGTTTGGTTTCAAATTCGGAGAATTTAGGAAACACAGTACCCGCTCCTACCCATACAGCCACACCATTCCGTTTCCATACGTGCTGGCGAAGTTCCAGTTGGGCATCCATGGCACATTTGTCGCGGTAACGTCCTTCGTAATAGCCGCGCATTGCATAGGAACTGCCCAATGTCGCCATCAATCCCCAAGGAGGATTACCGTAGTTCAGCAATGTATGAAATTGTCCTGCCAGTATTCCTCCTTTCCATACCGGATGGTAATAGCTGGTAGTCAATTCAGTGCTGCTGAAGGCGTATTTGTTTCCCAGAAAGGCAGGACTGAAACGCTGGTCAATCCTCAGATAATAGCCGCTATACGCATTGGTGAGGAAGTCTCGTGAATCATAGAGCAGCGAAAAACCGAGGCTTATGTTCGTAGTCCGTGCTTTCATTCCTTCCCACAATTCGGGTTTCTCAAAGTCATGGCCATAAATATAGTCGAAGACTGCCATCGGGCCAATGTAGAAGTTTTTAGCTATCCGCGTCATGAAATCGGCCTTGACCTGTGCCTGAAAGCGGTCGTATTTACTCTCATTGTCATCATCAGTACCGTTATTGTATCCTTTTCCCCAATACAGGCTGGGAAATGAATAAAAATATAAGTTGTAATTCAGGCGATACTTATCTTGCGGAAAAAGATGATTTCCACGTATGCCTAAAAGATAGAATCCCACTGTAGAAACATCTCCATATAAAGAAACATTAGATGGTGGGAGGATAGAGTCGTTGTGGTCTGTCCGATACAGTCCGGCGGCTACCAGGCCGATCCCCAACTTGGTATCACTGGAATAATGAGGCCCGCCAATGACGCTGAAATCAAACTTTTTATTATTTCTCTCTTTATTGGCATCGTTGAAATAATCCAGGAATTTTTTGAAGAAATTCCTTTTTTGCGGTAGCGAATCTGTTATGGAGACAGAAGATGCAACCGGAACATCTGTTCCTATGGGAGTTGTTTGCGCCCATACGCTGATCTCTGTCATCAATAATAGTACCGGTAATACCCATTTCATTAGTTTAGTGCGCATAATCATACCTTTGGAAAACTCCTTCGGCAAATCTAGTTTCATTTTTGATTCTAATAAAACAATATAAAGGGGTATTTTGTTCGATTTTATCACTTTTTAACGTTGATAGGAAAATATGGTGAAGGAAAAGGAAAAATTGACCAGAAATGATATTTTGGGAAAAATCCGAACTTTCTTCTTTCTGCAATGTTATTCTTGCATAACGAATAACAGACTCATTATGAAAACAAAAATGGATATACCCGATAAAGAGGGACGGAAACGGCTTGTTATTGTCGGTGGCGGCTTCGGAGGACTGAAGTTGGCACGAAAATTGAAAAGTGATAAGTTCCAGATAGTGTTGTTGGACAAAAACAATCATCATATATTCCAACCCTTACTCTATCAGGTGGCAACGGCCGGTATAGAGCCCAGTGCCATCTCGTTTCCTTTCCGCAAGATATTTAAAAGAAGAAAACATTTCCACATACGCATTTGTGAGGCACAGCGGGTCATTCCCGAAGATAATATTCTGGAGACTTCCATCGGGAGCCTTTCCTATGATTATCTGGTGGTTTCTACCGGATGCCGGACCAATTATTTCGGTAATGACGGACTCTCCCAACGGACAATGGCACTGAAAAATACTGCAGAAGCTTTGTTTAACCGTAATCAGATACTGGAAAGTTTTGAGAAAGCCCAAAATACGAATAACCGGGAAACAAGAAAACGCCTGATGACATTTGTCATCGTAGGTGGTGGTGCTACCGGTATCGAACTTTCGGGGGCATTGGCGGAGATGAGGAAGTTTGTTCTTCCGCAAGATTATCCTGATCTGGACATGAATCTCATGCGTATCATCCTGGTAGACGGTGCGCCTCGCCTTCTTTCTGCTTTTTCTGAAAAATCATCAGAAGAAGTTGCAGACTATCTGCTGAAACGGGATGTGGAAATCAGGACAAGCGTACAGGTTACAAATTATGAGAATGGTGTAATGACACTCAATGACGGCAATACGCTGGAAACAATGAATGTCTTTTGGGTGGCAGGCGTACGCGCCAACAGCATAGAGGGGTTGGCAAAAGAAGCTTACGGTCCAGGCAACCGTCTGCAAGTGGATGTTTATAACCGCGTTCAAGGTTATTCAAATATCTTTGCCATCGGTGATACGGCGCTTATGATTACTCCGGAATACCCGAAAGGACATCCACAGGTGGTGCAACCTGCCATTCAACAGGCACATAACCTGATTAGCAACCTGGACAGAGCAGAACGCGGACTTGAAATGCGGCCATTCGCTTATCACAATAAAGGCTCTATGGCTACCATCGGCCGTAATCATGCCGTTGTGGAATTGAAGAAGTTGCGATTTGGCGGTTTCCTGGCATGGGCAGTATGGTTATTCATCCACTTGATGAGTATTGTCGGAGTCAAAAACCGATTGTTTATTTTCGTAGACTGGATGTGGAGTTACTTTACATACGATCCTTCCTTGCGCGTAATTATAAAACCTTTGCGTAGAGATAAACCATAATCCCTTATACATTGTTATATAAAATATAACTATTAAAAAAAAAGAACGACTATGCTTTATAAATTTTTATTTCCGTCAAAGCCGGATGGTGCAGCTGCATCTGCTATATTATTGATTGTGAGAATTGTATTTGGTGTCTTATTGATGAACCATGGTATTGAAAAATGGGCTAACTATCAGGAATTATCCGCAGTGTTTCCTGATCCGCTGGGTATAGGCAGTCCTCTTTCATTGGGGCTGGCGATATTTGGTGAAATGGCTTGTTCCATGGCATTTATCATTGGTTTTCTTTATCGTCTGGCGATGTTGCCGATGATATTTACAATGGGAGTAGCCTTTTTTGTTATTCACGGTAACGACCCGTTTGCCGTCAAAGAATTGGCTTTTGTATATTTGGTAGTGTTTGTACTGATGTACATTGTCGGCCCCGGCAAGTTTGCTGTAGACCATTGGCTGGGCAAGACTTTTTCCCCTAAAAGGGCTTAAAATTGCTTGTTCCGTTTTACCGAAAAATTGTTTTTATCCCATAATCAGGCGAATTTTTCACAAAAACAACTTATATTTGCCAAATAGAAAAAAGTAGAACTCAATAAACTCAGTAAAACAAAAGAAAGTAATTTATGAAAAAGAGTAATTTGAATTTAGCTGCAACCGTGATGATTTGTGGCGCTTTTCTTTTCAGTTCTTGCATCGGTTCTTTCAGCCTGCACAGTAAGTTGGTTAATTGGAACCAAAGTATTGGTACTAAGTTTGTAAATGAACTTGTTTATCTGGCTTGCAACATTATTCTCGTATACCCTGTCTGCTACCTGGCAGACGCGTTCGTAATCAATTCCATTGAGTTCTGGAGTGGTTCCAATCCGTTGGCTAACGTAGGAGACGTGAAGAAAGTGAAAGGTGAAAATGGAAACTATCTCGTAAAAACATTGGAGAATGGTTACTCTATCACTAAGGAAGGTGAAACTACTGTTATGGAGCTGATTTATGACAAGGAATTGAATACTTGGAATGTTGTAGCAGAAGGTGTGAGCACAGAGTTGCTGCAAATAAATGGTGACGGTACTGCGCAGATGTATCTGCCGAATGGTGAAGCAATGAATGTGACATTGGATGCACAAGGTGTAGCTGCTGCCCGTCAGGCAACCATGGTTGACACGTATTACGCTGCAAGATAATTGGAAAAATTGAGAGTTGAGAATTGGAAGTTAAGAGTTGCCATGCGGGATATATTGCACAGCACAACTCTCAATTTTCAATTCTCAACTGACTAAAAAGGATATCCCACTGCAAAGTGGAATGCAAAGTCACGTCCGAAATCGGGACGCGTAATTGGGAAACGAGCTTTTCCTTTTTCGGGATTGACTGCTTTCATACCTCCATCAAAACGAAGTACAAAGAAATCCAGGTCGAGACGTAGTCCTAATCCATAAGCTACTGCTATCTGCTTATAAAATGTATCAAATCTGAATTTACCGCCCGGTTGGTCTTCATATTCGCGAAGCGTCCATATATTTCCCGCATCTACAAATAGAGCACCTCTGAATTTCCAGAAGAGACGTGTACGGTATTCAATACTGGCATCCAGCTTGATATCTCCCGATTGATTCAGGAAGTTACCGTCACCTGCGAAAGAACCGGGGCCCAGGCTGCGCACCGACCATCCGCGCACGCTATTTGCACCACCTGAGAAATAACGCTTTTCAAAAGGAATCACCTGCGCATTTCCATAAGGAATGGCAATACCGCCTCCGATGCGGAAAGCTATGGAGTTGCGATTATCAATCACAATATTCTTGGCAAAGTCCAAATCACCTTTTATATATTGTGCATATGGAATATTCAAGATGGTATATTCATCTTTATCATTCTTTTTCAGATTGCTCATCTTGGAAATCGCATATAGCAGGTTTCCTGCCGACTCGAAATTAAAGCGTATACTGTAAGAATTGCCAATAACCGCATTATTCATCAATGCCTGCCCGGCACTATTATACGTATAGCTGTAGCCGGTGCGAACAATCAAACGGTCTTCATAATTGTATTTCAGAATATAGTTTTGCTCTTTATTCAAAAATTGATCTCTAAATTCCGGTTCTATCCAGGGCATATACAAGTAATTGACATCCAGCAGATCTATACGATGCTGCGAACGTTGACGTTGTAATCCCCATCTGTAGCTCCAGGAGGCTGAAGCGACAATGCGGGTAAATTCCGGTCGCATCTGATAATTGTACTGTGCACCGAATTCAGTAGTTGCCCGTATTTTCCGCTTGAAGTCATTGGATAAAAAGGGGAACATGAAACGGGGGAAGTTAATACTGCTCTCTACTCCGAGTTCCGTGTAATTATTGTGCCCGTAACCTAAACCGGAAACAGCCTCATAAGCTCCACGAAGCTTGACCAAGAAAGTTTCGGAACCTCTGAACACATTGCGGTTCTGGAAAGAAACAGATGCCGCAGCCCCCAAGTCACCGGCAGAGTTCGTACCCTCCAGCTCGAAGGAAACAGCCTGATGCTTGTTCTTCGTCAGCATCACGTAAGTATTCAGCTTTGTGCTGTCTCCTACCTGTGTTTCAAAGAAACGGATATTCGTATATTTCAGCACCGGCAGGCGTCCGAAATTGGAGTAAGTGCGCTGTATATCCGATTCATTGTAAAGTTCTCCCGGAGTGATGCGTAAATTGTCAGTCAGCACTTTAGGGCGCAGATATAGTTTGTCTTTATAATAAATAGGAATTCCTTTGTAGTGTATCGAGTCGTTGACTTCCACACTGCTCAAGGCGGAAGTTTGCAGAATGTTGTAGTCCGTAATGAAATTCACTTTATTGATGGAGTACTGAGGATGATTCCGAGGGGCATCATCAGAGTGTTGCCTGTAGCGTGCAAGGTGTAAAGTGAGGTCTACCTGGTGAGTACCCCGTACTGTGTCCGCCGTATACGAGATATAATCTTTGTTGAATTTATAATATCCATTCTGGAGCAGATTGTTGGTAATGCGTTGACGCTCGCTATCCAGTACGTTGACATTGAAGTACATGCCTTCGGAAAGATAAGTCGACGCAGAGTCTTTCTGCATATATTCCCATATCTTCTCATCCGGAATATCATATTTCAGACTGCGAACGATATACGGTTCACCTGTAGTTACTTTGTATGCCAGTTTCAGTTTCTTCTTTTTTATTTTCGGGATGTACTTCACTGTGGCACTCATGTATCCCATGTTCTGCACCGCTTTCGTCATTTCCTCGCGGGAGCGTTCTGTTTCTTCTTTGCTGTAAATCACCGGTGCATCTCCCAACCTGCGCAATGCCCGATTCACCCAACGGGTAGTGTCACGTCCTGACCAGTTGTAAACATACAATTGGGTCTTGATTAAACTGAACCATTTGGAATTAGGATTTTGCCGCACATATATGGACAAACTGGATGGTTTTATGTTTTTGCTATCAGTATGTATGCGCACTTCATCCAGCAAGTATGAGCCATCCGGCACATATTTGGTAGTCGAGCAGGAAGCCAATGTGAGTATGACGGCAGTAAGTATTACGTAGTGGAAACCTTTCTTCATACCGGATTTTGTAAATTGCGCATAATTGACTACAAATATAAATCTATTTTTTCTTTCCCGAAATAAAAAACCGGTCGAAGTGTGTTCCGTTTTTTGATTATATAGAAATAATCATGTACTTTTGTCAAACGATAACATTTAAGCTATGGCATTAAGCAAAAACCGCATCAAGTATATCCATTCTCTGGAATTGAAGAAGAACCGTAAAACGGAGAAAGTTTTTTTGGCCGAAGGACCTAAACTGGTGGGCGATTTATTAGGGCATTTCCCTTGTCGTTTTCTGGCAGCTACCCCGGAGTGGTTATCACAATATTCCCAGCTTCCGGTAGAGGATGTTTCGGAGGTTTCTGTTGAGGAACTTTCCCGTGCCAGTTTGCTGAAAACGCCGCAACAGGTACTTGCCGTATTCGAACAGCCGGAATATGAAACGGATGCTTCTGTTATCGGCCACTCCCTTTGTCTGGCTTTGGATGATGTGCAGGATCCCGGAAACCTGGGCACCATTATCCGTCTGGCTGACTGGTTTGGAATAGAGCATATCTTTTGCTCTCCGAATACTGTAGACGTATACAATCCCAAGACCATCCAAGCCACAATGGGCGGTATTGCCCGTGTGAAACTACACTATACTCCCCTGCCCGCCCTTATCCGCAGCCTGACTGACATTCCCGTTTATGGGACTTTCCTCGACGGGAAAAATATGTATGCACAGCAATTATCCTCTAACGGACTGATAGTGATGGGTAATGAGGGCAATGGAATCGGGAAAGAAGTAGAAGAACTTATTAATCGCAAACTTTATATCCCCAATTATCCGGCAGAACGGGAAACTTCTGAATCACTGAATGTCGCTATAGCTACAGCAGTTGTCTGTGCCGAGTTCCGTCGACAGGCTGCATCGTTGTGAAATCGAAAGGGTAAAACAAATAAGGTATTAATCCGGAAGGGAATTGTTCTTTACAGAAGGTTCCCGGAATTTCTTTCAATATATCAGTCTGTTTCTGAAAAATGGCATAACCTGCAGCAGAGGCGTTATCTCTTTCAGTAAGCAAAGCAATTACTCCGGGAAACCACTCTACTCCTTCTATTTCTTCTGTCAGAGGAAAGACAGATACAGCATACCCTTCCTCTACCTCTACCACATATTGTTTGAGATAACCATACTCAGGGATGAATATGAAATGTGATGCGTACCGTTTCATCATCAAAGCTTGTCTTTGCGGATTTGAAGAGCTTCCGGTTTATCCACTTTCCTCAATGTCGGTTCCGAAACCGGACGAGGGCGGCCGACATCACGCCTACGTGAGTTGCCGTCCATCTTTTCTTCTTTCTGCTCTACGGGCTTGACTTCCTCTTTCTTGAGTTCAGTATCTGCCTTCTTTTCTGTTTGAATAGAATCATTCTTTGCAAAAGACAAGGTATCAGTGGCATGATAACGCATCAGTGAAATACGGTCGGTCAGGAGTGCATGAGTGACCTGTGTGGACGGATAGTAGATCGAACCACGTATCTCTCTGATTTCTCCCAAAGTATCGGCGTGGAGGGATATCATTTCCATGCCCGATTTATATACTTTCCGGACGTCACTGATGATACTGTCATTCTTGTAGACAACCTGCATAGCCATGACGGGAGCATACATAGAATCTACCGCACCGTTATGGAAACGGAAGCGTACGTTCCAGCGCAAGGTGTCACGATCTTTAAAATTAGTATCTGAAGGTAATACGAAAGTAATCTTATTATCCATCGGCATGCCTGTCAACTGATAGATCCGTTGCCATGCCCACACATCGATACTGTCACCCGGAAGGCTTTCTTTCGGCTTATTGTCACGTATGGAAATCAAGTGGTTGATGCCATCCCGTTCTGCTTTCAGCCTTGTGTTTACTTTTTCGTAAACCTTAGTGAGAACCTCCGGATTGCGCGTAAACCAAACCATGGAGGAATCGAAAACAGCTTTTGTGATACCATGCTTTTTGAACACCGATTCAATGTATAACACTCTCTTATAACTCTCATTATAAGGGACTTCTTCCCCCATAGCTTTTGCTATATGATAGTCATAAAGTACATTTTCCATCTTAGCATCTGATATAACCACCTTAGGTCTTTTCACCTGACAGGCAGTAAAACAGAATGCTAACAGGAATATATTAAGCCATTGAATTCGATGCAAGCCTCTCATGATTTCTTTATTGCATGATAAGAATCATTCAAATATTTGCTGTAAAACAGCAACAAAGCAATGATACCGCAACTGATAGCAGCATCGGCAAGGTTGAATATCGGACTGAAAAATATGAAATGTTCCCCGCCTACAAACGGCATCCATTGAGGCCAGTTCGTATCGATAATAGGAAAATAAAACATATCCACCACTTTTCCGTAGAATAATGAAGCATATCCTCCACCTTCGGGCATGAATGAAGCTATCTGAGAATGCGTACTTTCGTTGAACAGCACACCATAGAATACACTATCGATGATATTGCCCAACGCTCCCGTAAGAATGAGAGAAACACATATGATATACCCCATCTTCAAGCCTTGTTTTATGATCTTTACCAGATACCAACCTATCGCTGTAACTGCAGCAATACGGAACAAGGTGAGAAAAAGTTTGCCGAATATTTCCATACCGAACGCCATGCCGTTATTCTCGGTAAAGTAGATATAAAACCAATCGGTAACGCGAATACTTTCATGCCAGTACATATGCGTCTTGATATATATCTTGATTATCTGGTCGATAATCAGTACCGAGAATATAACGAGCAGTGCAATACGGCCTTTCGTAAGATATTTGTTCATCCTTACTTTTTACCGTTGTTTTTGGCTTCAATGCTCAATGTAGCATGAGGTACCGCACGCAAACGTTCGGCAGGTATCAACTTACCGGTTTCGCGACATATACCATACGTTTTGTTCTCGATGCGTACCAATGCGGCTTGCAACCCCTGGATAAACTTCAACTGACGTTGAGCCAGGCGTGTAGTTTCTTCTTTGGATAAGGTATTGGCACCTTCTTCCAAAACTTTGTATGTAGGAGACGTATCATCGGTATCGTTACCGTCGGCTCCGGTTAAACTGGCTTTCAGCAATTCGTAATCGCGTTGTGCCAATTCCAACTTCTCGTTAATAATGGAGCGGAATTCTTCCAATTCAGCATCCGAGTATCTAGTCTTTTCTGCCATAATAAAACGTGTGTTTTTAGAGTTATTCTTTTACAACACTTACATACAGGGAGAAATCGTCAAAGTTGAGTTCCGTGCCGTTTTCTACCTCGTCTGCCAGCGTCAGTGAGGTTCCTAAAACCTGGTTACAAATATACTCTTTATATTCGTTTACCGCATCATCTGTTTGCTGATTTTTTGATAATGTAATCTTTATTTTGTCCGTTATCTCCAAACCGCTTGATTTGCGGATATTTTGAATGCGGTTAACCAATTCACGTGCGATACCTTCGCGGCGTAATTCTTCTGTTACGGTAACATCCAGAGCTACAGTTAGTTTGCCTTCATTGGCAACCAACCATCCCGGTATGTCTTCACTGAAAATTTCTACATCCGCGGCTTCTACCATCACGTCAACACCATCCAATTGCAAAGTATACGAACCTTTCTTCTCCAGTTCGGCGATAGCTTCCTGTGACATTTCTGCAACAGCGGCAGCTACGGCTTTCATCTGTTTACCGAACTTCGGTCCCATTTTCTTGAAGTCACATTTCACTTTCTTCACCAGCACACCGGCAGCACCATCCACGAACTTGATCTCTTTCACGTTCACTTCGCTCATGATGAGTGCTTTCACTGCTTCGATGTGAGCGCGTTGTTCTTCGTCTACTACGGGTATCATGATGCATTGCAGCGGTTGGCGTACTTTTATATTCACCTTACGGCGCAAAGCCAATACCATGGAAGTCACATCCTGTGCCATCTGCATACGGACTTCCAGTTCCTTGTCTATCATTTCCTCATTGTATTCGGGGAACTTAGCCAAGTGTACGGATACCGTATTGTCACGTCCTGTTGCAGTTACCAGATCCATGTAAAGCTTATCAGCATAGAACGGGGCGATAGGTGACATCAGTTTGGCAACAGTTTCCAAACAAGTATACAGTGTCTGGTATGCCGATAACTTATCCTGTGTAAACTCACCACCCCAGAAACGTTTACGGTTCAGACGGACGTACCAGTTAGAGAGGTTATCGTTCACAAAGTCGGATATCAGACGGCCGGCCTTGGTCGGTTCATATTCACTGTAGCAAGTGTCCACTTCTTTCACCAGCGTATTCAGTACAGAGAGTATCCAACGGTCGATTTCAGGGCGTTGAGCCATCGGCACATCAGCTTCCTTGTACTCAAATCCGTCTACATTGGCGTAGAGCGAGAAGAAAGAATATGTGTTATATAAGGTTCCGAAGAATTTGCGACGAACTTCTTCGATACCGTCCACGTCGAACTTCAAGTTATCCCACGGAGAAGAATTGGTTATCATGTACCAGCGCAAAGGGTCGGAACCATATTTCTCAATAGTAGAGAACGGATCAACACCGTTGCCCAGGCGCTTGGACATCTTGTTACCATTCTTATCAAGTACCAGTCCATTAGAGATGACAGCTTTGTAAGAGATGGTGTCGAACACCATTGAAGCTATGGCATGAAGCGTAAAGAACCAACCGCGTGTCTGGTCCACGCCTTCTGCAATGAAGTCAGCCGGGAACACCCGGTGGCTATCCAGCAACTCCTTGTTCTCGAACGGATAGTGGATTTGAGCATACGGCATAGCGCCGGAATCAAACCATACGTCTATCAGGTCTGCCTCACGTTTCATAGGCTTACCGTCTTTGGATACGAGGACTACATCATCCACGTACGGACGGTGCAGGTCTATCTTGTCATAGTTCTCCACCGTATATTCACCCGGCACGAAACCTTTGTCCTTGTAAGGGTTAGACTTCATCAATCCGGCAGCTACGGATTTTTCTATTTCGTTATAAAGTTCTTCAACCGAACCGATACAGATCTCCTCACTGTTGTCTTCCGTACGCCAGATGGGCAGCGGAGTACCCCAGTAGCGTGAACGGCTCAGATTCCAGTCATTCAGGTTTTCCAGCCATTTGCCGAAACGTCCCGTACCGGTACTTTCCGGTTTCCAGTTGATGGTCTTGTTCAACTCTATCATGCGGTCCTTGCAAGCGGTGGAACGGATAAACCAGCTATCCAGCGGGTAATATAATACAGGCTTGTCCGTGCGCCAGCAGTGCGGATAATTGTGCACATGCTTCTCTATCTTGAAAGCCTGGTTATTGGCTTTCATCATCATGCAGAGACTCACGTCAAGGCTTTCGTCCTGGTCGGTCAGATTGGGATCGTAATCGTTCTTCACGAAACGGCCAGCATATTCTTTGTATAAGTCTACGTTTACACGCTCTTTCACGAAGTTTTCGTCCAGTTCGTCCAACAAGTAGAATTTACCTGTCAGGTCGACCATCGGGCGAAGTTCACCCTTCTTGTTGATGAGCTGCAACGGCGGAATACCGGCGGCTTTTGCCACCTGGGCGTCATCTGCACCAAATGTAGGAGCGATATGTACGATACCTGTACCGTCTTCCGTGGTTACATAGTCACCCGGTATTACACGGAATGCACCTTCACCCGGATTTACCCAAGGGATCAGTTGCTCATATTCCATACCTACAAGTTCCGGACCTTTATATTCTGCTATAACCTTGAACGGAATCAGTTTATCTCCCGGCTTATAATCTTCCAAAGCGATGCCTTCCGCCTTTTTGTTGAAATGCGTGTAAAGCAATGCCTTGGCAAGAACAACCGTGATTTTCTCTCCTGTATATCCGTTATAGCTTTGTACGGCTACGTAATCTATCTTTGGACCTACACACAAGGCGGTATTTGAAGGCAATGTCCATGGCGTAGTGGTCCATGCCAAGAAGTAAGGAGTCCCCCACTCTGCCATTTCCGGCTTCGGGTTCTTCATCTTGAACTGTGCCACGCAAGTCACATCCTTCACGTCACGGTAACATCCGGGCTGGTTCAACTCATGTGAGCTCAGTCCTGTACCGGCAGCGGGAGAGTACGGTTGTATGGTGTATCCTTTATAAAGATAACCTTTCGTATAAAGTTGCTTCAACAGCCACCACAATGTTTCGATGTATCGGTTATCGTAGGTGATGTAAGGATCGGTCATATCGACCCAATAACCCATTTTGTGAGTCAGGTCTTCCCATTCTTTGGTGAACTTCATCACATCTTTTCGGCAGGCAGCGTTATAATCGGCTACGGAGATCGTTTTGCCAATATCTTCCTTGGTGATGCCAAGCGCTTTTTCTACTCCTAACTCCACAGGGAGTCCGTGTGTATCCCAACCGGCTTTACGTTTCACCAGAAAACCTTTCATGGTTTTGTAGCGGCAGAAAATATCTTTGATGGAGCGAGCCATTACGTGGTGAATGCCCGGCATACCGTTGGCAGAGGGCGGTCCTTCATAAAATACGAAAGAAGGACAGCCTTCACGTTCTGTCATACTCTTGGCGAAAACCTGGTTCTCGTCCCATTTCTTCAACACTTCCGCGTTTACCTTTGAGAGGTCGAACTGCGAATATTCGGCAAACTTCTTACCCATCTTTATTTGCAATTTAACGATGTTACAATTTAACGATTTGAAGGTACTTTTCGATACGAAACAGTCCCCCCTTTATTTTAAGGGTGCAAAGTTACAAAAAAGTTAGAGAAAAGATATTATTGAATAGAAAAAAACACAAAAACACACTGATTGAAGGTTTTAGAGACCACTGATTATTTACCTCACGGAAATCTTCTTAGATTTAAACATAAAACAATTGCTTATCGTTGCAACAATAAGCAATTGTTTTTGAATGAACAGATATTTAGTTATAAAATATTTTGTTACTTTTGCCTGTCGCATTGATTATTCACCAAAACCTCAAAAATAATATGGATAAAGATCTGAAGAAAGTTGTGGTGTTGCTGGCACACCCCAATATGGAAAAATCACAAGCAAACAAAACCTTGTCCGATGCTGTAAAGGATATAGAAGAAGTGGCTGTATATAATTTGTATGAGATGCCGGCAGATGATGTCTTTAATATAGATGTGTGGAGCCGCATCATTTCCCATGCCACGGCTGTGATATATCAATTTCCATTTTATTGGATGTCAGCCCCTTCTTTGTTGAAGCAATGGCAAGACCAGGTATTTACCCATCTGGCAAAGACACCCGCAGTAGCCGGCAAACCGTTGATGGTAGCCACAACCACCGGATCTGAATTCGAAGCATACCGAAGTGGAGGGAGAAATGGCTTCACGATAGATGAATTGTTACGCCCCTACCAGGCTGGTGCCATACATGGTGGAATGGTGTGGCAGACTCCATTCGTTATCTATGGTATGGGAACTCCGGAAGCAGAAAGGAACATAGCTAAAGGAGTGGATATTTATAAGAAAAAGGTAACGGCATTTGTGGGAGAAAACCAAACGGAAGACGTCTGGTGACTATTGATCAAAGGATGATTTATTTTTCATCTTGACCTCATACTTGCGGGTGAATAAACACTTCGATGCCATACAGAATATTTCTCTTAGGATTATGATGTGTATTGAAGCTTTTCTTTCCGGTCACCTGTGCATAGTGTTCTCTGTTATTCCAGAATGATTCTGTTACAAGAAAGCTTCGCCTATAATCCGCATGACAGTGAGTGCAGGAAACACCAAACAGGCTTACGTTACATATTCAATAAATACAAGTCTATTACAAAAAAAAGGTGCAACCGACTATCCGGCTGCACCTTTTGCTTATCTATAAGACATTAAAGGAGAAAACTTATTTATTTTTTTTCCACAGTTTACTCATATCTTCCAGAGTCTTACCCTTAGTTTCGGGAACCCAACGCCAAACAAAGATTGCAGCAGCAACGCAGATAATGCCATATAAGCTATATGCGAACATCGGACTGAAATCGTACAGAGCCGGGAATGTAGACGATACGATATAATTGAAAATCCACTGGAAAGCAACAGCAATAGCCACAGCCTTGCCACGAATCGTATTTGGGAAAATTTCTGAAATCAATACCCAGCAAATAGGTCCCCACGACATCATGAAGAAAGCGGCGTACACGATTACGGAAAGTACCGGAAGGATACCTTTGATACCCATGCTGTCGCACATTGCCACGGCAAATGCACCGATAGCCATACCGACAGAACCGATAATCAGCAACGGCTTACGGCCAAAGCGGTCTACAGTGAAGATGGCAACAAGCGTAAATATGATATTCACGATACCCATGATAACCGTTTGCATCATACCACCACCTTCGGCACCTGCGTTTTCAAAAATACGCGGAGCATAATACAGTACGGCATTGATGCCGATAGCCTGTTGGAATACGGAAAGCAAAATACCGATAACGATAACTGTCACGCCATAAGAGAACAATTTCTCGGTCTTTTCTTTTGAAGTAGCTTTGATTTCCTCCAGAATCTCTTTTGCTTTGCTTGCACCATTTACTTTCTCCAGGATAGAGTATGCTTTTTCTTCTTGGTGTACCAGCACCAGATAACGCGGAGTCTTCGGTACGAAGAATAGCAGGAATCCGAATAATGCGGCCGGGAAAGCCTCTGAACCGAACATATAACGCCAGCCTGTTTGCACACTCCACATATCCGAAGCTGAGTTAACGGACAGAATGCCGTCTACGCTCTTGTCGATAATAGGATTTGTGTGGTCGCCCATAATCAGGTAGTTAACGAAATAAACCACCAGCATACCGAAGATAATGGCAAACTGGTTGCAAGATACCAATGTACCGCGAATATTGGAAGGAGCAATTTCGGCAATGTACATCGGACATACCGCAGATGCAAGACCTACGCCGATACCACCCAATACACGATACAGATTGAATGTGATGAGCAAGTTCATATTAGGCTCACCGTAGTTGAAGAATAAAACTTCAGGGTAGTAAGAACCCAATGCCGACAAGAAGAACAACACAGATGCCAGTCTCAAAGAATTGCGTCGCCCCAAGCGGGAGGCAAAGAAACCGGAAAGGGCACCGCCAATCACACAGCCGATAAGTGCGCTGGAAGAAGTGATACCGTGCATCACCTTGTCATACTGGAAGTCCGTAGCCATCAGAAAGAAAGCTTCCAGGCCTTTTTCTGCGCCGGAGATTACCGCTGTATCGTATCCGAACAACAGACCGCCCAGAATGGCAACGGTTGTAATAGAATAAAGGTAGAGTTTGCTACCATTGTTAGCATCATTCATGATAAAAAAGATTAGGTTGATAAATGAGTGAAAAAGGATAAGTGGCAAAATGATAAGCGGTAAGGTGATATCACTCTATCACCTTATCGCTCTATCACCTTACCACCTTACCATATTAGCAATACATATTCAAGATTGCTTCATACAATTCTTGCTTACCACTGGTTTGTTTCGGTTCGCCGTTAGCTTTCGCATAAGCCACAACGTCTTCCAGTGTCAGCTTGCCATCTTCGAAGTCCTTACCTTTGCCACCGTCGAATGATGCATAACGATCAGCCAACATCTTCTTATAAGGAGATTCTTCCAGCAATTTGGCTGCACTTTCCAAGGCACGTGCCATGGCATCCATACCTGCGATGTGAGCGATGAAGATATCTTCCAGGTCAGTAGAGTTACGGCGAGTCTTAGCATCGAAGTTCGTACCACCGTTGCCCAAACCGCCGTTGCGGATGATCTGCATCATGGCCTGAGTCAGTTCATAGTTGTCGATGGGGAACTGGTCGGTATCCCAACCGTTCTGGTAGTCACCACGGTTAGCATCGATAGAACCCAACATACCATTGTCAACAGCCACTGCCAGTTCGTGCTCGAAAGTATGACCGGCTAAAGTGGCGTGGTTAACTTCGATGTTCACCTTGAAGTCTTTGTCCAGACCGTGAGCTTTCAGGAAGCCGATAACTGTTTCGGTATCTACATCGTATTGATGTTTGGTCGGTTCCATCGGTTTCGGTTCAATCAGGAAAGTACCTTTGAAGCCACGTGCACGTGCATAGTCACGAGCAATGGTCAGCATCTTGGCAAGATGTTCTTTTTCACGCTTCTGGTCAGTGTTCAGCAATGACATGTAGCCTTCGCGACCGCCCCAGAATACATAGTTTGAACCACCCAGTTCGATAGTAGCGTCGATGGCATTCTTGATTTGAACAGCAGCACGTGCCACAACGTCGAAATCAGGGTTAGTAGCGGCACCGTTCATATAACGTGCATGACTGAATACATTAGCAGTACCCCACAACAGTTTGATGCCTGTCTCAGCTTGTTTCTGTTTTGCATAAGCTACGATAGCTTTCAGGTTAGCTTCATATTCTTCGATGCTTGAGCCTTCGGAAACGAGGTCTACGTCATGGAAGCAATAGTATTCGATACCCATCTTCTGCATGAACTCGAAACCTGCATCCATCTTATTTTTAGCAGCTTGCACAGCATCAGCATCACCATTCCAAGGGAATTGTTTGGTTCCGCCACCGAATTGGTCACCACCTTCTGCACAGAGAGTATGCCACCAAGCCATAGCAAACTTCAACCAATCTTTCATTTTCTTACCCATAATCACCTTCTCAGCATCGTAGTAACGAAATGCCATCGGGTTCATACTTTCTTTACCTTCGAATTTAATTTTTCCTATTCCGGGAAAATACTCTTTTGTTGCCATAATTTTAATTGAATTTTTAAAGGGTTAATTATTATCAGTTTATTATTTAGCCATTGATTTTTCCAAACGATGCTTCCAGCGTGCATAAGCGTCCGCATACTCCTGACGTTTAGCATGGTTAGGCTCGATAACATCCAGTTTATCCAGTGTTGCAAATGCCTCGTTATTATCCTTATAGATGCCTGCACCGATACCAGCGCCCTTGGCCGCACCTACCGAACCGTCGGTATCGTAAAGCTCGATCACTGCCCCCGTCACACTTGCCAGCGTATCGCGGAAGATGGAGCTAAGGAACATATTCGCATGTCCAGCATGGATTTTCTGTACGGGGATGCCCATACCCTCCATGATGTCTATACCATATTTAAAGGAGAATACAATACCCTCCTGAGCTGCACGTACAATGTGCTGTTTGCCATGCAAATTGAAGTTCAGGCCACGGATGGAACAGTTGATTTCCTTGTTTTCAAGCATACGTTCCGCACCATTGCCGAAAGGCAGAATACTGATGCCCGCACTACCGATAGGTGCCTGTGATGCCAGCACATTCATTTCATTGTAAGAGATGCCTTCGGGAGCAATCGTACGTTTCACCCAAGAGTTGAGGATGCCCGTACCGTTAATGCAGAGCAGAACACCCAGACGAGTCTGCTCGTCCGTATGATTCACGTGAGCGAATGTGTTTACGCGTGATTTCGGGTCATAGTTTACCTCGCCGTTCACACCATATACCACCCCCGAAGTACCTGCCGTAGAGGCAATCTCACCCGGATTGAATACGTTCAGTGAAAGGGCGTTGTTCGGCTGGTCGCCTGCACGGTAAGTAATCGGCGTACCTTCTTTCAGTCCCAGTTCTTTTGCGGCGGCGGCATTCACGCGGCCTTGTTCGGAGAATGTAGGTTTGATATCTGCAATCAAAGATTTATCGAAACCGTAGTAGTCCATCAGGAAGTCGGCCACACGGTTGTTTTTGAAATCCCAGAACATACCTTCCGAAAGACCGGAAACAGTGGTACAGATTTCACCGCTCAGCTTCATGGCGATGTAATCACCCGGAAGCATAATCTTATAGATCTTTTCATAGATTGCCGGTTCATTCTCCTTTATCCATGCCAGTTTGGAGGCGGTGAAGTTGCCCGGAGAGTTCAGCAAATGCGAAAGACAATTCTCCTCTCCCAGCGTTTCAAATGCTTTCTGACCATAAGGTACGGCACGCGAATCACACCAGATGATAGAAGGACGCAGCACATTCTGATCTTTATCCACACACACCAATCCGTGCATCTGATAAGAGATGCCGATTGCTTTGATTTCACCTGCGTTTGCACCCGACTCTGTCATAACTGCTTGTGTGGCAAGTTTCAGATTCTCCCACCAGCTTTCGGGATTTTGCTCCGCCCAACCCGGTTTCACGGCAATGATGGCCGCCTCTGTCTTCGGAAAGAAGGCAGAAGATACACATTTGCCGGTTTCGGCGTTTACCAGGCTCGCTTTTACGGACGAGCTACCAATGTCATAGCCTAATAAATACATATAGATAAATTAAAAGTTGAAAATTAATAATTAAAAAATGATGCTCTCGTGTCCATCCTTCGCTATCACCTCATCTTCTTACTTTATTATATATCTTCTTGTCGAAGCGATAATAGCGTGCCGCGCGGTGGGCAACTCCCTGTTGTTTTTCTTCCATGGGAACCACATATTCCATCATGGCAATCTTTTTATGGAAGTTTCGCACGTCAATCGGTTTGCTGTATATCAATTCGTATAAAGTACGCAGTTGTGATGCGGTAAATTTGCGGGGCAGCAAATCGAACAGAGCCGACGGGTTGATCTCAACATACTGGCGGATATAAATCAGAGCTTCTTTTATAATCAGATTGTGGTCGAAAGCCAAAGCCTTGATGTCTTGCAGCGCCACCCAATATGCCTCGAAGTCGTCCAGATTGCGGCTCAGTGCACGGTCTATCTTCACCAGTGACAGGTAGGCTATGGTAACAATGCGCTCTACTTTTGACTGCATGGCACGTTCCAACCAATGAATGTCTTTCGGGTCTTTAGTCCGGTTCTTTGATCCGAATGCCTTGAACTGCATCAGGTTGACGCTTTTCAATCCCGTCAATTCATTCAACACCCGTTTGGCAGCTTCATCCAAATCCTCATCCATATAAATAAGACTTCCGGGAAGCTTCATATCGTGAAAGATTTCGCCTTTTTCCTCACCTACACGCTTTATCAAAAGAACCTTTAATTGTTCTCCGTCAAAACCAATCACTACGCAGTCTACTGAGATGTGATTGTTGGCTAATGGGGTTTTCTGTTCAATGTCTTGCATAATATCCATGTTTAAGCGCTGCAAATATAAGCAGGTTTTTTGAATGTGCAAGCAAGAGAAAGATAAAAAATAATATGTTATAAAGCACTATTCTTCAATAGAATACATATCGTATATTTTACAATATCAAAACAGGGACTTATCGTTGAAAAGACAATATGTATTGTTGATAAACGACAAAGCCCCCTAATTGTAGGAAGTACAATAAGAGTAAAGTGCTTTATTTTTAAGGATTTTAGTATTTTTGGAAAAAGAAAGTTCAGTCGGCTCTTATTGTATTTTATTCGAAGGGCCAGGATAGGGATTTGAATTTGAACAGGCATGCCATCTTCGGGGAGTATTGCACAAAAATCACACATTTGTGCGGTGGTTATCAGAAAAACCTATACCTTTGCACCACTTTTTTAATTAACACCTAAAATAAGAACAATATGAAAGCATTTGTATTTCCGGGTCAGGGTGCCCAATTCGTTGGAATGGGTAAAGACCTGTATGAAAATTCCGCTTTGGCAAAAGAATTGTTTGAAAAAGCTAATGATATCCTGGGATATCGTATTACGGATATTATGTTCAACGGCACAGACGAAGATCTGCGCCAGACAAAGGTGACTCAGCCTGCTGTATTTCTCCATTCTGTTATCTCCGCTCTCTGTATGGGCGATGACTTCAAACCCGAAATGACTGCCGGTCATTCGCTGGGTGAATTCTCTGCTCTGGTAGCTGCCGGTGCACTGAGCTTTGAAGACGGTTTGAAGTTGGTTTACGCACGTGCCATGGCTATGCAGAAAGCATGTGAAGCGCAACCTTCTACTATGGCTGCCATCATTGCCTTGCCTGACGAGAAAGTAGAAGAAATCTGTGCCCAGGTAACTGCTGAAGGTGAAGTTTGCGTTGCAGCCAACTATAACTGTCCGGGGCAAATCGTGATTTCTGGCTCCATCGAAGGCATCAACAAGGCTTGCGAACTGATGAAAGCTGCCGGAGCAAAACGCGCTCTGCCATTGAAGGTGGGTGGTGCATTCCACTCTCCGCTTATGAACCCTGCAAAAGTTGAACTGGAAGCTGCCATCAACGCTACTGAAATCCATGCTCCGAAGTGTCCGGTTTATCAGAACGTAGATGCCCTGCCTCACACCGATCCGGCAGAAATCAAGAAGAATCTTGTTGCCCAACTGACAGCTTCCGTACGCTGGACGCAGACTGTGAAGAACATGGTTGCCGATGGCGCTACCGATTTCACAGAATGTGGACCGGGTGCCGTGCTGCAAGGTCTTATCAAGAAAATTGCACCGGAAGCATCTGCTCATGGCATAGCATAATCCTTAGAAAGTTATATTTTCCGAGGCTGTCTTTCACAATCTGAGGGGCAGCCTCTCTTTATTTTACGGCTTCGGTTGCGACAACAGATTGGAAGATTCCTTATATTTGCACAAATATATGCATGATATGGAAAAGATAGACGAGTTCAGAGCCACCCTTGCAATGCCTCTCAGTAAATTGTCAATAGATAAGCTGGTACAGGAAATATGCCTGCATCCGGAATACCTTAAAGATATGTACCAATTGATTGCCGATGATCAAACCGTTGTTTCGTGGCGGGCCATATGGGCATGCGAGAAAGTGAGTGAGAAACATCCCGGCTGGTTCGTTCCATTGCAGGACGATATTATCCGGCGGTTACTGACTTGTCGGCACGATGGCTCCAAACGCCTGTTTCTTTCCATATTATATAATGTACCTGTATCCGCCCCCATCTCCATAGATTTACTGAACTACTGTCTGGATCATATGCTGGCTCCACAAGAAAGTATCGGCGTACAAGCATTAGCCATCAGAATGGCTTACCAGCTTTGTAAGTGCGAACCGGAACTTCTGAAGGAGCTACAACTCATCTTAGAGAATACAGATACGGAATATTACTCCACAGGAGTCAGGACTACCATACGTAACATCTTGAAAAAGATAGATAGATAAGAAATGTCATTTTTGCGCTGTTCATAAACGTCGGGAACATTCTTAGATAGATGTTCCTGTTATTCTTTAAAAACGCTGTTTACGATTGTTAATGAGACAGCTGTAATTGTATAGACTTATCATTCACTTCTTTATTCCCAAAATAGTTCTTGCTTTCTCTTCACTGGAAATGAAATCAAGCGCATCGATTATCTGGTCATAATTCTCCCGGTCGGCAATGTTCGGAGCCAGGATTTTCAATACTTTCAACTTGTCATCATCGAACGTATATATTGACATCATCCGCACACATTGCTTGCAACTCAGTTTTCTATTACCAATACCATTTTCCAATAATTCCAGTTGGTCGTCCTTGAAGGGTTTGCTTTTCACTTTATTATAAAGTGACTGGAAGTCTCTTTCATTCATCCCTCTCCCAACAGTGACGTGCGGAAGGGAAGGTATGTTTCCATTGACTTCTACGGACGGATAAACTGTTACGGGAGGCGGGGGAGCATCTGTTCGGAAAGAGTCCATACTTATCACACGCCCGTCAATGAAACTGACTATGATTGTAGTCCATCCGGCATTGTCTGCGATATTCTTTATGAACTCCCACTCCTCCACGTCATGGTCGAAACGACGATAGTCCGGCTTTCCAAGTATAGATGATACTTCTTTCCGGCTCATTCCTTTCTGAACGCTCATCATAACCTCCTTGTTAATCCCTAAAATACTGGCACAGCCACTTATACCAATAATAAGCGCCAGTAGTGCTAATGTCTGTTTCATTATTTTCATACTATATATTGTTTTTAGTGTTGGCGCAAATATAGGTGGGAAAAAGCATATAATATTATCTTTTTCCCTATTCTTTTTGGAAATTTCCCTATCTAAGGATTGTTTCTCCCTACAAATTACCTAACTTTGCATTCATAAAAACAACTATTAAAATCGAACTAGCATGACACTAAACAAAAACAAATCTATCTGTATCTCTATCAGCTTATTATTGACCTTGTTCAGTTCCTCTTGCAGCAAAGAAAAAGAAGAACCGGCATTCCCTGAACCTACTACGGGAAGATTTGAAAACACCCCATTCAAATGGGATTTTGTTCATCCCGCAACAACTGAAGATGATCTGTTTGTCGGAGATAGAAATATATCTGTAAAGAGCTGGTATGTGGTAACTCCACCGGCTTTCTATGTTGGAGCGGCATACACGGAAAAAGAATTTAAAAGAACTTTCAGGTCTGAAATTGCAGCGTTTAAGAAGCCTATAGATGTTATTTTTACATTTACCAAGCCTCTTACCGGTACTCTTGTGAAAGGAACCGGAGAATTAGATTATAAGAGATTATTGGCAGAGTCTTTAGACTCGCAAGAGTACAAAGAATATATTGAAAACAAACACACTTCCTTTGGGATTAAACTGGTAGAAATATATTCTTCTACCGATCTCAATAAGGCTTTTCCGAATAACGGTGGAATACTTGGAGAACTTTTGACGAAGGCAATGAGCAATGGAGACAAGATAAATGATGTAAAAAGCAGATTAGCAGGAGAACTTTCGAGCATTAATTTTACATCATATATGGATTATCCGGCAAATGGATTCTTTCAAGATAAAGGCAACGATACACGGCAGGACAATCCGGTATATGTACGTTCTATCTCTTATGGGAAAGCTGCCTTTTTTGTTGTTGAGAGTAAGTATTCGTATAAGGAAGTAGCGGATGCCATCTTATCGAAACTATCATTGAGTAATGTGGAAAATACAGAAGAAATTTTGAAAAATTCAACAATCACTTTATTTACTGTTATGGATTTCCAGCAAATAGCTGAGATATATAGAAGCTTTGCAGATTTAGATGCCTTTTTGAGCACTCCTTTCACTGAATTGTCTTATGGATACCCTATATTTTGTCAGGGAGCATATACCAAAGATAACACGCCTTTCAGAGAAGACTGACTGGTATAAAAATAGAAGAGCTATATAAAGCCCCAAAAAAACAGATAGAAAATAAAAATCGGATGAATGCAAATTACAATATTGGTGATTTGTTCCAACCCCAAATATTGAGGTTGAAAGCGAAAAGAATAGAAATTAAAGCATAACCTTTATCGTTTTTAATTAAAGAGAACTGCGCATTTACAGTCGTTTCTTCATTTAAAGGCATAAAGTACTCACTTTTAGAATGAGTCAGCAACTTTCCGCTTTTTTCATATCCCAAACGGAATAACCAGAGCAGGAGAAAGTTTTCCCCTTATTAATTACCCTTTTCCGAAAAACACCTCTAAAGGCACCTAAAGGGGACAATATATCAAAATCAAAGACAGAGAAGTATGTGGCAAAATCCGTTCGTTCGGAAGAGATGAGCTTCGGTAAAACGTGTGCAAAGGTCAGTTGTCTTTGCGGAGTGCATCGTAAGGTGCCGGAATGAGAAAGTTAAAGTAGCGGAACTTTTTCTGCTACTTTTTTTGTTTTATACCTATATATATGGATAATATCTGCTATTTTTGCACATAACTATAACAATAAATAGGTATTATATGGAAACATCAAAAGTATACTACACAGACCTACGTACCTCTCCTACTTCTAATCTTCTTGATAAGATGGAACGCCTGGTGAAGCGTGCAGGCATTGAAAAACTGCCTTTAAAAGACAGTTTTGTCGCTATTAAGATTCATTTCGGAGAACCCGGAAACCTTGCATATCTTCGTCCGAACTATGCGGCACGCATGGCAAACCTATTGCGTACGAACGGTGCAAAACCTTTCCTTACAGATTGCAATACGCTTTATTCAGGTCGTCGTGCCAATGCCGTAGACCATCTGCAAAGCGCAATGGAGAATGGTTATAATCCTATATCCGCCCAGTGCCAGGTTATCATAGGCGATGGCCTGAAAGGTACGGATTGCCGGGAAATCCCTTTGAACGGTGAGTATTGTGCCGCACCTAAAATCGGTACAGCCATTGCCGATGCTGATATCATCATCAGCATGAACCACTTTAAAGGACACGAACAAGCTGGTTTCGGTGGTGCTTTAAAGAATCTGGGTATGGGCTGTGCCAGTGTAGCCGGAAAACTGGAACTGCATTCGGCCTCCCAGCCTAAGATTGACACGGAGAGTTGTATTGGGTGTAATATCTGCGTAAAGCACTGTGCACACAACGCCGTACATCTGAATGCCGTGCGTAAAGCTGAAATCGACTATGCAAAGTGTGTGGGATGCGGACAATGTGTTGCCTTATGCCAATACGATGGCGCCGTAATGGGCGATGAAGATACATCCGAACGGTTGAATTACAAGATTGCCGAATATTCTTTGGCAGTAGTGAAAGATAAACCGAACTTTCATATCAGCTTTATCATGAACGTTTCTCCGGAATGTGACTGCTGGAACCATAATGACGCTGCTATCATACCCGACCTCGGCATTCTGGCTTCTACAGATCCTGTAGCTCTGGATAAAGCGTGCGCAGATATGGTAATCCAAGCCCCCATCCTGCATACGGAAAACCGCCTCTCTTCAGAGCATGAACATGATGATTTGTGCGGTCATGACAAGTTTCACCTGATGCATCCGAATACGGACTGGCTTGCAGGATTGCGCCATGCGGAAAAGATCGGATTGGGTAGCATGCAATATGAACTGGTGAAGATTTAAACCTTTTCCAGCCAAAAGAGTCTTACTATAAATATGTCGATACAAAATTTACAGGGATTGAGACAAATCTTTAAACGGAATGAGCATTCATCTCCTACCTTTGTATCTTGAAAAAACATAATTAATAACAATTAAAATCTAATCATTGAATAATGGAAACATCTGCTAAACTCTACTCTTTGTCGTTCAGTAACGTAAAGACCTATTTGTTTGCATTCTTATTTATCGCAGGAAATATCGCATTGCCGCAACTTTGCCATCTGGTGCCTATGGGTGGCCCGACATTGCTGCCTATCTACTTCTTTACATTGATTGCCGCTTATAAATTCGGCTTCCGTGTGGGATTACTGACAGCTCTGCTCTCCCCGGTGATTAATCATTTGCTGTTTGGTATGCCTGCCGCAGCCGCATTGCCTGTGTTATTGATTAAATCAGGTTTACTTGCAGGCACTGCCACACTTGCCGCACGATATGCAAAGAAGGTATCATTAATCGCATTGCTTGGTGCAATTCTTGCTTACCAAGTATTAGGCACAGCTTTTGAATGGGCTTTGTGCGGTAACTTCTTCGTGGCTGTACAGGATTTCCGTATAGGTGTTCCGGGAATGCTGATTCAGTGGTTCGGTGGTTACGCTTTGCTGAAAGCCATCTCCAAACTTTGATAACAGACTGCTAACCTCCCATAGAATATGGCAAAAACAATGGAAGAAGTGCTGGAACGTTTCCGCACTATTGAGTTCCACGATGATTTTGATATGATCGTGGCGATTGCTAACGGTGGCATTGTTCCGGCAGGTATCATCAACCAACGATTGCAAAAGGAAGTGCATTTGCTACGCATCAACCTGCGGGACGAATATCAACATCCTAAATATGATGTCCCCCAGTTGTTGGCTCCGGTTGATTTTGATTTTAAAGACAAAAGCATATTATTGGTAGATGACCGGATTAAGACCGGCTCTACCATTCGTTTAGCATGCGAATTACTCAAAGAAGCACGTCTGATAAAAACGTTCGCAGTCAATGGGACCGCAGATTATGCCCTATTTGACGAGACATGTTTTAAATTCCCTTGGATAATGTAGGGAATTAATAGTTAATAATTGAAAAATAAACAAAGGGCTTATGGACAGAAGGGATTTCTTAAAGACTCTGGCGGTGACAGGTGCGGTAATGACCGTGCAACGCTCGGAAGCAATGGATATACTGGCGCAGAAGTTAACGAATGCAGGCGGCGGTAAAGTGGATTTAGTAGCAGTGATGGGGGGAGAACCCGAAGCGATGTTTCAGCGGGCCATTGCGGAAATGGGGGGGATGAAACAGTTCATCAAACCGGGACATAAAGTAGTGGTCAAACCAAATATCGGTTGGGATAAAGTGCCCGAACTGGCGGGTAACACCAATCCGAAACTTGTTGCCGAGATTGTGAAGCAATGTCTTGCTGCAGGCGCAAAGGAAGTAACGGTTTTCGACCATACTTGCGATGACTGGCAGAAGTGCTATAAAAACAGTGGTATAGAAGCTGCAGCTAAAGCTGCCGGTGCAAAGGTGATGCCCGCCCATCTGGAAAGTTACTACAAACCCATTTCGTTACCAAAAGGTAAACGCATGAAGAGTGCCAAAGTACATGAAGCAATCTTAAATAGTGATGTCTGGATCAATGTCCCCATTCTGAAAAACCATGGAGGTGCCAATCTGACCATTTCAATGAAGAATCACATGGGCATTGTTTGGGATCGTGGTTTCTTCCATTCCAATGATTTGCAACAATGCATTGCGGATATCTGCACAATGGATAAAAAAGCAGTACTGAATGTAGTAGACGCTTACCGTGTATTGAAGACAAACGGTCCGCGCGGACGTTCGGCCTCAGATGTAGTTCTGACAAAGGGATTGTTTATCTCGCAGGATATCGTAGCGGTAGATACAGCCGCCACTAAGTTCTTCAACCAGGTTCGTGAGATGCCGCTTGAGAGTGTTGCTCATCTTGCTAACGGGCAAGCACTGAAAATTGGAACAATGGATTTGGATAAACTGAATGTCAAACGAATCAGACTTTAGTTCGAAAGTATAAAAGTATACACATTTTATGTTGAGAAAAGCACGTATTCTACTGTCCGTTGTTTTCTTCGGACTGATAACTTTCTATTTTCTGGATTTTGCGGAAATATTGCCGAATAGCTTCCACAGATTGGCTCATGTGCAGTTTGTGCCGGCATTGATATCACTGAGTTTTATAACGCTGGCGATACTGATACTGATAACACTGCTGTTGGGTCGCATTTACTGTTCCACCGTTTGTCCGATGGGTATTTTTCAGGATATGGTGACCTGGATTTCCAAAAAGACAGCCAAGAAAAAGAAACGTTTCCGTTACTCTCCCGCCAAGAATGTATTACGTTGGGGAGTAGTGGGCGTGACGGCTGTGGCTTTTCTCCTGAATTTCACAGTGATACTAGGTCTCTTGGATCCGTACAGTGCTTTCGGACGCATGGTGACCAATGTATTCAAGCCTGTATATATGTTAGGAAACAATCTGTTGGAGAGTATATTTTCCAGTTTCGGTAACTATACATTTTATCAGGTGGATGCTTCTTTGTTGAGTATCTCCTCGTTTATTATAGGTTTGGTGACATTCTTGCTGATTGGTTTCCTGGCATGGAGATACGGTCGTACGTGGTGTAATACAATGTGTCCGGTAGGTACGATACTCGGATTCATTAGTCGTTTTTCATTATTCAAAGTACGCATTGATACGGAAAAGTGTAACCGTTGCGGACTCTGTGCCACAAAATGCAAAGCATCGTGCATCAATAGCAAGGAGCAAACCATTGATTACAGCCGTTGCGTAGATTGCTTCGATTGTTTGGGCGAATGTCGGCAAAACGCACTTTGCTATACAACATCTTTCAGAACTAAAAAACAAACAGTTGCTGATGTCTCCAAACGTCGTTTTCTGGTTGCAAGCCTGACAACCGCTACTGCCGCCCCTAAAGTTGTGGCGCAAGTACAGAATGTAGTGGCTACTGCTACCGGAATGAAAAGTGATAAGCGAAGAACACCGATAACACCGCCGGGGTCTATCAGTCAGGATCATTTTCAAGCGCATTGCACCTCTTGTCATTTGTGTGTCAGCAAATGTCCCTCCCATGTTCTGAAACCTGCTTTTATGGAATATGGCATCGGAGGAATGATGCAGCCGACCGTTTATTTTGAAAAAGGATTCTGTAATTTCGACTGTACTGTGTGCAGTGATGTTTGCCCGAACGGAGCGATCCTGCCTCTGACAAAAGAACGGAAACATCTGACACAGATAGGCAAAGTAGTTTTTATCGAAGAAAACTGTATTGTCTATCGGGATGGTACCAGTTGCGGAGCTTGCTCCGAACATTGTCCCACGCAGGCTCTATCGATGATACCCTTCAAGGATGGATTGACCATCCCTCACGTAAACACGGATATTTGTGTGGGTTGTGGTGGTTGTGAGTATATATGTCCTGCCCGCCCCTTCCGTGCTGTGTATATTGAGGGAAACGCTGTGCAACAAGAGGCTAAGCCCTTCACCGATAACCATCAGGAAGAAATTCAGGTGGATGATTTCGGTTTCTGATTAAATCTTTTCTCGACCCTACTAACGCCTGTCTTCCGCAAAACAAATTGGAGGCAGGCGTCACTTTTTCTTTATCTCAGCACATTTTTCTTCCTTTTTCCTTTCAACCTACAATAAAATCACTAATTTCGTGCCGAACAAATATATGGTAGATTTTTGACATGGAGGTAACAACAAATAATTGGTTTACGAAGAAATATCCTATCGGTTTTGCTTTGAGTGGCGGCTTCATCAAGGGATTTGCACATCTGGGAGTGATGCAAGCATTGCTGGAACATGACATCAAACCCAATATCCTTTCGGGTGTAAGTGCAGGTGCTTTAGCCAGCGTGTTCTATGCCGATGGCAATGAGCCACACAAAGTTCTGGATTTTTTTGCCGGACATAAGTTTCAGGACTTGACCAAATTGGTCATTCCCAAAGTAGGGTTATTTGAGTTGGGTGAATTCATCGACTTCCTGAAAACCAACCTGAAAGCCAAAATGATGGAAGAATTGCAGATACCTCTCATTATTACCGCTACCGACCTTGACCACGGACGCTCGGTTCATTTCCATAAAGGGGAGATTGCTGAACGCGTAGCGGCCTCTTGTTGCATGCCTATACTCTTTTCGCCGGTAAATATAGAGGGTACGCACTATGTAGACGGAGGGCTGTTCATGAATCTACCGGTTTCCACCATCCGGCGTGTTTGCGATAAGGTGGTGGCAGTCAATGTCAGTCCGCTAATGGCGAATAAATATAAGATGAATATTGTGAGTATCGCCATGCGCTCTTACCACTTCATGTTTCGTGCAAATACTTTTCCGGAGCGTGAAAAGGCGGACTTGTTGATAGAACCGTATAATCTTGACGGATACAGCAACACTGAACTGGAAAAGGCAGAAGAGATATTTATGCAAGGATATAATGCCGCCAACACTCTTTTGGAACGATTGAAAGTGGACAAAGGATCTGTCTGGAAAGAAGAAGCAATTATCAAACCGTAAAATAAAAAAGAAAATGGGGAAAGAAGAAAAAATAATTATTTATCAAGTGTTTACGCGCTTGTTTGGCAACAATCATAATCACTGCATCAATAACGGTAGCATAACTGAAAACGGATGTGGCAAGATGGCGGACTTTACCGCCAAAGCGTTGGCTGAAATAAAAAAACTCGGAACAACCCATATCTGGTACACCGGCATCATAGAGCATGCCACCCAGACGGATTACCGACGCTATAACATATGTCCTGACCATCCGGCTATTGTGAAAGGGAAAGCGGGTTCTCCGTATGCCATCAAAGATTATTATGATGTAGATCCTGACCTAGCCAATGATGTGCAGGAACGTATGAAAGAATTCGAAAATCTGGTGCAACGCACGCATCGCAGTGGCTTGAAGGTAATTATCGACTTTGTGCCCAACCATGTAGCCCGCCAGTATCATTCGGATATGCAACCGGATGGTACATCGCAGTTAGGAGCAAATGATGATCCTGCCTATGCTTTCAGTCCATACAATAATTTCTATTACATACCTCAATCCGAATTACACGGTCAGTTTGACATGAAAGGGGTTGCTTCCGAACCTTACAAGGAATGTCCTGCAAAGGCCACAGGAAATAACCGTTTTGACGCATACCCTAACATAAACGACTGGTACGAAACCATAAAACTGAATTATGGTGTGGATTATCAGAATGGTGGAACCTGTCATTTCAATCCTATTCCTGACACATGGACAAAGATGCTGGATATTCTTCTCTTTTGGGCAGATAAGAATATTGATGGTTTTCGTTGCGACATGGCGGAAATGGTGCCGGTAGAGTTTTGGGAATGGGTGGTGCCGCAGGTTAAAGAGAAACATCCCAATCTGTTATTCATTGCCGAAGTCTATAATCCGGCAGAATATCATAACTATTTGTTCCGCGGCAAATTTGATTATCTGTATGACAAAGTAGGGCTTTACGATACACTTCGTAACGTGATTTGCGGATATGATTCCGCCACAGCTATCACCCGCTCATGGCAAAAACTGAATGGAATCGAGAAGCGGATGCTTAACTTTCTGGAAAACCATGATGAACAACGTATTGCTTCCGACTTCTTTGCCGGAAACCCACGTAAAGCAATTCCGGGACTGATTGTTTCAGCTTGCATGAACACCAATCCGATGATGATCTATTTCGGACAGGAATTCGGAGAACTGGGTATGGATAGCGAAGGATTCAGCGGCAGAGACGGACGAACTACTATTTTTGACTATTGGAGTGTCGATACCATTCGCCGCTGGAGAAATGGTGGCAAGTTCGATGGCAAGATGCTGACGGAAGACCAGAAATATATATATGACATCTACCAACGCATCTTGACACTCTGCAATGAAGAAAAAGCAATAGCCGAAGGTGAATTCTTTGATTTGATGTACGCTAATGTGAATGGCTGGCGCTTCAATGAACATAAACAATATACATTCTTGCGTAAAGCGGGCAATGAGTTGTTGTTCATTATCGTGAACTTCGATCAGATTCCGGTAGATGTGGCAATAAATGTTCCTTCACATGCTTTTGATTTCTTGCAGATACCGCAGATGGATGTCTATCCGGCGGTCAATTTGCTGACGGGTAAGACAGAAAACATCAGCCTGCTGCCTTATAAAGCTACGGAAGTGTCAGTAGAAGGTTTCAATGGAAAAATCCTAAAAATAAAACTATAAACAGATTTACGTTGTTATCTTAAAACAAAGAATCTGTTCATCTGATATAAAAAGGTGAACAGATTTCTTATTTTATCCTGAGAAGCATTTATTTCAGCCCCTCTCCTTCCAGCTTTTCCTTTATCCTGTACAGACGTTGAATGGCCGGATTATAAAAATCATCCGGATAATGAGCTTTGATATCATTCAGGTTTGCTTGTATATATTGTCTCAAATTCACAATATTTTCAGCATTACTAAGCCGTAACTCATTGGGTAATTGTGCGTTATCTGCCCATTTTATAATAGCATTCACGCTTTTTTCATCATATTTGTAGTCCATATGTTCGTTTAA
>CAJMQU010000050.1 GCA_905215555.1 uncultured bacterium
ATCAAATCCGTCTTGCAATGGCAGAGGCGCGAACCGTTCAAGGGCGCTTACTATTTCCTTAATTTTCATTATGTAACAGAAAATTTCGATGCAAATATAGTAAAAATACACTGAATAACTGACCGTTTTACTATTTTTTAGTATATTTGTTCTGATAATTGTAAAACTTAGTACGATGAAAACACTGCTTTTCTTGTTTTTTGCACTAATGTGCGTCTTGTTTTCGTGCCAGCCCTCACCTAAAGTCCAGAATGAAGATGATAGTGATGCACAAGAGGAATTTGTGGATACCACTCCGAAAGCGACGGCTATATTTTGGGTGGATAAGAACAAGAAACTGCCTGGTTATATGTCCGGAAAACCGGTTCCAATACGCACCTTGAAGGCGCAGGTTGAAATAGACACAGTGGGATGTATCGAAGTGCTTTCTTATGTGAAGCCTCAGGCAGAATCAGTGAAAAAGCATATCAACCGTTGCCTCGAAACGTTTCGGGTAAAGAAAGTGCTGATGGACAGTGCTTATATTAATCCGGGCATACAGTATGTGCAGATTCGCTATACTCCCTCTAAAATAAAAGATTAACGGTTTTTCTTCCTTTCTTTCTTCTCAATCATAATCTCCAGCAACTTCCCGTTGGCATCGAACGACTTGCGGGAAGCCAGTGAAATGGTAATCATCAGCGAAAGCATGGATGCCGCAAAAGTTATCACCATAATCATCATCTGATACTTGATGGCTACATTCGGGCTACTGCCTCCCAGAATTTGTCCGATCATTGTACCGGGAAGTGCCACCAGTCCCATTACAGCTATGTTTGCAATCAGCGGACTGAACGATTTGATGATGGCCTGTTTGATGAAAGGTGCCTGTGCCTCTGCCCTTGTAGCGCCGTTGCCAAGCAGATAACGATAGAGCTGTTGTTCCCGCTTCAATCCGCTGTAATAAGCATTCAGTGCAACCACATTACTGGACAGCATATTTCCCATCAGGATGCCGAATATCGGAATAAAGTATTGTGCACTGAATACATTTTCCAGCCGCAATACGATGGCAATGAAATACATACCGATGCAGATCACACTGCACAGGAAGCCGACGGAAATAGGAATGAACAGTACCTTTCGTTTTAACTGGGTGCGTGCCAGTGCTGTTTGGGCGGCAACGAATATCATGATAATCACCCACAGGAAGTTTATCCAGGGGGTATTCCACAAAAACAGATATTTCAGGTAGATACCGATAAAGAAGAGCTGCACAATCATACGTGCAATGCCTATAACAGTGACCCAAAGCAACCCCGTCTTGAACTTCCATAAATAGAATAGAGGAATGAGCAGTAACAGCAATCCGATGGCTAAACTGGTATATGATATGTCAATCGTTCCCACTTCTTAATGTTTTTTATCACAACGTTATCATTTGGTTACATCCCTGTGCAAAGCCGTGGTCATGAGAAATAGCGAGGATGGCACTCCCCTTTCTCATTTGCTTCCGGAAGAAGGCAAGCACCTTGTCCGTAGAGTCCGAGTCCAGTGCCGAAGTCGGTTCGTCCACCATCAGCAGCGGCTTTTGCATCATGGCGGCTACGGCAATCATGATGCGTTGTCGTTGTCCGCCGGAAATTTCATTCACGCGTTTGTCGTACACTTCCTCTTCCAACCCCAATTCAGCAAAGCAGGCAAAGAGTTTATCAAGCGAGAAGGGAGTGGCGCGGTTCGCTTTCAGGTTGAACGGAAGCTGCACCATTTCCTTCACCCACTCCGATGGAAGCGCCAGTTCCTGCGGTATCCATGCCACCTGGCGGCGTATATGGTCGATGGTTGTCTTTTCCAGTAAGATATTATTGACGATGATGCGTCCTGCTTTGAGGGGTACGAATCCCAGGATCGCATTTAGCAGAGAAGTTTTTCCCCGCCCCGATTGTCCGGAAATGCAGGCTATTTCTCCTTCGTGCAATTGTAAGCTAAAGCCGGAAAAAAGTGTATCTTCTCCGAAAGCGATGCATGCGTCATCTATCTGAAGTATAGTCTCGGTCTCCATTTGCAAGCAAATATAGAAAGGAATTCTGAGAAAACGGCGGATTATTAGCTGAAATAAGTATCTTTAAATAAGATAAGCCGTATTTCGGCATAACTTTTTCATGCAAGCATGAAAGTTCTGCGCTCAATTTGCACTATCTTTGCTATCAGTTTTTAATAAAAGTGAGAATTATGATACAGAACGAACGTGCCAGCCGACACGAACATGTGTTGGATGTGGCAAGACAGATGATGACCGCTGCTCGCACTGCGCCTAAGGGTAAAGGAGTTGACATTATTGAAATTGCCATGGTTACCGGTGACAGTCTGAAGGTTTTGTCGGATAAGATGGTGGCTATGGTGGAAGAACATGGAATGAAGTTCTTTCTGCGTGATGCGGCAAACATTTTGCAGGCAGAATGCGTAATAATAATAGGTACGCGCGAACAGGCGCAAGGGTTGAACTGTGGACATTGCGGATATCCCACGTGTGCCGGTCGGCCTGAGGGTGTGCCTTGTGCCATCAACTCTGTGGATGTCGGCATAGCTGTCGGCTCGGCCTGTGCCACGGCAGCCGATTTACGTGTAGATACACGCGTTATGTTTTCTGCCGGACTTGCCGCGCAGCAATTGGAGTGGCTGCCCGGTTGTAAATCTGTGTATGCTATTCCGGTCAGCGCATCGTCCAAGAACCCCTTCTTCGACCGGAAACCGAAAGAAGAGAAAAAAGATTAAGTTACGAACTACAAGCTACAGTAGCAAGTTGCTGCGTTGTATTCGGGGGCGAAATATTTTTCGCTCCTACACAAGCAAATGCAAGCAAGTGGCTCTACTGTTATAAAACTAATTTTGAATTATTACTTGATAAAATGATGAGCGATAAGGATTTGAAAACCACTTTTCCTGCCGAATGGGTATCACAAAGTGGCATACAACTGACCTGGCCTCATGCCGAAACGGATTGGGCGTATATGCTTACCGAAGTACGGTCATGCTTCACTGCCATTGCCCGCGAGATAGCTAAACGAGAATTACTGCTCATTGTGACGCCTGAACCGGAGGAAGTCAGAAAGCAAATCTCAGCTACTGTTAATATGGAAAACGTCCGTTTCATGGAGTGTGAAACGAACGACACTTGGGCACGTGATCATGGGGCAATCACCCTGCTTGATGCAGATGGTCTTTCTCTTCTCGATTTCACTTTCAACGGTTGGGGGTTGAAATTTGCTTCGGACAAGGATAATCTGATTACCCGCCAGGCCGTGGAAGCAGGTTTTCTGAATGGGCGTTATGTAAATCGTCTCGGCTTTGTCCTCGAAGGCGGTTCCATTGAGAGTGACGGGCAGGGAACATTGCTTACCACCTCCGAATGTCTGCTTTCTCTCAACCGTAACGGGCAGATGAGCCGCGATGAAATTGAAGCATATCTGTGTTCTGTATTCTGTCTGCAACGTGTGCTCTGGCTCGACCACGGATATCTGGCGGGAGACGATACAGACAGTCATGTCGACACTCTCGCCCGCTTTTGTTCGCCGGATGCCATTGTCTATGTGCAATGCACCGATACGCAGGACGAACACTACGAAGCTCTTCGCCTGATGGAAGAACAACTGAAAACTTTCCGCACCATAAGTGGAGCCCCCTATCGTCTGTTGGCATTACCCATGGCAGATAAGATTGAGGAAGAAGGAGAACGCCTCCCCGCTACGTACGCCAATTTTTTGATAATGAATGATGCCGTGCTTTATCCTACTTATCGCCAGCCGGAGAATGATGCCCGCGCCAAAGAAGTATTGCAGGAGGCTTTTCCCGAACGCGAGATTATCGGCATTGATTGCCGGGCATTGATCAAGCAGCATGGTTCCCTTCATTGTGTAACGATGCAATATCCTACAGGAGTATTGAAATAAAACAGAAGAAATATGAGAAAAATAAAAGTCGGTATTATCCAGCAAGCCAATACATCAGATCTTCGTACGAACCTGATGAACCTGGCTAAAAGTATAGAAGCCTGCGCCGCCCATGGTGCCCAACTGGTGGTTTTGCAGGAATTGCATAACTCCCTGTATTTCTGCCAGACCGAAAATACGCAATTGTTTGATTTGGCGGAAACTATTCCCGGTCCTTCCACCGGATTTTATTCCGAACTGGCCGCGGCCAATAAAATAGTATTGGTAACCTCTCTGTTCGAGAAGCGTGCACCGGGACTTTATCATAACACTGCTGTTGTTTTCGACCGCGATGGAAGCATCGCCGGAAAATATCGTAAGATGCATATCCCCGATGATCCGGCCTATTATGAGAAGTTCTATTTCACACCCGGTGATATAGGATTCGAACCTATACAGACTTCGATCGGCAAACTGGGCGTGCTCGTTTGCTGGGATCAGTGGTATCCCGAAGCTGCCCGCCTTATGGCACTGAAAGGTGCCGAATTGCTGATATATCCTACCGCTATCGGTTGGGAAAGTAGTGATACTGACGATGAAAAGGCGCGTCAGCTCAATGCCTGGATTATTTCTCAGCGTGCCCATGCCGTAGCCAACGGATTGCCGGTCATTTCGGTCAACCGTGTCGGTCATGAGCCCGATCCATCCAAGCAGACCAACGGCATCCGTTTTTGGGGAAATAGTTTCGTGGCAGGTCCGCAAGGTGAATTTCTGGCACAAGCCGGAAACGACCATCCGGAGAATATGGTAGTGGAAATAGATATGGAACGTTCTGAGAATGTCCGTCGTTGGTGGCCTTTCCTGCGCGACCGCCGCATTGATGAATATGGAGGATTGACGAAGCGCTTTCTTGATTAGCCATCACGCTATTTGAATGTCACCTTCTTGTTCATTATGAAGTTTACTCCTCCGTAAATGAACAACCCCAGGAACTGGGCAAGATATTCATCGCAGTTAAGTCCCTCCACCAGTACTACAAGAAACAGGAATTGTGCCAGATAGGCCATTCCGAAAGCGATGGAAAAGAGCAATGCCTGTCTCCAGGTATTGCTCTTTTTTTCTTTATCCAAAGGGAATATCCAATGCTTACACCAGATGAAATTATGAGTCTGTGCAACTATATATGCTGTTATATTTGAGAGCATATAATCAATATCCAATTCATCCATCATCAGCCAGATGACTGAGGCTGTAATCAAGGCATTCAATGTACCGATTACCGCGAAGCGGAAGATGCGTTGGGACTCTTTCACTGCAGGATGTGTACTCCTATTCCTTTATATCAACAATCAAATTCAGTTCATCCAATTGTGACGGGTCAAGTGCTGCAGGAGCATCCAACATCACGTCGCGTCCGCTGTTGTTCTTCGGGAACGCGATGCAGTCACGAATACTATCCAGTCCGGCGAAGAGGGATACCCAACGGTCGAGACCATAAGCCAAGCCACCATGAGGAGGTGCACCATATTTGAATGCATTCATCAGGAAGCCGAACTGTTCTTCCGCTTTTTCCGGAGTGAAGCCCAATATTTCGAACATCTTTGCCTGTAACTTCGGATCGTGAATACGGATAGAACCGCCACCAACTTCCACACCGTTGATAACCATATCGTAAGCATCAGCGCGTACTGCTGCCGGATCAGTATCCAACAGGGCTATATCCTCATCTTTCGGATGCGTGAACGGATGATGCATAGCCATCAGGCGATTTTCTTGTTCGCTCCATTCAAACATCGGGAAGTCAACCACCCACAGGCATGCGAAAGTATTCTTGTCGCGCAGCCCCAGCTGGCTTCCCATCTCCAGGCGGAGTTCGCAAAGCTGTTTGCGCGTCTTCATGGCATCGTCACCGCTCAATATCAGAATCAGGTCACCCGGTTTGGCACCGAAAGCCTCTTTCATTTTTTGCAGCACTTCCTGCGTATAGAATTTGTCAACACTTGATTTCACGGTTCCGTCTTCCTCCACACGGGCATACACCATACCTTTTGCACCGATTTGCGGTCTCTTTACGAATTCCGTCAGTGCGTCCAGTTGCTTGCGGGTGTAGTGTGCGGCACCCTCGGCGCAGATACCACCGATGTATGCGGCATTGTCGAATACAGAGAAGCCGTGGCCTTGCAATACGTCCATCAGTTCCACGAATTTCATGCCGAAACGCAAGTCGGGTTTGTCGCTACCGTAATATTTCATGGCGTCGGCCCATGCCATACGCTGGAATTGTCCTTCCAACTCTACGCCGCGGATTTCTTTGAAAAGATATTTCGTCATACCTTCAAACAGGTTGATGATGTCATCCTGTTCTACGAAAGACATTTCACAGTCGATTTGTGTAAATTCCGGCTGACGGTCGGCGCGAAGATCTTCGTCGCGGAAACACTTGGCGATTTGGAAGTAACGGTCGAAACCGGATACCATCAGCAACTGCTTCAAAGTTTGCGGGCTTTGTGGCAGGGCATAGAACTGTCCAGGGTTCATGCGTGAGGGTACAACAAAGTCGCGGGCACCTTCCGGGGTAGAACCTACCAACACGGGAGTCTCAACTTCTATGAAACCCTGACTGTCCAAATAACGGCGTACCTCGATCGTCATTTTATGGCGGAGCTCCAGATTCTTGCGTACAGACGGACGGCGCAAGTCCAGATAACGGTATTTCATGCGGATGTCATCGCCTCCATCGGTATTGTCTTCGATGGTGAAGGGAGGAGTCAACGCTGCGTTCAGCACATTCAGTTCCGATACGATGATTTCGATGTCTCCGGTCGGGATATTGGCGTTCTTGCTGAAACGTTCGTTTACTGTTCCGGTGATCTGGATAACGAATTCGCGTCCCAGGCGGTTGGCGTTTTCGCAAAGTGCTGCGTCCACCTCTTCATTGAAAACTAACTGGGTGATACCGTAGCGGTCGCGGAGGTCTATGAAAGTCATGCCTCCCATTTTGCGGCTGCGCTGTACCCAACCTGCCAGCGTTACTTGCTTATTGACGTCGGAGATACGGAGTTCCCCGCAGGTATGTGTTCTAAACATCTTGATAATTATAAATTATGAATTATAAATTATAAATTGGCTGCGCTGTCAGGGCGCATGCTTAATTGCTTACGATGTGCAAAAATACAGATTTATTTTATAAAAAACTCAGATTTTCGTTAACTTCTTAATTTGTTCTTTACTCTTGTCCAATATCATCTTATTCTTATGGGCAATGTCTTCCACGATGGCCTCATTGATCTGTTTCAAGCCATTGATGTAATCCTGTGCCCGTTGCAGCACGTTTGAAGAATCTTTTTCGGCATAATGGGGTATGATAACCTGCAATCCCTCTTTAATAACTTTCACGTCAATGTTTTCACCCATCATCATCGGATCGCCGTCAAAGTGCACTACTCCCGGTTTGGTACGGCGGATGCGCAGAGTTTGGCAGCGGAAAGTCTTGATGCGGCTATTCTGGTCTATCGTCTTGTTGAACAACTGGAAAGACAATGCAGGCACATCCAGCACCGTGAAAGGCTCCAGGATGGTCACGTCCAGCAATCCGTCCGTCAGAGTTGCTTGCGGGGCTATGTATGCATTGTTGCCATATTGCGAAGCATTGCCGCAGGCTATCAGGAACGCTTTATACTTTAATGTGCTGTCTTCCGTTTCCAGTTCGTAAGTTTCAGGTTGGTATTTCAGGCTTTCCAGCAAGGTCTTTTCTAAATAGGTAAGAGGTCCTCTCCTGCCCGCTTTTGCGAATTTCAGGCTGACAAAGGCGTCAAAACCTACTCCGCAAGTACAGAAGAAAGGCACATCATTGATTTTTCCATAATCAATGACATCCATAATCCCCTCATTAATGATTTCTATTGCTTTTTTCGGCTCCATCGAGATTTGCAGATGGCGCGCCAGCCCGTTTCCCGAACCGCAGGGAATGATGCCTAATGCAGTTTTTGTATGCACCAGCGAACGGGCTATTTCGTTGATCGTACCATCTCCGCCAATGGCCACTACCGCATATACGCCTTCTTTTGCTTTTTGTGCGGCAATTTCAACGGCATGTCCGGCATATTTTGTGTACACCACTTCTTTGGCATACTTCGTCTTATCCAGTTTTTCATCGAGCAGATGGAGAATTTGTTCTTTATTCTGCGTACCGGATTTCGGATTTATAATGAATGATATTTTCTTTTTTTCTTCGTCCATGCAAGGGGTATTTCACTATGCAATTATTCAAACGGCAAAAGTAATACAAATACTTGAATTTTTAGTTATAGAGAGACTTTTAATCCGTAGGCAAATATATTTTTTAGTAGAAAAAGAACATATAAACACATATTTTGCTATCTTTGCACCCTGTTTTCAAAAGGCTTATAATTAGGAGTTAAATATTTCATACTATTATATAATAAACATTTCATGGGATTACTACAAGACAAATTGGCGAAATACGACTTGCCACAGCAATACATGGCAATGGGCGTATACCCCTATTTCCGCACAATTGACAGCCATCAGGATACTGAGGTGTTGATGGATGGTAAAAAAGTCCTGATGTTCGGCTCGAATGCTTATACGGGACTGACTTACGATAAGAGGATCATAGAAGCTGCGAAAGCTGCCACAGATAAGTATGGTACTGGTTGTGCCGGTTCCCGTTTATTAAATGGAACTCTTGATATACACGTAGAGTTGGAAAAGGAACTGGCCGAGTTCGTAGGAAAAGACGATGCTCTTTGTTTCTCCACAGGATTTACTGTAAACGAAGGTGTCATTCCCCAGTTGACCGGACGTAATGATTATATCATCTGTGATGACCGCGTACATGCTTCTATCGTAGACGGCCGCCGTCTCTCCTTCTCTACCCAGTTGAAGTACAAGCATAACGATATGGCCGAATTGGAAAAGGAACTTCAGAAGTGTGAGCCGGACGCTATCAAACTGATTGTAGTGGATAGTGTGTTCTCTATGGAAGGTGACCTAGCCAATCTCCCTGAAATTGTACGTTTGAAGAAGAAATACAATGCCAGCATCATGGTGGACGAGGCACACGGTCTGGGTGTATTCGGAAAACAAGGCCGCGGTGTTTGCGACCATTTCGGTGTTACGGAAGATATTGACCTGATTATGGGTACGTTCAGCAAGTCGCTGGCTTCTATCGGCGGTTTCGTAGCCGGAGATGCTTCGGTCATCAACTGGCTGCGTCACAATGCGCGTTCCTATATATTCCAGGCAAGTAACACGCCTGCAGCTACGGCTGCCGCCCGTGAAGCCCTGCACATCATTATGAATGAACCGGAACGTCAGCAACGTTTGTGGGACATCACCAACTATGCTTTGAAGAAATTCCGCGATGCAGGTTTTGAAATCGGTGAGACGGAGTCTCCTATCATCCCGTTGTATGTGCGTGATGCTGAAAAGACATTCGTGGTGACTAAGATGGCATTTGACGAAGGCATTTTCATCAATCCGGTAATTCCGCCTGCATGTGCTCCGCAAGATACGCTGGTACGTGTAGCACTGATGGCTACCCACACCAAAGATCAGGTGGACTATGCTGTTGAGAAATTGACGAAATGTTTCCGTGAATTAGGAGTGATCAAATAAAGATTTTCCGAAAATCAGATAAATGAAAGAGATTGTCTTCAAAAGGCAGTCTCTTTTTTTTAGGTATTGCTAAAATTGTGTAAGTTTGTGGCATTAACTAAATACTAAAATAACAGATGTCTAATACTCCTTCAGCAGCTTTTGCAGACACCAAAGCGCATTATGATCTCCTTGACGGACTTCGTGGTGTGGCGGCTCTTATGGTGATATGGTATCACGTATTCGAAGGCTATGCCTTTGCCGGTGGTACTATGATTACGACTTTCAATCATGGATATTTGGCCGTAGATTTTTTCTTTATCCTTTCAGGTTTCGTTATCGGTTACGCTTACGATGACCGTTGGGGCAAGAGTCTTACAATGAAAGATTTCTTTAAACGTCGTCTGATACGTCTGCATCCTATGGTGATTATGGGTGATGTGCTGGGAGCTATCACGTTCTGCATACAGGGTTCTATGCAATGGGATGGCACGCATATCGGCCTGTCAATGGTAATGCTGTCTCTTCTTTGTACGATTTTCTTTATTCCTGCGATGCCGGGTGTGGGTTATGAAGTTCGTGGCAATGGCGAGATGTTTCCGTTGAACGGGCCTTGCTGGTCGTTGTTCTTTGAGTATATAGGCAATATTCTCTATGCTTTGTTTATTCGCCGCTTGTCAAATAAGGTGTTGACTGTGCTTGTGGTATTGCTGGGAGTGGCATTGGCGCTATTTGCGGTTCTCGATGTTTCCGGTTATGGGAACATGGGTGTGGGCTGGACGTTGGACGGTGTAAACTTTGCGGGCGGATTATTGAGAATGCTTTTCCCTTTTTCTGTGGGTATGCTCATGTCGCGTAACTTTAAGCCTGTTAAGATAAGAGGAGCATTCTGGATATGCACTATTGTGCTGATAACTTTATTCTCAGTACCATACCTGGAGGGTGCGGAGCCGATTTGCACCAATGGCCTTTACGAAGCATTCTGCATTATCATAGCTTTCCCCGCCCTTGTCTGGATAGGTGCGTCAGGGACTACCACCGATGAAAAGTCGACAAAGATATGCAAGTTTCTGGGAGATATATCTTATCCGATTTATGTGATTCATTATCCGTTCATGTACTTGTTCTATGCGTGGCTGATTAAGAATCAACTCTTTACTTTGGGCGATACCTGGCAGGTGGCTCTATGTGTTTATGCGTGGAATATATTGCTGGCTTATCTGTGTTTGAAGTGGTATGATGAACCCTTACGGAAATATTTGGCTAAACGTTTTTTGAAGAAGAAACAATAGTGGGATATTCAATCCCACTATCAGGTTATGCAGCTTCGTGTATCAGACTTTTTTGATTAGTTTCTTAGGATTCTGACGACAATCTCATACCATGTGTATTACAATATCTTCTCCTTCTACTGTGTAGATAAGTTTATTATGTTCGTTGATTACTAACGAGCGGAAATTTTCACTACGATGTTGCAAAAGATTCTCCAACTGTCCTATTTGCGGGAATGAAAGTAATCTCTCTGCTTCATTTATGAAAGAATTGTATAACTTTACAGCATACTGTGCATTCTGTAAGTGCCAAAAAGCATAGATTTTATCCATGTCTTCTTGAGCCTGTTCAGTCCAGACTATTCGCATTGCGGATGACGTTTGCGTAGCTCCTCACTCGTACAATATTTGCCTTGATGATAACTTTTCATGGAAGCTGTAAGACGTTCTTCCAACTCTTCTGTAGTATATTGGCAGGGAGGTACTGATTGATGGGAAGCCGCTTTGGTTTTGAGTTTTCTCACGTATTCCAATGTCTTACGCGTCAGTTCATCGCTTTCGATAATACTGGCGATTTCCTGTAATAATGAGCTTCTTAATTCCATTGTTGTCATTATATAAATCTCCTTTCTTAAATGCTTGTTCATTGCAAAGGTAGTCATTCTTTTCCATAATCTTTGGTTTTCAGTATGATTATGAGTTAAATGATATAATCTTTAAGAGTGGATATATATATTATGAAGCTGTGTGCCGTTTCTTTATTTGGCTTCTTCTTTGTTACAATATTGTTTATTTTGTTACCATCTTGCTTTGAATTTGAAACTTTTTTAGTATGTTTGCCGCATTATTAATGAAAAACACGTCTTTTCAATGAAAAAGCAAGATTTCCTGTTTATCCTTCTGGTAGTGGTGGTTTTCCTGCCGTTTTTTGTGAGTAGTGCCGTTTACGACTGGTACAAATCGTTCAATGCTGAACATGGCATGGTGATGAGCTTCCTGAAGTTTGCCATTCTGTCCTCGTTGGGCGAAGTGCTGGGGCTTCGCATCAGTGCGGGAGTATACAACAGAAAAGGCTTCGGCATCATTCCGCGTATGGTGGTGTGGGGCATACTCGGTATGGGTATCAATGCGGCCATGATTATCTTCTCCAAGGGCGTGCCTCAATTTATGGAATATATGGGAATGGCGAATGCAGCCGCGACCTTTACGAGCGACGCAATATCTCTTGATAAAGTATTGGTGGCGCTGGCTATATCCGTGACCATGAACACTATCTTTGCTCCGGTATTCATGACTTTCCATAAGATTACGGATACGCATATCCTGATGTGCGGCGGTTCTCTCAAGAGTCTGATTACCCCTATTCCGATGACGAAGATTATCACCGGGCTGAACTGGAACGTTCAGTGGAACTTTGTTTTCAAAAAGACCATCCCGTTTTTCTGGTATCCGGCGCATACGGTTACTTTCATGTTGCCGCCGGATATGCGCGTACTGTTTGCTGCATTGCTGGGCATTGTGCTGGGAGTCTTGCTGGCAGTAGCAGCACGGAAATAGTTTTTTTGCTACCTTTGCTTCCTGCAAAAACAAGAATAGATATATGAAATTATACAATAAGCAGGAAGCAATGGAGCGCATGAACGTTCTGGCAAGTTGTGCAAAACCATTTGTCTTTCTGATTGATTACTTACAGGAACAGGTTTATGTGGAAGAAGCTAAGAACGTTTCTCCGACGGAACTGGTGTATAACCTGAATGGATTTACGAATGAAGACGGTTGGCGTCAACAGCAGAAGGACTTACCGGAGCAAATAGAATGGAATCCCGATCCTGTTTCTTTTGAGAAATATAGCTGTGCATTTGAGCATGTACGGAAGAATATCCTTGCAGGAAACAGCTTTCTCACCAACCTGACGTCCCGGACTCCGGTGCGCACCAATCTTACTTTAGAGAATATATATTGTCATTCCCGCGCCTTATATAAGGTGTGGGTAAAAGGACAGTTTGTAGTGTTTTCACCGGAGATCTTTGTGCGGATAAACAACGGGATTATCAGTTCTTATCCCATGAAGGGAACCATTGATGCTACCCTGCCCGATGCTCGGCGGATATTGTTGGGAGATGAAAAAGAAACTGCGGAACATGCCACGATTGTAGACTTGATAAGAAACGACCTGAGCATCATGGCCTCCCATGTCCGGGTCAGCCGTTACCGCTATATCGATGTCTTACAAACCAACTGTGGACCTATCCTGCAAACCAGTTCGGAGATATGCGGCGAGTTGCCGGAAGATTACAGACAGCATTTGGGAGATATTCTTTTCAGTATGTTGCCTGCCGGTTCCATCACCGGAGCACCCAAAAAGAAAACGATGCAGATTATCCGTGAAGCTGAAGGATATGAACGTGGATTTTACACGGGCGTAACCGGCTATTTTGACGGAACTAATTTGGATAGTGCTGTGATGATCCGCTTCGTAGAGCAACAATCGGAAGGACTGTATTTTAAGAGTGGCGGTGGCATTACTTCCAAGAGTGATGTCCGCAGTGAATATGAAGAAATGAAACAGAAAGTATATGTGCCGATTTATTGAAACCATACAAGTGCGTGATGGTGAGTTGCAGAATATTACCCATCATAACAGGAGGATGAATGAGACACGGAGAGCTGTTTTCGGAGTATCGGAGCAGTTGGATATCCGGAGGTATGCAGGAGGCTGTCCTGTGGATGGAATCCATAAATGCCGTGTTGTTTATGATAGAGAGATATGTGAGGTGGCATTTTCACCTTATATAATGAGGCCGGTACATTCGCTCCGGCTGACATATTCCGATACGGTTGATTACCACTATAAAAGTACAGACCGGAAAGAGTTGGAAGCATTGTATTCCCTTCGTGGCAATCAGGATGATGTGTTGATTGTCAGAAATCATCTTTTGACGGACACTTCCATTGCCAATGTGGCGTTAGAGAAAGAGGGAGTCTGGTATACCCCAACGACTCCCCTCCTGAAAGGAACAAAGCGTGCGTGGCTATTGGAACAAGGTCTGTTGGCGGAATGTGACATTCCGGCGGATGATATTTACTCTTATTCCCGCATCGCTTTATTTAATGCGATGATTGATTTCGGAGTTTTGATTCTGGATATCAATCGGGATACGGTTATTCACATTTGATACTCTCTACAGGATTGTTTCTTGCTGCCCGGTAACTATTCAGACATACAGTAAGCAGGGTGATGCAGATAGTGAATAACAGAGGAAGCAGGAAGTGGATGATTCCCAGATGTGCATGATAGGCAAACTGTTGCAGCCAATAGTTCATTGAATAGCAGATGACGGGAACAGCCAGCACGAAAGCAATGCCAATGTAGCATAGGAACGGACGATTGACAAGCCACAATATCTGCCGGAAGGACGCACCGTGAATCTTACGGATTCCTATCTCGCGAGTGCGCTGGCGGATGGCATAATGGGTGATACCGAACAAACCGAACAGCGTGAGGAACAGGCTGATTGAAGCATACATCAGAAGAATACGGGAAAAGTCGGTAACCTCCTGATTATTGGACATTAGTATTTGGTGAGGGTCTTCATAGTTGAACGAAGTGCCGGGGTACTTTTTCTCCCAAAGTTCACGGATATGGTTGATTACTTCTGCGCGATACTTTTCATCAAACTTTATAGTCAATGTAGTGTAATTCTGCTGCGGTGTTTCGTGAAGAAGCATTCTCAACGGGAATATGTTGTTTGTGAGGGAGTACTTCTTGAAGTCTTTTACAATTCCGATGATAGTACCATTTATACTCTCATCGGAAGCGTATTTGGAGATAGGTTGTCCCATCGGGTCTTCACCTGCGGGAACAAGATAACGGATGAATGCCTCATTCACCACTACCGGTATGGGAGTACGTGGTAATAAATTGAATGTCTGTTTGGCATCCAGCAATTCAAAGTCGTATATGGATAAGAAATCCGGGCAGTTCTCGTAGAGTTCCAGCATCAGAAGATCATTCTCTTTACCCTCTTGGCGCGGTATAGCTACACTCATAGGATAAAGCCCCGATTGGGACGGGATGACACTTTTCACTCCGGCTATAGGCTTGATTTCTTCTATCCATGTCTGCAAAGGAGAATGCGCAGAGTCACCAATGCCAAATTCAATGATTCCTTTATAGCGGCTTCCCTCCTGCTCTATCAAGTCCATCTGGCTGCGGATAACCATAAAGGCACTTAGCAAACCAATGGAGATAATGAATTGCAGAGTAACCAATACTGCGACAATACGCCGTTTCTTACGACCGGTGAAGAAACTACGGTAACTGCTTTCGGACAGAGTGTGTATTTTCCGGCTCATATATTGGGCTGGTACTACGGAGAGAATAATCACAAACAGCAGGATAATCGGAAACACCTGACCGGAGAAAAGATAAGGCAATGACAGGTTTGCAGTTACTATCGTGTTGAAACTTGTCAGTAAGTCACTCATTAACAGAACGGACAGAAGGAATGCTGTAACCACCATCAGAAAGGTGTCAACAAAGAGCTGCCAACGGATATGACGGTGAGTTGCACCTAAGAGGCACTCAATATGTAAAGTACGTATTTGCTTTAGCAAACGGGAGAAGCTCAGATTGATGTAGTTGAAACAGCCGATGAATAGAATCAATAAAGCGGATAACAGCCCGACGCTCAAGAGGGCTGTTTGCCGGTGTTCGATGCATTGGTCACTATCTTGCAGGGTGGTATTAAAATAAGATTCCTGTAATGTCAGGGTACGGTAATATCCTTTGCCCAATAAGGTCGGGAGTTCGGTGGTTTCAAACCGTTGGCGAAAGGCATCGATATCTGTTCCCGGTTTGAGAAGTATCGAACACGTAACTCCTTCCTGAGCTTTGAGACTTGTGAGCATATCTGCTTTTAGCATGCTTTGAGGGGGCAGGCTGAAGACCGCGACAATCCGGTAGGACTTTTTCTCAGACTGTGGCATTTCCAATAGCTTACCGATGCAGTCGATTGTTCCAAAACAACGTTTAGCTACTTCCTGGCTGATGGCAATAGTTCCGGGATGTGTCAGTGCTTCTTTTACTATTCCTGCAAGAGGCTCTATCGGAAAGAACTTCTCAAGCGTAGAATCTGCCGATATCAGGTTCAGTTCAGAGAAATCTTCATTGTCCACCCGGATTTTAGTATGTGTAATGCTTAGTGTACGTAGTGCGGCTTCTATTTCCGGAAATTGTGAGATGATTTCCGGAACAGATTCGTGATATATAAATGTGCCCTGCATTTCTTCTTGCGCAAATGGCAGTGTTTGTGTAAGTCTGAGGATGCGGTCACGATTGGGGTTGTTGTATTCGATGTTGTATTCGTACAATACGAATGCCGTTAGCAAATTGGTACAGGTGATACCGATGACCAAACTGACAAGAGAAATAGTGACGAATAATTTGTTCCGCCACCAGCTACGCAGGACTATTTTTAGTGTATGCATACTTTTTATGTAGATTTGAAGTAAATGATGATTTACTGAGTATCACTGAGTATCTCAATTAATTAGGCGGACTATCTCCATTCCCCTCCTCCCGGGAGGAGGAGAATTAAGATAGTTTTGCTTATCATTAGTTTCATTTCTGTACTGCTTAATCATTAGCTTCATTATTGAGCGGTTTTTAATCAACTCAGCCAACAGGCAGAGTCTCAATTATCTACAGACTGACTTCCGTCACCACTTGTCCGTCAAACAGATTGATGATACGTCCGGCAAATCCGGCATCGTGTTGTGAGTGGGTTACCATGATGATGGTGGTTCCCTCTTTATTCAGTTCGCTCAGCAGTTCCATCACCTCTTTACCGTTCTTGGAGTCCAAATTACCGGTAGGCTCATCGGCGAGTATCAGCTTTGGATTAGCTACTACCGCACGCGCGATAGCTACACGTTGTTGCTGACCGCCTGAAAGTTGTTGTGGGAAGTGCTTGCTGCGGTGTGTAATTGCCATGCGTTCCATAGCTGTCTCTACGCGGCGTTTACGTTCGGCGGCAGGTATGCCCATATAAAGCAACGGCAGTTCAATGTTTTCATATACATTCAGTTCGTCAATCAGGTTAAAGCTTTGGAATACGAAACCGATTACGCCTTTACGCAGACTGGTACGTTGCGCCTCTGTGTATTTGGAAACTTCCTTGCCGTTCAGGTAATATTCTCCGCCCGAAGGATTATCAAGCAAGCCGAGAATATTCAGCAATGTAGATTTACCGCAACCGGAAGGTCCCATAATTGCGACGAACTCGCCTTCTTTCACTTCGATGTTCACATTGTTCAAAGCCCATGTCTGCACCTCTTCAGTCTTGAAGATTTTTTGCAGGTCAACTGTTTTGATCATAATAGTAAAAATTTAATTTGATAATATATTTATTCGTTTTTAATTACTTCCGCCGGATTGCTCCTTGCTACCCGCAAGATACGGAAAAGTATTGTAATGGCTGTAATAAAAGTAACAATCAGGAATATACAGAACCAGAACAGGAATCCGCAATCAAAGAACACTGTATACATCTGTTTCCATAGCATCAACGCGGCATATACAAGCGGGAATGCAATGACGGCACTGCACAACAACAGAATGATGTAAAGGCGTGCAAACAACAGGATGATTTGCGGAACATTCGCTCCGTTCACCTTGCGGATGGCAACCTCCTTTTGCCTGCGTTCCGTATCGAGTGTGATGCTGGAATATACACCCAATAAAGTAATGATGATACTGACTATGGCAAAGAAGAGAATAATATCTTTCAGATTGTACTCAATGGCCTGTACCTCGTGGATATTATCAAGGAACGTTTTTGTTTGATAAGTTATGTTTTCAGGCAACATTTCGCGGCAGACTTTCTCTATCCATCGAGCTACTTCTTTCTGCTGTCCGGAATGACTTTTGATATAGCAATGGCCTATATAGCCGGAAGAGTCATAAGGAACAAAGGCATACCCATTACTCCGGTTATATACATCAGCCTGGAAAGGAGCGGATATTCCGCATATTGTGTAATCCGTATTCCGGCTGTACAGATTCATGCCGATTACATCCTTTTTCTGTATTTCCTGCCAGGCTCTGTCTACTATAATTTCTTTTTCTGTCTGTGGGGTACTCCCCTGCTCTATGGAAATATTCATGAAAGAGAAGAAATTGGATGGAACAGCCATGATGTTTATGTCAATCCAAGAGTTCTCATTTCCTTTCTCGGTCGTTAATCCATTCCCGGATATTCCATACATGTAGCCTATATCTGACAACAGAACTTCTTTCACTCCGGCATGTTGCTTGAAACGTTCTATCATGGTCAGCTTTTCTTCGTTTTTCATGAATGAATAATCCAACGGGACACTTAATATTTCCGCTTTCTCTTTCCGGCTTAATGTGTGGAATAAAGTATTGGATGTTTTTTCTGATTGCAGGTATAGGGCAACAGTCAGTGATACGAATACCCAGCAAATAAAAAATTGGATGCCCAGCATGAGGTTACGTCCCCATTGTTTCCCTCTGCGCTTGTTGCTTCCGTAGATACCTGTTTGCACTGAAATCTTACGGATGCGGGTGGAAACAGACAGGCAGATGATAGCGCAAAGTATGATAAGGAATACGATGTATTGCAAAGCATGCATCAAAAGAACTTCAGGAGTAAAGGACATGGCAAATCCCGGTAAAGAGAAATTCATGCGGTTTCCAAGTAATTCGATTCCCCAAAATACCAATACGGATGATATGGAGATAACGATCAGAGATTGTGTAAACAGCAGGCTGAATAATTGTTTCCAGTTGCAGCCTGCCATCTTCATGATGCTGTATTCTTTGGTTCGGTTAAAGAATGAACCTATGAGAAAATGAAAGAAGTTTATCAACCCTACCAACAAAATCAATGTACCTATGATTCCGGTCACCAATGCCAGATAGGAAGCCCTTTGTTTCTTCAGTTGAGTACCCATGCGATCGGCTGTGATGGTGTAGGACTCGTTATATAAAGTATAAGTATAGTTTCTTTGGGAGAATTGTTTTTCTAAAGCGGCACAAGTGGCTTGTGGTGATAACAAGGCATAGGTGGTTGCTCCTGTCATGTTGTGGCGTTTAGGGCTTTGCAAAAGTCCCTCACTGTCATTTACAGCCAGTACGTCTATGCTTTGCATGAAATCAATGCTATTGTTCAGCGGTATATCTTCCATTACAGCTTGAATGATATATACGATGCCTCCTGTTTTCGGGGTACTCTCGGGAGACGTATTGAGCCTTCTCATCAAAGTCATGTGTTTGCCGATTGCATTTTCTGCATCACCGAATATCTTAATAGCAATGGATTCGCTCAGAATAACAGAATTAAGAGATTGACTTGCCATTTTCCAATGTCCTGCCACTATTTTGGGGGTGAATACTCTATTGTAGCAGGTGTCCGCTTCAATCGTTTCAAGTTCATAAGGCAAGGTCTTTTCAGGAGATATCTCTACATAGAAAGAACGTTCACGCGGATATGTGACAGATGAGATGGCTTCCACTTCTCCCATCGACCAGGTGCGAAGTTCTTCGGATAAGGGGACGGGTGTGCCGGAAAAATATCTGTCGGCCTTACTGTCATAAAGGCTCAATTCGGCTATGCGGTTGTAATTGGCGAAGCAATGATTGGTGCTGTCTACGAAGCGGCTGCAATACATACAGATGCAGAAACATAACAGTCCCACCGATAATCCGATGATGGATATAATGTTCTGTGTCTTGTATTTACACAAGTTTCTGATTGCAATTTTGAAATAATGTAATATCATAAGTTTATGTTAATTATGCAGATTATTCGCTTTTGATTACTTCTATATATTTTCACATTTCATTCACTTTTGACGGCTTTTACTGAATCTTTTCATATTAAGATTCCAAATCCTGTGCCAAACTTATAACTGATTGTTTATTAGATAAATATTGAATATGATAATAGAAAATCAGTGTGCTATACTGCACAAAAATAGTGCATATTCGCACACGGTATACATTTAGCCGCTCAATTATTTAAGTTTCGTAAGTGCTCGGCTTTTTAGTTGAGTAAGGGCTAAAAGAGTAGCATGGAATAGATGTAATTTTATTTCTTGGAGAGGTGGAGAAGACTTATTTCACTTTTCCTAATATTCGGTAATTTACAATTGAAAACTTTTTCTGATTGTTATCGCCAGTATATCAACGTGTTATGCTCGTAGAAATATAAAATTAGGGTCATGAATAGGTTCAGGGTCAACTATACCCCCAATTTTACTCAAATAAAATACTTTCCCTTGAGGATATGTAAATATAAAGATACATTTTATGCTAAAGCATCAAAAAATAAGATGAATTCATCTGAATAGCTCCATGTTTGAGTCTGATGTATATTATAATTACCTATATTACAGGTACTCGGATTGAATGAGAATACTGTTATTCCTAAACCTTCCGGGGAAATGTTTTTCAATAATACATAAAATTGTAATTTATTGAAATACAGTGAAATAAATCTTTTTTCTTTCTAAATATACCTATAATTGACGTTATAGGTGACCCTGAACCTATTTTGAACCCTCTACAAGGTTTTTCGAAAGCTTCTGTAGAGCTGTAATATGTTGCTTTTATTCATGCAATGTATATGTGAGAGCTGATAGCAAGCAATGTTACCACATAAAACAAGCAATGTCACACTGCAGCACATTGCTTGTTATACACTGCAACATTGCTTGTCGTTCATACATTTCGAGCTGCTCCCTCCCTCTATTACGGGATAAGGCATCATCTCTAAGAATAAGCTGTCGGCTATCATCGTCTGGACGGTGAACCGGAGGTTATTTACCATTATATAATCATCTGAGAAGTGATCTACCTTATTTTTCTTATTCATATTTAATCACTTCTGCCGGATTTACATTGGCTGCTTTATAAATCTGCCAGATAATAGTCAATAGTGAAATCAAGGCTGTCGCGCCTATGCCTATAATAAATAAATCGGGAGTGATGGGTGCTTTATGGGCAAAGTCTTCTAGATAGAGGACTATCGCCCCACATGATAACGGAATAGCTATTAATGAGGCTATCCCCAATACTGAGAGATATTTTTTGATGAGCAAAGGGTATATGTCCTTCCCTTGTGCCCCATTCACTTTACGCAATCCTATTTCCCGGTAACGCTGGCGGATATCAAATAAAGAAATGGCCAATAATCCCAGAGATGATATAAGAATGGCAACTTTGGCAAACAATGAATAGATATCCACAACCTGGCGGTCTTCATTGTACATCGAAGCTATTTCATCTTCTATCAGTTTATATTCGAAGTCAGTGTTTCCCGTAGCTTCTTCATATAATTTACGCAAGAAGTCGATGACCTCTGCACGCTTTTCGTGCGGATATGAAGCTGTTACAATCGAAATCTCCCTTTTTTCATCGAAATATTCGATAATCATGGGGGCGACAGACTGTGACAAATGCCTGACATTGAAATCCCTTACAACCCCTACGATTTCAAGTGGAGGATTATATCCGGATGGGACATTACTGGAAGCCCAACTTCTATCTTCACCCAGAAGTTTGTCACGCGTGATATCCTTGATGCCGAAAACTTTTTTGGCAGATTCGTTTATGATACATTTAAAACTGTTCTTGGTAAACATTTCATCTATTGAGTCATTCCACAGCCTGCCTTCCAGTAGTTGGAATCCGAATAATTCCATATAGCGTGGAGACATTCGGACTCGTAGTACCGGTTTGAAACCATTCTCTGCCCGGTTAAGGGCGTAGCGTGACTGCTTGGAGTGGTGAAGCGGCATTGATATTCTGCTCCAATGAGTGAATAATGTGCTTTCGTTCATCCTTTTGTTTACCAACTCTTTATTAGCCTGTTGCCTTTTGCCTTCTTTGAGAAGGTCTTCTTTCTCTTTCTTATGAAACGAACTCCCTCCTTTGAAAACATACATCTTGCATTCTATCACGTCGTGAGTACGGAAGCCGAGGTCGGAATGAAGCATGTATTCGAGTTGCCGCACAAAGAAAAGCGACATGACGATCATATAGATAGTGATGACATATTGAAAGCCCAGAAAAAGCATGCGTGAACGGACAGAGAAACGTGTAGAAGAAACTTCGCGCATGGAAGAGACCGGAGTGTTATGGGTGAATTTTATAAACGGGTAAAAGGTAGTCAGCAATGGAAGTACGAATAGGATAAGAAGGGATATATTCAGGTCAAACTTTAAATTTGAGTTCGTAGGAATATACATCTCGTTATAGAAAAAATGTCTGGTGATTTCAATAATCAGCCAACAGACAAATAATGCAGCTCCTGAGAGTAACATGTTCTCAATATATATCTGGATAAAGATTTCTTTTCTACCTGCTCCATATACTTTTTTTATGCCAAACTCCCGGGCACGTTTGGACATGATGACTGTATAAATATTGGTAAAGTTCAGTATACCTATAATGCCCACCAGAAAGGCTACAATCCATAATACACGGATATAATCTTTATTCCCGTGTTGGGATAACGCTGACTCTTCATGAGAGGTCGTATAATAATAATCTGTCAGTGGCAAATACTGGTAGTGCATGGTCTGAAATGTACTCCATTGGTCTCGTGGCTGTTCTTTATCATATTTTTTATTCAATTGGGCTATGTCTGTGCCTGGTGCCATAATTACGGCATATTTCGGATTTGAAAACCATAATTCTTCCAGTTCGTCCGATAAAAACATGTCCGGCAGCCATGATGTTTTGGTTTCCTGAGTATCTAATACACCTACAATGTGGAACTTTCTTCCGACGGAGTTTTTAAAAGTCAAGCCTATAGGATTGGGTACTCCATTGAGGGAATGAAGCCAAAACTCTTTAGTAATGAGCGCATCGTTGGGGCGCTTTATTTTCCCGTTGCCCATATATATGGGATGAGGAAAGATACTAAAGAATGTACTGTCTACGGACAGGGCATTGACGGTAATTTCTTGTTTCCCAAAATCCATAACCAAATCGGTACATGGAGTGAATGACGCATAACGTTCTACTGCCGGATCTTTCTCTAAGTCAGACTGGTAGCCGGACAGTCCTTTGGTGCCGTCGCTGATAGTACGTTCGATAAAACAAATCCGTTTGTACTCCGGATAACAGTGGTCTACTGTATTCTCCTGATGAATATATCGTGTTATGGTAAATACACAGGCAAGACTAATTGCCAATCCTATGAAATTGACAAAGGTATACACCTTAAACCGCAATAACATGCGTATGGATAGTAGAAATTGTTTCATATATTTGTTCTATTTTTTTGTAATTTTGTATTCCGTTATTCGTACTTCATGATTTCAGCCGGGTTTATATTGGCTGCTTTCCTCACTTGCCACAACAATGTACCCAATGAAATCATCGCAACTATCACCAAGGCTATTATGAATATGCTGATAGTAATAGGTGCTTTTACAGCAAACTCACTTGTATATACATGAATAATATACCAAGAAAGAGGAATCACCAACAGGAATGCGACACCCAACACAGCCATATATTTACGTAGCAGCAGTGGATAAAGGTCTTTCAACCGCGCACCGTTTACCTTACGGATTGTGATTTCGCGATAACGCTGGCGAATATCGAACAGAGAAATGCCGAATAATCCGAGGCTGGCAATAGCTATCGCAATACAAGCAAAAACGGAGTAGATAATGGCTATTTGCCGGTCTTGAGCATATATTGCTTTCACATCCTCTTCCAGGATACTATATTCAAAGTCTTCACTTCCATAAATTTTCAATTCTGTCTTGCGTAAAAAGTCCAGTACCTCTTTTTTCTTGCCCGGTACACAGGCTATCTGGTAAACGTCACCACTCATGCGGTCGCTTACCATATAGACAGTTGGCTTCTTTCCCAGAGATAGATGTCCGCCATAATAATCATCTACAACAGCTATGATGGGCTCGGATTTGCCGGCAGTTCCTCTTCTCAGGGAGTTTTCTTCTGTGACATTGGCCCCCTGGCAAGTGGTATAACCCAAAGCCTCCATTGCGGCACGATTTACTACCAATGCCCCCCAGAAGCCTTTATCTTTCAGATCGGGTAGCTTTCCTTCGATAAGTTTAATATTATAAATATGGAAGAAATGAGGTGTTGCGAAACGCATGTTCAGGTAAGCCTTCTTTCCTTGGTCACTTATGTAATTGCTGCCGTAATCGCCTTTGAGAATATCAATATAACTGGCTTCAAAAACTTCTATGTAGGGACACGAGGAGAGTTCATTATCCAATGCCTCTACCCGCTCCTGACGCAGCTTCATACTTTCATCAGTATAAGAACTGAAGTCTTTGGATTCATAGGCCAACCGGGCAATGATAATATCTTTCGTGCGAAAACCAGGTTCGGTATTGAGCAATACATCCAGCTGGTTGTTGAAGTAGAGTGAGAGCACCACCAACAAGAAGGTAAGCATATATTGAATACCCAAAAACAGGATACGTGAACGTACCGGACGATTTTCCGAACCGATAGAACGAATTGAAATGATTGGCGGGGTATAATTGTATTTTATAAACGGATAGACAGAAGTAACCAGTGGCAGTATCACCAATATAGCTAACGACAATTGCCAGTCAAATGCAGTATAGACAAAGTGATAATTGAATAAGCTTTTCACAGGTGCGGCACTTATCTCTATGAAGAGCCAGGCTATCAGCATGGCAACTGATACCAGCAATGTATTTTCTGTCCATATATTAAAGAATAATTCCTTTCCTCTTGCACCGAACACCTTTTTCAACCCGTACTCCTTGCCTCTCCGGAGCATGGCTACCAGGTAGATATTGATGAAATTGATGATACCCGTCAGTAATATCAGCAGGCATACTCCTATTATAATCAATAGATGGGGGTAACTACCGGTAAAAAACATCAGTGGTTCTTCATTAGTGATGGAAGTGTCCCAATAGAATTGTTTAACCGGGATAAAAGAATAAGTATAGGTACGTGTGTCACCACTTTCGGGAGAGTTTACATATTGGGGATTACATCCTTCCCTATTCAGTTTATCCATATCGGTTCCCGGCATGAATGAAAATAAATCTATAGGCATGCGTTCCCAGCTACTGGACGAAGCTTTGGATAGTACTACATCAAATTGCAGGAAGGTCTTGTTTTCCAGATTACCCAATACCCCCTCAATTGTCAGGTCTTTGCCGCTTGAACTGCGAATCACTTTGCCCACAGGATTCTCTTTCCCGAAAAGTTTCCGGGCAAACGTTTCTGTAATCAAGGCAGATTGAGGAGAACGTAATGTAATGTTGCCTTGTACTACCGGATAACGGAACAGTTGGAAGAATACGCTATCCGTTACAATCATCCGTGAAGGGAAACGGTTTGTCCCTACCATCACATAGTCTTTTTCCAACGGTATGAAGCTGGTTTGCTTATTGATATAGCGTTGGTCGATAAGACTGCTGTCTCCTCTGTTTATTAGAGTGGACAGGTATATGTTACCATTTATGTCCCTTTTGACGCCATAGACCTGTTCCCGGTCGATGCAATTGTTGTCTACCGTCAGTTCTTTATGGATATAGCGGACCAGGATAATGCAACATGCCAGACTGAAAGCGAGTCCCAGCAGGTTGATGATGGTATATGACTTTGAGCGTATCAGGAAACGCCAGGCATATTTAAGTGTTTTCATCTTTTTCAAGTATACTGTGTTATTATTCGCTTTTAATCACTTTTGCCGGATTCTGCCGTGCTGCCTGCCATATCCGCCAGCCTATGCTGATGGAAATGATAACAATCACTGCTGCCAGAATAGCGACATAAATCCACCAGGTAATAGCAGTCTGGATTACATACCCCTCCAACCAATGTTTCATGACAACATAACCTGCTGCAAAAGCTATAATTGCGGCCAATGCCAGTATGCCCATATATTCCCGAAGGAAGATGCCGATGATGTCCGATATAGTTGCTCCGTTCACTTTGCGGATGGCAATCTCTTTACGCCGCTGTTCGCACGAAAGATTGGCCAGGGAAAATACTCCGAAGACTGCAATGATAACGCAGATCAGAGATGATATAGTGAGCAGTTTCATCAGAATACGCTCGGAAGCAGTGGCTTCATCAATGATACGGCCGAAACTTCGTGACCACATATAAAAATCGGGATAACTCTTCTTGATGTGCTCATTAATGGCTTTCTGAGCGTCCTCATACTTTCCATGGTAGGTATACACGTATTCTTTTCTGGGAGGAAACATCGATATGGTATATACAGCCGGCATTGCTTCTGCCGTTGGTGAAAGGCGAATGTCTTTCAGGACACCGGCAACTACGTAAGATTTTGAGAACTTTTTCCCGATCGGGTCTTTCCATCCGAATTTTTTGGCGAGGGCTTCGTTGATTAGGACATCATGACGGTCAGACGATTCATCCGGAAAAGTGCCGGCCACTAATTGTAATCCAAACAAATCGAATGTTTCCTTCGAAACCCGGAAGTCATTGATTGCAATATCTTTATCACCCGGTTGTTTGTCATCCCATTCTGATGTGGTAAACATCGAATTGGAAGAGCCGGGCAAAGGTAAGTTTGAAACTTCCCGGAAATTGATGCCCGGAATCTCTTTCATCAGTCTTATCCAGTTTTCCTTTTCGTCATCCGGAATCCCTTTGAGGTAAGCTGCATATTCCAGATCTGTGTGAGTGACTCCCATATCAGCAGAGGTACGGAGATAGTGCAGTTGCTTCATCATAACCATTGTGCAGAAGATAAAACCAATGCTGATGACCAACTGAAGCCAAAGCCCCGTCCGGCGGTAAAGAGTGGAGAAGCGGCGGGTAAGAACGGAAGATATGGCAGACTGCAATGTAAAATGGCGCTGAGCCAGCAGTGTCGCCCAAGCAAAGAACAAAACGATACCCATTGCAACCGACATATAGATAAGTGCCTCCTTATAGAAGAAAGCGCTTTCTTCAAAGATGTAAGACCATTGCTTGAATGTAGGCAGGCATATCTCTACCAACAACAATCCGATGATGATAGCTGCGAATAGCAGTAGTATAATTTCGGACATCAGCAGGATGATCAGACTTGTTTCCGTTGCTCCGTTTACTTTGCGGAGTGCCCACTCGCGTTGTCGCATGCGAATACGTATCAGATATATAATCAGATAATTGGACAGTGCTCCCAATACGACCAGCAAACTTATCAGACAAAAAAGACGCACATACTCTATACGGACAAATGTATCGTATGGAGGATATGTATAGTGCAATTCGGTCAATGGAGTAATCTTGACGGCATACTTCCTTATATTTCCGTCCATATCGACTTCCATGTCTTTCAGTTTCTTTCGCAAAGCATCGATGTCAGCGCCTGGAACTACGCGAAACAAGGTTGTTCCGGCAGCATAACCCCATTCCTGATATTGTGGAGTTGGACGTCTTGATATAACATCGAAATCATAATTTGAATGTCCTTTCCACTCTTGCACCACGGCAGTAATAATCAGCTTTTTATCAAATGGATATTCTTTGCCTATGGGGGACTCATCGCCAAAAAGTAAGCGGGCAGCTTTATCGCTGATGGCAACTTCGTCTGCCGTATTGTACAGAAACTGCAAGCTGCCTTCCAGCACCGTTATCGGAAAGATTGAAATAAAAGCACTGTCCACTGATATCATCTTCCAATGCCTGCGCTGTTCGTCGTTAAATTCCGTCGTGAAATTGTTGTAGGTAGCTGCTTCTATTTCGGGAAAGGTCTTAACCAGATGGGGAGCCAACAGTGGAGAAGTGACAATGGAACTACCACCGGTATAAAATACGGATGAAATGGAGGCCACATAAATCCTGTCGGCTCCATCATGGAAAGAGTCATAGCTCTGCTCGTAATTTATCCACGTACCGGATAAAGCAAAGCTGGCAAATCCTACTGCCAGACCAATGATACTGATCAAAGTCTGGGTCTTGTACCTCAGCAGATTTCTGGTTGCTATTTTTAGATAGTGCTGTATCATGTATTTTTTTTTATTTCAGTATGAGTTCTTCTGCTTCGCCAAAGTTATCATATCCCGTCGTAATAACCCAATCTCCGGGCTGTAAACCGTCCGTAATCTCGTATTGTTGGGGATTCTGGCGTCCGATGCTAAGGGGAACGCGTGTTGCTTTGTTCTTGGAGGCATTCAGTTTATAAATCCATTGTCCGCCGGTAGCTTGGTAGAAGTTGCCACGTGGAATGACGGTTGCCTGTTCCGGTTGCCCCAGTTCTATCTGTACACGGAAGCTCTTTCCGACACGTACATTGTCGGGTATCTCTCCGGTAAATACCAGATCGACATCAAAAGTACGCTCTTTCACTTCGGGAACGACTTTGGTGATGCGGAGCGGATATTTACGTCCCTGATAATTGACTGTGGCAGGAAGTCCTGTCGTAATGCGGTCTATGTAATATTCGCTGAGAGATGTGTGGATCTTATATTGATCTAAAACCTTGATTTCCGCAATACTTTCATTCGAGGAAACCTGTTGTCCCGGAGTCACTTTCACGAAACTGAGTTGCCCGGCAATGGGGGCTTTCACAATTAAATTTTCCAGCCGTTCGCAGGCACGTTCATACTTCTTGCGTTCACGTTCGCGGTCGTTGCGGATTAAGTCTTTGCGGATTACGGTTACGGCAGAGTCGTGGCGCAGACTTTCCCGCTGCAACTGTGCGTTTTTCACTTTGTAGCTGTATTCGTCTTCGGAGACTTCCAGTTGGGCTTTGCTTTTGATGCCCATTTTGTATTCTTCTTTGTCTAGGTCGAAACTCTTCTTGAGACGGTCCAGTTCGTAGTTGGTCTGCAAGGTTTGCTGTTGCAGGTTCAGACTTTTCTGTTCCATCTCGATTTCTTTCTCCTGATAGGTTATCAGTTGCTTTTCCCAATCATCGCGCTGGTCTTCGATACTGCGCAGAAGGTCTTGGTTTTCAAGTACAAGGATGGTGTCTCCTTTTTTAAGCAGGCTTCCCTCCTCGCCTATGATGCGTTCCACGCTTCCTGCCTCGCGGGCATTGATCTTGATGGTGAGAATAGGCTGGATAAGTCCTTCCACGTCTACATATTCCATGAACTTATCGTTCTTCACTTCGGCGATCTGTACATTTTCCTGGTCGATGCGAAGCTTGCTCGGACCGGCGGAAAGGATAATCACGTAGACGAGGAAAGCAAGAAAAACAATGCCTCCCGCCAGGTGATAACGGTAACGGATGTACCAGGGCTTCTTTTCAAGTTTAATATCCATGATGTTATTTGTTATTTCGATTCATATATGGTATGATTTCTTATTCTATTTTCTTATCATCTCATCCATTACCGCTTCTATTTTTTCCGTTTCCGTCAGTGGTGCGTCCGACTCAAAATCATAGAGCGTGATGCTGCGGAGGGTGTAATACAGACTCCAGTAATTGTATAATGCCGTTATATAATTCCTTCGTGCGGCATCCTTTTCGGTGATGGAAGCATTGAGGTCGAGTACAGTGGATTTGCCTAGAATATAAAGTCGCCGGGCTACGTCGGCACGTCGCCGGGCTGTTTCGTCGGTGCGGGCGGCAATGTGTACACGTTGCGATTGCAGGTTGAACTGCTGCACCAACTTGCGGACATTCAGCTCAAAGTCAGTCTTGTCCTGTTCCACCTGAGTATAGGTCAGGTCACGGTTGGAGCGGGCTACGCGAACCTGCCCTTTTCCCCGCCCCCAATCCAATATAGGCAGATTGATGCCGAGGGTGACGTATTGTTGGTCTAAAGGGTTGTGGTAGGCATTTTTCAGTTTGTTTCCCGTTTGCGTCAGTCCGAAACGGAGGTAGAGGTCGGCTTTCAATCCGGCATTGGCGCGGGCGTTGGCAACGTTGCTCTCACTTTCCAGTTTGCGGCGCTGCATAGTCAGTATGTCCGGACTGTTTTCTCTGGCTGTTATCAAGGCAGCATTCAGGTCTATGTGAAGGCCGGGTACGTGGTCGTTGACCTCCACCTTTATCAACACATCTTCCTGAATGCCGAGATACGAACGGAGTTCCTGCATACAATCTTCCACCTCGATATGTGCGTTCATGCAATTGGTCTCCTCGGTCAGCTTGTTCAGTTCCAGTTGCAGCATTTCGTTTTCGGTGATGGTGCCGATGTTATAGCGCCCTTGCGCATATGTATATAAGGTATCTGCATTGGCGTAGTTGGTAGAGGCTATTTCGTAGTTGCTTTGTGCCGTAGCAAGGGCGAAGAATTTCTGTGTGGCGCGGGCGGCAACGAGTTCCAGGGTTTCTACATAAGTTTTCTTAGCTTCACGATAGCGCAATGGTTCGATGCGGCGTTTCCACTTCAGACTATTGTAGCCGAAGAGTGCCTGGCTGTAACCTATGTTTATGGGGGATGTCTGCCATGAAGTAGTGTTATCACTAAACAGGTCAAGCCGTTGGGCGGATGTTTCTACAAACAGCGTACCTCCTGTCCAGGGAATGTTCTGCGTGAGACTCAGAGTGAGGTCGGTACTTAAAAGATTCTGCTCTACAAACTTTACGCTACCATCGCTCATCGTGATTTTGTTGATGGCACGGTTCAAAGCAGGATCGGAGGTCAGCTTTAATGCAGGCAGATAGTTGGCACGATAATATTTGTAGCTCCAATAAGCGGAACGAAAACTGTGCCGGGCTGTTTGTGCATCAGGCGATTGCTGGCGGGCACGCTCTATGGTTTGGTCCAAAGTCAACTTCAAGGTATGCTCCTGGGCGGTAGCCGTTATCAAAGTTCCGCAAGTCATTATTGATAAAAGTATATTTTTGTACATAGTATGTTCCTTTTACTAAAAGAGTTTCAAATCTTATGCCAAAAACATAATATATTGTTTATTAGTGGTATATACTGGTAGAAGGATGCGCTTCTGTGTGCTATAACGCACGAAAATAGTGCGTATACGCACACACAACACATTGATATATTACTTATCTTTGCCGTGGATATGAGCAAGTCTTGTCTTGCTTATAGGTGGACAATGAAAGACTATGAGAAAGTATATGTTTAGTATAGACATAGTATGGAAAGGATTACTGAAAAAACCGAGTTTCTATGGAACAGTTAGGTAAGATATTGATAGTGGACGATAATGAGGACGTACTCTTTGCCCTCAACCTTTTGCTGGAACCTTATGCTGAAAAGATAAAAGTGGCGGTAACTCCCGACCGCATCGAGCACTTTATGACAACTTTCCGGCCGGATATCATATTGTTGGATATGAACTTCAGCCGTGATGCCATCAGCGGGCAGGAAGGTTTCGAGAGTTTGGAACAAATATTGCAAATCGACTCTCAGGCTGTCGTTATCTTTATGACAGCATATGCGGATACAGATAAGGCGGTGCGTGCCATCAAGGCTGGTGCTACGGATTTTATTCCGAAACCTTGGGAGAAAGAGAAGCTGCTTGCCACACTTTCATCCGGCATCAAACTGCGGCGTTCCCGTTTTGAGGTCAATCTGTTGAAAGAGCAGGTGAAAGTATTGAGCGGTGGCGGAGGCGGTGCGGAAGAAGCTGTTATCGGTGAGTCTGCTGCGATGCGGGAAGTCTTTTCGACAGTGGATAAATTGCGTGATACGGATGCTAATATTCTGATTCTCGGTGAGAATGGAACGGGAAAAGATATAATAGCCCGTTTGTTATACCGCAGCTCGCCCCGATATGGACGACCGTTCGTGACAATTGACCTCGGAAGTATTCCGGAGCAGTTGTTTGAGAGTGAATTGTTTGGTTATGAGAAAGGGGCATTTACTGATGCGCGGAAGTCAAAAGCCGGACGGATGGAAGTGGCGACAGGGGGGACGTTGTTTCTGGATGAAATAGGCAATCTCTCATTACCTATGCAGGCAAAGCTGCTTACTGCTATTGAAAAACGGCAAATCAGCCGTTTGGGAAGCACACAGGCGGTGCCTATTGACGTACGTCTGATTTGTGCAACCAATGCGGATATACGCCGTTTGGTCGAAGAGGGCAATTTCCGGCAGGACTTGCTTTACCGCATCAATACGATTGAACTGCATATTCCCCCTCTGAGGGAACGGGGGAATGACATTCTCCTGTTGGCCGATTGTTTCCTGCAACGCTATGCCCGGAAGTATCAAAAGGAAATGAAAGGGTTGACGCGCGAGGCTAAAGCCAAGTTACTGAAATATCCCTGGCCGGGCAATGTGCGTGAGCTGCAGCATACGATGGAGCGTGCTGTTATTCTGGGGGATGGTTCGCTGCTGCGTCCCGATAATTTTCTGTTTCAGGCTTCTGCTCCCCGCCTCCGGAAAGAGGAAGAGGTGCTTAATCTGGAACAACTGGAACGGCAGGCGGTGGAGAAAGCGATGCGGTTGAGCGAAGGAAACATGACGAGGGCGGCGGCATACCTGGGGATTACGCGATTTGCGCTGTATAGGAAGATTGAGAAATTGGGGCTGTAAATGATAAATTAGCACAATGCGCTAATTTATTTATTTGATGAACAAAAACATATGATATGAAGCGGTATTCCTTGATTGTAGCTTTGCACATCTGCCTTCTGGCAGTGCTTTCCGTAGGTGTATATGTATTATTCCGGGCTGAATTGTGGTTTAGTACACTTATCACATTCCTCTTTCTTTTAGGGACAGGGATACACCTCTATTATATACAGATAAAGCAGTTGCAGATGATGCGCCGTCTGACGGACAGTTTGCGTTACAATGACATGACACAAAGCTTTCGTCCACCGTATAAAAATAAGTTGATGATGGAAATGGCGGTAGAGTTGTCCGAAACCCTGCAAGCCTTTCGTGCCCGTCTGCTGGAAGAAGAAGTGAAGCACCAATACTACGAAAGTCTGCTGAACAAAGTAGATACCGCTGTATTGGTGACCGATATGTCCGGGCGCATCGAGTGGATGAACCGCGCAGCCGTCGCCCAACTGGGGCAAGACCCGCAACTGCCGCCCGAACTGATGACCCTTTCTTCGGGCGAAACGCATGTTATGCGCATTCGTCGAAACGGCACTACTTTGGAAATGGCCGTAGCCACTACCCTTTTCGTGGCTCGTGGCACGGAAAGGAGACTTATCAGTTTGAAGAACATTCACTCCGTATTGGAACGGAATGAAATGGAAGCCTGGCAAAAGCTGATTCGCGTCCTCACCCACGAAATCATGAATTCCATTACTCCTATCATTTCTCTCTCCGAGACTTTAAGCGAACGTGGAGTACCCGAGGCATTAAAGGATGCTGCCGGAGAAAAAGAATATGCCGTAATGCTGCAAGCCATGCAGGCCATCCACCGACGCAGTAAGGGGTTATTGGGCTTTGTTGAGAATTATCGCCGTCTCACGCGCCTCCCCGCTCCTGTCCGAACCATTGTGCCTGTCCGCGAACTCTTCACGGATTTGCAGAAACTGTTTCCGGATCAGACTATTCATTTTGAGCTTCCTCCGTCAGACAAGAGTCTGGATGTGGATCGTGCCCAAATAGAACAAGTACTTATCAATCTTCTGAAAAATGCCCGCGAAGCATCTGTCCGGCGCGAAGTGCCTAAAATTGAAATAAAAGCCGTCTTTGCACCCAAAGTGACCTCTTCCCTGTCTTCGTGGCGTTGCACCATTACGGTTCGCGATAATGGTGAAGGTATCTTACCCGAAGTGCAGGACAAGATATTCGTTCCGTTCTTCACTACAAAGACAGCAGGTTCGGGCATCGGGCTGAGTCTTTGTAAGCAGATAATGAACCTGCACGGAGGAAATATTTCCGTTTATTCGGAACCGGGAAAAGGAAGTTGCTTCACTTTGCAGTTCAGCTAGAGGGTTGCTTCCAGCTTATAATCATTGCTTTGAGTTTTTTGTTTCGCATTTTCGTATGTTATATTTATGCGAAGGGAAATTCGTCCGAGGCAATTGTTGGCGGGATGAAGTGAAAAATGCCCGGTGATATTTGGGTCACCGGGCATTTTTTATGAGCAATCGATGTTATTTCTGTCTCACATACTCCAGAGTATATCCATAATTGGAACTCAGCACCAGAGAGTCTGCCGTGAGTTTATCGATCTTCAGCGTATCCACCCCTTCTATTTCAATTCCGTTGCCGATACTTTTCACGGTCAGGTACAGATTGTCGCCTTGCTGTTCCCATTCTTTATATACCAATGTATGCATATTGATGGAAGAAGCCTCTCCGTTCTCTTCCAATTTGATGCCTTGCATCTCTCCGGGTTGTCCTTCAATGGGCATCACCCAAGAGCCTACCACTGTAGCCGGAGCCTTTGTCCCTCCGCCACAGGCGGCAAATATGACTGCCATGACAGCCATGCTGAAAGTTTGTTTTTTCATAATGTCTTTTATTTTATAATGTAACGTTGAGATGCATTAATTGTTTGCGGGGATAAAGTTAAACGAAATATATTGTTTAGCCAGATATTATTTCATCTTTTTATTCTATTGATATGATTTGTTCACTCGCGGAGTGATGATGTGTCAGCTCCGGACCTGGCTTGGAACAGTTGCGGAATAACACTATTGTCTTACAGGACTTTAGGATTTATAGAAAATATTTTTCTAAAAAAAACTTCATATTTCTTTGTTTGTTACAGAATAGTTTCTACCTTTGCACTCGCTTTTAAGAAATAAGGCATTCGGGGTGTAGCGCAGTCCGGTTAGCGCACCTGCTTTGGGAGCAGGGGGTC
>CAJMQU010000051.1 GCA_905215555.1 uncultured bacterium
TAAAGTAGTCGTTATGGCTGACTACGGTGCATTCATCGAAATCGCTCCGGGCGTTGAAGGCTTGATCCACGTATCTGAAATGTCTTGGTCACAACACTTGCGTTCTGCACAAGACTTCATGAAGGTAGGTGACGAAGTGGAAGCAGTAGTCCTGACTCTGGACCGCGAAGAACGTAAGATGTCTTTGGGTATCAAACAGCTGAAACAAGATCCGTGGGAAACTATCGAAGAGAAGTATCCTGTAGGCTCTAAGCACACTGCAAAAGTTCGTAACTTCACTAACTTCGGTGTATTCGTTGAAATCGAAGAAGGTGTTGACGGCTTGATCCACATCTCTGACCTGTCTTGGACTAAGAAAGTTAAACATCCGTCTGAATTCACTCAGATCGGTGCTGACATCGAAGTTCAGGTACTGGAAATCGACAAAGAAAACCGTCGCTTGAGCCTCGGCCACAAGCAACTCGAAGAAAATCCCTGGGATGTATTCGAGACAGTATTCACGGTAGGTTCTGTACACGAAGGTACTATCATCGAAATGCTGGATAAGGGTGCTGTTGTTGCTCTGCCTTATGGTGTAGAAGGTTTCGCTACTCCGAAACACCTCGTTAAGGAAGATGGTTCTCAGGCTCAGATGGACGAGAAACTGTCATTCAAGGTTATCGAGTTCAACAAAGATGCTAAGCGTATCATTCTTTCTCACAGCCGTATCTTCGAAGATGCTGCAAAGGCAGAGGAAAGAGCTGAAAAGAAAGCTTCAAGCAAGAAGGCAACTGGTAGCAAGAGAGAAGACGCTCCGTCTATCCAGAACCAGGCTGCTTCTACTACTTTGGGCGACATCGACGCTTTGGCTGCTCTGAAAGAGCAAATGGAAGCCGGAAAGAAGTAATCACTTCTATATATAAATAAGGTAAAGGGTGCTTGTGAAAACAGGCGCCCTTTTCTTTTTTTTCTGTATCTTTGCAGCATTATGGAGAAATTTGAACTACATATACTTGGCTGCGGTTCCGCACTGCCCACCACCCGCCACTTTGCCTCTTCGCAAGTAGTGAACGTACGTGACAAACTTTATATGATAGATTGCGGTGAAGGATCGCAATTACAGTTTCGTAAATCCAGATTGAAATTTTCACGTCTGAACCACATCTTTATTTCCCACTTGCATGGTGATCATTGTTTTGGGCTTTGGGGATTGATTTCCACCCTGAATCTGCTGGGGCGTACTGCGGAATTGCATGTTCATTCTCCGAAGGGACTGGAGGCTTTGCTGGCTCCGATGCTGGATTTCTTCTGCCGTCAGATGACGTATAAGGTGCTCTTTCATGAATTTGAAACGAAAGTCCCCGGAGTGATATATGAGGATCGTTCACTGACGGTTACTACTATTCCATTGCGTCACCGCATGCCTTGTTGTGGCTTTCTGTTCACAGAAAAGCAGCGTCCTAATCATATAATCCGTGAGATGATTGACTTTTACGAAGTTCCGGTATATGAACTGAATAGGATAAAGAATGGGGCGGACTATGTGACTCCCGAAGGCAAAACAATTCCTAATGCAGCCTTGACCCGTCCGTCGGACTTGCCGCGAAGCTATGCTTATTGTTCGGATACGATCTGCATGCCGGAGATAGTAGAGCAAATCAGAGGAGTGGATTTACTGTTTCATGAAGCTACCTTTGCCAATGCGGATCTGCCTCGTGCCCGGGAAACTTTTCATACTACAGCCCAGCAGGCGGGAGAGATAGCTAAAGCGGCGGGAGTGAAAAAATTGGTTATCGGACATTTCTCTGCCCGTTATGAAGATGAAAATGTTCTGCTCGAAGAGGCCTCCACCGTGTTTCCGGAAACAGTGCTGGCGAAAGAAACCTTGTGCCTGAATATATAAATTGTCATTTTTTTGTTTGTTCTTTGTTTTATCGGATTGAATGCCGTATATTTGTACGGAATAATCTGAAAACATAGGCTTATAGATGAGAAAGTTACTCTATTGTATTTTCTTTTTGTTGACTTTTTCGTCGCAGTCCGTAGCATGGGCGCAGGACGGTCGGAAGCAGGAAACGGCGCAAAAAGAGCAGCCGTCTTCTACAATTATACTGACTGTTTCAGCGGATAATCAGGTGCGCGTGCGAAACGCTGAACCCGGTTCCCAAATGGAAGTCTACAATATTGTAGGCGTGAAACTTACCACGATACGCATTGACTCTACGGATGTCACGGTTCAGGTGAACCTGCCTAAAGGTTATTACATCTTTAAGATTGGAAATGTCGTGCGGAAAGTGGTGATCAAATAAACAAAACGGAATAGATACTTATGAATCCTTCCTATAATGAACGCGAAGTGCTGGGACTTCTACAAGAGGAGAGTACACAAAAGCGGGGATTTGAGTTGATTGTTGCGCAGTATAGCGAACAATTATATTGGCAGATCCGCCGTATGGTGCTTTCGCATGAAGATGCCAATGATTTGCTTCAGAATACTTTCATCAAGGCATGGACGAATATAGATTATTTCCGCGGGGATGCGAAACTCTCTACGTGGCTCTACCGCATTGCCTTGAATGAATGTTTGACTTTTCTGAATAAACAGCGCGCTGTAGCGACTGTCTCTATTGATGATGAAGAAGCTTCTGTACTTCAGAAGCTGGAAAGTGACCCGTATTTTTCGGGCGACCAGGCACAGATGTCCTTGCAAAAAGCATTGTTGACTTTACCGGAAAAGCAGCGTATGGTGTTCAATCTAAAGTACTATCAGGAAATGAAATACGAGGATATGTCCGACATCTTCGGCACATCTGTCGGTGCCCTGAAAGCCTCATACCATCATGCCGTTAAGAAAATCGAGAAGTTTTTAGAGGGAGAGGTTTAAACCTTTGCTGAAAAACGTAGTCTAACCTAACAGAAAGGAAAAAAGCTTATGAAAGAAGAAGATAACATCTTGAAGAAGGTAGGAAAAGAAAATGTTTTCCGTGTTCCTGACGGATACTTTGAAAATCTTACTTCAGAGGTGATGAGCCGGCTTCCGGAAAAGGAGACCCCTGCATTTATTAAGAAAGAACCTACGAAGTGGGAGAGAGTCAAACCGTGGTTATATATGACTGCCATGTTTGCCGGTGCGGCATTGATTATCCGCGTTGCTTCTGCTGACCGTGCACCTGCCACCGACCAGATTGCGATGGACGATACGGAGACAACGGAAGTCGTTTCGGATGAATATATCAGTTCCGTGTTGGATAATTCCATGCTGGATGACTATTCGCTGTATGTCTATCTCACAGATGCCAGTGTAGAGTGATGTGAGTGCAAACAACTTAATTGTATTGAGAAGAAAATGAAGAAACTGATTGTTTTATTTATTGTAATGTGCAGTTTTGCGCCCTTGCTGTGGGCGATGGACGGATGTAACCAGCATTTGTCTCCGGATGAATTCCGTGCTAAGCAGAAAGCGTATATCATGGAAAAAGCGGGACTGACTAAGGAGGAAGCCGCTAAATTCTTTCCTGTTTATTTTGAATTGCAGGACCGCAAGAAGCAGTTGAATGATGAGGCGTGGGATTTACTTCGCAAAGGAAAGGATGAAAAGACTACCGAGGCGCAATATAATGAGATTTTAGAGGGTGTATACGATGCCCGTATTGCTACCAACCGTCTGGAGAAAACTTATTTTGAGAAGTTCAAGAAGATTCTTCCAAGTAAAAAGATATATTTGGTGCAGCGCGCTGAAATGCGTTTTAACCGAGAGTTGCTGAAAGGTATGCACAATAAGAAAGGTGGAGAACCTCAGAAGCCGCAAGGGAAGAAAAAATAGAATACATCAGTTGACGGGAAACTTTTGACTGGTTGACGAGAATACAAGGGGACAAGGGCCATGCGGCATGATAGCGCAGCCACTTGCCCCCTTTCTCTTGCCTACTACTTTTTCTTCTTATCTCTCCTGTTTTTTAGCTTCATTCCAGATTGCATCCATCTCTTCTAAAGTCATTTCTTGCAGGTTTTTGCCCTCTTTGATGGTATGTGCTTCCAGATAGTTGAAACGGCTGATAAACTTCTGATTGGTACGTTCCAGTGCATTATCCGGATTAATTTTGTAGAGGCGGGCGGCATTGATGAGGCTGAATAATACATCTCCGAACTCAGCTTCTGCCTTATCCTTATCCATATTGGCTACTTCTTCCTGGAATTCTCGAATTTCCTCTTTTACCTTGTCCCATACTTGTTCGCGCTCTTCCCAGTCGAAACCTACATTGCGGGCTTTATCCTGGATGCGGTAGGCTTTGATGAGCGAGGGCAGAGCGGAAGGAACGCCACTCAGCACACTCTTGTTTCCATCTTTTTCTTTCAGTTTCAGTTGTTCCCAGTTTTCGGAAACTTGTCCGGCGGTGTCAGCCTTTACATCGCCGAATACGTGCGGATGGCGGAAAATCAGCTTCTCGCAAAGGTGGTCGCACACGTCTTTCATGTCGAAATCACCTTTCTCCGAACCTATTTTAGCATAGAAAGCTACGTGGAGCAATACATCGCCCAATTCTTTGCAGATGTCATTTTTGTCATCCCGCATCAGGGCATCGCAGAGTTCATAGGTTTCTTCAATGGTATTGGGGCGCAGGCTTTCGTTAGTCTGTTTGCGGTCCCAGGGACATTTCTCGCGAAGTTCGTCGAGTATGTCGAGGAAGCGTCCGAAAGCTTCCATCTGTTCTTTTCTTGTATGTGACATGAGGATTGAATATAAATTATTAAATATAAAATCTAAAGTTGTTAATTGGGGGAGGCGGTTTTCCATGCTTCATAGGAAATGAGTAGCCCCACTACTTCGGAGTAGTTTTTACGACCGCTTTGTATTTTGTTTCCTTTCAGATACAGGTCATATATCCAGTCTTGTATGTCTCCGATGAAGGGGCTGTATTTCTCCATCCAGTATGTATGGTTCTTATGGGATAGCTCTATGATTTCGGGGCGTATCTTATTGAAAAGTCCTTTGTATTCCTCTTCGTTCATCAACCGGCGGGCGTTGACAAGTACATGGCCTAATACGGAGAAATATCCGCAGAAGCGAATGCCTCGTGCTTGCGAACGGGTACATACCTGATAAGCGTAAAAGTTAGCTTCCGCTTCACTGGAGATGCCTAACAGGTGTGCCAGTTCATGAGCGTATGTGGCAGGGTATTGCGAAGGAAGCAAATCGCCGTTCAAAGTGAATTCACAGAAGAAAGGCCCCATGCTTCCGGTAACTCCGACCATGGATATCAGCGGGGTGAAGAACATTGTCTTGACCCGGGGAGATTTATGGAAAGGGCGGTGCACGCCCAATGTGTCACTGATCTGATTATATCCACGAACGGTTTCGCGGCGGATAAGATCTTTGTTGATGGAAGTCACGTCTGCATAGGAGGCATTCAGCTTTTCAACGTAATCATCAACAAACTCTTGAAAGTTCTCCGGGGTGTATGCGGTGTAGGGAATATGTGTGCGTTGGTAAAAATTGGGCTGGGAATAGTTTAATCCCCAGGCAAGATAGAACCAAGCATATATCCACAACAGGTATTCGATATCATTCAGAAGAATACGCTTCCATTTTTTCTTTTGAAAACAGCGGGCATAGACAGGGTAGAGAAGTACGCCTGCAATGCTGAGAGCTATGAATAAATCTCCGATAGCAAAGGGGATTAAACGTGAGAAAGAGGATAAGCAATATGCAATGACCGGATATGCATTGTCGGCATATACTTTTCCCATAGCCGGAATAAGTTGCGTAGCCCAAATAATTAACAATAGCACACACAGTGCTATGTAGCGTATCCTTTGCTTATGTTTCATTTTCAAATCATATTTGAAAGGCAAAAATATACATTTATTAAATGTCACGTAGGAAAATAGCTTTATATTTGCACAAAAACTATTAATAAGTAACTTAAAGTAACAACATTAGACACTGTGATTATGACTGAACAGAATGACATTGAACGCTATTGCCGCAATTGCATTTCACGCGATTTTGTAAATGGAAGAGGACTGGTTTGCAAACGCACGGGTGCTATCCCGGCTTTTCAGGGTGAATGTGAAAATTATCAGAAGGATGAAGAGTTAGAAAGGATGGCTCCCACTCCGAGACCTGAGGATTATTCCGCATACGTGGACAGAGAGCAGCTTCTGGCTGGAGAGAATTTGTCGAAAGCTGTATTGCTGGGAGTGCTGGCATGTATTGTTGGTGCTGTGGCTTGGGCCTTGGTGTCTATTTCTACCGGATATCAGATAGGGTATATGGCCATTGGTGTTGGTTTTTTGGTTGGAATAGCGATGCGCCAAGGGAAAGGGATACGTCCTATATTTGGCATCATTGGTGCAGCTTTGGCATTGGTGAGTTGTGTGATGGGAGATTTCTTCTCTATCATAGGCTGGGTGGCAAAGGAATATGAGGTTTCTTTTATGGATGCCCTGCTGGATGCCGATTATGGCGAAGTAATGTCCGTAGTAGTGGAAAATATGGCTTCCATGACAATCGTATTTTACGGAATAGCCCTTTATGAAGGCTATAAATTATCGTTCTCGGCACAGAAAGCGCCGGAGGGTGGTAAGATTTGAATTTAATTTAGTAATTTTGCGCCCGTTATTCGCGATACACTAATTATACACAGATTTAAAAGATATGGAATTAGCAAGTAAGTACAACCCTGCTGATGTAGAGGGAAAGTGGTATCAATATTGGTTGGACCACAAATTATTCAGTTCAAAACCCGATGGTCGTGAACCTTATACCATCGTCATCCCACCTCCTAACGTCACCGGTGTGTTGCACATGGGACACATGCTTAATAATACCATTCAAGATATTCTGGTACGCCGTGCCCGCATGGAAGGTAAGAATGCCTGCTGGGTACCGGGAACCGACCACGCATCTATCGCTACCGAGGCTAAGGTGGTGAATAAACTTGCTGCGCAAGGTATCAAGAAGACTGACCTTACCCGTGATGAGTTCCTGAAGCATGCCTGGGACTGGACGGATGAACATGGAGGCATCATCTTGAAACAGCTTCGCAAACTGGGCGCTTCGTGCGACTGGGACCGTACTGCTTTTACTATGGATGAGAAACGTAGTGAAAGTGTGCTCAAGGTATTTGTAGACCTTTACAATAAGGGGCTGATTTACCGTGGAGTGCGTATGGTGAATTGGGACCCGAAAGCTTTGACAGCCCTCTCTGATGAAGAAGTTATCTATAAGGAAGAGCATGGCAAGTTGTATTACCTGCGCTATAAAGTGGAAGGTGATCCGGAAGGGCGCTATGCCGTAGTGGCTACTACGCGTCCTGAGACAATCATGGGAGATACTGCCATGTGCATCAATCCGAACGACCCGAAGAACGAATGGCTGAAAGGCAAGAAGGTGATTGTGCCTTTGGTGAACCGCGTCATTCCGGTGATTGAGGACGATTATGTAGATATTGAATTCGGTACCGGCTGCCTGAAGGTTACTCCCGCCCATGATGTGAATGACTATATGCTGGGTGAGAAGTATAACTTGCCGAGCATTGATATCTTCAATGATAACGGTACGTTGAGCGAAGCTGCCGGCCTTTATATCGGAATGGATCGCTTTGACGTCCGTAAGCAAATAGAGAAAGATCTTGAAGCTGCCGGTCTGCTGGATAAGGTAGAGGCTTATACGAATAAGGTAGGCTATTCAGAACGTACCAATGTGGTTATCGAGCCGAAGCTCTCTATGCAGTGGTTCCTGAAAATGCAGCATTTTGCAGATATGGCACTGCCGCCGGTAATGAACGATGATCTGAAGTTCTATCCTGCTAAATACAAAAATACATATCGCCACTGGATGGAGAACATCAAAGACTGGTGTATCAGCCGTCAGTTGTGGTGGGGACACCGCATTCCGGCATACTTCCTTCCGGAAGGGGGATATGTAGTGGCCGCTACGCCGGAAGAAGCTTTGAAGTTGGCGAAAGAAAAAACCGGCAATTCTGCTCTGACGATGGCGGAACTCCGTCAGGATGAAGATTGTCTGGATACTTGGTTCTCCTCCTGGTTGTGGCCTATCTCTTTGTTTGATGGCATTAACAATCCGGGTAATGAGGAAATTAATTATTATTATCCGACAAGTGACCTGGTGACCGGGCCTGATATCATTTTCTTCTGGGTAGCCCGCATGATTATGGCAGGGTATGAGTATGAAGGAAAGATGCCGTTCAAGAATGTATATTTTACGGGTATTGTTCGTGATAAGTTGGGACGCAAAATGTCCAAGTCGCTCGGTAACTCTCCCGATCCGTTGGAGCTGATTGAGAAGTATGGTGCCGATGGCGTGCGTATGGGTATGATGCTGGCAGCTCCTGCCGGAAATGATATATTGTTTGATGATGCACTTTGTGAACAGGGACGCAACTTCTGCAATAAGATATGGAATGCTTTCCGACTGGTGAGCGGTTGGACGATCGATAATAACCAGCCTGTTCCTGAGGCGGCAAAACTGGCAATGTCCTGGTTTGAGTCTAAACAGAACGAGGTTGCTGCTGAAGTGGCCGATTTGTTCAGCAAGTATCGTCTGAGCGAAGCTCTTATGGCGGTTTATAAGTTGTTCTGGGATGAGTTCTCTTCCTGGTATCTCGAAATGATAAAACCTGCTTATGGGCAAGGTATTAACGGTGCGGTTCATAGTGCAACGGTAAGTTTCTTTGAGAATCTGCTTCGTCTGCTTCATCCGTTCATGCCGTTTATTACCGAAGAACTTTGGCAACAGATGTATGAGCGCAAACCGGGTGAAAGTATCATGGTATGTCCGTTGTCCGTGGATGGTCATGTGGATAGTGATATGGTCCGGCAATTTGAGACGGTGAAGGAGGTTATCAGTAATGTTCGTTCCATCCGTTTGCAGAAGAATATTGCTCAGAAGGAAGCATTGGAGTTGCAGGTGGTGGGTGAGAACCCGGTTGCTGCATTCAATGCGGTTATCACAAAGATGTGTAATCTTTCGGCGTTGGATGTGGCAGATGCCAAAGCGGACGGTGCTGCTTCATTCATGGTAGGTACGACAGAGTATGCTGTGCCTTTGGGTAATATGATCGATGTGGAAGCTGAGATCGCCCGTATGGAAGCTGAATTGAAGCATAAGGAAGGTTTCCTGCAAGGCGTGTTGAAGAAGCTGAGCAACGAGAAGTTTGTGAACAATGCTCCGGCTGCTGTTCTTGAAATGGAACGTAAGAAACAGGCAGATGCGGAAAGCATTATCAAATCTTTGAAGGAAAGTATTGCTGCATTGAAGAAGTAAGTTGCTTAATCCGGGATTCCCCGGATTAAGTATATAGAATACAAGTCAGCCCTTGCAATAATCATCTATTGCAAGGGCTGACTTTTTATGCCGGCGGAAGTAAACCTCCGGCAGCTATCCGAATCATATTATTTTTCCAGCAGTTCTTTCAGGAAAGCATCCAGTTCGTCGTCCAGACCTTTCAGCAGTTCTTCGTTCACGAGCAACGTATCGTCGTCCATTAATAGCAATTCGGCAATTGTTTCTTTTTCATCATCCACCAATACGAATGAGTAAGGTTTCAGGATGGTCAGTCTGTCGAAGTCACCGCTATTCTTCATACCATGCAGCAGGTTGGAGAGTGTACGTTCCACATTGTCGTCGAAGTCGTCTCCGTCATAAGTCATCCATTCTTCAATGGCTATGTTTGCCAGTTCTTCGTCTTCATCATCGAATATGGTCAGTTCACCGGAGTTCTGGTTTGCTTGCAGATGAATGTCGGTCACAATGGTTTGCTCACAGCCGCAGGCGTACTTGCCGACTGATTGTCTGATAGTCGTTTCGAGGAGCGATAATGATGCTTGGCTCAGTTTCATAATAGATATTCTTTCTTAATGGATGTTCAAAGGTATAAAAAAAACAATTACCTCTGCATCATTTGGCTAAAAATCGTTCTTAAATCGTTGCATTTGGGCGTTTAGGCGGGTCATTCCTTCCTTCCGTTCCTGCAATGCATTTAAATAACGGGTCACCGCCAGGTAATTGGGGACATCGTTGAAATCTACAGCAGACTGATTTTTTTTCTCTTCTATTTTGTCTATTTCGTAAGCCACCTTTTGTGCTTTCAATGCCCATTGTTCTGCCTCGTAGATGCTGTCCTGCATTTCGTATCCTAAAGCCACGTTGTAGGCTGCATACATTTTCTGTTTCCCTTTTTTCTTCTTTTCATAAGTTTGTTTCCAAAGTTCGATGGCCTGTTCCCAATTGTCTTCACGCACAAAAACGGCAGCATCGCGCATATTCACGGAACCTCCTGTGAACAGATAACGGGGAGCTGTTGTCCAGTAAGGAAGCAGATGCTTGACAGGGATTGTCCCGGCAAATTCGGAGGCTTCTTTCAGCATATTCTCATCGGTGATGAGTCCTGAACTCGCTGAAGTCATATTGGAACTCGTATGGTCCCAGAATATGCTGTCATTAGCACTGATGGTTACCATCGGACCGGTTCGCTGGGGCAGATATACTTTGACGGTAGGATACACCTTGACGTCTAAGGTTCCTACATACATTCTCCAGTCTGGGAAAAACTCTATTTTGCGCAGGGAGCGTATCTGTACGTTTTCCAGGGCTATCAGGAAGTCTACCTCCAGGCTTTCGGCCAGTGCTTCCACCTCGTCCTTGCTGAGAGTGCTTTCGCGTGGAATCATATCATTGGCACGCAGGGCGGAGTCGCAAATGACAACTTCGTCGAAGTAATTCTCGTGGGCAAGTGCTTCGGCCAGAGATTCCGTAGCTATTTTAGCGTTCCCGTTGAAATACCCTGTCTTACGTGCCACTTCCGTCTGGCCTTTTTTCTTTTCGTCTGTTTCTTCTACAATCAGTTGATTGTCCGGGATGAGCGGCATATTATTCACCACGGCTACACGTCTGAGACTGGATGGAAAGCTGACTTCCGCCGGCAGCATGTAGTCGATGGACAGTTGCTCTACGCTTTGGCAACCGCCCAAAAGTAGGGAACAGCAAAGCAACAGGAAGCATGAATATTTAGTCATAAGCTTGTTCTTTATGTAGGAATAACAAAAATACACTTTTGTATGGATATATAAAAGCCTCAAACAGTTTTTAACCGTTTGAGGCTTTTATTAGGAGAGCGAGGCGAGGTTGACCTCATACCTCATCTTTCATCACATATTTTTTCCGTGACAGTTCTTGTACTTCTTTCCGCTTCCGCAAGGACAAGGGTCGTTGCGTCCTACCGTCTTTTCCGCACGAATCGGTTCACGCTTTGCTTCGCGCGTGTCGTGCTGGGCGGCCTCCTGTTGGTTCGGGTCGGTCAGTTCTTGTTTCTGTTCACGATATTTGCTCATGTCCTGTTTCTGTTCGGGAGCAGCCTGGCGTATTTCCTGCGGCTCCTGCACCGGAATCTGTCCGCGCATCAGGATAGAGATGGTCTGGTTATTGATTTTATCCACCATGGTATCGAACAGGTTCACCGACTCCAGTTTGTAAATCAGCAACGGGTCTTTCTGTTCATAACTTGCGTTCTGTACGGAATGTTTCAGTTCATCCAGTTCACGCAGGTTTTCTTTCCATGATTCGTCGATGACGTGCAGCAAGATGGACTTTTCGAAAGCTTTTACTACTTCCTTACATTCGCTTTCGTAAGCTGCTTTCAGGCTGCAAGAGATGTTGTACATGCGTTTACCGTCCGTGATGGGGATAAGGATATTTTCGTACATGTGTCCCTGAGTCTCATAAACCTGCTTGATGACCGGATAGGCGATCTGTGCCATGCGGTCCGTCTTGCGCTTGAACTGCTCCATTGCTGTGTTGAAGGCTTCTTCAGTCAGTTTTTCCTTCTTCTCGTTACGGAACTGCTCCTCGGTGAACGGAACTTCCATGGCGAGTGTCTGCAGGAAGTCCATTTTGCAGTTTTCGTAGTCGGGAGCTTCGACGGCAGCGGCAACCCGGTCCCAAATCATATTGACGATATCCATTCCGATACGTTCGCCCATCAAGGCGTGGCGACGTTTGGTATATACAACGGTACGTTGCTTGTTCATTACGTCATCGTATTCCAGCAAACGTTTACGGATACCGAAGTTGTTTTCTTCCACCTTCTTCTGCGCACGCTCGATGGAGTTGGAAATCATTTTGTGCTCAATCATTTCACCTTCCTTGAAGCCGAGGCGGTCCATTACGCCTGCGATACGGTCGGAAGAGAACAGACGCATCAGGTCGTCTTCCAGTGACACGAAGAATACGGAAGAACCCGGGTCACCCTGACGTCCGGCACGTCCGCGCAACTGGCGGTCTACGCGACGGGATTCGTGGCGTTCGGTACCGATGATTGCCAGACCGCCCGCAGCTTTCACTTCCGGACTCAGCTTGATGTCGGTACCACGGCCTGCCATGTTGGTGGCGATGGTCACTGTTCCGCTGAAACCGGCTTTCGCTACGATGTCGGCTTCCTTCTGGTGCAATTTGGCATTCAATACGCTGTGCTCAATTTTGCGCATAGTCAGCATCTTGCTCAGCATTTCGGAGATTTCTACTGACGTGGTACCCACCAGCACAGGACGTCCGGCTTGCACCAACTGTTCGATTTCTTCGATTACCGCTTTATATTTCTCGCGTTTCGTCTTGTAAACGCGGTCGTTCATGTCTTTACGGGCAATGGGGCGGTTGGTAGGGATGACCACTACGTCCAGCTTATAGATATCCCAGAATTCGCCGGCTTCCGTTTCGGCAGTACCGGTCATACCGGAGAGCTTGTGGTACATACGGAAGTAGTTCTGCAGCGTAATGGTGGCGAATGTCTGCGTGGCAGCTTCCACTTTCACGTTTTCTTTGGCTTCGATGGCCTGGTGCAAACCGTCAGAGTAGCGGCGGCCTTCCATGATACGTCCTGTCTGCTCGTCCACAATCTTCACTTGTCCGTCGATGACCACGTATTCGTCATCCTTCTCGAACATGGTGTACGCTTTCAGCAATTGGTTGATGGTGTGCACGCGTTCCGATTTGATGGCATAGTTTGTCAGCAACTCGTCTTTTTTGACCAGACGTTGTTCGTCCGTCAGGCCGGTTTCATTTTCCAGTTCGGAAAGTTGTGCGGCGATGTCGGGCAGTACGAAGAGAGTGGGGTCTTCGGAATTACCGGTGATCAGATCCACACCTTTATCGGTCAGGTCTACACTGTTCAGTTTTTCTTCGATGACGAAGTACAACGGGTCGGTGGCTTCGTGCATGCGTTTGTTGTTCTGCTCCATGTAGATTTCTTCGGTTTTCAGCATACCCGCTTTGATGCCTTGTTCACTGAGATATTTAATCAGGGCTTTGTTTTTGGGCAATGCCTTGTGGCTGCGGAACAATGCGAGGAATCCCTCTTCCTGGTCTTTCTTGTCGCCGGAAGCGATGAGACGTTTGGCATCGGCAAGGTATTGGGTAGCCAGTTTCTTCTGTGCTTCCACCAGACGTTCTACCAGCGGGCGGAGTTGTTCGAACAATTGGTCTTCACCTTTCGGCACGGGACCGGAAATGATCAGCGGCGTACGTGCATCATCAATCAATACGGAGTCCACCTCGTCGACGATGGCGTAGTTGTGCTGACGCTGTACGAGGTCTTTCGGGCTGATGGCCATGTTGTCGCGCAGGTAGTCGAAACCGAATTCGTTGTTCGTACCGAACGTGATGTCTGCCAGGTATGCCTGACGGCGGGCATCGGAGTTAGGCTGATGTTTGTCGATGCAGTCTACGCTTAAACCGTGGAACATATAGAGCGGGCCCATCCATTCGGAGTCACGCTTGGACAGGTAGTCGTTCACAGTTACCACGTGCACACCGTTTCCGGTCAGTGCGTTGAGGAATACCGGGAGGGTAGCCACGAGGGTCTTACCTTCACCCGTTGCCATTTCGGCGATTTTACCTTTGTGCAATACCACACCACCGAAGAGCTGCACATCGTAGTGCACCATGTTCCAGGTGACTTCGGTGCCGCCGGCGAGCCAGTGGTTCTGGTAGATTGCCTTATCGTCTTCGATGCGTACAAAGTCTTTTGTAGCGGCCAGGTGGCGGTCGAACTCGGTAGCTGTTACCACTATTTCTTCATTTTCAGAGAAACGTTTGGCAGTTTCTTTCACGATAGAGAAAGCTACGGGCAATACTTCGTCCAATGCTTTTTCGTAGGTTTCCAGTATTTCCTTTTCTATCTTGTCTATCTGTGTGAATACTTCTTCACGGTTTTCCAGTTCGATTTCTTCGATACCGGCTTTCAGTTCTTCTACTTTGGCGCGCTGTTCGGTGGCGGAGTTGTAGATGTAGGTTTTCAGTTCTTGAGTTTTAGCGCGCAGGGCGTCGTTGTCGAGTTTGGCAACTTCCGGGTATGCGGCTTTGATTTTGTCCACCCACGGCTGGATTTCTTTCATGTCGCGTGTGGATTTGTTGCCGAAAATCGAGCTTAAAAATTCATTAAATCCCATTATATATCTGTTTTTATTATTATTTACTGAATTGAATTTGTGTGCAAAGTTACTGATTTTTATACAGATTACGCATTTTTGCACTGATTATTTATTGAGGGGGCCGGTTAAGCGATAATTTAGTTGTCAACTAAATTTTCATTTACCAATACCTCAAAAGTTCAGGGGAGCAGCTGTGCAAGCATTCGGGGCGCGTATGCGCATCGCACTTGACAGGGTAGGGGCTATGCGGGTAATATTGACAGGAACCCGTATGATTTCGGGTTTCACTCCGCCCCCCAGGAGGATGAGTGGAGCGGGGATTTCTACATGGCGCACTACACGGTTATCTGTGTTTTTTTCATCCACAATGGTCCAACCGGGCAATACGTCTATCAGCAAGTCGCCGGAGCGCTTGCGGTGGAAAGCATTTCGCACAAGCTCTATCCGGGGCGACCATGACCCCAATAGCAGGCGGTGGGCGGAATACGCTTCATTCACCCCGCTGAATTGTATCAGGAAGTCGGCGGATTTGTCTTGTATTTCTGCTAAATCCAGTTGCTTGTTCTCTATTAGTTTATGGTTGAGATAAATCTGTTGGTTATGATAAGTTTCCACGTACTGTCCTTCGCCATAGGTGGCCATGAGGTACATGTTCAGCAACGTGGCACAACGGTTCAGGTGGAATTCTCCGCCCGGTATGCGATATAGGGCGAGGTCAGGGGCTTCCGGGTCGGCATAGCCGGTGGAGGTGATGCAGAAGAGCACGTTGTGCAGGCCTACCTTTCGGTCGATGAGGTCGAGCAGGGAAGCGATGCTGCGGTCGAGGCGTACGTACGTATCCTGCATCTCCATGGCGCACTCCTGCGTGCTTCTGTGGTTATAATTTCCGGCATAATAAGTCAGTGCCAACAAATCGGGGATTTCGTCTTTGGCTATAGTGCTCTTCTCCAGCAGTTCTTCCGTCAGCAGGTTCACCTCGTCGTTGATGAACGGGCTGGCAATCAGGCGGCGGAATTTGTTGAGCCGTTCGCTGTCGAACTTATATTTGAAAGCCTGGTCCCTCCATTCTGGCAGGAAGGTATATCGGGTGATGGGGTGTACAGGTTCCCACACCATGTCACGGATGCGGTAGTCGGGTGATTTCCGCTCATTGTATTGGCTCACCCACCACGGGAACTCGCTGTAATATGTGGTACTGCACCACTTGCCTGTGGTTTCGTTCAGCCAGAAAGCGCCGTTTCCGGAGTGTCCGGCAGCCAGCACGGCGGCATCGCGTGTGGGGGCGATGGCGTATACCAGGCCTTTGTTGCGCGTGGCTATCTTCAGTTCGTCGGCAATGGTGGAGGTCAGTAGTTGGGAGGGAGAAGAATTCTCGTCGGTGAAGTTGCCCATAAAGGCGGCATCATCCACGCAATTCACGGGACGCAACGTGTTTATATCCATCCAATGCCGGGATATGATGCCATTCATTGAAGGGGTTGTGCCGCTGTAGATGGCAGCGATGGCGGAGGCGCGGTCGGTTCCGTTGAAGGGGAATTCAGTCTGGCAGAATACTTTTCCTTCGCGCATCAGTCTCTTGAAGCCTTTCTCTCCGTATAAGGACGAAAACGCTTCCATATAGTCGGTTCGCAACTGGTCAATCGTCAGTGTCACCACCAGCTTCGGGGTGGCGGGCAATGGTTGTGCTTGAAGACCGGTGAAAGTCAGTGCGAGTATGGAAGTTATCAGTCCTTTTTTCATTTATCTTTTTTTCAATGTCAAAATCAGGTTACTTGCTGAACGTATTAGCAAACAAAGTGCCAAAGGTAATACAGCAAAGTCAAATCTTTGCGGTATTATCGCCCAAAGCAGTATAAAAAGTGTTAAAACGGTAAAATTAGCTGCCATGTACCTGCTTTTCCGGCATTTTCTTACCTTGTTTATCATCCACGGAAGGCAAAATAAGTGCAAGGGATGGAACACGAACAGCAGATAATTGGGGCTTACCGCCGGATGTTGCGAGAACAGGGCGAGGAAGGCAAGGATGCAACCCGCCGCTCCGGCGCAGAAGAATAGGAGTAAGTCGAGTCCCCAAAGGGTCTTCCGGTGTCGTATGCCGCAGATGGTGGCGGCTGTCACGAGGATGAAGAGCAGCAAGGCCGCCTGCATCGGGGTGATTCCTCCCGTACGGTGGTCGGCAGCTGTCAGTCCGGTCACTACGATTCTTTCTTCGGCGGACACCAGCGGTCGTGCTTGTCCTTCTTTATTTATGATTTGGGCGGTTTTGAAGTATTGCTGCACATAGAAGGGGACGAACATCATCTGTCTCCGGTTGATGGGTTTGTCGGCTTTGCTGCCCATGCACAGGTCCATGCCGAAGCGTGACCACGGGTGACCTTCGCTGTATTTGTGCAGCAGGTCGCGGAAAGAGATTCCTGTGTCAGTGTCGGTCATATTGTCAGCATATAGCAGGGAGCCGTCGATGGCTTTCTCTATCAGATCGCGCGGACGGGTGGCGCAGTTGTCGTAGAAGAAGTTGTAGCGGTACACGCGGTTTTCGGGGCGGTAATTCTCTTGAAGCAGCGCTGCCAGGCGTGCTTTTTCGTCCGGGGTGAGGTTGAGGGTTTGTTGCCAGACGTCCCTGCCCAGGTAATTGTACTCTCCGGCAAAGCGTTCGTAGCTTGTCACACCCAGTTGATAGTCGGTTTCGCCCAAGGCGAAGCGGAAGATGAAGTTGGGAGCATTGAAGTTGAACATGCCATAATTGAAAACGGCGTCGATGCCTTGGGTGAAGTTCTCGTAGCGGATGGCTGTATGTCCGAAAAGGGAATAGATTTCGCTACCCGATGCGCACGTCAGCAGGCTGATGCGGATGGAATCGGCGCGTTGTGCCTTCAGGCCGGAGATGCAAAACACGCTTATAATCAGTAGAAGGACGGTTCGTTTCATTTCGCTGCAAAGATAATGCAAACCGGAGGCAGTGCAAAATATGCCTGCATTTTTTTTTACTGCCGGGATGCCGCTTATGGTTGCACTGCACAAGGGAACGTATCAGTATATTACGACACCTATTATATATATGACGGTATTGGTAACCTTCGGGTAGTACTGTCTCCCGAACTTTTGGTTCAGTCTCATTCGGGCAATCATTTGAATGGTTTTGAGTTGGAGTACACGGCTTATAATTTCAGTGGTCAGCCCGTAAAGCAATTGCATGTGCATTCAGCGGCGGGCGAGAGTGTTCTGAGCGAAATCTATACTTATACTTATGATGATATCGGTTTGCCTCTGGCGATACGCCACCGCCTGGGAAATGGGACGGAAACCATTCTGGCTGATAAGGTATATGATGCACTGGGGCGTTTGTTGAAAGGGAAGCGTAACGGTAACTTGTAAACGATACCGCTACGCCTACAATAACGGTTTCGGATTCAAGGACGGTGCCAAAGTTTCAAGGAAAGCCGGCTATCCCGGATATTATGCTGAGCTCGGTTTGAATGTTCTGCTGTCTAAGAATAAGAAGCAGGCGCTGAATGTTCGTTTGCTATTTAAAAACATTAGGGATGCTGCATTTAAGTCTGATTTTGCTTTGGGTTGGTCGGGAGCGGTAGGGTATATCTTTCAAGCCCGCTAAATAAAAAACAGCCAAAAGAAGGTGGTTCTTAAAGAAAAGTCGTATTTTTGGAAGAAAAAAAGAAAAAGTATTTCTATAACTAAAATAACCGATCTGTTATGATGGAAAAGACATTGGTCATATTGAAACCATGCACCCTGCAGAGGGGATTGGTGGGGGAGATTACAAATAGGTTCGAACGCAAAGGCCTGCGCTTGGCTGGAATGAAAATGATTCTGCTGACAGATGAAGTGTTGAGCGAACATTATGCCCATCTGAGTGCAAAACCGTTTTTTCAGCGTGTGAAGGACTCGATGATGGCATGTCCGGTCATCGTGTGTTGTTTTGAGGGGGTGGATGCGGTTGAAACCGTAAGAGCATTAACCGGCGCGACCAATGGTAGGAAAGCAGCGCCCGGAACCATTCGTGGAGATTACAGCATGAGTTTTCAGGAAAATATTGTTCATGCATCCGATTCGCATGAGGCAGCCGAAACGGAATTGAAAAGATTTTTTAAACCGGAAGAGATATTCGATTATGAACAGGCCACATTCGGCTTCCTTTACGCTAATGACGAATATTGATAGAAAAACGTATTACTAAAAAATCTTTAATCCCTGTAGATTTACCGGGCAATGGAAGTATTCATCGATAAATTTTTCTTCTTCTTAGATAAATTGTTGCCAGAAATTATATAAATAGTATCTTTGCGCCGCAATTTTAATTAGTAATGCTGTGAATCTTGTTATCGATATAGGGAATACAACGGCAAAGTTGGCACTTTTTGATGGGACATTGCCGTTGGAAGTGGTGTATGATTCAAATAGCACGTTAGAACATTTGCCCGATATTTGCAGTCGGTATGCCGTTGAAAAAGCGATTGTTGCAAGTGTCATCGACCTAAGTGAATGTGCGTTGGCGCAATTGTCAAAGCTCCCTGTACCAGTGCTTTGGCTGAATGAGAAAACGCCTCTTCCGGTAGAAAATTTGTATGAAACCCCTGAAACGCTGGGGTACGACCGTATGGCGGCAGTGGTGGGCGCAAATGAGCAATTTCCCGATAGAGATATTTTGGTGATTGATGCCGGTACATGCATTACTTATGAATTTGTGGATGCCGCAGGACGCTATCATGGCGGGAATATATCTCCCGGTATGCAGATGCGTTTCCGGGCGCTTCACCAGTTCACCGGACGCTTGCCGCTGGTGCCGCGTGAAGGACGCGAACTCCCGATGGGGAGGGATACTGATACTGCTATCCGTGCGGGAGTATTGAAAGGAATGGAATATGAAATTTCGGGTTACATAGTGGCTATGAAACATAAATATCCTGAACTTTTGGTTTTTTTAACGGGCGGGGATGATTTTTCTTTTGATACGAACTTAAAAAGTATCATCTTTGCAGACAGATTTTTAGTGTTGAAAGGATTAAATCGAATTTTAAACTATAATAATGACAAGATTTAGACAAACACTTTTGGTGCTTTTGCTCACGATGTTATCTGGGGCGATGGTCGCTCAAAATAATACAAATTCTCCCTATACACGATACGGATACGGACAGCTGGCAGATCAAGGGTCGGGTAATAGTAAGGCGATGGGTGGCATCGCTTATGGTTTGCGTGACAAGTATCAGGCCAACTTTGCGAATCCGGCATCTTATACGGCAGTCGATTCGTTGACTTTTATGTTTGACGGGGGGATTTCTATGCAGAATACCAACCTTAGTAATGGAGCTGTCAAGAAGAATGCCAAGAACTCCAGTTTTGACTACATTACGATGCAGTTCCGTCTCTCCAAATGGGGGGGCATGAGTATAGGGTTATTGCCTTATTCCAATATCGGATATAGTATGTATGCAAGTGGTGAAACAGAAGATGGTACTCCTTACGTAAATACTTATTCCGGAGAAGGAGGTTTGCATCAACTTTATTTAGGCGCAGGCTTTAAAATTCTTAAAAATCTTTCCATTGGTGCGAATATTTCGTATCTTTGGGGGAATATCTCACGTAGACGCGATCAAACGTTCTCCTCTAACTCCAACATAATGCCCTTGACAACGGTTTACGGAACGGAGGTGACGAGTTATAAGCTTGATTTTGGCGCGCAGTATACGCAGCAATTCGGTAAAAAACATTCTGCTACTTTGGGAGTTGTTTTCTCGCCGGGACATAATTTGGGCAACGACTCGTATGTACAAGAACAGCTTGGTAACTCTAACACTGGGTATAGTACATCTCAGAGAGATACGATACAGACGATGGGAATTCCTATGACTTTGGGTGCCGGTGTGACGTATGTTTATGATAATCGCCTGACAGTAGGTATGGATGTGATGTTTCAGAAATGGAATAGTGTGACGTTCATGAACGAGCCGGATGCTTTCTGTAACCGTGCGAAAATTGCTTTGGGGGCGGAATATATTCCTAATCTGATGGGCAGAAGTTATCTTGCGCATATTAAATATCGTTTGGGAGCCTACTATTCCAAACCTTATTATAAAATAGATGGTGCACGCGCTGCCAATGAATATGGAGTAACTGCCGGTTTTGGATTGCCACTTCCGCGTAGTCGTTCTGTATTGAGCATCTCGGCACAGTATGTGAGAACCCAAGGTCAAGAAGCCAGGTTCTTGAACGAAAATACATTGCGTCTCTGCATTGGCGTGACATTCAATGAACGTTGGTTCTGGAAGCGTAAAGTTGAATAAAAGAAGAATAGACAAAATAACAACTAAAATTTAAATACAATGAAGATTAAAACGCTTGTAGCTGTCTTGCTCCTTTCGGGTGGAGTGACCAGCGCTTTCGCACAGACTGAAGATTGTAATAAGAACAGTAGTATTTCTCATGAAGCGGTGAAAGCAGGTAATTTCAAAGATGCTTATCTGCCGTGGAAAGAGGTTCTTAAAAATTGTCCGACATTGAAGTTTTATACTTTTAATGATGGTATTAAAATCTTGACAGCTTTCTTGGGCGAAATAAAAGATCGTAACTCTGCTGATTATAAGAAGTACTTCGATGAATTGATGGAAGTATATGATTTGAGAATGCAATATACACCTAACTTCCAACATTTGAAAGGTACTCCTTCTATAGGAGATACTAAAGGAAGTAAAGCTATCAGCTATATTGCCTATGCACCGAATCTTGATGTGAATCAGGCCTATACTTGGTTGAAGGAATCCATAGAAGCAGAAAAGGAAGGCTCTAAAAGCCCAATTTTGCATTACTTCCTTGATATGTCTCTGAATAAGTTGAAAGCTGATCCCACCCATAAAGAGCAATTTATTCAGGATTATTTAACTGACTCTGAATATGTAGATGCTGCTATTGCCGCAGAATCTGATCCTGCTAAGAAAAAGGCTTTGCAACAAGTGAAAGATAATCTAGTGGCTATGTTTATCAATAGCGGTACTGCAGATTGTGGATCTTTGCAGGAAATCTATGGCCCTAAAATTGAAGCAAATCAAACGGATTCTGCTTATCTGAAGAAAGCCATCTCTATATTGAAGATGATGAAGTGTACGGAGAGCGAAGCATATTTTCAGGCTTCTTATTATATGTATAAGATTAACCCGACTGCTGATGCTGCTACAGGTTGTGGATATATGGCTTATAAGAAAGGTGATTTTGATACAGCTATCAAATACTTTGATGAAGCGTTGAGTCTGGAAAGTGATAACGAAAAGAAAGCACAGATAGCTTATGCTGTTGCAGCAACTTTGTTTAATGTGAAAAAGTTGTCACAAGCCAGAGGCTATTTGCAGAAAGCTATCAGCTTTAAGGAAAATTATGGTGATGCATATATCCTGCTTGCACAGCTTTATGCTTCCAGCCCGAACTGGAACGATGAGCCTGCAATGAATAAGTGTACATACTTTGTGGTTATCGATAAATTGCAGCGTGCTAAAGCGGTAGATCCGACTGTGGCAGATAAAGCCAATGAGCTGATTTCAACGTATGCACGTTATACACCGAAAGCTGAAGAGCTCTTTATGTTGGGTATCAAGGCTGGCGACCGCGTTACGGTAGGTGGCTGGATCGGTGAAACCACAACGGTTCGATAAGAAATATAAATATGTTACCACAACGAAGTAACGTTCTATTTTGTAGAAACTTGAGCATAACCATTGCCTTTGGGGCAGTGGTTATGCTTCTTTTATTTTCCGCCTGTTCCGGACGTCATAAGGATTTGGGAAACGCTATCACTGAGCGTGATTCGTTGCCTGTGATGGATACAAAAGGTGTAATGACTCTGATTTCCGACTCCGGTGTCACCCGCTATCGCATCAATACCGAAGAATGGCTGGTCTTTGATCGTAAGAATCCGTCTTACTGGGCATTCGAGAAAGGGGTTTTTCTGGAGAAGTTTGATTCGGTATTTAATATAGAAGCAAGTGTGAAGTCGGATACGGCATATTATTATGACAAGCAAAAGTTGTGGAAGTTGATGAGTAATGTGGATATAAGGAATCTGAAAGGAGAGAGGTTTGAAACCGATTTACTGTATTGGGATCAGAATAAGCATACTATTTATTCCGACAAGTTTATCCGCATAGAACAGCCTGACCGCATCATTACAGGGCATGGCTTTGACTCCAACGAACAAATGACCGTTTATAAAATAAGGAAGCCGGAAGGCATTTTCTATGTGGACGATGATGCCACGGCACCTGCCGACAGTGTGCAAAGAGATAGTATGCAGCCAAGCAGTCTGCAAACAGATAGTATCAAACCATAAATTATGGATACCTACATTTATTTATTGATTACTATGCTTTTCTCCGCCTTCTTTTCGGGGATGGAGATTGCTTTTGTTTCCGTAGATAAACTACGCTTTGAAATGGAACGCAAGGAGGGATTCACGTCTCGTATACTTTCCTATTTTTTTCGTAATTCCAATAACTTTATTTCTACCATGTTGGTAGGAAACAATATTGCACTGGTTATTTATGGTATCCTCATGGCGCAAATTATAAAAGTTCACTTGTTGGGAGATTTGATTTCCAATGATTTTGTGGAATTGCTTTTACAGACGATAATCTCCACGCTTGTCATTCTGGTTACAGGTGAATTTCTTCCCAAAACTTTATTCAAGATTAATCCCAATCTTGTATTGAAAGTTTGTGCTTTCCCCTTGATTATCTGCTATGTTATTTTATATCCCGTATCTCAATTTGCCTCCGGATTATCTTATCTCTTCCTGCGCCTGTTTGGGATGAAGATCAATAAGGAAGCCTCTGAAAGGGCTTTTGGAAAAGTCGACCTGGATTATTTTGTCCAGTCCAGCATTGACAATGCTGAAGATGAAGAAGAACTGGACGCCGAGGTGAAGATATTTCAGAATGCACTTGATTTTTCCAGTATTAAAATACGCGATTGCATAGTGCCTCGTACAGAAGTTGTGGCTGTTGACTTGACTACTTCTCTGGAAGACTTGAAAAGCCTTTTTGTTGAGTCCGGTATCTCTAAAATTATTGTATATGACGGAAATATAGACAACGTAGTGGGGTATATCCATTCCTCTGAAATGTTCCGTAATCCTGCCGACTGGCGAAATAATGTGAAAGAAGTTCCCATAGTGCCCGAAACGATGGCAGCGCATAAGTTGATGAAATTGTTTATGCAGCAGAAGAAGACTATTGCCGTTGTGGTGGACGAGTTTGGGGGTACATCAGGTATCGTTTCGCTGGAAGACTTAGTGGAGGAAATATTCGGTGACATCGAAGATGAACATGACAACACGTCGTATGTCTGCAAACAGATCGGCGAGAATGAATATGTGCTTTCCGGTCGTTTGGAGATAGAAAAGGTGAATGAAACCTTTAATCTTGATTTGCCGGAAGAGGATGATTATATGACGGTAGGCGGACTGATTCTGAATCGTTATCAAAGTTTCCCGAAACTGCATGAAGTGGTGATTATTGATAAATTCCACTTCAAAATAATTAAGGTTACAGCTACAAAAATCGAGTTGGTACGTCTTAAAGTGGTCGAATAATAGCGGAATGGTATAATTTTTTAGAGAATAAATAGATGCGTATTAGCATTTTTTGTATCTTCGTGCGCTAAAATGAAGTTTGAAGAAAATAATAATAAACAAATAAATCATATTAACTAAAATGGCAACATTACAAAACATTCGGTCTAAAGGACCCTTATTGGTGATTGTAATTGGTTTGGCGCTGTTCGCTTTCATTGCGGGAGACGCATGGAAGGTATTGCAGCCACACCAGTCACATGATGTAGGAGAGGTTAACGGAGAGTCACTTTCCGCACAGGATTATCAGAGCTTGGTAGAAGAATATACTGAAGTTGTGAAGTTCTCCAGCGGCTCAAGCGCACTTACCGATGAACAAAACAACCAGATTAAAGATGAAGTTTGGAGAAACTACGTCAACAATAAGCTGATTGAAAACGAAGCAAAGAAGCTCGGTCTGTCAGTCTCTAAAGCAGAAATCCAGGCAATCATTGATGCAGGTGTACACCCGATGTTGCAACAGACTCCGTTCCGTAATCCGCAAACAGGTGCTTTTGACAAAGATATGCTGAAAAAATTCTTGGTAGATTACTCTAAGATGAACACAGCACAGATGCCAGCACAGTATGCAGAATATTACCAGTCTATGTACAAATTCTGGTCTTTCCTGGAAAAACAACTGATTCAGACTCGTCTGGCTGAAAAATATCAGGCTTTGGTGTCAAAGTCTCTTTTCTCTAACCCCGTAGAAGCTCAGGATGCTTTCAACGCAAGGGTAGATCAATCTGACTTGTTGTTGGCTGCTATTCCTTATTCTTCTATTGTAGATTCTACTGTGACTATTACGGATGCAGACTTGAAAGACGCTTATGCTAAGAAGAAAGAACAATTCAAGCAATATGTGGAAACCCGTAACATCAAGTTCATTGATGTACAGGTAACTGCAAGCCCCGAAGATAGAGAAGCTATCCAGAATGAGGTAATGGAATATACAGAACAGCTTGCTGGTACTCCGGGTGATTATTCAACGCTGGTGCGTGCTGCCGGTTCTGAAGTTCCTTATATCGATTTGTTCTATACATCCAAAGCGTTGCCTACTGATGTGGCAGCTCGTTTGGACTCTGTTTCTGTAGGCGGTGTATATGGTCCTTACTACAACGCAACTGACAATACAATTAACTCATTCAAAAAGTTGGCTGCTGCTTCTATGGCAGACTCTATCCAATATCGTCAGATACAGGTGGTTGCTGAAGATGCAGCTAAGACTAAAGCTTTGGCTGACAGTATCTATACTGCGATCAAGGGTGGTGCGGATTTCGCTGAGATTGCAAAGAAATATGGTCAGACCGGTGAGTCTACCTGGATTTCGTCTGCTAATTACGAAGGAGCACAGCTGGATGGTGACAACCTGAAATATGTGAACACTGTCAATACACTTGGCAAGAACGAACTGGCCAATTTGAGCCTGGCACAGGCAAATATCATTTTGCAGGTGATGGACAAAAAGGCTGTTAAGGATAAATATAAAGTAGCAGTTATCAAACGTCCGGTAGAATTTAGTAAGGAAACTTATAGTAAGGCATACAATGAATTCAGCCAGTTTATCGCTGCTAATCCTACTTTGGAGAAGATGGTAGCTAATGCTGAGGATGCTGGTTACAAATTGCTGGACAGAAACGACCTGTATAGTTCCGAGCATGGTATCGGTGGTATCAGAGGTACTAAAGAAGCTTTGAGATGGGCGTTCTCTGCTAAGACAGGTGAAGTGTCCGGTTTGTATGAGTGTGGTGAAAGTGACCGTATGTTGATGGTTGGTGTTTCTGCTGTGATTCCGGCAGGTTACCGTCCGTTTGCTTTGGTTAAAGATCAGTTGAGACTGGAATTGCTCCGCGATAAGAAAGCTGAGAAAATCATGGCTGATATGAAAGCTGCCGGTGCAACTTCTTTCGAACAGTACAAGGCTATGGCGGATGCCGTTAGCGACTCTGTGAAGCACGTAACTTTTGCAGCTCCTGCTTATGTTCCGGTATTGCGTGCCAGCGAACCGCTGGTAGGTGCTTATGCTTCTGTCGCCGAGTTGAACCAGCTGAGTGCTCCGATCAAGGGTAATGGTGGTGTATTCGTTCTTCAGCCGTATGCAAAGGAAAAGATGAACGAAACATTCAATCAGGAAACTGAAGAGACTACGTTGCAGAATATGCATGCACGTATGGCAAGCCAGTTCCTCAACGATTTGTATCTGAAAGCTGATGTGAAAGATACACGTTACTTGTTCTTCTAAGGATTTATAGAATAATTCAAGATATGAAAGCCGTCTGATGTTATCTCAGACGGCTTTTTCTTTCTACCTGTATGTCATTTTCTGTGCTTGCAATTGCCTTTGTGCAACTTTATTCATACCTTTGCAAAGATAAACTGGAAAGACTGATAGATGATTATGTTGAAACAAACTCTTTTAGGATTGACGCTCGCTGAATTGCAGGAGGTGGTGAAGAGACTGGGGATGCCCGGATTTGCCGCCAAACAGATTGCTTCATGGCTGTATGACAAGAAAGTAAACTCCATAGACGAGATGACAAACCTGTCGTTAAAGCACCGGGAGCTTTTGAAAGAGGTTTGTGAAGTAGGGGCGGATGCCCCTGTGGATGCCATGCGTTCAGTAGATGGTACGGTGAAATACCTGTATCGGGCGGGTGAGAAGCATTTTGTAGAGGCGGTTTATATTCCCGATGAAGAGCGTGCCACACTCTGCGTGTCTTCGCAAGTGGGATGCAAGATGAATTGTAAGTTCTGTATGACCGGTAAGCAAGGTTTTACCGCTAATCTGACTGCCAACCAGATTATTAATCAGATTAATTCTCTTCCCGAATGGGACAATCTGACCAACGTAGTGATGATGGGGATGGGAGAGCCCTTGGACAATCTGGATGAGGTGCTGAAAGCCTTGGAAATCATGACATCTTCTTACGGTTATGGATGGAGTCCTAAGCGGATTACCCTTTCTACAGTTGGTTTGCGTAAAGGTTTTCAGCGTTTTATAGAAGAATCGGAATGTCATCTGGCTGTCAGCCTGCATTCTCCTGTCACTATGCAGCGGCGCGAACTGATGCCGGCAGAGAAAGCTTTCTCCATCACTGAAATGGTAGACTTGTTAAAAAACTATGATTTTAGCAAACAGCGTAGACTATCTTTTGAATATATTGTTTTTAAGGGTGTGAATGATTCGTTGCTCTATGCCAAAGAATTGTTGAAACTCTTGCGCGGATTGGATTGTCGTATCAATCTCATTCGTTTTCATGCCATACCGGGTGTAGACCTGAAGGGAGCAGATATGGAAACAATGACTAAATTTCGTGATTATCTGACTTCTCATGGTTTGTTTACCACGATACGTGCTTCCCGGGGGGAAGATATATTCGCTGCTTGTGGTATGCTTTCCACTGCTAAACAGGAGGAGAATAAACAAGAATTAATATAAATTATTAACTTTGGCTCGGATGATATACGTATTCTTCGTAGTTTTGTAAAAACATTAACTAGTAAGCATATGAGAAAGCACCTGTTTTTTTTGAGTTTAGCTCTTGTAGCAATAGTCTTTTCCGCTTGTAGTGGCGGCAAAAAGGGGGTATTTGGAGCGACCTCCAGTGGTCGTGCGTATGAAATCTTGGTAGTGGTTGATCCCGCTATGTGGGAGCGTCCTGCCGGTAGAGCTCTTTTTGATGTACTTGATACGGATGTACCGGGGCTTCCCCAATCTGAACGTTCTTTCCGCATTATGTATACTTCTCCGGCTAATTATGATGCTACGTTAAAGCTGATCCGTAATATTATCATTGCTGATGTGCAGGATATTTATACTCAGCCCAAGTTTAAATATGCGAGGGATGTATATGCTGCCCCGCAGACCATTCTGACTATCCAGGCTCCCGATGAAGCTTCTTTCGAGAAGTTTGTGTCGGAAAACAAACAGACGATTATCGACTTCTTCACTCGTGCGGAGATGAATCGTCAGATCGCTCAACTGGAAAAGAAGCATAATGACTATGTGACTACGAAAGTGAAGAGTATGTTTGATTGTGATGTATGGATACCTGCGGAGCTTGCTTCTACCAAGCAAGGTGAGAACTTTTTCTGGGCTGGTACGAATGCAGCGACTGCGGATCAGAATTTTGTCATTTACTCTTTTCCCTATACAGACAAGAATACGTTCACCAAAGAGTATTTTGTGCAGATGCGCGACTCTGTCATGAAAACTAATATTCCGGGAGCTAAGGGAGGCATGTATATGATGACAGACTCATTGATGACTGATGTGCGTCCTCTCACGATACAAGGTGAATATGCTTTGGAGGCACGCGGACTGTGGCGTATGAAAGGTGATTTCATGGGTGGCCCGTATGTTTCGCACATGCGTCTGGACCCGGTGAATCAACGTATTATTGTTGTAGAAGCGTTTGTCTATTCACCGGACAAGATGAAGCGTAATCTGATGCGCCAGATGGAGGCTTCTCTTTATACGTTGAGAGTTCCCGGTGATAAACAGACGGGAGCGGAAATACCGTTAGGAGTAACAAAAGAGCAGGCTGCTGATAAAGAAGAATAATATGAAGGTATGTCAAAAAGACTACTTTACGTGTACGGGCGAATACTGATTCGCCCCTATGCGTAGGGTAACAAAGTTTGTAGGGGTAAATCAGCATTCGCCTGCATACGTTTGGCATAATTTCTCTAATGTGATATATATATATTTAAAATGGAAGATAGTAAAATAAAAGTCGGCATTACCCAGGGAGACATAAACGGCGTGGGGTACGAGGTTATTCTGAAAACATTCTCTGATCCCGTTATGTTGGAGCTATGCACTCCTATAATTTATGGCTCGCCCAAGGTGGCAGCTTACCATCGTAAATCACTCGATTTGCCGGCTAACTTCAGCATCGTGAACTCGGCTGCGGAAGCGGCTCATAATCGTTTGAGCGTAGTGAACTGCACGGATGATGAAGTGAAAGTGGAGTTCTCGAAAGCTGATCCGGAGGCCGGAAAGGCTGCACTGGGTGCATTGGAGAGAGCGATTGAGGAATATAAGGAAGGCTTGATTGATGTAATTGTTACAGCTCCCATCAATAAACACACTATTCAGTCGGAGACTTTCTCATTCCCCGGTCATACGGAATATATAGAAGAAAGATTGGGAAATGGTGCCAAGTCACTGATGATATTGATGAAGGATGATTTCCGGGTGGCACTGGTGACGGGACATATCCCTGTCAGCCAGATTGCATCGACTATAACGAAGGAGTTGATACAGGAAAAGTTGGCTATCTTCAATCAGTCATTAAAGCAGGACTTTGCTATAGATGCTCCGCGCATTGCTGTACTTGCTCTGAATCCGCATGCAGGAGATGAAGGTCTGCTGGGCAAAGAGGAGGAAGAAATCATTATTCCGGCATTGAAAGAGATGGCTGCAAAAGGTATCTTGTGTTATGGTCCGTATCCGGCTGATGGCTTTATGGGGTCGGGTAACTTCACTCATTTTGATGGCGTGCTTGCCATGTATCACGATCAGGGATTGGCTCCGTTCAAGGCGCTGGCAATGGATGAAGGTGTGAACTATACCGCCGGATTACCTGTGATACGTACTTCACCGGCTCATGGTACTGCCTATGACATTGCAGGTAAAGGACTGGCCAGCGAAGATTCATTCCGTCAAGCCATTTATGTCTCTATTGACGTATTCCGTAACCGGTTGCGTGATAAAGAAGCACATGCCAACCCCTTACGAAAACAGTATTATGAAAAGCGCGATGACAGTGATAAGCTGAAACTCGATAGTGTGGAAGAAGATTTGTAGTATGACGAAAACGGAAATACAACAAGTAAAGTTACGTTTTGGCATCATTGGTAATAATGAAGCATTGATGCGTGCGATAGACGTTGCTATTCAAGTAGCGCCTACCGACTTGTCTGTGCTGATTACTGGAGAGAGTGGGGTGGGTAAGGAAAGTTTTCCCCAGATCATTCACCAGTACAGCCGGCGGAAGCACGGTCAATATATTGCGGTGAACTGTGGTGCCATTCCCGAAGGAACCATTGATTCGGAGTTGTTCGGTCATGAGAAAGGTGCGTTTACCGGTGCTATCGGTGAGCGGAAAGGATATTTTGGTGAAGCGGATGGGGGAACTATCTTTCTGGATGAAGTGGGAGAGTTGCCTTTGCCTACGCAAGCACGCCTGCTTCGCGTGCTCGAAAGCGGAGAGTTCATCAAAGTAGGGTCATCAAAAGTACAGAAAACAAATGTGCGCATTGTGGCGGCTACCAACGTGAACCTGACGCAGGCAATTTCCGAAGGGCGTTTCCGGGAAGACTTGTATTACCGTCTCAACACTGTGCCTATTCAGGTGCCCCCTCTGCGTGAGCGCGGAGAGGATGCATTCTTATTATTCCGCAAATTTGCTTCGGACTTTGCAGAGAAGTACCGTATGCCTGCCATTCAACTGACGGAAGATGCCAAGCAGTTGCTGATTTCTTATTCATGGCCTGGCAATGTGCGGCAGTTGAAGAACATCACAGAGCAGATTTCTATTATAGAGACCAATCGTGAGATCAATGCTGCTATCTTGAAGGGATATTTGCCGAATCAGAATAATATGCAGCGGCTCCCGGCTTTGTTTGGAGTCAAAGAGGCCAAAAGTTTTGAGAGTGAACGGGAAATTTTGTATCAGGTTCTCTTCGACATGCGCCAAGATGTGACGGAATTGAAGAAACTGGTGCATGAGATTATGACCGAACGTGGAAAGACTGCCGCACCGGCTGTATCTGCTGCCTATTATGCCCAGCCGCCTGCCGTGATGGCGCCCGTTGCTCCGAGTGTGCCCACTATTATTCATCCTTCTATAAAGTCATCTCACGAAGTGGATGAAGACATACAGGATACGGAAGAATATGTGGAAGAGTCTCTCTCCTTGGATGAGGTGGAGAAAGAGATGATACGGAAAGCCTTGGAGAAACATCATGGTAAACGCAAGAGTGCGGCAAAGGACTTGAATATTTCCGAGCGTACCCTATACAGAAAGATTAAAGAATATGGATTGGATTAAAAAGAGCGCCTCGACAGCTATGCTGCTGGGGATATTACTGATAGTGAATTCGTGTAGCATTAAAATAGGACTTGCTCCGATTAGTTCGATTGACTACTCAAAGGTAAAGACTATTTCGATAGCTGACTTCCAGAACCGTGCGGAGTATGTTTATGCCCCCCTGGCTACACAGTTTAATCAGGATTTGAAAGACCTGTTTATGCGTCAGACGCGTCTGTCGCTGGTCAACAACAATGCCGACCTGGAGATTGATGGAGAAATTACCGGTTACAATCAGTATAATGAGGCGGTGGATGCGAGTGGATTTTCTTCAAAGGTGAAAGTTACTTTGACGGTAAAGGTTACTTTTGTGAATAACACAGATCATAAAGATGATTTTACTGATCAACAGTTTTCTGCTTTCCAGACTTATGACTCTTCCCTGTTGTTGACGGATGTGCAGGATGACTTGATAACCAAGATGGTGAAAGACATAACAGAACAAATTTTTAACGCAACCGTAGCTAACTGGTAATATTGGGAATGACGCCTGTACATTTGCAACAATGGATACAGCATCCGGAAGCGTTGAACCGGGATACCTTGTACGAACTTCGCACATTGGTAGCCCGTTATCCTTATTTTCAGTCCCTACGTTTGCTTTATCTCAAGAATCTCTATGTGCTGCACGACATTAATTTCGGTGCGGAACTACGTAAAGCGGTATTGTATGTATCAGACCGCCGTGTATTGTTTTACCTGATTGAAGGAGACCGATATGCTCTCCATCCTTATGCTTCCACGCACATTGCCGAGAAGGATTTGGAAAAGGAACCGAGTATCGACCGTACTCTTTCTTTGATAGATGCTTTCCTTGCTACCATTCCTGAAGAACATTCACAGACGACGGAACTGGACTATGTCATGGATTATACTTCGTATCTGATGCAGGATGATGAAGAAACGGATATCACGGATGCACCATCGGAAGTTCCGGCAGAAGTGCCGAAGTTGCGCGGACAGGATTTGATAGATGGATTTCTCCGTCAGAGTGAAACAACAGTTACGCCCGAAGAAACCGTCCGGCTGGCGGAGGTGGATACAGAGCAAGAAGACGAAATGGAAGATGAAGAATCTGATGAGGAAACAACTCCGAAATCAGTTCCGGATGAGTTGGATGACAGTTGTTTCACCGAAACTTTGGCTAAAATTTATATCAAACAGCGCCGATATGACAAGGCTCTTGAAATTATTAAAAAATTAAGTTTGAATTATCCAAAAAAAAATGCTTACTTT
>CAJMQU010000052.1 GCA_905215555.1 uncultured bacterium
GTTACCGTAGCCGGTAGCTTCCGGACGAATCAGCGAACCGCCGAACTCACGGCCTTTACCGGTAAATGTACCGGTGAATTCACGGGTCAGTTTTTTGTACATACCGAACATGAAACCTACTTCACGACCACCTACGCCGATATCGCCGGCAGGTACGTCAGTCTCAGGACCGATGTGACGCCATAATTCCAGCATGAATGCTTGTACGAAACGCATTACTTCGGCATTGGATTTACCGCGCGGAGAGAAGTCGGAACCACCTTTACCACCACCCATAGGCAGAGTAGTCAGTGAGTTTTTGAAAGTCTGCTCGAAAGCAAGGAATTTCAGGATTGAAAGGTTCACAGAAGCGTGGAAACGGATACCACCTTTGTACGGACCGATAGCGTTGTTGTGTTGAACGCGGTAACCCATGTTGGTCTGAATGTTGCCTTTATCGTCCATCCAAGTCACGCGGAACTGATAAACACGGTCGGGGATGCAAAGACGTTCAATCAGATTGACTTTGTCAAATTCCGGGTGTTTGTTGTACTCTTCTTCAATTGTAGAAAGTACTTCTTCCACTGCCTGATGATACTCTGGTTCGTTTGGGAACCGTCTCTTCAAATCTTCTAATACCTTAGCTGCATTCATAATCTATTTCTTTTATTGGTTATTTTTCTATTAATGCGAGTTCGGTTGGCAAGTTGACGAGGGATTCAGTTGATAAGGCATTTCACTGCCGCAGGGAATTCCTTGTATCTTGTCTCCTCGTACCTTGTTTCTCTTTTTCTCTGTTGCGGTTGCAAAAGTACACATAAAAATGAGACAAACAAACAAATTATAAAGAAAATGCGGCATAAAACAACAAAAATATTGTTTTATGCCGCAAAAAGGAATAAAAAGATATTGTTTATCCTCTCTTTAATGACTTTATTACCGGAATAAAAACTAACGCTGCCGAAATGATAAGAGTCATGATGACCGGACCATCAATTCGTTCAGCAGTAGTCAGGACTATGTAGCAAAGTGCTGCCCAAAGTAGTACAATGCAGACACTTTGCGATTTCGATAACGAACGTCTCATTTACCAGCTTTCTTTTTATCCACGATAGCATCGATAACGGCTACTGCGGTGATATTTACAATGTCGCGCACGGAACTTTCGAAGTCGGTGAAGTGGATAGGTTTGTTCAGTCCCATCTGTATCGGGCCAATCAGTTCCATATCTGTATTCATAGCTTGCAATAGTTTGTAGGCAGAGTTGGCAGAGCTCAAGTTCGGGAATACGAGGGTATTCACATCCTTGCCTTTCAGGCGGGTGAAAGGATATTTGGCATCGCGCATCTTGCGGTCCATGGCAAAGTTCACCTGCATTTCACCATCGATGGCGAGGTCGGGATAGTGCTGCTGCATGTATTCTACGGCTTCGTGTACGCTTACCGGACTACCTTCGGTGTCTGCGCCGAAGTTAGAGTAGCTCAGCATAGCCATTACCGGGGTATGGTTGAAGAAACGTACGGTATGCTCTGACAGTTTGGCAATGTCAATCAATGTTTCGGCATTGGGGTGACGGTTGATTAACGTGTCGGCAAGGAAGTATGTACCTTTCTTGGAGTTCAGGATGTGCATCGTACCGAAATGCTTGTATTGCGGTTGTATGCCGATAACTTCCTTGGCTACCTTGATGGTGTTACTGTACTTCGTATAAAGGCCGGTGATGAATGCATCCGCATCTCCTGTTTCCACCATCATCATACCGAAGTAGTTACGTTCGAACATTTTGTCGTTGGCTTCCTCATAGGTGGCACCCTGGCGGGCACGTTTCTCAGAAAGGATGCGGGCATAACGTTCGCGGCGCGCTGCCTCGTTCGGATGGCGTAGGTTTACGATTTCGATGCCTTCCAGACTGAGGTCTAGTTCTTTTGCCAGTTTTTCGATGGTCTCGTCATTACCTAAAACAATAGGATGGCAGATACCTTCGGCTTTGGCTTCTACGGCTGCTTTTAGCATGTTGGGATGGGAGCCTTCGGCAAATACCACACGTTGCGGGTTCCGGCGGGCGGTGTCGTAAAGCTGGCGAGTGAGTTTGCTTTCATAACCCATGAGTTCGCGGAGCTGTACGCAGTAAGTATCCCAGTCTTCAATGTTCTTGCGGGCTACACCGCTTTCCATGGCTGCACGTGCCACAGCGCAGGAAACTTCGGTGATAAGGCGCGGGTCAACCGGTTTCGGAATGAAGTATTCCGGACCGAAACTAAAGTTGTTGACATGGTAAGCCTCGTTCACAACATCGGGCACAGGCTGTTTTGCCAGATTGGCGATGGCGTGTACGGCGGCAATTTTCATTTCCTCATTGATGGCTTTTGCCTGCGTGTCGAGCGCGCCACGGAAGATATAAGGGAAACCGATTACATTGTTAATCTGGTTCGGATAATCCGAACGTCCGGTCGCCATCAATACATCGGGGCGGGTTGCCATGGCATCTTCGTAGGAGATTTCCGGTGTAGGGTTGGCCAGCGCGAAGACGATGGGTGACGGAGCCATGCTGCGCACCATATCTTGTGACAGTACGTTGCCTTTGGATAATCCCAGGAATACGTCGGCACCTTTGATGGCTTCTTCAAGGGTATGAATGTCGGTGCGGTCGGTGGCGAAGTAACGTTTTTGTTCATTGAGGTCGGTACGTGTCTTGCTGATAACGCCTTTGCTGTCCACCATCACGATGTTTTCCAGGCGGGCACCCAGCGAAACGTACAGTTTGGTGCAGGATACAGCCGATGCGCCGGCACCGTTCACAACGATTTTCACATCTTCAATCTTCTTGCCTGCCACTTGCAGGGCATTCACCAATCCGGCACTGGAGATGATGGCTGTTCCGTGCTGGTCATCGTGCATCACGGGGATGTCGAGTTCTTCTTTCAGGCGGCGTTCTATTTCGAAACATTCGGGAGCCTTGATGTCTTCCAGATTGATACCACCGAAAGTAGGAGCGATGGCTTTGACTGCCTGGATAAATTTCTCCGGGTCTTTCTCATTCACTTCGATGTCGAATACGTCGATGCCGGCGTAAATCTTGAACAGTAATCCTTTACCTTCCATTACGGGCTTGCCGCTCAATGCACCTATATCGCCCAGGCCGAGTACTGCGGTACCGTTGGAGATTACAGCTACCAGATTCCCCTTCGCTGTATATTTGTATGCGTCCTGCGGGTTCTTTTCTATTTCAAGACATGGTTCCGCCACGCCAGGAGAGTATGCAAGCGAAAGATCGGTTTGGGTACTGTAGGGCTTGGTGGGCACTACTTCTATCTTACCTGGTTTGCCTTGTGAGTGATACAGCAAGGCAGCTTCTTTAGTTATCTTAGCCATGGTAGTTGATTATGAGTTGTTAGTTAAAAGTTATAAATTGGGTGCAAAGGTAGGAATAAATGTGATAAAATGTAAGTGTGTGAGCAATAAAAACTATTAAATTGTACTTATTTAGGGCTTTTATAGGGAAAAAACAAACAAACTGTCTCAGAATAGAAACTTGCCGTCATCTTACTCTGTATGACAGAGTGATAGGCTTCTTTCTATTTAGAGACAGTTTGACATTTGTTTGCGGAATTAAAATTCTTCCATATGTTTCTGCCTGTGAGTGAAGTGATTGCAGGCAGTCTTTCTTTATTCGGTTTTTTCTTCTCCTTCCGCTTCCGGTGCTTTGTCTATCAGCTCCAGGAACTGGTCGAGCTTCGGAGTGAGTCCGATTTGCTCTTGGTGTCCACCAGTTGCTTGGTAGCGGTTGGAGGCATTTATCTCATCCACTAGTTGTTATAACCTGCTTGAAGATTCATTGATTCTTTCTTGCTCACACATCCTGTCAAGAGCAGAGTCCCGACTAATAGGAAGGATGCAGCTAATTTGGTACGTTTCACAAATCTTTCTTTATTAAATTATGCATTCAGTGCCTGCTCAATATCTGCAATGATATCATCCGCATTCTCTATACCAACGGAGAAGCGGATCAGGTCGGGACGTACACCAGCTTCCATCAATTGTTCGTCCGAAAGTTGGCGATGCGTATGGCTGGCAGGGTGCAGCACGCAGGTGCGGGCATCGGCCACATGAGTGACGATAGCTGCCAGTTTCAGTGAATCCATGAATTTGATGGCTACTTCACGGCCTCCTTTCAAGCCGAAGGTGACAACACCACAAGAACCGTTCGGCATGTACTTTTGTGCCAGTTCATGATATTTGTCTCCGGACAGACCACAGTAATTGACCCATGCCACTTTATCGTTTTTGGAGAGATATTCGGCAACAGCCTGCGCATTCTTGCAATGTTGCGGCATGCGCAGGTGGAGCGTTTCAAGGCCGATATTCAGCAGGAATGCATTTTGCGGAGACTGGATGCTGCCGAGGTCACGCATCAACTGTGCGGTAGCTTTGGTGATATAAGCCATTTTGCCGAAAGCTTTTGTATAAGTCAGTCCGTGATAAGATTCATCCGGTGTGCACAATCCGGGAAATTTATCGGCATGGGCATCCCAATCAAAGTTTCCACTATCCACGATAGCTCCTCCTACGCTGGTGGCATGGCCGTCCATATATTTGGTAGTGGAGTGCACCACAATATCGGCACCCCATTCGAACGGGCGGCAGTTGATCGGAGTGGGGAAAGTATTGTCTACAATCAAAGGCACGCCATGACTGTGGGCGATGCGGGCGAACTTCTCGATATCGAGCACTTCCAGCGTCGGGTTGGAAATGGTTTCACCGAACAGGGCTTTGGTGGTCGGACGGAAAGCAGCTGAGATTTCTTCTTCCGGTGCATCCGGATTGACGAAAGTAACATCAATGCCTAACTTCTTCATTGTCACGCCGAAGAGGTTGAAGGTTCCGCCGTAGATGGTAGATGAACAAACGAAGTGGTCACCTGCCTGGCAGATATTAAAAATAGCGTAGAAGTTGGCAGATTGTCCGCTGGATGTCAGCATGGCAGCCACACCCCCTTCGAGGGCGGCTATTTTGGCGGCAACAGCGTCATTCGTCGGGTTTTGCAGGCGGGTGTAGAAGTAACCGTTCTCTTCAAGGTCGAAGAGACGTGCCATTTGCTCACTGGTTTCGTACTTGAAGGTTGTACTTTGGTAGATGGGGAGTACGCGGGGTTCACCCTTCTTAGGAGTCCATCCGGCTTGTACGCAGAGTGTCTCCGGTTTTAATTGTTTTGCCATAATGCTATCTATTTTTATAGTTTCTTATCAATTAACGCATTTATGGGCGCAAAAGTAGGGAAAATAATTGTATTTTTGTCCGCAGCAGTTGAAGTAATTTATAAAAGCTACAAGCTGCAAACTACGAGTGACGAGATCCTTTCAGCGTGGTAGCCGGGTAAGCGAGACGCAGCAACTCGTCACTTGTAGCTTGTACTCGTAGCCTATTAATACCAAGGAGATTATGGTCCGGATATTATTTTTGTTGTTTGTATCTTCTTTCCTGTTTCTTGCTCCTTTTCATGCCTCAGCGCAGGAGGAAAGGGCTACACCGAGGTCTGGTGAGGGTATTTCGGCTTTCTTACAGCGTAATAAGCGTCCTGGTAAAGCTTACTATCTAGAGTTTCTGGAATTGAATAAAAGGCAGTTACGCGGAAAACAGGAATTGCGCTTGGGGGTGAAGTACTTTCTTCCGCCACTGAAGTCTAAAACGGAGCCTGCTGCTAATTCGTTTACTTCTTCTTCTGCCAGTTCAGGCAAAACAATTCATGAACCTCTTTTCGGAAAAGAACTGTCTAAAGTCCATGTGACTGGCAATCGCTTGAAAGGTGCCTGTTTCTATGTAGTCAGCGGGCATGGCGGACCTGACCCCGGTGCTATCGGCAAGATAGGTAACATCGAACTCCATGAAGATGAATATGCTTATGATGTCGCTTTGCGTCTTGCCCGGAATCTGATGGAAGAAGGGGCAAAGGTCTATATTATTATCCAGGATGCAAAAGACGGTATTCGTGACGACCGCTACCTTAATAATAGTAAGCGTGAAACCTGTATGGGAGATGCTATTCCTCTGAATCAAGTGGCGCGTCTTCGCCAGCGTTGCATCAAAATCAATGAACTTTATAAGAAAGACCGAAGGAACTACACTTATTGCCGTTCCATCTTTCTACATGTGGATAGTCGTAGTAAAGGGCATCAGACGGATGTGTTTTTTTATCATGCCCCTAGTAGTGCCAACAGCAAGCGTCTGGCAACTACAATGAAGAATACTTTTGAGTCCAAGTACGACAAGCATCAGCCCAACCGCGGCTTTTCGGGAACAGTCGGTCCGCGCAATCTGTATGTGCTGGCCAATTCCACTCCTGCCGGTGTTTTTGTCGAACTGGGAAATATTCAGAATACCTTCGACCAACGTCGTTTCGTAATCAGTTCCAATCGTCAGGCTTTAGCTAAATGGTTGATGGAAGGCTTTATCACTGATTATAAAAAGAGTAAATAGCCAATTACTATTGTCAGCTTATCTTCTTCTCGTGCATAATGACTACGGTGACTGCCGTTAATATCAGCAATATGCCGAGCCCACTGTTCAGAGTGAAACTTTCTTTGAAGGCCAGGCATCCGATAGCCACTGCAGTCAGCGGCTCTAAGGCTCCGAAGATGGAGGTCAGGGTAGAGCCGATGTACTTGATGGATTTTACGAGTGTGATATTTGAAATGGCTGTTGCCGGCAGTGCCAATCCGAGGATATTCAACCATGTTTGTCCGCCTGTTGCCAACTGAATCCTGCCTGTCAAGCATCCTCCTATAATAAAGTATAAAGCGCCCAGTCCCATGACATAACAAGTCAGTGCGGTAGATGGAATGTGAACGGCGCGGCTCTTGCGCACTCCGACGATGTATCCGCCGTAAAAGAATACGGATAGCGTGGCGGCAATCAGTCCTGTCGTTGTATTTCCACCTTTGAAGTCGATCTCACCCGATGATAACAATGCTGCACCTGCCAGCGAAACCAATACGGCAAACAGGATGGAGAATGATTTCTTTTCCCGGAAGAAGAACATCATGGCGAGGGCAACAGCCAGGGGATACATGAAATGAATGGTAGATGCCACCCCATTGGCGATGTGTTGGTAAGCAATGACAAGACTAAGTGAAGTTGCTGCTCGGAGCAGGCTCAATACAAATACTGTTCCCCAGTCTTTATGGCCGATGCGGAAAGTATCTCTCAATAGTATGCCGAATATTCCCAAGGCGAGTGAGGCGATTCCCCAACGGTAAGTAAGCACTTCGAAGGAGGAAAAGCCTGAGGACAATAAGGATATGGTGAAAAAAGGGGCTAATCCGAATGTGGAGGAAGAAGCTGCCGCATATATATAGCCTTTTATGTTGCTCATGGTTCTGATTCAATTTTTTAGACAGGACTCTGAAATCCGCTGCAAAAGTACAAATAACAAAGGTGAAAAAATCCATAATCGAAAGCAAAATCACTTTTATATTGTTATAACCACAACGCCGATTAAAGTTGGGCGGATGATGATTTTACTTTAAAATGAAAAATTGTATGGGAAAGAAATTGTTAGTCTTGGGCGCACTTGTAAGCGTTGTTATGTTTGTGGCCTGTACGGACAGTAAGAAGGAGGCGGTGACTTATACCCCCGCAGAGGTTGCAGATGCAGGGCAAGTGATGAAATATTATGATACTTCATTGGCTCTGTTGAGGAATGTAGTGAAAGAGAAAGACGTAAATGCCGTTTTGGGTTATATGGAACAGCACTCACAAGTGCAGATGTTTTCGCATATCATGTCTCCTGTCATTTCGCAGAAAGATTCTGCGGCAGTGATGCAGCCGGGTGATTACTTTGGCGATGATGTACGGCAGAACCTGATGCAGAATTATACCGAACTTTTCCAGTCAAGGGGGCAGTTCTATGCTAATTTTAATAAATACCTGTCTCTGCTGAAAGAGAAGAAGACTGAAGGAATGGCTGATTTGCTGAACGATAACTATGAACTAAGTGTGGAAATGTCTGAGTGCAAACAGAACATATTCGATATTCTGAGTCCTATTGTTGCGCAGGCCCAGCAAGTCTTGCTGGTAGAAAATCCGGTGAAAGAGCAGATCATTGCAATGAAAAAGATGAGCCTGACGATGCAGAGTATTATCAACCTTTATGCTCGCAAGCATGTGGCGGACAAAGCTCGTCTGGATCTGAAGATTGTGGAACTGAGATTGCAATTGGATGCAGCCGAGAAACTGCCTGCTGTGAAAGGGCATGAGGAACAAACGGAGAAATTCAAGGATTTCTTGTCGAAAACTGAAGAGTTTATGAAGATAGTGCAGGATATCCGCCAAAAGAATTCGTATGCAGATGAAGATTTCGAGACTATCAGTAGTTATGGATTGAGTATTATATAATATCTTTTACCACTCGCGGCACAATCATTTTGTGGAAAGGTTTAATAAAGAAGAAATAAACCTTTCCTAACGCATTGTGATACTGAACTACTGTCGTCACGTCTATCAGGTTGTTTTCTATCTTGGCAATGGAAACATAAAACAACAGATGCTTGTCGTCTTTCCTCATGATGGCTTCATTCTCCGTATCTTCTATTATATAGTCTTTTAGATAGTCTTCGTCTTCCGATTTCAGAATATCTCCGCCTTCAATGCCGAAAGGTTTCACAAGGATATTCCTGACTTTGTAAAGGAAACTAAGCCATGCCGGGGAACGGGTGAATATCTTCTTGATTAGTTCTTTAGGAACAATTTGTTCCGCAGGTTTACTGGCTTTGATGACGAATGTATCATGATAATCTGCCGGAAGGAATTTGTCGATAAGCTTTTCCATAATCAGAATAGAGGAGATTAGTTAAGATGTTTATTTTTGCAAATGTAGTGTTTCCGGGCGAAATAATCGTGATATTTGGGTAATCAATTAATAAATTCAATATCTTTGCGATATACCGTAATAATATATTCCCATGATAGTTATCCGAAGATTAGAACAGCTTGAATATGAAAATGCCGTAACACTTTCATTGGAAGTGTATCTTCAGTGTGGCGAAGAAGATTTTGACGAACAGGGTTTGGAAAGTTTCAAAAGCTTTGTCAATGATAGAGAAGTGGTGAACCGATTGGTTATCTACGGTGCGTTCGATGGAGATAATCTTGTGGGAGTGCTGGCAACGAAGAATCTAGGAGAACATATTTCTCTCTTCTTTATTAAAAAAGAATATCATCGGAAAGGTATAGGGCAGAAACTGTTTGATGCCTCTATTGGAGATGACCCCGTATCCGTAATGACGGTGAACTCATCTTCGTATGCTGTTCCTTTCTACAGGAGTCTGGGCTTTAGGGAAGTGAAGGAGCCGCAAGTGACGAATGGGTTAAGGTATGTACCGATGAAAAGGGAATAAAGAAACTTATTTTATTGTCATTTTGTTCTGTCATTCTGAGCTTGTCGAAGGATCTCCTCTCTTCCGCCTATGAGGAGAGATACCTCGACTACACTCAGCATGACAGACTATTATTCCACCGGAATATAAATTTCCGTCAACAAATCCTCCGGTTTTGTTTCGCAAGGATTATTCAGATAACGTTCAGCACTCGCTTCATCTCTCAACGTACACTCCATTTCGGGAAGGAACTTTCCGTAAATCGTGTCGTATACACTTTGCAGATGTTCATAAGAACCTTTGTATGTAAACACGGCATAGCGTCCGGCTGGCAATTGCTTGAAGCCGATATCGCTTTTCGGAGTTACGGTTACGGGCAGCACCATGCAAACATCGGTGCGTAATTTATCGGCAGGCGTCACTTTGGGATCATCATGATAGATGCAGTACGGAGACATATCGCCCATCGGCAGCTTCTCCTCTTGGATGAACTGGAACAAACGCATCCACGTGCCTCCGTAATCATTCAGTTTATAATCTCCGAACAAGCGGATATAAATCACATTTCTGACAGGCACTTCTCTTATTTCTTTCTTTAACTCTAAATCGGGTCTGATAATTGCTGGTTTCATAATTACAAAGTTTTTATTGTTACGATACTCTATAGGCGAAATTCCATAGAACTGTTTGAACACTTTCGACAACGATGACGGTGAAGAATACCCGATGCGGTAAGCGATGTCCGCTATCGGCAAATCCGAGTAGCGCAACAAGCGGGCGGCGGCTTCAGTTCGTGTCCGGACTATGAACGTCCCGATGGGCTCACCCAGAAATGCTTTCATAATGCGGTGGAAGTAGAACGGAGAGAAATGAGAAATCTTGGCCAACGATTTCAAATCTATCTCTTCTCCAAGATGGAGGTTGATGTAGTCCACAACTGCATTTACACACTTCTGATACTCTTCACGCGTTGTCTTCTTACTATGTTCCATAGGTTCTTTATTGAATTTCACGATGCAAAAATAAGGGGAAATAGAATAGGGGACTTGTCCAAAGTTGCTATAAATTCAATATCTTTGCGTCCTCCTGATCTTAAAGAAATGACCAAAGATATAAAAAAGAAACTACAAGAGTGGGCTGCGACCTATCATTGTGCCGATTTTATTCAGAATGATCCGGTACAGTTCCCCCATCGCTATACGTTGAAGCAGGATATAGAAATCAGCGGACTGTTGACAGCCATTATGAGTTTTGGCAACCGCAGGCAGATTCTGAAGAAAGCCGGTGAACTGCATGCGTGCATGGGAGCCTCTCCTTATCAATATGTTCTTTCGCGTCGGTGGGAGATGGATTTCCCTGTGGAAGAGCAGCGCAGTTTTTACCGGATGCTTTCGTATACGGACTTCCATTCCTATTTTAAACGCCTGTATATGGCTTATTCAGGTTATGACAGTTTGGAAGATGCATTGCAGGTATATCCGGGAAAGCCGATGGAGAAGCTTTGCCGCTTTCTGGAAGTCTCGTTCAAAAGTCCGCAAAAGAAACTGAATATGTTTCTGCGCTGGATGATACGAAAAGGACCGGAAGTCGATTTCGGCATTTGGGAAAGTTTTGATTGCCGGGAATTGATTATTCCCCTGGATACGCATGTCTGCCGCGTAGCCCGTTTGCTGGAACTGACCGAGACGGAAACTTTTTCTTTGAAGAACGCGCAAAGGATAACTGCCGCATTGGCGGAAGTTTTTCCAAATGATCCGTGTTTCGGAGACTTCGCTTTGTTCGGGTATGGGGTAAATAATAAATAGTTTTTTGTTCAAGAGTTGGTCTTGAATTTGATATCAGCTGAAAATCAGTTTTTTTGTATCATATCCATATTGGGCAGCTGTGTTGAGAAGTTGTTTTTTCACATGTTCCGATAGTTGTTTCTCGCGGCACAATATCCACAGATACTTATCGGTACTGCTGCCTACTAATGCATAGTTATAATTCTCTTTATCCAGTTCCAATATGTAATAGTCGGAATAGAACCAGAGAAAAAAGGATACTTTTAACTTGCCCGGTTGCTGCGGATCTGGCAATTTGGCACGTCCGGTTGCTTTCTTGCGCAAACCGTTCAGGTAGCCTGCATTTTCCACTTTGATACTTCCGTCGGACTGCAAAGTATAAGTCGCGGTGACATCTGTCATATCTTTCTCGAAATGATTTTCATAACGGGCAATTTCATGCCATGTACCCATATATCGGGGAATATCCACTTCCTTCACGGTATGTTTGGTAATTGTTCTCATATCTTTTTAGACTTTGATTTATAACATATCGTATGTCGTGTTTGTTTTCAGTGCTTTACCGGATTACCAATCTGTTTCTTGAATATGCTGTTTCTTTCATTGATATTATCAACACTTCTTTTAGCCGCAAGCAGACAGATTTTGCAAACAATGTCCCATTTTTACTATCTCCCCTAAAATCCTTTGCCTACCTTTGCCGCAATAGTCAAATTCCGTATATTTGTGTTATGCAAACTTTCCGCATCGTAAAACCTGTTCCTGCATTGTCTTTCTATATCCGTTATTACTGGATATTGCGGGATGATGCCGCTATGTCGGTATCAGAACGAACCTTGCCCGTCGGCTGTGTGCAACTGGTGTTTCATAAAGGCAAACGACTGCTGTGCCTGCAAGAGTTGCAGTTGCAACCGCAATCCTTTATTTGCGGACAAACTTTTGGTTTCTCCGATGTCATGTCCACCGGAGAGATAGAAATGATAACGGTTGTCTTCCAACCCTATGCGGCAAAAGTCTTTCTGCAGATACCTCTGCATCTTTTCAACGGACAAAATGTTTCCACGGATGAAGTGGAAGACAGGGAACTTTCCGATTTATCCCGCCGGATAACGGATACGCCGGATAACGACCTGTGTATCCGGCTGATTGAACAATTCTTTTTCCATCGTCTTGCCTCCGGTTTCGAATATAACCTGAAGCGGTTATCAATAGTTTTGGACGAAATCAATCTTCATCCGCAGGTAAACACCTTGCAGCTTTCTGATGTAGCTTGTCTCAGCACCAAGCAGTTCGGTCGTGTCTTTACCGACTATATCGGTACTACCCCTAAAGAATTTCTTCGCATTGTGCGTATGCAGCGTGCCTTGTACGTCCTGCAACAAAATCCTGGTTTGCCTTTTGTACAAGTCGCCTATGAATGTGGTTTCTCCGACCAATCGCACATGATTAAGGAGTTTAAACTCTTCTCCGGTTATACCCCTGCGGAGTACCTCTCTGTGTGCGTCCCTGTTTCCGATTATTTTTCCACTCTCTAAAGATGTCTGTTTTCTTCTATGGAGGTTTCTCCTCTTGCCTTACTTTTGCCATGTCTTTGCAAAGGCATAGTAATAACCCTAAAAAAGAAACTAAAATGAAAAAGCTGATCGCATTTTTTGAAATTCCCGCTACTGACTTTTATCGGGCTGTAGATTTTTATGAAACTGTACTGAACATGAAGCTTTCGGTCTTTGAGTGTGAACAGGAGAAAATGGCTTGCTTCACCGAAGGCAGTGAGACAGTAGGAGCCATCTCGCAATCTTTTGACCTCCTGCCCGATTTTCTGCCTTCTGAGAAGGGGGTACTTATCCATTTCAATACGGATAATATAGCTACTACCCTTGAACGTGTGTTGCAGAAAGGCGGCAAAGTGCTCATTCCCTGCACGAAGATAGAAGCCGATGGCAAAGGCTATTTTGCTGTGTTTGTCGATTCGGAAGGAAACCGCATCGGCATTTATGCAGACAAGTGAATCAGAGTTCCGACTTTTCTGTTTACATTTGCAGCATACTTTTAAAATTATACCGATATGATTAGATTGAATGTTTTTATTCAAGTAAGCGAAAGTAACCGTGCTGCGGTGTTGGAAGCTGCAAAAGAGTTGGTAGCATCTTCTTTGAAGGACAAAGGTTGTATTGCCTATGATGTTTTTGAAAGCGCTAGCCGTAATGATGTCCTGATGATTTGCGAAACATGGCGGGATGCAGAATCGTTGTCTTCCCACGAGAAAGCGGAACATTTCGTGACGTTGGTCCCCAAAATACAGGGATTGGCTTCCATGAAGCTCGAAAAGTTTGATTTCTGATATTAACAGAGGGTATGCTCCACAGGGGGATATCCTCTGAACTTCTTACTATAGGCTTGGCAAAATGACGGGAAAAGACAGACAGTAATCCGTTCTTATATATATGAATTTCAGCTATAAGCAAATCTGGTTAATTGCGTATCCTATTCTCATCAGCTTGCTGATGGAGCACATGATAAATGTTACGGATACGGCATTCTTAGGTCATGTAGGCGAAGTGGAGTTGGGAGCATCAGCACTGGCGGGTGTGCTCTATATGGCTATTTATATGCTTGGGTTTGGATTTAGCATTGGAGTTCAGATACTGATAGCACGTAGAAATGGCGAACAGAAGTATGATGAAATTGGTGGAATATTCATGCAAGGTGCCTTTTTCCTCTTGGCATTAGCCACTGTCATGTTTTTCTTGTGCGACTATATCACAGCGCATATCCTCGGCCGACTGATTTCTTCCGATCAGGTTTATGCTGCTGTAGCTTCTTATCTGGAGTGGAGAAGATATGGGCTTTTCTTCTCTTTTATCGCTATTCTGTTTCGCGCTTTCTACATCGGTATTACTGAAACACGCACGCTGACGCTTAACTCTGTTGTGATGGTACTCAGTAACGTTGTTTTCAATTATATTCTTATATTCGGAAAGTTTGGTTTTCCAGCATTAGGCATTGCGGGGGCGGCTATTGGTTCGTCGCTGGCTGAATTGGTGTCCTTGTTGTTTTACATAGTATATACTTGGCTAAAAGTAGATAAAAAGAAATATGCTTTGTTTCAGCGGTTCGCTTTCCGGTTGTCGGAGTTCAAACGGATTTGGAGTATTTCTTGCTGGACGATGCTTCAATCCATACTATTTCCATCGCAATGGTTTCTGTTTTTCATTGCCATAGAGCATTTGGGTGAGCGTTCTCTGGCAATAGCCAATATCATGCGCAGCATCAACACCTGCTTTTTTATGGTGATTTTTGCATTTGCCGATACGGCCAGTTCTATGGTCAGCAATCTCTTGGGAAGTGGCAAAGATAAAAGCGAAATCCGTCTTGCGTGCAGGCGGGCGATAAAGCTGACTTATCTGATTGGAATCCCGTTCTTGCTGTTGTCCGCCTTATTCCCATCCGTCCTGTTGCAGATTTATACAAACAATGAGGAACTGGTACAGGCCGCTTTGCCTACTACCTATGTCATGTTGATGGGGTATTTCTTTTCAGCCCCCGGCTTGGTTTTGTTTAATGCGGTTTCAGGAACAGGAAACACGAATCAATCCATGCGAATCATGCTGATAACGATTGCTGTCTATGTTGTTTATGTCGTCGTCATAGTTATGTACTTCAAGGTAGATGTGGCCGTAGCTTGGACCAGCGAGTATATTTATGGAGGTATGTTGTTGCTTCTTTCCTATTTCTATTTGAAGAATCGGGATTGGAATAAACGTATCTGATAGTTATAGAAAAAAAACTTGAAACTACCCCAAGCATTCGGGAGGAGGATACAGAAAGTTATTTCTTCTTTTCCTGTTTGCAATAGATGCAATAATCATAATGTACGGTTCTTAGTTTGCCGCAATCCGGGCAGGTATATTTTGGGTTTTGGCTGGTGATAAATGCTTCTTCTCCTTTCTGCCTGATGTAATCGAGATTTTCAAGGATACTCATCTTGTATTTCAGCCGGTATTGCTTATCTAAATATTTCAGTCGTTTGCAGGGATATTCTATGCATTCAAAGCAGTAGTATTCTTTCTTATCGCAGTTGGATATGGCACAGTTCAGGCAGCTTTTACGAACTACCTCGGTTGTGCTTCTGCAACCGGGACACTTCTTTTTTACGTCTTGAAAGGCGTGGCATAACGTGCAGTTGATACCACAAGGAGCAATCAGGTAGATGGTAATCCGGTATTCTTCAATATTCATACTTACTCCTTTTTCATTGCTTCTTTCCTCAACTTCTGTGGCATTTTTTCAATAGCATACCTCAGTGCCGTCCGTGGCATGGTTGCCCTGTGGCTGACTACAAAATCGAAAACCTCTTTCTGATAAGCCTCACTTACCGCTTTCAGCATCCAGCCGTAGCCTTTCTGCACTAGGTCGTCCTTGTCGTGAAGCAGAGCGGTTGCTATCTGAAGAATATCATCGAAGAACAATCCTTTGCGCGCGGGAATTATCAGGCTGACGGCAGCACCGCGTTTCATCCAGCGGTTTTCGGATGTAGCCCATTCTTTCAGTTCAGAAATAAACTCAGGATACATCTCGATGAATGTTCCGATGGTATGGTTGCATAGCGTGTCACAGGATGCCCAATTATTCACATAGTCCTGCAACCAGTGCTTGAAAACATGGATGTCTTCCGGTGTATATTCTTTCCGGAGAGCATATGCCCATTCACAGGCAATCACATTCTCTTCCAGATACCCTGATTTCCACAATTCTTCACAAAGTCCGAAAACATCAGCTTTCGGCAGCCTTTTGATTTCTTTGAAAGTTTCTTTGGCTATCTTGCCTACATTGTACATTCCCACTCCGTAGGCAGGCACACTTTCACCTTTCTTGAAGAAGTGTCCCGAAGTTTTCAGCACTTTTCCATCGATACTGTCCTGTAGACACTGCCTGACTTGCCTGATAATTATTTCCATATTCTTTTTTCTTTAGATTCAATCCGGATATCCGGTTTCAAAAATACGATTTCTTTTGGTGCGGGCATGTAAAAGTTCCATAAAAAAGAACCTGGTTTCTGTTTAGAATGAGGGCAATGCATAACTTTGTGATATATTAAGTACTATAAATGATAATTTATCGGGCGAGGCGCCCCGACCAGGCTTCCTTTCAGCACAATAGTATCTCAATTCCCCTCCTCCGACTGGAGGAGGGGAATTGAGGTTACTCCACATATTACACCGATAAATTATCATAATGTTAACTAATATGAGGAACGAGTCTTATTCTAAAAAGAAACAGTTATGGAATCGACAAAGGTAATATCGGAAAACAGGAATTATACCGCTGTGAATATCGGCAGTATGGACGAACTGATGGAGCATACTTTGGTGCATCCTGTCAGCGGACAGATTATAGAAGGCAAAGCTTTTCTGAAAGAAGAGACGAAAGCAACCGGTACGGAAATTTCTTTTAACAGCCTTCCGCCGCATACTGATTTATCCTATTTTCATGTGCATGAGCAGAATGAGGAAACATACATTATATTAAGAGGTGCAGGTTATTTCCAGGTAGATGATGATTGTTTCCCCATTTCCGAGGGAAGCGTTATCCGTGTGGCGCCTAAAGGTATCAGGGGAATGGCTAACTCTTCAGATGAGGCGATGGTATATATTGTAATCCAGTCATGTGAAAACTCTTTGTTGCAGTACTCTACGGCTGACGGAATACGGGTGGAACACGAAAAGAAATGGTGACCGGCAGATGTTACAAATAGCTAAGAAATCATCCATGTGGAATCCCTGGCATGGTTGTCATAAGTTCAGTACAGGTTGCCAGCACTGTTATGTTTACCGCACGGATGGTAAATATGGTAAGGATAGTTCCGTTGTGACGAAAACGGAGAAGTTCGACCTGCCTTTGCAGCAGAAAAAGAACAAAACTTATAAGATACCTTCGGGGAATATGGTTTATACTTGTTTCACTTCCGATTTTCTGGTGGAAGATGCCGATGAGTGGCGCCCCGAAGTGTGGGAGATGATGCGGATACGTCAGGACTTGCATTTTCTTTTTATTACGAAACGTATCGACAGGTTGAGTACCTGCCTACCCGTTGACTGGGGTGAGGGATATGATAATGTCACCATCTGTTGCACCATGGAGAATCAGGATCGGATCGACTATCGCCTGCCTATCTATAAAGCGGCTCCCATCAAGCATAAGATTATCATTTGCGAACCTCTTCTCAGCCGGATTGATTTCCGAGGGGAACTGGGCACGTGGGTGGAACAGGTCGTGGCTGGGGGAGAATCCGGTAGGGAAGCCCGTGTATGCGATTACGGCTGGGTGCTGGATATCCGTCGGCAATGTATTGATGCCCATGTCGGTTTCTGGTTCAAGCAGACAGGCTCCTATTTGCTGAAAGAAGGCAAGGAGTTTAAAATAGCCCGTCAGTTCCAGCACTCACAAGCCCGGAAGGCAGAAATAAATTACACTCCCTGACTTCCGGATTTCAACCATATAACCCGTTGCATTGTTATTATATAACGGAAACATAAGAACCGTCAGGAGAGGGGGGGAGGATATGAAACAAATAATATTCGTTTTTGTATTGTTAATAAGTTGTCTTGCTTGTGCCAATAACTGGACAGAGCAGGCAGAAAGGAGAAAAGATATGAAGTCAACTAAAGAAATTTATCTGGCAGGAGGATGTTTTTGGGGAACCGAACATTTTCTGAAACTGATTGAAGGTGTGGAAGCTACGCAAGTAGGCTATGCCAACGGAAATATTGCCAATCCAACCTATAAACAGGTATGTACCGGAAACACGGATTTTGCAGAAACCGTAAAGGTGCAATACGATCCGGCAAAAGTGGATCTGCCTTTCCTTATAGACCTTTATTTCAAAACGATAGATCCTACCAGTGTGAACCGTCAGGGAAATGATCGTGGCACCCAGTATCGTACAGGTATTTATTACACTGATTCGGAAGATTTGCCGCTCATTCGGGAAACTGTCAACCGTCTGGCTGCGGCTTATACCCGTCCGCTGGCAGTAGAAATTAAGCCTTTGAAAAACTTTTATCCGGCAGAAGATTACCATCAGGATTATCTGGACAAGAATCCGGGAGGCTATTGCCATATCCATCCGGAGTTATTTGAACTGGCGCGTAAAGCAAAGATGCCGAAGAAGCCTGCGGCTGTTTATCGTAAACCGGATGATGCCACTTTGCGTTCGCAGCTTACGGCAGAACAATATGCCGTGACTCAGAAGAATGCTACCGAACCTGCTTTCCATAATTCTTATTGGAATGAGCACCGTCCCGGTATTTATGTGGATGTAACTACGGGTGAGCCTTTGTTTGTCTCTACCGATAAGTTTGATTCCGGTTGTGGCTGGCCCAGCTTTTCAAAGCCTATCGACCGTAAACTCATTCAGGAGAAAGTAGATGCTTCTCACGGTATGGTGCGTACGGAAGTTCGCAGTTCTACGGGGGATGCTCATTTAGGACATGTCTTTACGGACGGTCCGGCAGATAAAGGTGGTTTACGCTATTGCATTAACAGTGCTTCGCTGCGGTTCATTCCTAAAGACAAGATGCAGGTAGAAGGGTATGGAGATTATGTGGATTTGGTGAAATAGTTTTGTTACCGTTGTAGTTGTAACCACGGTAACAAAACAGATATGTCAATTACAACTTTAGGATTTCTTTGTTTTAGTCATCAATATCAATCACCCTCATCTTTGCATCGAACGTAATCTCCAGGCGATTGGAAAGTCTGATTTCATACTCTTTTTTGTCAAGTTCAATCTGTAAGATTCTTGCATCCGGGTAGTTCGTCTTTACATAATTGCGGATAGCTTCCGGGACAATCTGGGCAGGAACTTCACTTTGACGGCATTTCACTTCTTTCCATTCTCCTGTTTTGTCAAACTCTACTTCTTCGCCATTAGTAAAGACCACATCGTAGCTCTTATAGAATACTCCGCTTTCTTCTTTTGCCAATGCCACCTTGTGGTCTTTAAAATAAGTGTTGATAAATGTCTGCGCTTTTGCGGGGAGTTGATTAACTTGGATGGGTTTATCATTATCTGCCATAGCCATTGTGTGCATCGTGAACATACATACTAATAACAAAACTAACTTTTTCATATACTTCTATTTTTAATGATTAATATTGGGGTTTATTATAATATTACAAATGTAGGGGGAGAATCTGGAAAGAATCTGGAAAATGCTTTTATTTTTGCTATGAATCGTCATTTTCTGATTATAAGTCTACAATAAATTTACTTCCTTCTGCGCTATAAGTCAGCGTCAGCCTATGCATTGCCCTTGTCACTGCCACATAAAGCATGCTTTTATCAATCGCTGAATTATAATTCCCTGTATCAACTTGGGGAACAATTACTTCATCAAATTCCAATCCCTTTGCCATGTGGGATGAAGTGACGATGATGCCCTTTACAAAGGCGGAACTTTGACTGGACAGGAAATAGACATCCTGACCATGCACTTGAAGCTTTGCAGCAAGTTCTTGTGCTTGTGCCTCCGTTTTGCACACTATCCCAAGTGATTTATAGTTTGACTTTCGGAAGATAGATACTAAGTCGACAACGCCGGATAGTTCGTCTTCCATATTCCCGAATGATAGAACATGAGGTTGTTCTCCATGCCGCGCAACGGGTTTAAGTTCATTATTGGCTTGAATTTTTTGAGCAAAGCCCGTAATCTCAATCGTAGAGCGATAACTTTTGCAAAGCTTCATAATCTCTCCTGTGCCGAATGCCTTCCGAATCATATCCGCGGTTGACGAACCATAGGGATTGACCGACTGGGAAGCGTCTCCAAGAACTGTTTTCCGACAAGGATAAAGTTTCTGAATGACCCTATACTGAATAGGAGAGTAATCCTGCATTTCGTCTATCAAAAGATGTTTGACGCCCGACTGCACGATATTTCCCTCCAATGCCATACGCAAATATGCCAGTGGAGCTAAGTCTGTATACTCCAATGTTCGGTTTCTACCCAAGCAACTCTGTCACCTGCCCGAAGAAATTCTGGTATTTGTATTTATCATCGAGTGCTTTCGAAAGAATCTGTTCCTGGCTGATTTCGGGTACACTTTCTTCGCCAAGTTCGGGAAGTACATTCGATATGTAATCGGCAAAGACTTTATTTGGGGAAATAATCAGTATGTCTTTTGAAGAAATTCTTCCTTTCAGCGTATAAAGCAGATAAGCGATGCGATGCAGGGCGATGGATGTCTTACCGGAACCTGCAACTCCCTGTATGATCAGTACATGTGCATCTTCGTTACGGATAATCCGATTCTGCTCCCTTTGGATGGTGGTGACGATATTCTTCATCTTATCGTCCGAATTACTGCTAAGTTCCTTTTGCAGGATATCATCGTGGACGGTCAGTGAACTCTCAATCATATATTCCATCTTGCCATTGCGGATGCGGTATTGTCGTTTGAGTGAAATCTTTCCGAACACCTTACCCGCTGGAGATGAATAATCCGCTTCTCCCAATTCATGATCGTAAAACATCCTCGATATAGGCGCCCTCCAGTCATAAATCAGGTTCATCCTATGTTTGGCATCATAAAAAGTATGTATTCCTATATAAACAGGCATTGTACTGCTTCCAGCCCTCTGTTCCATGAAATCAATTCTTCCGAAATAGGGGATATCCAATATCCTGCCTAGGCGATTGCGTTTATGGATAACACTCTCACCCAGCGCATAATGGTTCAGAATACTTTCGCGCATGGACCGTATCTCATGAGGGTCAATGTCTTTATTGGACCAGATATAGTCTTTGTACTCCTGTAAAGTTTCTACATGTTCTTTCACTGAGCAGTCGGTATGATTGATGGTGTCATTGATGATGCCGATGACTTGCTGTAAATACTCTTTCTCTTGTTTTTCTGTTTGATTGAATGTCATAAGTCCCTGTTATTGAATAAAAAGTTCAGAAAGGGTGGCAAAGTTAGTCCGGTTTATTGAAGTATTAAATAGTTATTTATAGCTATATATCCATCCTTTTTTTTATTTTTGCAGCTTCACTCCAAAAGAAAGAAAATGGATATTCTTGATATTGCCGAATGGAACCAGCAGAGAGCTTGGGAAGTAATCGAAGATGCCCGTATCATTCCGATATGGGAGAGTATTGGTGCGGAAGTAAACCTGGTAGGTTCCTTGAAAACCGGGTTACTGATGAAGCGCCTGGACATTGATTTTCATATTTATACTCCATCGTTCAACCTGTCCGACAGTTTTCAGGCGATGATGAAGCTGGGTGAAAACAAGTCTATCAGGAAGATAGAACATGTGAACTTGCTGGATACTCCTGAGGCATGTCTGGAATGGCATGCCTGGTATAGGGATGCACGGAATGAACTTTGGCAGATAGATATGATTCATATTCTGAAAGGTTCCCGCTATGATGGCTTTTTTGAGAAGTTTGCCGAACGTCTTTCGGCCGTGCTGACGGATGAGACGCGGAGAGTTATTTTAAGCTTGAAAAACGAGACACCCGAAACGGAAAAGATAATGGGAGTGGAGTATTATCAGGCAGTCATCCGCGATGGTGTTCGGAGCTATGACGAGTTTATGGATTGGAGAGTCCGACATCCGGTTACGGATATTGTGGAATGGATGCCGTGACAGACTGCTCCGGCATTGCATCATAGCAGTTTAATCCAATAATCCTGATGCTAATCCTGCATTGATAGCTTCGATGGAGTTTTGCACTCCCAGCTTATGCAGCAGGTTCTGCCGATGGATGTTGACGGTATGAATGCTGATGCAGAGTCTATGGGCGATTTCCTTACTCAATAATCCTCTTTGAATAAGTTGCAGAATCTCCAGTTCACGTTGGGTCAGACTGATAGGTGCGGGTGATGGCAGCACAGGAGAAAACATTTTCCCGTTTTTAAGATTCAGTACGGTACATTCCACCTGGTCGGATTCTCTCTGATTAGGGGCAATTTCCATATTGCCGAGTATGAGCCAGGCTTTCCCGTTGAGGCTTTTCTCTAAAACTTGTTGCCGGCTGATGACACGTACGTATTGCTTTCTGGTGTTGAGCACGCGGAAACTATAAATATTGCAGTAATCGTTTCTTTCTTCGATGGGCAAACTGTAGATAAACTTCCCCAGCTCAATCTGCAACCGTTCCAGTTGGGTGGAGTCATCCGGATGGAAGCGCGATTCCAGATAATCTCCCTGCCTTTCTAAAGTCGCTATCTTGTGGCTGTCGTACCCTAGCAAATCGATAAAGTTGGTAGAAGCAAACGTATACCTGAGTTTATAGACATCAACCACAAAGGTGCAACTTCGGCTGATTCGGGATATCTGATGGAGTATCTGTTTATCGCGTTCCCATATATTATAGTCGATATGGGCAGCAGATAAATGTTGCTTTGCCCACATTTCTTCTCTTGTGGTATCGGTTGTTTTCATCGGATGGAATTATTTCCTGCAAAAGTAGGATAAAAAATAATATACCCTATTCATTGGGTTGATATTCGAAGAAATCTAAGTTGATTTTATTAGATGATTTTTGTCCGTTGCTACTGGTATATATGCCAATGAAAGGTCCGATGAAAATATTTGCTTTGTTGGAGCTATTTGTCTAAAAACAGCTTTATTCTATCTGCTTTTGATTATTTTCCCTATATTTGCTGCCGGATTCAGAGATAAAAATCAAATTGTTCAATTCATGAAACATCAACTCTGTATATAGCTATGCTTCACGAATAGCACTGTCTCATATAAAAGCTATTCAGCTACCGGACGGATTCACGTAATTTGTCACAGAGGTTTTGTATCCCGTTTTTATTAATGCTTTTCCTAGGAAGAAAGTAACTGAGTTATAGTCATGCCAGCAGCTGATGTGGGATGGGATGACTTCGGGACTGTATAGTTGATATAAACTTGTAGTCTGGTTCGTTTCTTTTCCTGGATAAGTTTTATTTATCATTTATTAGAATTGAACAATGAATTACACATATAAGCAAATCTGGCTCATTAACTTTCCCGTGATGATGAGCATTCTGATGGAACAATTAATCAATATCACAGATGCAGTTTTTCTTGGACATGTGGGCGAGGTGGAATTGGGTGCCTCTGCCCTTGCAAGTGTTTATTATCTGGCTATCTATATGCTTGGATTTGGTTTCAGCCTGGGATTGCAGGTGATGATTGCCCGTAGCAATGGGGAACAACGGTACACGGAAACTGGCCGGACGTTCTATCAGGGATTATTTTTTTTAATCAGCTTGGCGGTTGTTCTAAGTCTGGCATCCTATGCGCTATCCCCCCTCATTCTGAAATATTTCATTCATTCGCCCACAATTTATGAAGCTGTGGTCGATTATTTGGAATGGAGATGTTTCGGGCTGATATTTTCTTTTCCGTTTCTGGCATTCCGTTCGTACTTTGTCGGAATCACAAAAACGAGAATATTGTCGTGGGCTGCAATGATGGCGATTCTCATAAATATACCTTGCAATTATCTGTTTATCTTCTGTTTTAATCTGGGGATATCAGGGGCGGCAATGGCTTCATCATTGGCTGAGGCGGGTTCTTTGTTGATATTGGTGTGTTATATTTTGCAGAAGAAGGTGGACGAATATCACTTCGGATTGAAAGCTGTTTATGATGGAAAACTATTGGCGGCACTCCTGAGGCTATCTGTATGGAGCATGATGCACGCTTTTATCAGTGTTGCCCCGTGGTTTCTTTTCTTTGCGGTGATAGAGCGTTTGGGAGAGGTACAGTTGGCAGTGTCCAATATCACTAGAAGCGTATCGACGTTTTTTTTTGTGATAGTCAATTCCTTTGCAGCAACAGGAGGTTCTTTGGTAAGTAACCTGATTGGTGCGGGAGAAGGAAAAACTCTGTTCCGGCTTTGTCGTAAAGTGCTCGGATTGGGATATGCAGTAGGGATTCCTTTGGTTGGTATTGCCATATTCTTCAACCGTCAGATTGTTGGATTTTACACGGATAATACTCAATTAATCGAGTTTGCCCATTGTCCGTTTATTGTTATGTTGCTGAATTATGGATTTGCCTTGCCCGGATATGTGTATGTTAATGCAGTGACCGGGACAGGGAATACCCGAATGGCATTTGTATTCCAAGTCTGTACTATTATCATTTACCTGATTTATTTATACGCATTAGACCATTATCATACTGTAAATTTATCTGTATATTTAACTGCGGAGTATCTATTTGTGGTTTTGTTGGGAATTCAATCTTATCTCTTTTTAAAAATGAAAAACTTTTTTTGATTACAAATGTTATATCTTAAAATCCATCATTGGAAGATGGTAGGTACAAAAGGTTGAATTTACGCAAACGGGAAAAGTCGACTATCCTCTTCAGCCAGTAAAATCAGAATTTGTGTGAGATACTATGTGCACAATGTTTTCAATAGACCAATATCGTATCTATTGGTCGTGAGGAAATATTGTTTGTCGCACTATACAAAAAATTAGATAAGGATATGAAAGGGAGATATCTTGGAATATACTGAAATAGTATTATTAAAAAAATAAACATTATGAATCTTAAGACATTTTTTATAGCATCAGTAATAGGAGTTGCTTTTATTGCTTGCAACGATGACAGCATTCAGGATGCTGGGAAAGAAAAGGGAGTACTTACCTATATGAGCCTGTCTGTCAACTTGCCGGGAAAGACAGCGAGCAGAGCACTTCCGGGTGATTACAACAGTGACGGAACTTATGAAGGCCTGGATAGTTTGCAAACACTTGATGTGTATATGCAATCTGCAGACGGCACTATAGAGGCGAAACGTTTTACGGGAGCGGATGTATCCCATACAGGAACTATCTTATCTCCAAGCCAGCCATTCAGAACGACATCGGGATATAAGACTGTTTATGTGGTTATCAATAATCCGAATCCATTGGGTAATACGATCACCACCGAACATGAACTGATAAAAACGGATAATTTGGCACAAGTGGTGACTGCGAATGGCAAAGAGTATGACTTGATTACCATGACCGGAAAATCGGGAAATATATATATTGAGCCGGATGTGCCGATACAGGATGTGGCAAATGGTGCGAATAAGATAAAAGTAAATGTAGACCGTGTTGCTTCAAGGGTGATTGTAACTACTACAGCATCACCAGAATTGACAGATGACCAAGGGAATAAGATAGGAACCGTTTCGGATGTCAATTTCTCGGTGGCACAGGGGACTAATAAGATTTACTGGATCGGACAGCCTGAATATGTATCGTTCGGTAGTGAATATGTACCGGTATTGGGCGAATATGATGGTCAGGCTGATACATATTATGATTATTCCGGTCTGTCCGTGAGAACTGCGATTCCAAAGAAGCCTGTTGAAGCCGATGGATATAAAGCGCTGAAAGGGCAGTTCTTGTTTGAAAACACCCATGAGGCAGGTGATAGGGAAAATACGAAGTACAGGAAAGGAAATACCGCTTATGTCTTGGTTAGAGCCAAATTTACTCCTGATGAGAGTGCTATTGCTGACGGCGGAACGTTGACAGGGGGGACTTTCTATTTAGGACAGTCGGACGGAAAAATCTACTCTTCGAAGCAGGCTGCTTTGTCAGCATTCCCTAACCAGAAGGTTGCGACCTATGTTGGTGGTGAAATGATCAACTATGCTTGGCTGAATCCGGATGACCAAGTAAAACCGCTAAATTCGCCTGTTATAAGAAACCATATTTACCATATTAATATTACAGGCTTCAAACGGTTGAGTTATAATTGGAATCCGCTGTATCCGGAAGATCCCGATACCACAAATCCCCAGAATCCCGATCCGAAGCCGGGACCTGATGAACCTGAGATTCCAATTGATCCGGTTGATCCGTTGACTCCCGAACAGACTAATATGTCAGTTGAAGTTCAGGTGTTGGATTGGACTGTGCATTCTTATGATGTTGAATTTTAGTATGTTATTCAGTATATTCCTATGAAATTGTTTTTCCGATATATTGTGCCGATAAGTATAGTCTTTATCTTGTTTAGCCTTGCCGGATGCATAAAGGAAGATGGTGATGATTGTTATCAGGAACTTGAAGTTTCTCTTTATTCCAAATCTCCTTGTGAAACGGATACCATTTATCCGGCAGGAATTAAAGATGTAACTTTGTGTGTCTTCGATAAGAATGATATACTTTCGGCATATGTCCGTAAAGAAGGTATTATTCTTCGTAAAGGCTATAGTGAGGTACTGAAACTTACCTCTCAGGGGCTTTATACGGTTGTGGCATGGTCAGGAATGAATGCCTCCCATCTGGAGCTCAATGGACTGGAACTTGGAAAAACAAAGAAAGATGATTTGATATTCCGTCTGAAACGTTTGCAAGGTGTGGCTGCTTTTATGAATGCCAAGCAAATCTATTTCGGTGAGAGCCGTGCCATATATGCGGGTGATGAAACTTCCGGCAGTCTTGTAAAAGTACCGGTGAACTTGCAGGAGGTTACTAACCGACTCACGATTTCCGTAGAAGGTTTGGATGAAAATGCAGGAGAATATGAAGTGTATATCGAAGCGGACAATGGTGCTATGCGCTTGGACGGAACTATTGCTAAAGATGAGGTTGTAAAATATAATCCTATTGCATCTTCCGATGGTGGACAACTGACGGCTGAATTTTCTCTTTTGAAGCTTGAAACCGGACATAACATCACGATTGTGATTAGGAATGCCACTACAGGGAAAGAACTTTATAGAGGTAGTTTGTTGGGAACTCTTTTACTGAAAAATCCGGAAGTGGACTTAAATTGTGATCATGACTTTACTATCAGATTCACCACTCAGGATCAGTGTGATTGTGGGATTTATGTGATTCACGAAATATGGGTAAATAATTGGTTGGTGCATAGTTATGATACGGAGCTCTGAACATGTATAAAATGAGAATTATGAAATTGGCGATAAAACATATAACACGTATGCATTTACACTGTCTGCTGGCTTTGTTTTTTGTTCTTGTTGTAATGGGCAGTTGTACCGGTGAAGAGCATGCCGGAGGTGGAGTGGATGGATATGCCCATATTGTTTTGTCAGTGCGGGCTTCGTCATCCGCCATAAATGAGGATAATGTGCTTTGGGAAGATCGTGTTACTGAATTACGGATGATTGCATTCGATCCGGAAAGTGGTTCTGTTGTCTTCAACCGGAAACTGTCTTTTCCGGACGGTTTCTCCCGGAAAAGCGGAGTTGTGGTTTTCCGTCCGGGGACGTATGATTTTTATTTTGTTGCCAACGAATCGGTTTATCCGGAAGATCTGGTTAGCGCCTTATCGGAAATTGCTAACGAGACTGACTTTGAGACAGATCCCAGATTTACCCGTATAGCATATAATCCGAATTTCCGTCCGGATGGAGAAAGTTCGGAAGGACGCTTTCTAATGTCGGCTGTTTATAAAGGGATAGTGGTGACTGAAGGGGGAACCGAGGCGACTCCCATTTCACTGCCTCTGCCTACAAATAAGGTGGAACTGGTCAGAACGTTGGCTAAGGTTGAAGTCGTTTTTCGCAAAAAAGTATCTGGCAGTACTCTTCCGGATCATGCTGTAACTTCTGTGCAGCTGAAGAATGTGGCATCTGGCTTATCTGTTCCTCCTTATGATGATTACTATCGGGGAGATAAGGGATCCTCTTTATTGGCATCTCTTTCCGAATTTAATTATCAGAATGACAGTATAGGGAAGTCGGTCTTTTATATTCCTGAGTTCTTGGTTCCGGAAGATGGAATAGACTATACGGAATTATATATCAACAATAAGGCTTTTCCTATGCAGAGTGATCCGGACAAAACAGGAATAACCGGGCAGAGGCGTACTGTTCCGGCCTTATCGGATAACAGTGTGATTCGTAATTACCATTATATCATAAATGCATATATCAATTCGGAGGGTAAAATAGAAACCCGCATTGAAGTGGAACCTTGGAAAATAGATAGATACAGCTATATATTTCAGGGAGATGAACAGATAGTGCTACCTCCGGTATTGCCTACGGATTCGAGTATTATTATGCCCACCGATTGTGGTAAGATAGAGCTTCTGTCAAAGAATGAAGAGTTGCCGGAAGGTTTGAAAGGAGCTTATGGAGACGAAATCAATTATTATGACCCGGCAACGGGGAAACCTGCCATTATCGAAGGAAATCCACCTTACTACTGTGAGCAAAAATATGGTAAGGGGTGGCGGTTGATCAATTCGTGTGAGCTGATGTCTTTTATGGCTTTGCTTGACAAGACGTATACTGTATGGATGTCGAATACTTGGGATGCTTATACTTATAACCGTGCTCATCCGGATGCACCGATTCCCTTTTATTCTTTACCTTTCAGGAAGTCGGCACAAACTTTATTGGAAAAGTTGACGGGAACAGACTTGTCGGGCACGGTACTGATGATTGAAAATAACTGGGAGGATAAAATGAGTGATAAGAAACTAGGGATAGTGGATACCTATTTTTCTCCGGGTGATATAAAGGAGAGGGAAGATGACTATCCCGGAGGGTGGCCGTTTCCGGTCCCTCCTGCTACGTCTGTCCAAGAATCATGGATTTATAATGAGGCGGCTATTCAGGTGAAAGCTTTCTGGTATTCATCAGGATATGTGGATTTATCCGACCGTTCTAATTGGGAAAAGGCACTATACAGGAATTTCCAGCGGTATGATTTCCGGGCTGTATCCCGTTGTGTGAGAAGTATTGATTAGAAGAGGAGAAGATAAGTATGTATAGATTTTTTTTTATATTGTCTGGCATATTGTTATTCAGTGGCAGTTGTACGGAGTCTGTAGAGCCCTCCCGGGATATAGAAAAGTCTGTGTCTGTCAAGATACAACAGAGCCTTTTCAGGAATGGAGCCATGACAGATGAAGATAATCTGGAGAGTGAGCAGATTATTAATACGATTGCTCTGTTTCTTACCGAACCGTCTTCTAAGGAGATTGCTTTGAAGTATATTAATGTAGGTTCAATGCAGATGGAGGGATATAGGCTGCTCACTCTGCCGCTCCGGTTGACGGAGCTTGAAAAAAAGGACATTTATCTGATAACGAACTATGGTAATATCGACTTTTCCGGAGTGACTACTTTGGATGACATAGAGAAATTGAATACACCGACAATTGATAAAAATCATGTCCTGAATCCGGAGGAAGGGTTTTGTATGTACGGTGAGCTTTTAAATTTTGATTTTACTAATCCGGATAACTCTTCTGCGATGGTAAGTGTGGAACGTACTTGTGCAAAGTACAGGATAACACTCACATTTCCGGAGAATCCGGATTTGAGTACGGATAATATGTTTGTCGTAGCTAATGAAGCGTGTTATACTCATATTGTAGATGATTTAAGAATGAGTATTCCGGATTCTGATTATTTCACTTTAGCACAACCCGTGGCTCTCAAATCTGACGGGGCAGGCGGATATGTGAATACAGTATATATGTATGAAGCTGAGAAGGCGCCTAAGATATACTTATATACTCGCATGAATAATTCTTTGGATCAGCAAGAGTTTTCAGCAGAACTACCCATACCTTACCGAAATTATATATATGATATAGATATCCGGATTTATGAGAACAATAATTCACCGACAACGAGAGGAAAGTATACAGAGCCTTCTTATAAGATAGAAACTATAGTCAGAAATGTCTTACCGGAGGTTGAGTAGTCAGAGCTACTGAGAAGGTGGAAGGGTATATTGGCTCAGTTCGAGATCTTGGGGGATTGAGTTAAAATGCTTATTTTGCTTTTCTTTGGAGTGATGCCACCAGCAACCGAAAAGCGGTTTGTATAGCACTATTTCTCAATAAGTTATATCTTTATTACGATGTTAGTCCCTTGAATAAGGTTTTCACAGCTTTGCACCGTTCGACATCAGTTTGTATCTTAGGTACGATTTCTGAATACAAAGATAGAGATTTTTTGTTATAGTTACTATATTTGTATAAAATAGTTTTTGCAAATGAATGGATATAAATACAGGGCAAATATTGCCGTTGATGATAAGGGAAACCTCCGTGATATAGAAACTTTGTTAAAAGATGAATTATGGGCTTCTTCTTTAACTGATTTAAATGACCCTTTTGAAGCAACTTATATAGATAATATAAAAAGAGCACTTGCCCTTTTTGAATCAGTTTTTGGAGCAAATATTAAAGACGTTAAAAAATATTGGGAGGAATTGATTCTGTTCAAAAATAATATAGGAATATACTCATTAGCATTATCTCAAGCCAATTATCCTGATAATGAATTGATGTGGGCACACTATGCAAATTCTCATAAAGGATTTTGTTTAGAATATGATATTGAAAAATTGCAGGATAGTGAAAATTATACTTTTGATGTAAACCGAATGAAAATTGAATATAAAAATGAACCACCAATAATTGGACTTGATGATATTTATAATAAAGATAGATTTTTGATTAAAATGTTTGGAACAAAATCTAAATCATGGGAATATGAGAATGAGATAAGGTTAATATATTCAACTTCAAAACGGAAAGAATATAATCCTTTTGCATTAAAATCGATTTATTTTGGTTTAAATATAGATGAAAAGCATCAAATACAAATAATAGAAGGATTAGCAAATAGGGATATAAGATTCTATAAAATGCAAAGAAAAGCAGAATCATATAAGCTTATTCCTATATTGATTCATGAAAATAAACGTATCATTAAGAATAAATTGTTACTATCTCAATATGAAATATTAAAAGAAAACCACAATCATGCCGTTGAAAATTTTCATGTATTATATAAAGGTGAAAGTATGAATAAAGAAGTATTGCATAATTTTGTCTTGAAATTCAGAGAAGAATACACAACAAAAAATGCTAATATCTATGTCTATAATAAAAGAGACATAGCTAATTTAATTGATAAATATCCATTAAATGATAAAGAAGCAGAGCTGCTGCTCTCTTGTACTATTGCTGAATCATGGTTTACTAATCCTACAGAAGTCTATGTTAATCTATCTTGAATCAGTTGTAGTTATTAAAGTGATAATAATACGGTATAATATCCTCCTGTTTTGGGTGCACCTCTAAATTCTACTATACCTTTTTCTTGTAAGGATTTAATATATCGCATTGTTGTTCTTACACTTTTGCCTATATGATTTGCTATTTCGGAAGCATTTAAGCCGGGAGTTACTATCAGTAAATTGATTACAGCTTGTTCATTCTCGTTTATAGCATTATTTACTATGCCATTTACTATGCCATTTACCGTGTCATAGTTGGCAGAGTTGGTGGTTTGACGTTTGAACACTGCTGTAAACATCCCCTCTGTGTGAAATTCCGGTTCGGGCAGATTCGCTTCTCTCATGGCTTCCTGCATACGAGGAATGCCGGATGCAACTCTTTCAACCAAGTGCATACGGGTAAATAAACCGAAAATTAGCGGATTACGTGTCATGCTTTTATGCCCGAAATCTTTAGCCACAACAGGCAGAAGTCCTCCGGGATTGGAAATCTCTACCCGGTCGTCAAACATTTCTATCATAATGCTTGCACCTTGTTCGTAGTAATCACGATGTGACAGAGCGTTTATAATGGCTTCTTTAAATACGGTCAAAGGTATTTCCCAAATTTCTTCTCTTGGTCCTGTTCCCTCTATTTTATAGGCAACTTGCAGTTTACTTTCCAGCCAAGCCATAGCCTGTAGATATTGTTGGTACAATGAACCTCCGAATGTTTTATCATCTATAATATAGACTTTATTCGTTCCCTTGAAAAGAACACACCTTGTGATAGCGTGTGGAAACTTTCGTTCAGGTTGTTTTCCAAAGAACATCGCTGCACCGTTCTTTGCCGTTCCATTCTCGGTAAACAGTTCCAAGTTCTCAAATATTTGTTTGTCGGGTGTGGACGGACTTA
>CAJMQU010000053.1 GCA_905215555.1 uncultured bacterium
AAGAACGTGAATAAAGAGTAAAAAAGAAAGGAATTACGGAGAAATTTCCGTAATTCCTTTCGTTAACGAGCACGACAGCAACAGGGCTGTCAAAGGAGGGGGTAAAATATTATACTACTGCAATTAATGGGTTTACCCTTGCAATGTTCTGACCAGCCCTTGCCTCCCCTTCTTCGTGAGTAAGGGTTAATCTTCTTCTGCAAACATCGGATCCCATGCCGGCAGACGAATCGGCTTCTGTTTGAATATATCCATCACTTTGGCAGGAACATACTTAGTTTCCAGCACCAGGCGGAACATGTATTCATCAAACCATTCATCGGTCATAATCAAGTGACCCTGATAACCGTTTGCGGGTCCCCAGCTATTCTCTACCATCCACTTCACGGGTTTCCCGTCTTTATTCAAGTCCACGGCCATAAGAGTCATGGCGTGGCTGGACCCACTGGCGAAAGTCTGGATACGCTGTTTCTTGTCCATACTGAAAGTGGTACCCATCAGCGATTCGTAATCATAGTTTTTCACATCAAGCAAGCCACGTTCGGAATTCAAGAACTTGCCCACATCACAGGAGAAATACATCATGGTACTGTCCTTCAGGGAGGCGATGGCCATTTCCTTGATGTCTTCCACCGGCAGGTTGACGTATGTCCAGTTTTTGCCGTCGTAGCGATGACGGTCGTAATCTATTTCATAACATTTGTAGTATTCGCGTGTAGGATCGTTCATCACCATCACGTAGTCGGTCAGCAGATTCTCGTCGCCATACTTTTTCAGGAAAGACATCGGAGTGTGATGTTCAGTTTCTACAGGAATGCCTTTGGCATCTTTGCGCACATAATCAAATTCCGTGGGCGGAACTCCAAGATTCAACACCAGCATGCGGTAAATGGTGCCGAGCATATTTGTCTTTTCCTTATCCAATGCGGCGGGTTTCGCTCCTTTGGAGGCAAGGTCGCGCAGCTGCAAGCCATATTCTTTCAGCTTCAGAGAGATAAGGTTTGCCATACGTGACGTGTTATCGCTGCTATTCGTTTCCGGCATCGCTTCTTTAGGCACCAAGCCATATTTACTGACGATATCGGCCACACCAGTAAACGTTCCTCCGTCACTCAGCGGATGCTGGAAAAGCCATTCTACAGTCTTGTCACTCATCGGATTCTTGCTTGTGTCGATAATGCCTTGCAGAAAAAGGTTCGCTTTCTCCAGCTGATCCCAAAAGAAAGGGTAAATCTCCGAGAACTCAAACGACTGGAAATCATATTTAGCGATAGCCTTGGCACGCATCACATTCAGCCCCGTGAAGAGCCAGCAACGGCCGGATGACTTTTGATCCGTAATTCCCTTGGAATTTACTTTTACGGAGAAATGAGTATCCATACCTGTCAGGTTTTCCTGGTTAAGAGCCAGCTTACGGATGTCGTTGTTGCCGATAGCATTGCGCAGAGCCTTATCGGCGGTAGTCCCCTGGTAACTCTGTTTAATCTGGTTCAGCATAGTTTCGCTGATACCACCCTTCCCGTCTTGTGCCTGCATGGAAAACAGAGCGGCACTGAAAACAAAAACTGATAAAATTCGTTTATTCATAATATAATAATTGTTTTATAATATGTTACATTCCCTGTATCATGCCCGTGTCTCCTCCGTAGCAAGTCCGGAGTTTATATGGTCAAGCAGATTTTCCACCCCGGTGGAATGATGCAAATTTAGTTGCTTTTTTGAAACTTTTAGTAAATTCTTTAGATTTATTGTCAATTGAATTGAAAACTTATCCAAATAAATTAGTTTTCTTTGCACCCTCATTCGTATATGATATGAAGAAATATATATTAGGTATTATGACGTTACTGCTTTCAGTAACAGTTCTTTCCGCTCAGGAAATAATAAATTCGGCTACTGATAATGACACGACTCCGGCATTGACCAAACGTGAATTACGCAAGCAAAAGGTAGCAAAACGGAACTTGCATTATAACATTCTGGGCGGCCCCAGCTATACTCCCGATTTTGGAGCCGTACTTGGCGGAAGCGCCCTGATGACTTTCCGAATGAATCCCAGCGACACTACGCAGTTGCGTTCTGTGGTTCCCGTGGCCATCGCTTTCATTTTCAATGGCGGCATAAACCTCTTTTCCAAACCCCAGCTCTTCTTCAAAGGCGACCGTTTCCGCATCTTCGGAAAGTTTGCCTATAAAAATACGGAAGATAATTTCTATGGTTTAGGCTATCATACAAACAAAAATTATGTCCGCAGCGATACCACCAGCCAATACCGTTACAGCGGCATACAATTCAATCCTTGGTTCCTTTTCCGCCTGGGCAACAGTAATATATTTGCCGGTCCGCAGATAGATATCAATTACGATGACATCACGGAGCCTGCCAAGCATCTGGTTGACGAACCTTCCTACAGAGCTGCCGGAGGAACAAGCAAGGGATACACAAATTTCAATTCCGGTGTCGGCTTCCTGCTGACATACGACAGCCGTGATATCCCTGCCAATGCATACCGTGGGATGTATCTTGATTTCCGGGGAATGATGTACACTAAATTTCTCGGAAGCGATGACAACTTTTACCGTCTGGAGATAGACTACCGCCAGTATAAGAGTTTAGGTAAACGCAGGGTCCTTGCCTGGACGGCTCAGAGCAAAAACGTATTCGGCGATGTGCCGTTGACGCAATATGTACTCACCGGAACTCCTTTCGACCTGCGCGGTTATTACATGGGGCAATATCGCGACAAATCCTCTCACGTAGTCATGGCAGAGTATCGTCAGATGATAAACACCGACAAAAGCACATGGCTGAAACGCATGCTCAACCACGTCGGCTTCGTAGGCTGGGCGGGTTGCGGCTTCATGGGTCCCAATCCCGGAAAAATAGAAGGTGTGTTGCCTAACTATGGTTTAGGACTGCGCATCGAAGTGCAGCCCCGCATGAACGTACGCCTCGATTTGGGTAAAAATACGGTCAACAATCAAACGTTGTTCTACTTCAACATGACGGAAGCATTTTGATAAATGAACCATTTGTTTCCGTCTTATATATGTAATGTAAAGGATATCTTATAACAGATAATTAATAACTTATAGCCGGCAACTATTTTCAGCGTTTCTCTTGCATCAGTAAAAGATTATCCATATTTTTGGGCATTATATTTGTTTACCTTAAAAACAAAACTGAGGATATCATGAGAACTTTCGAGATAGTATTCTGGATGAGCCTGTTTATCGTATTCTACACTTATATAGGATATGGGATTGTATTGTACGTTCTGGTCAAAATTAAAGAAACTTTCCACAAACCGGTACGTTACTCCATCCCCCCCGATGAAGAATTACCCGAACTAACCCTGTTCATTGCCGCTTATAACGAAGAAGACGTTGTAGACGAAAAGATGCAGAACTGCCTGGAGCTGGATTATCCCACAGAAAAATTACAAATATTCTGGGTCACGGACGGCAGTAACGACCACACCAACGAACGCCTTGCACGCTGGCCGCAAGCCACCGTGCTCCACCAGCCCGAACGCCAGGGTAAAACCGCTGCGCTCAACCGGGGAATGAAATTCGTCAAAACTCCCCTCGTTGTGTTCACCGATGCCAATACCCACCTGAACCGGGAAGCCCTACGCGAAATCGTCCATGCCTTTGTCAACCCCAAAGTAGGATGTGTGGCAGGCGAAAAGCGCATAGCCATGCAGAGCAAAGATAATGCCGCATCCGGCGGAGAAGGCATTTACTGGAAATACGAATCCACGCTGAAAGCCCTCGACTCACGCCTCTACTCGGCCGTAGGCGCTGCCGGAGAATTGTTCGCCATACGCAGCGAATTGTTTGAAGATATGCGGACGGACACATTACTTGATGACTTCATTCTCTCCCTGCGCATCGTCATGCGGGGGTATACCATTGCTTACTGCGCTGCCGCCTATGCCACCGAAAGCGGTTCGGCGGATATGCGGGAAGAAGAAAAACGTAAGGTACGCATCGCAGCGGGTGGATTGCAGTCCGTCTGGAGGCTGCGCCCGTTGCTGAACCCTTTCCGTTACGGTTTGTTCAACTTCCAATATGTGTCCCATCGTGTCCTGCGGTGGTCCATCACCCCCATTCTATTGTTCCTGTTGCTTCCCCTCAACATAGTGTTGCTTTTCACCACCGCCCGACTGCTGTTTTACGCCGTCATCTTGGGGTTGCAGATACTGTTCTACCTGATGGGAATCTGGGGTTACATCCTCTCGCAAAGACACATCAAGAACAAGATACTCTTTATTCCTTATTACTTCCTCTTCATGAACGTAAACGTGATAAGAGGATTCCGCTACCTGAGCAAACGCAAAGGCAACAAGAGCGGAGCTTGGGAAAAAGCACGAAGGGCAGGCCAATAAAGCCTCCCGCCCACCAATAAATCTAAATACAAAGAGAAACAATGAAAAGCATCCTGAAAGATACGAATAACTCCGAGAAACTCTTGAACATGACATCAGATACGTTGATACTCATGGACAAGGATGGTATGTGCGTAGATATAGCCATTCACAACGTAAATCTCTGGTTTCTGAAAGAAGAAAAGCTGCTCGGAAAGAACTTGTTGGCAATGCTGCCTTCCAGAACATACAGCGAATTTTATCCGGAATTCCGGAAAGTTCTGTTGCGAAGAGTCAAGTCAACCCGCAACTACGAACTGACATTGCAGAACGAAACTTATTTCTTCAAATGCATCATGCAGCCTTACGGTGACTTGATATTATGCCAGTATCGCGACATCACAGAGCGCAGCCAGCGCAAACTGGAACTCGAAAACAAGAACCGGGAACTCTTCGAAATACAGAAAGCCGCACTCATCGGCAGCTGGCTTTACGACACCTCTACCCAAGAATTCACCTATGCAGGCCAGACGGGTATCATGTGTACGGAAGAAACTCAAAACATTCTGATAGACGCATACATAGACACCATTCTTCCCGAAGACAGAGCCTCTTTCAACGACTGGCTCACCGCCAACCTGAAGGGGAACATGGAAGAGAGCATAGATTACCGTATCTCCTACAACAATAAGATATATTATATCCGCCTGAAAGCATTTGCCCGCGAGTGCTACAAAGACGGAAACATCACCCTGGAAGGATATATACAAAACATCACCGACATCCAGCAAAAGCGAAACGACATCAACCTTCTGACCCATGCCATCAATAATTCTACGGAAGACATCTTCGCCGCCCACGAAGACGGTACACTGATATTTGCCAACCGACAGTTCATGTTGCACCACAACCTGGGGAACGCGGAAGATATCACACAACTGAAAATATATGAGATCCAATCATATATACCGAACAAAGAAAGCTGGCAAAAGATGGTGGCTGACGTAAAAGAGGGAGAAAGGCAGCAGACCTTCAGCATGTACAACCCCTTCCCACTCTGTCCGGACATACTGGCCTACGAAGGCAATGCCTATTGGGTGACCAGTGATGAAGGGATAGGAACCCTGTGGGCATTCGGCAGAAATATATCCCAACGTATCCTCCACGAACAGCAAATCAAGCGGTTCAACCAGATATTGGATAAAATTCTGGAACATCTTCCCGCAGGTATCGTCGTGAAAGATATTAAGAACGAGTTTAAATACCTCTATCGCAACCGCGAGTCGTACAACCGTGATGTCCCCATGCAGGAGGCTTTGGGAAGAGACGACTTTGATTTCTATCCTCTGGAAACAGCTCGGGAAAAGCGCCGACAAGATATGGAAATAGCCACCAACGGACAAGAGATGCACTGGATAACCGAAGAACGCGATGGTCATGGCAACCCTCTCTTCCTCGACAAGCGGAAAATGAAAATCGAGAGCAAAGACTTCTCCCCTATTCTTCTGAACATCGAATGGGACATCACCGACATGGAACTGATGAAACGGGAACTGATGATTGCCAAAGAGAAAGCCGAAACTTCCGACCAGCTCAAATCGGCATTCCTCGCCAACATGAGCCACGAGATACGCACGCCACTCAACGCCATCGTCGGATTTTCACGCATCATTGCCGAAAGCGAAGATACCGAAGAGCGCAAGAGTTATTACAACATCGTAGAGGCAAATAACGAGCGCCTGTTGCAACTCATCAATGAAATTCTCGACCTTTCGAAGATAGAAGCCGGCATTGTAGAATTCAGTGTCGCCACGGTTCGCCTGCATCCGCTATGCAAGGAAATACATGACGCTCACGTATTTCGCTGCCCAGAGGGTGTCGAACTTATCTTTGAAGCTTCGGACGAAGAACTCCGTATCGACTCGGACAAGAACCGCATTTTTCAGGTCATATCAAATCTGATAGGAAACGCGTTTAAGTTTACCACCAAAGGCAGCATCAGTTATGGCTATCGGCAGGAGGGAGAAAAAATAGTATTCCATGTGACCGATACCGGTACGGGCATCGCTCCCGAAAAGATAGAAAAAGTATTCGAACGCTTCGTGAAGGCCAACAACTTCGCACAGGGCACAGGTTTGGGATTGGCCATCTGCAAGACCATTATCGAGCGTTTGGGCGGAACGATTTACGTAACTTCCGAATTCGGAAAAGGTACCACCTTCACCTTTACCCTACCTGCAAACGCGGCAAAAGAAGAAGAGAAAGAGCTGCTTAAAAATGTACTCGAAAGCAACGAGCTGACAACCGAAGAACAAAGTATAATAACCGAAAATGCAGAAGGCACACCGGCCTCGGCTACAAAAGATGCCGAGATGAAAACTGTCCTGATAGCCGAAGACACGGACAGCAATTACATCCTGACCAAAGCAATTCTTAGTAAAGAATATCATCTGGAACGTGCCAAAGACGGCATGGAAGCCGTCAATATGTTCGCAGAAATAAACCCGGACATCATACTGATGGATATGAAAATGCCGAACCTTGACGGACTGGATGCAACGAGAATCATCCGTGAATTATCACCGGACGTGCCCATTGTCGCTCTGACAGCTTTTGCCTACGACAACGACCGTAAAGCAGCATTCGAAGCCGGATGCAATGATTTTCTGACCAAACCTTTCACACAGGAAAAGTTGAAAGAAACAATAAAGAAGTGGATAAAATAGGAGAAATACAGGGGACGGGGGAACAAGGGGACGAGGACATTCGGCGTGTTAGTGGAAAAGACTTCGCCCGTGGACATAATTCATCTCCTTGTCCCCTCGTTACCCATCTCCTTACGCAAAGATGTCACTCCTCTGAATATAAGCGATCACATCGCCTTTATTCACCATATCACCTTGCTTGGCGCACACTTCTACGACACGTCCGGTAAATCCGGTCAATATCTTCTCGTATTCTCCCCAAGGAGTGGAGAGATAACAGAACACTTCATCATGCTGGTATTTACGACCGATGAACGGAGCCACCGAAGGACCTTCTACGGAGACTTCCCACAGAACCTGTCCTTTATCCGGAGCAATAATAGGATCAGCCTTGGCACGTTTCAGTTTTTTGATTTCTTCTTCCGAATAGCCGTTTTTCGCCATAGCAGTATCCTTGGCACGCTGCAGTTCATCTTCGAAACGCTTCTTGGCAGCACCCGACTTATAATCGCGATATTGACGGTCGTGCATGGCAAGTTCGAAGAGTTCTTCATCATCTTCGCCATACTCCCAACCGTTCTCATCCATTTCTTTCCGGAATTCATCCAAAGCATCCGGATAATTCAACTGCGGGTCTGTGTCCACAAACTCATAGCCTTTTGATTTCGCCAGTTCCACAATTTCAGGAGCCAGTTCACCAGGCAGGCGCCCGCTCTTGCCCAAAATCATATCCCAGGTATGATTATCTATCATCGTCCAGCGCTCCTCACCTTTCACTAGCTGCATGAGGTTCATCAGTGCCACATTCTTCACATACTGGCTGAAAGGTGTCACCAATGGAGGATAGCCCAACTTGGGCCAAACATATTCCACTTCGTCGAACAACATCACCAACAAGTCATCGAGACTGAGTTCCTGCTGGTTCTTCCCTCGCAAGATCATGTTTATTCCCGAATGCACGCCCTTCAAATCCGCCATCATAGACCCCATCATACCGCCCGGTAAGCCGCACTTCAGCAACAGGGAAGACATATGTTTATTTGTCGGATCCATGAAATAGCCCAGAAAGTCGTCAACGAATTCCTGCGTCATGGCACGCGCTTTCATATATGCTTTCATATTGATATCCGGCACCTGGAAACCCAGATCTTTCAACATCGCCTGCACCGAAATCACGTCCGGATGCACTTTACCCCATGACATCGGTTCTATGGCAACGTCAATGATATCCGCTCCATTTTCACAAACTTCAAGAATAGAAGCCATCGACAAGCCCGGACCACTATGACCATGATACTGAATTATCACCTCCGGATGCCTTTCCTTAATCGTCTTCGTCAGGCGTCCCAACATTCCCGGACGACCGACACCTGCCATATCTTTCAAACAGATTTCGGGTGCTCCGGCTTCAATCAACTGGTCGGCAACATGGGCATAATATTCCACCGTATGCACAGGCGAGTGCGTGATGCAAAGCGTGGCTTGCGGTATCATCCCCGCCTCCAACGCATATTTGATAGAAGGGATTATATTCCTCGTTTCATTCAAGCCACAGAAAATACGAGTGATATCCACCCCTTGGGCATGTTTCACACGATACATCAGACGGCGCACATCAGCAGGAACAGGGTACATACGCAAAGCATTCAGGCCACGGTCAAGCATATGTGTCTGTATGCCCACCTCATTGAAAGGCTGGGTAAAAGCGCGTACAGCTTTGTTGGGATTTTCACCGTACAGCAGATTCACTTGTTCAAAAGCTCCACCATTCGTTTCCACACGGGCAAAACACCCCATTTCGATAATCAACGGTGCAATACGTACCAGTTGGTCTACACGGGGTTGATATTTACCGGAGGATTGCCACATGTCACGGTAAACAAGACTGAATTTAATTTCCTTTTTCATCACAGTCAGCAGTTAGCGGTTTAACATATATGAATTAAGAGGTTAACTTAATAAGTACAAATATAGGTGTTTATTCTGACATATAGTCAAAGATATCCCAAATATCTTCATGAAAAAAGATATGTTTTATATCATATTGAAACGATCGGTTGCAAGTCACACAAATAACAAGCCCCTTTCGCCACCCAACTCCGGTCACTCCCTAAAAAAATGAAGTACCAACCTCAGCTCTACGTCGCTCAACCTCAGCTTTACGACGCTCAACCTCAGCTTTAGATTCCTTACCCTAAAAAGTACAAAACTGTGTCAAAAGCCACTTTATGTATTCCGGGCGAATGATTATTCTCCCCTACATAGCGCAGCTCTTTCGACACAGCTTCTACTAAGATTAAAATCTTTCAATATCTTCAATCTATATCATCTGCTTTTAAACAAAGTCTTTTAATTCTTGTTGTAGCCGCTGGCGGGTGAAGAAGATACGGCTTTTTACAGTTCCTAAAGGCAATCCGAGCCGGTCGGCAATTTCACGGTATTTGAAACCAGAGACATGCATAGAGAAAGGTACTTTATAATCGCGTGGCAACGAATTAACAATGCGGTGCATCTCTTTCAAGTCATAAGTGCCCTCGGTACTTGCGAAACCGGAGTTTTGCGGTAAACTCAGATGATAAAGGTTATCAGTCTGGTCCACAAAAGTCTGTTCGCGAACGATTCTACGGTAATTATTAATAAAAATATTACGCATGATGGTATACATCCACCCTTTGAAATTGGTATCGGGCATGTACTTGTCTTCGTTGTCCAACGCCTTGAGTGAGGTTTCCTGCAATAAATCATTAGCCTCCTCTTTATCGGCTGTCAACTTATATGCAAAGCGAAGCAGTTCTTCTTGCACACTAATCAAATCCTTCCTAAAACTGTAGGTATTCATACTTTGCTGTTTTTAATTGGTTAATAATTATTTTAAATTCACGATTGCAAGTATAGGGAAGATTCCAAACTTCCGAGGGAGTAGTTCTGTTTTTCTTTAGGGCAAAAACTAACATTTGACAGTTTTCACCCCCTTTTTGAGAGTTTTCAGGTGTTATTTTCGATAAAAAGCGTATCTTTTTCCGAAGATTTCGTAAAGTGTTTGTGATTTTTTTATAGCTTTGCCTACATATAGCAAAAACACTTTATTTAAAAACACTTTAATTTATGAGACGAATTTTTAAACTATTCATTCTTCTGGCTGCCGTGGCTCTCTCTTTGCCGTCCTTCGGTCAAGGATTAAAAGCATTCAAGTTGAAGAATGGTCTTTCCGTATATGTATGGGAAGACAACACGAAATCGGATGTGTACGGTATCGTAGCCTGTCGGACAGGCTCGGTCAATGACCCGGCAGAATACACCGGATTGGCGCACTATCTGGAGCATGTGATGTTCAAAGGTACCGATAAGATCGGTGCACTGGACTGGGCTACTGAAAAACCGCTTTATGAAAAAATCATCGCCAAGTACGATGAAATGGCCGACGAAGCCGATCCCGTAAAGAAAGAAGCTATCGCAAAAGAAATCAACGAGCTGACCATAGAAGCAGCAAAGGTGAGTGTATCTACCGAATTCATGAACCTGATAGAAAGCATGGGTGGCAAGGGACTGAACGCCGGAACCAGCTTTGACGTGACCTACTATCACAACTCATTCCCTCCCTATCAGATCAACAAATGGCTGGAAATCTACTCACAACGTATGATGAATCCGGTATTCCGTACCTTCCAGACGGAGTTGGAAAGTGTATATGAGGAATATAACATGTATCAGGACAACCCGAGCAGCGTACAGCAAGAGTTCATATCGAGCAAGGCATACGAGGGACATCCTTATGCACGCCCCATCATCGGGCTGCCCGAACACTTGAAGAACCCACGTCTGAGCAAGCTTATCGAGTACTACAACGACTGGTACACTCCCGAAAACATGGTACTCATCCTCGTAGGTAATGTTAATGCCAAACAAATCAGTGGCCGTATCAATGCTACATTCGGACGCCTGCCGGCTAAAGCCACTCCCGAACGCAAAACTTATCCCGACCTGGACATCAAAGGCCGCAAGCAATATAATGCCAAGGTGGGTTATTATCCCAATGTATGCCTCGTATACAAAGGCGTGCCTGCCGGACATCCCGACGAAAAGCCTTTGGATATCGCCATGTCTTTGCTGAGCAACAACAGCAACACCGGTACACTGGACAAGCTGACCATCGACGGTGAACTGACTCAGGGTTTCGCCTACTCCGACAGCCGTCGCGAACAAGGCCGTAACATCGTACGTTGCGTTCCTCTTTACGATGAAAACCAACGCCGTTTCGAATCAAACAAAAGTGCTGAAAAGAAAGCATTGAAAGCTATTGAGAAAGTAGCCAACGGCGAATTTGAAGAATGGCAGATCAATTCTATCAAAAACAATATGTGTCGTGATTTCGACCGCCGCATGGAGTCTAACACATACAAGGCACATATGCTGATGAACGCTTTCATCAATGAAGAAGACCTGGGACAGGTACTCAACTACAAGGATGAGGTAATGGCCATCACAACAGACGATATCAAACGTGTTGCCAAACAATACCTGACCAACGACTACCTTGCCATCTACATTGAAAAAGGCAAACTTGACAAGAGCGCTAAAATCAAAAAACCGGGATACAAACCCATTGAACCTCCTGTAGGCAAACAATCATTGTATGCCACACAGTTCAAAAACATGCCTATCGGACAAGTAGATGAGAAATTCATCAACTTCAGTGACGTACAAAGCAAGAAGTTGAACGACCGTTCTAAGATGTACTACACACAGAATCCGGAAAACAACGTATTCAGTCTGACCCTGCGCTACGGTGTCGGCGAACGCGAATTCCGTAAACTGGGCATTGCAGCCGACTTGATGAACAATGCCGGCATCATGGGTGCATACGAACCGCAACAACTGAAAGAAGAACTCGGTAAACTGAACGCTACCTGCGAAGTTAGTGCCAACAGCAATTACCTCTACATTACGATGGAAGGTTACGAAGAAACTTTGCCGCAAGCTTGCCAACTCCTTGCCCGTCAAATTCTGATGCCGAAACTGGACGACAAACAGTTGAGCCGTATCAAAGGTTCTATGTTGGGTAGCCGCCAGCAACGCAAAGAAAATGTGAACGCTTTGTCCAGCGCACTCATGCAATACCTGATTTACCAGAACAAATCAGCCTATATCGACGAGTTAACAGATAAGGAAGTTTACGAATTGCAGATTTCCGAACTGACAGGCGACATCAACCGTGCTGCCAACTACGAGGCTGAAATCTTCTATTGCGGAACGATACCTTTCGACAATGCTTATGACATCCTCAGCAAAAACCTGCCGCTGGTTGCCAACGAAAAGCCGTCTGCCTCACCGCAAGACAAACCTATGGCTACCGTAACGGAAAACACCGTTTACTTCCTGCCCAACTCTGATGCAGAACAGGCACAAATCTACTTCTACATGCCGATGGAAAAGTATGATACGAAAGATGACGTGATCCGTGACGCATTCAACCAATATTTCTCCGGTGGTTTCAACGGACTGGTACTCGATGAAATCCGTGGAAAACGTTCGATGGCTTATTCAGCCGGAGCATACATCGGCACACCTACATTGCCGGGCAACCCGACTTACCTCTTCGGCAACATCGGTACGCAGAACGACAAGGCCAACGATGCACTGGATGTATTCATGGGTCTGATTACAGACATGCCGAAGAATGCCGAACGTATAGACAACATCAAGAGTTACATGCGCCAGGAAATGCTGACCACGCATCCTTCTTTCCGCAACAAGGCTGAATACATGAGATCACTGCAACGCGTAGGCTACAACGATGACCCCACCAAGCAGAATCTGCCTAAGGTTGACGCCCTGACTTTCGATGACATCGTGAAGTATTACGAAGAGAACGTCAAAGGTAAACCCTACTGCATCGGCATCATGGGTAACCCGAAAGATATCGACGTGAAGAAACTTGAGAAATATGGTAAAGTAGTGAAGCTGAATGAAAGAAAACTGTTCAACACGAAAGATGCCATGTTCTGATTTTAGCGGCAAAGACCGCTAAAACCAGACTGAATGAAAGAATTAAAAATTAAAGAATTAACAAGGTGTGCAAAGGCAGCAGGTGCGAAGGCACTGAAAGCGGCTACTCCTTATTCTTTAATTTTTAATTCTTTAATTTTTAATGGAACTGTCCTCTTCTCCACTTCCCGAAAGAATCGGCAGACATATATTATATTTCACCGCCAGAATGCGCGTCACAAAAACCGACACACCGCCTACCACCTGGCAACCGTAAGAGTGCATTCCCAATGCATGGCACAACCAGTAAGCCGTGCCGCCTACCACGCATGCCATCGCATAAATCTCTTTTCTGAAAATCAGCGGAATCTCATTGATGAACACATCCCGGATTACACCACCCGCAGCACCTGTAATGCTGCCCATGATGATAGCTACCCAGAACGGATACCCCAACGCGATGCTCTTCCCTACACCAACCACCGTAAACAGCGCCAGACCGATGCTATCGAATATAAAGAACGTATTATGCAAATGGATAAGGTGCTTACCGAAAAGAATCACCCAAAGCAGGGCCAGTCCCGTACATATCAAATAGATAGGATCGGTCATCCACCCTGGTGTCACCCCCAGCAGCACATCGCGTATCGTACCGCCTCCGATGGCTGTTACGAACCCCACCACATACGCCCCAAACCAGTCGAAGCGCTTTGCCGATGCCAGACGGATGCCACTGATAGCAAACGCAAACGTACCTATAAAATCGAGTATTTGAACAAATGTTGGCATGATAATCAATGATTAATATTTAAACGTTTGATGTTTTATTATTGACAGTCATTAAAATTATCGGCAAAGTAACGAATAATTTCCCTAAGAAAACGTACATTTGTCTCTTGGAAATTTAAAAAAACAACAAAAATGAAAATAACGATTGTGGCGGGAGCACGCCCCAACTTCATGAAAATAGCACCTATCACCCGTGCCATCAAAGCTGCGCAAGAAGCAGGAAAGCAAATCTCATACCGCCTGGTCTACACCGGACGCCAGGATGACACCAGTCTGGATGCCTCCCTATTCTCCGACCTGGACATGAAGCAACCCGACGGTTACTTGGGTATCAGCGGACACGACCATTCTGAAGTGGCAGCCGCCATCATGCTCGCTTTCGAGAAGGAACTGAATAATCATCCCGCACAAGTGGTTCTTGTCGTAGACGACCTCACCGCCACCATGAGTTGTTCCATCGTCGCCAAGAAACGCGGCCTGAAAGTGGCCCACCTCATAGCCGGTACCCGCTCTTTCGATATGAACATGCCCCGGGAAGTGAACCGTACCATCGTGGACGCCATCTCCGACTATCTGTTCACAGCAGGCATGGTTGCCAACCGCAACCTGAACCAAGAGGGTATGATCCCCGAATACATCCATTATGTAGGTAATATATTAATAGATACCGTCCGCTACAACCGTCACCGACTGTTGCAACCCGTATGGTTCTCCACTATGGGGTTGGAAAAGCGCGGTTACTTGTTACTGACCCTCAACCGCCACGACTTATTGACAAAGAAACAAGTGCTCAATGCGCTGATGCAAACCCTGATAGAGAAATCCGAAGGTGTGCCCGTCATCGCCCCTCTGCATCCCTACGTGCAGAAAGCTATCAAGTCACTGGAAATCAATACTCCTAATCTGCACATCCTCCCGCCACAAAGTTACCTCCACTTCGGCTATCTTATCAACAACGCCAAAGGCATCATCACCGACTCCGGAAATATCGCTGAGGAAGCCACTTTCCTCGACGTGCCTTGCATCACGCTCAACTCGTATGCCGAGCACCCCGAAACCTGGCGTGTAGGTACTAATGAACTAGTAAACGAAGATCCAGTTGCCCTTGCCTCTGTGCTGGAAAAGTTGATGCACGGCGAATGGAAACACACCACCCTGCCCGACCGCTGGGACGGACGGACGGCGGAACGCATTGTGCAAACTCTGATTAACGGAGAACTAAAGGAATAATAGAAACCGGAACAAGAAATCAGGAAAGGGTTAACTTACAGAAATAGCCCAATTTATAAAAAGCGAAAAGTCTCAGGGAAGGATGCTTACCTGTAAGATTCTTCTCCAGAATACCTTTGGAAAGACGGAAAATGAAAGCAGTGAGTGCCACAGCATGAAACTGCTTTACTCCGTTGTACCAACGCAATAACCGAACATATGGAAGTAACTCCTGCTCATGCCCCAGCAGATTCTTCACGGAGCGACGCGTTTTATCCAAAAAAGCAGAGGCATCCTCCTCTACCAAATGCCAGACCGGATTTTCAATATGTAACACAGTTACCCCCGCATCCTCCAACCTCTTCCCGAAAGCAGTATCCTCATACCCAAAGTGAAACGTCTCATCAAAACGGACACGTAAAAAGATCTCTTTCGGAATGAAGAAATTCATACTGATGAACTGTTGATAAGGATGTTTGTTCCGTTCAATTGCCGACTGTACTTCCACCCGCGTTCCATACTTATGCCGTAAAAACACATCGCCTGTTTTCTGATAAGAAAAGCCACCGCAAACAACCTGTGCACCAGCATGGCCAAGATAAACGGAAAGGAAATCATCTGCCACCGGCCTTGTATCCGTATCCAGAAAAAGCAAATAAGAATAGCGCGCCTGTCCTCCCAGATAATTCCGAATAAATGCCGGTCCATGATTTTCATCAAACTCAAACACATGGCAGCCTTCCAACACATTCAACACACGGTTTTCCTCTCTCACCTTTTCACACGACGCATCATCCGCCAACAGGATTTCAAAAGGAACTTTCGTCAGCAAAACCATATCATGCAATCTCCTTACCAATGAGACGCAGGAGATATTGTATACCGGAACAAGTATAGATAACATAGTGCAAATATACTTTTTCTTTTGCCTCAGCACAAAAGAAAAATACAATAAACATTCCTCTTCTTTCTTTAGAGTATATTTACTTCTTATTTAGCTGTAATTTGCTACCTTTGCAGCCTCATTTTGACTTAAATATGAAACAACGATATATAATTCTTATCCTTTTTCTGTTGTCATTACTCGTCGCACATAGCGCATCTGCACAGATAAAAGGTGTCGTTACGGACTCCCTGACCAACGAACCGTTAATGTACATCACCGTTCAATACGAAGGGAAAGGTGTGGGAGCCATCACCAATGCCGAGGGAGAATACGTAGTAGAAACCCACAAAGGCTGGAACGAACTTACATTCTCGGCTATCGGATATGTGACCAAAAAGGTCAGGTTGCAACCCACCACCAAAGTACTGAACGTGAAAATGGCACCTGCCGATGTCATGCTCTCCGAAGTAGTGGTAAAACCACAGAAAGAGAAATACTCCCGCAAAAACAATCCTGCCGTGGAGTTCATGAAGAAAGTCATTGAAAACAAGAAGCAGTTGAAGCTGGAAACCAATGACTACTACGAGTACAAGAAGTACGAGAAGATGAAAATGTCCATGAACGATGTCACTCCTGAGAAGATGGAGAAAGGCATCTACAAGAAATTCTCATTCTTCAAAGATCAGGTGGAAGTATCCTCCAAGACCAATAAGATGATTCTCCCCATCTCCATCAAAGAGACGGCCTCCCGCACCATCTATCGCAAGAGTCCCAAGAGCGAGAAGACCATCATCGAAGGTATGAACTCCAGCGGTATTGAAGAATTCTTCAACACCGGTGACATGCTGGGAACCATCCTCACCGACGTCTTCTCCGACGTTAACATCTATGACGACGACATCCGCCTGTTGCAACGTCGTTTCGTCAGTCCCATCGGTCGGGGCGCCATCAGCTTCTACAAATACTACCTCATGGACACCATCATGGTAGACCGCCAGGAATGTGTACACCTCACCTTCGTTCCGCAAAACTCGCAGGACTTCGGTTTCACAGGACACCTCTACGTAGTGAAAGATTCTACCTACGCCGTAAAGAAGTGTACCATGAACCTGCCCAAAAAGACAGGTGTCAACTTCGTAGACAACCTTGATATCGTGCAGCAATTCGAACAGATGCCGGACGGTAACTGGGTATTGACTGACGATGATATGACCGTGGAACTGCAATTCGTGAAAGGCTTGCAAGGTCTTGAGGTACAGCGCACCACGAAATACAGTGATTACAAGTTCGATGAAATAGAGCAACGGCTTTTCCGTCTGAAAGGAAACGTTATCAAAGAAGCCAATATGCTCAACAAGAGCGATGAATACTGGGCGCAAGTCCGCCAGGTTCCCCTCACCAAAAAGGAGAGCAATATGGATGTGTTCATGAACCGCATCGAGCAAATCCCCGGCTTCAAATATGTCATTTTCGGTGCGAAAGCCCTGATTGAGAACTTTGTGGAAACAGGTACAAAGAAGAACCCCAGCAAGTTTGACTTCGGACCTATCAACACTATCATCACAAGCAATTTTGTGAACGGTACCCGTTTCCGTCTCAGCGGTATGACTACCGGTAACCTCGATCCTCACTGGAGTTTCAGCGGCTATGGTGCGTACGGAACAAGGGACAGGAAATGGTTCTACAAAGGAGAGGCCGCCTACTCGTTCAACAAACGTGAATATGTATTGTGGGAATTCCCCAAACATTACATTGCTTTTGATTATAGCTATGATGTCATGTCCCCCATGGACAAGTATCTCTCGACCGACAAAGATAATATGTTCGTTGGCTGGAAGTGGACCAAAGTAGACCAGATGTCGTATATGCGCGATGCTACCCTGACCTATGAACTGGAAACCAATGCCGGTTTCTCCATCAAAGCCATGGCCCGCCACCGCAACGACGAACCTGCCGGAGGTGTACTGCAATATTGGAAAAACGATGGTAACATCGCCGGTTCATGGGACGATACAAATACTTTCGTCAAGGACATCACCACCACCGAGTTGGGTGTCACCCTGCGTTATGCCCCCGGTGAAACATACGTAAACACCAAGCAACGCCGTGTGCCCGTATCGCTGGATGCTCCGATATTCTCTCTCTCACACACCATCGGTCTGAAAGGCGTGCTGGGGGGCGAGTATAACTTCAACCTCACTGAAGCCAGCATCCGCAAACGTTTCTGGTTCGGATCATGGGGCAAACTGGACATCACCGCCCGTGCCGGTGCGCAGTGGAATACCGTACCGTTCCCCTTGCTGAACCTGCCTATGGCAAACCTGTCATACATCACCCAGCACAACGAGTCATTCAGCCTTATCAACAATATGGAGTTCCTGAACGACCGTTACGCCTCGCTTGCCCTGACGTATGACATGAACGGAAAGCTTTTCAACCGCATCCCACTGCTGAAAAAACTGAAATGGCGTGAAACTTTCCGTATCCGTGGTATGTATGGTACGCTCACAGACAAGAACAATCCGTATAAGAGCCACAATGACGAATTGTTCCTCTTCCCGATGCGCGACGGTGTGCCCACCAGTCACGTAATGGGCAGTACTCCTTATCTGGAAGCCAGTGTAGGTATTTACAACATCTTCAAACTGTTGCATATCGAATATGTTCGCCGTCTCACTTACACCGATATTCCGGGAGTAAAGAAAGATGGTATCCGTTTCATGATATTAATGATATTCTAAATTTACATGACCCCATTAGCAGAAAGGCTTCGCCCTAAGACATTAGACGAGTATATCGGTCAGAAACATTTAGTAGGACCGGGTGCTGTGTTGCGCAAGATGATTGACGCAGGACGTATTTCTTCATTCATCCTATGGGGGCCTCCGGGAGTAGGTAAAACTACTTTGGCACAGATCATCGCCAACAAACTGGAAACTCCGTTCTATACGTTGAGCGCCGTGACCAGTGGTGTGAAGGACGTGCGCGAAGTGATAGAACGTGCCAAGAGTAACCGTTTCTTCTCACAAGGCAGCCCTATCCTGTTCATTGATGAAATCCACCGTTTCAGCAAGTCGCAACAAGACTCGCTGCTCGGTGCTGTGGAACAGGGAACGGTGACGCTGATAGGCGCTACTACCGAGAACCCTTCGTTCGAGGTTATCCGCCCGTTGTTGTCCCGTTGCCAACTCTATGTCTTGAAGTCTCTTGAAAAAGAAGACCTCATGGAATTGCTGCAACGCGCCGTCACCACCGACCACATCCTGAAGGAACGCAAAATTGAACTGAAGGAAACCACAGCCATGCTTCGCTACAGTGGCGGAGATGCACGTAAGTTACTCAACATACTGGATCTCGTTGTTTCTTCCGAAGCCAATGACCCCGTTGTCATTGCCGATGAAACCGTCACCGAGCGCCTGCAACAAAATCCCCTTGCCTATGATAAAGATGGAGAAATGCACTACGACATCATCTCTGCCTTCATCAAGTCCATCCGTGGCAGCGATCCGGACGGTGCTATCTACTGGCTCGCCCGTATGGTGGAAGCTGGAGAAGATCCAGCCTTCATCGCCCGCCGCCTTGTCATCTCCGCTTCGGAAGACATCGGACTGGCAAATCCGAATGCCTTGCTCATCGCCAACGCTTGTTTTGATGCCGTAATGAAAGTGGGCTGGCCCGAAGGACGTATCCCTCTGGCTGAAGCCACTGTCTATCTCGCCACAAGTCCTAAGAGTAATTCTGCTTATATGGCTATCAACAACGCTTTGGAACTCGTGCGGCAAACCGGAAATCTGCCTGTCCCCCTGCACCTGCGCAACGCGCCTACCAAACTGATGAAACAGTTAGGCTACGGCAATAATTATAAGTATGCACACGATTATCCCGGTCACTTTGTCAAACAACAGTTCCTACCCGATGAACTGAAAGATCATCGTTTGTGGGAGCCACAGGAGAATGCCGCCGAACAGAAGCACGCCGAAAGAATGAAGGCGCTATGGGGAGAGAAATATAAGAAATAAGAACTATCCTTCTCTTCTGAAGCGGATAGGAATTTAAGATAGAAAAGAGGCCGTCACTTATAGAATTGTCATTTTGCAACAGTTGCATCAATCCCAACAAAGTTTCCCATTATTTGTATTATGAGAAATCTTTTCCCTAAATTTGCATACTTACTTTAAATATACGCAAAATGAGAATTGTAGTATTAGACGGTTACACAGCCAATCCCGGCGATCTGAACTGGGATAAATTGAAAGAGTTAGGCGAGTGCACAATCTACGAGCGCACCGCTCCCAACGAAGTTCTTGAACGTGCCGCCGGTGCCGAAGCACTACTTACTAATAAGGTAGTGCTCAACCGCGAAACAATAGCCGCTCTGCCTGATCTGAAGTATATCGGCGTCTTGGCTACAGGATACAATGTCGTTGACATCACTGCTGCCTGCGAACATGGCATCATCGTGACTAATATACCCGCATACAGTACCCCCTCTGTCGGGCAAATGGTTTTCGCCCATATCCTGAACATCACCCAGCAAGTGCACCACTATTCCGAGAAAGTCAGCCGGGGAGACTGGAGCAAAAGCCCTGACTTCTGCTTCTACGACACCCCGCTCATCGAACTGCTCGGAAAGAAAATCGGTATCATCGGATTGGGACAGACCGGATACAACACCGCCCGTATAGCCATCGGTTTCGGTATGAAGGTCTGGGCCGTCACTTCCAAGTCGCGCCTGCAACTCCCACCGGAAATCAGGAAAGCAGACCTCGACCAAGTATTCCACGAATGTGACATCATCAGCCTGCACTGTCCACTGACGGACAGCACTCGCGGTCTGGTAAATGCCAACCGCCTCTCACTGATGAAACCCACCTCCATCCTCATCAACACCGGACGCGGGCCCCTCGTCAACGAGCAAGACCTTGCCGATGCTCTTAATACCGGAAAAATCTACGCTGCCGGACTGGATGTCCTCTCCGAAGAGCCCCCCCGCTCCAACAATCCACTGCTGACCGCCCGGAACTGCTTCATCACCCCACACATAGCTTGGGCCAATTTCGAAGCACGCCAAAGACTAATACATATCACAGTTAGCAACTTAAAAGCATATATTGACGGGAAACCGGTAAACGTAGTGAAATAAAATTAGCTCGTAACTTTATGGGAAAATCAGAAATCCAAAGCCTCTTCCGCAGCATTCCGGTCCTCCTGACCATTGCTCTGGCCCTCATTACAATGATTGCCGCTTTCTCCGGGAACTTCAACCCAGCCAACTCAAGATATATGCCCGTGCTTGGGTTGGCACTTCCCGCATTGTTGCTATGCAATCTGATATTCGCCATCTGCTGGGCCTTTGCCCGCAGGCGTTGGATATTTGTTCCCCTTGCAGCACTAATTTTCAACTACAGCTATATCCTTGCCATCTTTCAGTTCAGCTTTACCAAGCAGATTCCCGAAGGTCATTACAGTAGTAACTACGCCGACGGTTACCTGAAGATAGCCACTTACAATGTCAGCAATTTCGGTGGTGAAATCACCGGTTATTCCTGCAAAGAAATCGCTAATTATATGCAAAAAGAGAAAGTCGATGTCCTCTGTTTTCAGGAGTGTGGCGATAACAAGTACTTTCCCATGGACAGCATCCGCAAAGTATTTTCGCACTGGCGTTACACCATAATACCCACCGAAGATTCCATCCGTGGAGTACTCCCCATTGCCATATTCAGCCGCTATCCGCTCATCAATCCGCAATTTATTTCCTATGCCCAAAGTGCCAACTGTAGTATGCAATGCGACATCGTTCTGGGCCGAGATACCGTCCGCCTGCTCAACAACCACTTGCAGACTACGAGCGTCAGTCAAAACCGTCGTAAATGGGAACGTGGACTTGCCAGCACCAGTGATACTCGTCGTGAAGCCGAAGTTGTGCAAGGTGCCATCACCTCCCTGCACGACAATTTCGTGAAACGCGCCGAGCAAACAGACAGCATCCGCCAGCTTGCCCTTGCGAGTCCCTACCCTGTAGTGGTCTGCGGTGACTTCAACTCCCTGCCTTCTTCCTACACTTATGCCGAACTAAGTGATATCCTCAATGATGGTTTCAAGACTTGCGGTCGCGGCTATATGTACACTTACCGCTACTTTAAACGCCTCCTACGCATCGATTATGTCTTCCATTCATCCAGCATTCAGGGATATCGCTACTATTCGACAGATCTGGATCTGTGCAGCGACCATAATCCGGTGCTGATGGAGATGAAAATAAAGAAATAATGTCCAAACATTTATCTAAAGATTTAAGTGGGGGCATACATTTTTATTCATACCGAATTTTATCAGATAACTATAAAAATAGAGAGAATGCAACGGTTGTTTAGACCATGCATTCTCTCTATTTTCAGATATTATAAAATCAAATAAACTTTTTACCAAATCCAGTCTTCTTCACTGTAAGTAGCCTCTACTTTTTTCTCTACTTCATTAGGAAGATTACAGAAGAAGTCAATGCCAGTCTCATACTCTAAATTCTCTATAGAAACAGCATAAGCCATGAACTCGTCTTTATCCGGTTTCTCAGGCAACAACTCCGAATGAGGCACTAAAAAGGCGATGGCATGATACACACCTGCCTTCTCGCTTAACAGAGCCATATAGTAATAACTGGGACAAATAAGACCACCGGGAGTAAGTCCAGCAGCATTGGTGGTGGGATAAAGTCCATCATTGGCTTTCTTCACACCTGTGAAGTTGGTAAGCAAACGATCGGTAGTTCCCCCTTTCACCACATAAAGTTTATCATACGTACCATTGATGGTAGAACGTCCCCAAGTCTGCACCTGCTTCTCAAGAGCCGCCCAATATTTCTGATTGAAACTTCCTATCTGCGGTGAAATGTTACTATAATAGAATGTCTGCTTATTGGCGCTCACGCTGTACACACGGTCTTCACTGGCACAAATATGTCCCTTGTCATAGCCGTCACTCTTGTGCATTGATTCGGTCACCTCTACGCTATTGTCAATATTAGGATCGTCTTGATTCCACTCGTTGGTACGTTTAATGTTGTCTTGTGAAGTAACAGGATCAAAGCTAAATGCTACCCAAGCCGAATGCTTTTTTGAAGCGATATATTCTAAAGAGAAATTCAGCACCTGCTCGGCACCCTCCTCATCAGACACGCCAGCATAATACTCGATATATTGATTAGTGGCATTGAGAGCAGGAATTTCGAGGTTGTTGGCTTTATTGCTGTTGGCGAGATTAGCATTGTCCACATCCACGTCATCAGAGGCTACATATTCTATACCCACTTCGTTACCCTTAATGTAGGCTACGCGAAGCTTGCCCATCTGATAATGATTGTAACGATTAAAACGCACCCAATAACAAGTGGCAGGTTTCACCTCGACTTTCTCGCTAAAAGCATTGGCAGATGGAACCGAAGTAAGCTCTTCGAGCGACTCGCCACTAACAGGAGCAAACGCATAGTTACGACCGGTAAAAGACTGCGACTTGATATAAAAAGGAGCACCGATAGCCTCAGGTTTATAAACGTTAAAACCATTGCCAGCCGACTCATAACCCTTCATCACATAAGTGTCAGAACCTTGCTCAGTAGGTATTATTTCGGGAATGAGCGAAGCATCTGAAGAATCATCACAAGCTGCCAGCCAAAAACTTGCCAGCAGAAGAAATAGATAAGATAGTTGTTTCATCTTTGTTTTTCTTTTTGAATTAATAGTATTAAGAATGCAAATGTGGTAATGAGCATCAGAGTTCATTACCACATTGCCTATTTATAATCTTAAGAATTATTCCTTCACCACAAAGTTACTCATGTAGAACGTAGGAGCAAATCCAGGTTCGCTAGTACTTACATAACGGAATGCTACATATACTTTCTTGCCCACATAGTCGGCCATAGAAGAATGCATCTCAATCTCTTTTGAACTAGTAGGCCACTCAAAAGATAACGGGTCACTCCACGTTGCAGCCTGCAAAGCAGCAACCATTTCTTCTCTTTTCTCAGAAGTAGCAGGAATATAATCCTCAGACACATGTACAGATACAGCATTTTCAATCTTGCCTCCATACAGATAATCCGCCGAAGCCATGAACACCACCTGCGGAGCAATAGCCTCAGTAAGATCTATCTCACCAGTAACAAGCCAAGCCTCCGTATCACGGTTACGCTGATAGTATCCACTTGCCTTAATACGAGTATAACCTACGCCATCACTCCATACATAGTTCATGCCGTCGAGTTCCACGTCCACTTTATGGGCACCATTGTGAACCACACCGGCAAAGTCATTACTATAGTACTCCTTAGCTTCCATCCAACTACCAGCAGTCTTTAAGAACGCCATTTCAGCAATTTTCATTTCAGTATTCATCTTCACCCATGCAGTACCATCAAAACCATATTCATCCGCCATCACTTTTTTATCCTTATTGCCAAAATAAGCCACTGCTTTGGTATCGCCACTCTGCGCATAAGGGAACATATTCTTCAGATAAATAGGTAATACAACATCAGCATCGCTTAAATAATCCAAACCGATAGAAGTATAATCAGCAGGCTGCATCACGCTGATACCTATACTTGCATTTTCTTTGTATGCCATCCAAGCCGAGCCGTCGTACTGATAAAGAGCAGCGGCATTGGATTTCACATCCGAAGCACGGGTAACGGCACGAGATATTGTCTTAGTAGCAGAAGCTTCACTCACCTTGACTGCCATAGTGTTAATATACTTACCGCTACTTACACCCAATGTGTAACCTTCTACTATCACTTGCTTGCCGTTGAGTGATTCATCAATGATTCCAGCAATAGGATACTGAATACTACCCTGACACTTATCCGTACCCGAAATAATTACGTTATAATAAGTACCCGAGATACTCAACTTACCAGTATATTCCACATAAGCAACAAAAGGCGCAGTAAGATATTCTTCCATTGCAGGAGCATCCAAAGTTAAAACTGTAGGAGCCTTAACGGTACCATCTGACAATTTCTCGCATACCGGCGTTGTTCCAAACTGATTAAATCCAGCATAATTAGTAACTGCTCCAGATACCTTTACAATATCACCGGGAACAAAATCAAATCCATTTTTGTCAAATACCAAAATTGTTCCAGAGCCGTCACTCAACAAGAATCCACGTTGATATTTTGCTACAACTTGTCCTTTTACAGTATATTCACCTGGTTTGGCGAGTGCAACCTCCCCTATCGGAGAGAAAGTTCTTTCCCCTACCGGCTCAACAGATGTTACCATAACATTATAACGGCTGGTCGCACCAATCAAATAACCGATTACTGTAACCTGCTGTCCACTCAAAGATTTGTCAATCACACCATCAAACGGATATGAAACAGATCCTTGTTTGGTTGCCCCACTCACATTCAGATTCACATAGTTGCCATCGATGACCAATTCACCTACAATTTTCACATAGTGGAACCCGTCAACCTTCGCTACATAAGCATCCAATTGCGCTCCTGTATATTCTATTGGTTCCGGATAACTGAATGAATCAGCACGCCCCAATCTTGTTACAACAGAAGTATTGCCAAACTGCATCACATTAGCATATTTGCTAGTAGTTCCTTCTACAGTAACGATGTCACCTACCGTGTAATTTGGCTTCACATTAAGATAAACCAATATTTGTCCGCTATCATCGCTCAACAAAAATCCTCGTGCATAGGTTGCTATTACAGTACCCTGTACTTTATAATCTCCAGCCTCAGCCAAAGCGTCCGATATTTTATCTATTTGGTCAACCACTTCTCCTCCACCGCCAGTACTGGGTTCGGTTTCCGACCAAGCATAATTTACTTGGTATACATCACCCTCCTTGGGACTCTTGACATTCTCTTTCAACAAAGTAGGAATTTGTTGCAATGTAGAAGGTGTGAGATACTTCACTACCATATTCTCACCCCATACTGCAGCATAATTATCGGAAGTAAGTTCAAAAACATTGGCCTCGTTTATCTTGGAGAGATATTCAGGTTGCTCCTTACCGATATTATACCGCACCAAAATTTTAGAGTTATCCGACAGATAAGGATAAAGTGAATCTACAAATGCAGGCAGATAATCTTCGGGAGCTACCATCTCAGTAAACATCTTAGTCTTTCCTAACTGGTTCAACGCCGTAAGATAAGTTTGGTTCTCCGGATCCTTGGAGAGAGCCAGCCCCTGATTCTTCGGCATAGAGGCTATTTTACCATAATGACCATCAGCCAGTACGAGGGTATCCGTACGAACATCTATGATGGTTCCTTTCTCATCAAATCCGGGGAAATTGTCCTCGTTGTAGTCGCAAGCTCCGAGCGTAAACAACGAAGCCAGTGCAGTTCCTAATAATATATGTTTCTTCATAAATATGTTCGCTTAGAAATTAAACTTCAGTCTTACGCTATAAGTACGTCCCCAACCATAGAGTACGCGTGTGGCAGTCTCCCAGTCGTGATTGCTTCCATCGCGGGCATCGGCTATATACTCCTGATTGAACAAGTTATTCACATTACCACTCAACGTAGCACGTATCTTGCCCAAGTCGAAGGTATACCCTGCAGTGACATCGAATGTGCTCCACGAAGGAATCTCCCAAGGTTTTTCCACGACATAAGGTTCTTTCTGAGTAGCCTGACTTGCATCAATATCATAATCAGCATAGTTACGTGCAAAAAAGTTCCAATCAGCACTAAGGCGCAAGCCTTGTAGTGGACGGAATGTCAATCCCAAAGCAGCTGTAGTTTGAGCAGAACCACCTACCTGCACGTTATCCATTTTAATAGTATACTTGTACTGATCTGCATTGCTCATGTCGGTCACCACTTCACCACGGCCGTTTGCCATAATCTGTCCTTCATTATTCATCATAAAGCCTTTTGCCGTTCCGTTCCAGCGCCAATCTCCCCAAGAGAGCATACCATTAATCTCCATCCAGCGGAAAGGTTTGGCTAAGAAATCCACTTCCACACCCATATGGTTTGCTTGCGCGCCAGTCATATTCATTGTCCAGCGTTGAGAAGCTCCAGCTCCATCTTCATACGAACCAGTATCATATAGGGCCTTGTCTTTCCACATGGTATAATAAGCATTCACATTTGCTACTAAATAATGACTACGGTATCCATAACCTAATTCAAAAGAATAAACTTTCTCATTTTTGGCATCGGGATTACGTTCGTGTGAACTTTGAGAATTGATAAAAGTATTATCGAAAATAGGAGCACGACTTATGAAACCTGTATTGAAGAATACGTTATTGTAATCGTCAAGATTATAATTCAAACCCGCTTTCACGTTTCCACCCAAATAATGCTCCTTCGAAGACATTTGTTTGTCACCACTATAGTAGAAACGGTCTTTACGCCAATAACTAGTGTTAGTAAGACCACCCGATACAAAAGCACTCACCTTATCTCTATTATATTCCAACTGGGCAAAGCCACCTTCGTACATCACAAAACCATCGTAGTCACGACGAATCACATCACCTACGCCCAACTTTTGATTTACCCAAGAGGCAACACCTCCATTCGCACTATTCGCCGCCAATACACTTTTACGATTGTAAGAATCTACATAATACTGTCCACCGAAAAGGTCAGTAATCACATTTTTATGCAACCCTTTATAATAACGGAAGTCGATACCACCATAAAAATCAAAGTAATCATTGAACTTAGTGGTATAAGTAGAAATTAAACCTGTCCAGAAGTGATCGTTCGAAGCTTTATTCATAATCATCAGCGAACCGTTGTAGCCAGGCATACCGCTCACATTCACCGGATTAGTATAATTATCTGCATTAAGTTTATCTACAGCATCGTAATCGAAAGTACCATCAGGGCAACGGAACTGAGTGTTCACTGTACCATCAGTAGCTGTACCATACCAAGAACTACTGTATCCTGTCACACCCGTACCGCTATAACCTGCACCCGTACCTATAGACATATAAGCGGCCGTACTGAGACTTGATTTATGGTTTATCTGCCACAAGTGATTAAGTGACATCTGCGGTTTATGATACTCGTTACGAGAAGAATTCATCACTTGTCCGTTACGATAACCAAAAGTAGAGTTATAACGATAAGGGCTTTCTTCACCCATCCATTTCTTCACGTACTGATATTCCTTAATATTCAACCCATTTGCCATATTACGCTGATTATGCCACTGAGGTGCACCAAAAGCAGTAAATGAAAGCTGATGATTATCATTAAAACGCTTTGCCACACTCATAAACCAAGTATAGGCCTCAGATTCTGTACCTTGAATATAACCATCACGTTTATCCCTGGCACCCAACAAAGTAAAGGCCCAGCCATCCTTTGTAAGACCAGAAGATACACTAAACATCATCTTACTGTAACCGTCATTACCCATGCCATAAGAGATGAAACCGCCTTTCTTGGCATCAGTGGTCTTAGTGACGATATTTTGTGAACCACCCACCGAAGGAGTAGAAACCTTGCTGGCACCGAGTCCGCGTTGCACCTGAATGCTACTAGCCACATCAACCAGTCCGCCCCAGTTACTCATATAGACCTTCTGATTCTCCATACCATTCATAGGCACACCATTAATCATCATAGCTACATATTCTGATTTAAAGCCACGAATCTTTATGTTAGAATCACCATAACCACCGCCCTCATTGGAAGCATAAACTCCCGGTGTAGACTTCAAAAGCTGCGGTAACTCCTGAGAACCTATTTTATCTTCAATAGACACAGGATTAATAGTAGATACCGCTACCGGAGTCTTACGAGCCACAGCAACAGAGGAAGTAATCACAACGTCCTTCAGCATCACTGCATCAGGCTCCATTTTAATAGCACCCAAATCAACAGAAGCACCCTTCTGCGTTATTTTCTTCTTGAGGTCTTTGAAACCCACATACTTGAACACCAAGGTCCCACCCTGAGCAACATCTTGCTTAAAATAACCATCAATGTCGGTCACCGTACCTTGTGAAGTGCCTTCCACCATAATGGCAGCGCCCACCAACGGCTCACCTGTTTCTGAGTCAACAAGCTGCCCCCTCACTGTAGTCTGGGCAAATGCCGCAGCACTGAATACGGACAGCACAGCCACCAACAGGAAATGAATTAGATGTTTTTTCATACTTCTGTTTTTTGTTAATTAAATGTGTTAATTACGAATGTTAATTAAGTATTAAATACTGTTTTAAGACGCAAATATAATTAATAAGATTTAGATTTGTATTACATTTCTGCTACAAAATTTTAGGGTATATAGGAGTTATTGAAACTTTTTGTAACAAAAAAGCCCTACAAGATTTTTGCAGGGCTTTCTATTTGTCATCAAAATATAATTTATGCTATCAGATTCTCACTGTTATCAGTCATTCATCAGCTTTCTATAACGTACGCGGGTAGGTTCTTCTTTTCCTAAACGTTTCTGTTTATTTTCCTCATATTCTGAATAAGAGCCTTCGAAATAGAAGACATTAGAGTCACCTTCGAACGCAAGGATGTGCGTACAGATACGGTCGAGGAACCAACGGTCATGGCTGATAATTACGGCACATCCGGCAAAATCTTCAAGACCTTCTTCAAGAGCACGGAGAGTGTTAACGTCGATATCATTGGTGGGCTCATCCAATAACAGGACATTGCCCTCTTCCTTCAATGCCATAGCAAGGTGCAGACGGTTGCGTTCACCACCGGAAAGTACACCGCAGAGTTTTTCCTGATCGCCACCGGAGAAATTGAAACGCGAAAGATAAGCACGGGCATTAATATCGCGACCGCCCATACGAATCAGCTCCGTACCACCGGAGATTACCTGATAAACACTCTTGTTCGGATCAATATCACTATGCTGCTGGTCTACATAAGCCACTTTTACAGTCTCCCCTACTTCGAACTCGCCTTTATCTACAGTTTCCAGACCCATAATCAAGCGGAACAGTGTAGTTTTACCGGCACCATTAGGACCGATAACACCAACAATGCCGTTTGGCGGAAGCATGAAGTTGAGATCGTCAAACAGAAGTTTGTCACCATAGGCTTTCGCCACATGCTTGGCTTCAATAACCTTATTACCGAGGCGCGGACCATTGGGGATGAAGATTTCCAATTTCTCTTCTTTCTCCTTGATGTCTTCGTTCATCAACTTATCGTAAGAGTTCAGACGTGCCTTACCCTTTGCCTGGCGAGCTTTGGGAGCCATACGAACCCACTCCAACTCACGTTCCAGAGTTTTGCGACGTTTGCTGGCTGTTTTCTCTTCCATTTCCATGCGCTTGGTCTTCTGTTCCAACCAGCTGGAATAGTTGCCTTTCCAGGGAATACCTTCGCCACGGTCGAGTTCGAGAATCCAACCTGCCACATGATCGAGGAAGTAGCGGTCGTGGGTTACAGCAATTACTGTACCCTCATATTGCTGCAAATGCTGTTCCAGCCAGTCAATGGACTCAGCATCGAGGTGGTTGGTAGGTTCGTCCAGCAATAGTACGTCGGGCTTCTGCAACAGCAGACGGCAAAGTGCCACACGGCGGCGTTCACCTCCTGAAAGATATTCCACAAGCTGATCTTCAGGCGGACAACGAAGAGCATCCATTGCACGCTCCAGTTTGCTGTCGAGGTTCCAGGCATCGGTTGCATCAATGATATCCTGAAGTTCTCCCTGACGGGCAAAAAGCTTATCCATCTTGTCGGAATCCTCATAGTATTCGGGTAACCCGAACTTCTGGTTGATTTCCTCATACTCGGTGAGTGCGTCTACAATGGGCTGTACGCCTTCCATAACGATTTCTTTTACGGTCTTCGCAGGATCAAGATATGGCTCCTGAGCCAGATAGCCCACTGAGTAACCCGGTGAAAACACCACTTCGCCCTGATAAGACTTGTCCAGACCGGCGATAATCTTCAGCAAGGTGGATTTACCCGAACCATTCAGACCGATGATACCAATCTTTGCGCCATAAAAGAACGAAAGGTAGATGTTCTTCAATACCTGCTTGTTGTTCTGCTGAATGGTCTTGTTCAGCCCTACCATAGAAAAGATAATCTTTTTATCGTCAACTGTTGCCATAAAGTTTTTAAGTGTATTATATTAATAATGTATATTCCATCCCAAATAGAAGAATCTTGGGCAAAGATAACAAAAAAAGAGAAATCTTTTTGTATTTACGAAAAATGTATCTATCTTTGCGCCCGCTTAACAGCGATAAAGGTTTGATTCGCTAGCTCAGCAGGTAGAGCACAACACTTTTAATGTTGGG
>CAJMQU010000054.1 GCA_905215555.1 uncultured bacterium
CATTAAACGAACGTTTTTTAAACACCTCCCACTTCCCATCCCCAATAAACTATATATCAAATAATTACAGACCCCAAAACAGACTATCAAGCCAACCTCATCAAAAGCTATAAACGAGGGATTAAGGAAGATAAGGTTCATCAGACAAATGCGTAGTTAAACGATAAAAGATAAGCTGGTATGCTATACCTTCGATTACCCCTAACCATTTTTCTTAATGACTCAACTTTTGCAAGCTCAACTTTCACAATTGACGAGGCAACAAGTCTTTTACCTCACATCTAATTCCCCTATATTTACAACTATATTCATGTCAAAACAGCTATTTGCATTCCTCAACCCCTATCGACAAGTACCTGTAGGGGCACTTTCAAAAGGGCTACACCATTTGCCCCGGATGGCTACACCCTTTAGTATGTAGGGCTACACCCTTTGTGGCAAAAGGTGTAGCCCTACACAAGCAATGCTTATCATATAGAATAACCAATATTTTTTTTCCAACAGTTATTAATCTATCAACAGTAGAAAAAACACTGTAAAACCACACAGACTCCTAACTTCTTGTAAACAGAGTCTTAATACCTTGTAAACAGAACAAGATTAGTAATACAACAAGACCTCTAAAATCTATTCAAATTTAACAACAAAGAACCAAAGAGACATCCAATGCCGAAAAACACGTTCAAAATACTCAGGATTCAGAACGCTGAAAAAGCGATTAAAGGTATCGCAGTTCAGAGAATAGCTTGAAGACTGAGCTTCGGCTATTAAAAAGACCTTTCAACATTATTTTTTGCAGATAAAAAGACTTCCGATAATTTATTCTTTATAATTCTTTTGTACCTTTGACGCTCATTACTCAAAAAAACAACTCAACATGATACAATTATTCCATCGAATGATTTCCTCCGCCCTCGACATTTCCGAGAAGCAGATCGGCCATACGCTCGACCTGCTGGCGGACGGAGCTACTATCCCTTTCATCAGTCGCTACCGCAAAGAAGCCACCGGCGGACTGGATGAAGTGCAAATTGAAGCCATCAAGACACAATACGAGAAGCTGAACGAAACAGCCAAGCGGAAAGAAACCATCATCAGCACCATCAACGAACAGGGAAAGATGACCCCCGAACTGCAAAAACGCATTGATGAGACGTGGGACAGCACCGTGCTCGAAGATATCTACCTGCCCTATAAGCCCAAACGCCGGACACGTGCCGAAGTAGCCCGCCAGAAAGGTCTGGAACCGCTGGCAACATTGCTGATGCTGCAACGCGAACCCAACCCCGAAAAGCGCGCGGAAGCATACGTGAAAGGAGAAGTGAAAGATGCGGAAGACGCACTGAAAGGCGCCCGCGACATCATTGCCGAACAGGTCAGCGAAGACGAACAGGCACGCAACACCGTGCGTTTCGCTTTCTCCCGACAAGCCGTCATCACTGCCAAAGTGGTGAAGGGCAAAGAGAGTGAAGCCGATAAATACCGGGATTATTTTGAATTCAGCAAACCGCTGAATAAATGTACCTCACACCAGTTGCTCGCCATCCGCCGTGCCGAAGCCGAAGGACTGTTGAAAGTCAATATAAGTCCCGACGATGAAGAATGTGTGGAACGGCTGGAACGCCGGTTTGTCCGCAGCAACAATGCTTGTGGCGAACAGGTGGCGGAAGCCGTGCAAGATGCCTACAAACGCTTGCTGAAGTCTTCCATCGAAACCGAATTTGCAGCGCACAGCAAAGAGCAGGCCGACGCGGAAGCCATCCGCGTATTCGTTCAGAACCTGCGCCAGTTGCTGCTGGCATCCCCCTTAGGGCAGAAACGGGTGATGGGCATCGATCCCGGATTCCGCACAGGTTGCAAGGTAGTGTGCCTGGATGCACAAGGAAATCTGCTCCACAACGAAAACATCTATCCGCACGCTCCGGTATACAAGACGGCGGACGCCATAGCAAAAATTCAGAAAATGGTGGAAGCCTACCAGATAGACGCCATCGCGGTGGGAAACGGAACGGCAAGCCGCGAGACGGAAGAGTTTCTGAAACACCAGACTTTCAGAAAAGAAATCCAGGTATTCGTGGTGAGCGAGCAGGGAGCCTCCATCTACTCCGCATCCAAGATAGCCCGTGATGAGTTTCCCGAGTACGACGTCACCGTGCGTGGGGCGGTATCCATTGCCCGCCGACTGATGGACCCGCTGGCGGAACTGGTGAAGATTGACCCGAAATCCATCGGCGTAGGTCAATACCAGCACGATGTGGACCAGACGAAACTGAAGAAGTCGCTGGATCAAACCGTAGAGAGTTGCGTGAATCTGGTCGGCGTGAACCTGAATACGGCAAGCAGCCACCTGCTGACTTACATTTCGGGACTGGGCCCGCAACTGGCACAGAACATCGTGAACTACCGTGCCGAAAACGGTGCGTTCACTTCGCGCAAGCAACTGATGAAAGTGCCGCGCATGGGCGCCAAAGCCTTTGAGCAATGTGCCGGCTTCCTCCGCATCCCACAGGCAGAAAATCCGCTGGACAACTCCGCCGTCCACCCCGAAAGCTACTGCATCGTCGAACAAATGGCAAAAGACCTGGGATGCAGCGTGGCAGAGCTTATCACCAACAAAGAACTCCGCCTGAAAATCCGGCCTGAGAAGTACATCACTCCCACCGTGGGAATGCCCACCCTGAAAGATATCCTGCAGGAACTGGACAAGCCGGGACGCGACCCGCGAGGCCCGATAAAGATTTTCGAGTTCGATAAGAATGTGCGCACCATCAACGACTTGCACGAGGGCATGGAACTGCCCGGCATCGTAGGCAACATCACCAACTTCGGCGCTTTCGTGGATATAGGCATCAAAGAAAATGGGCTGGTGCACCTCTCCCAACTGGCAGACCGGTTCGTTTCAGACCCGAACGAAATCGTGTCTATTCATCAGCACGTCCGGGTTCGGGTGCTGAGTGTGGACACGGCCCGGAAGAGGATTGCTTTGAAGCTGATTTCAGAGTAACCGCAATAGCAATACTTATCAATGCGGTGCATAGGATGGAACCTTCAAACCCGAATGCACCGCCATTGATGAGGTTTTCTTCAGGCAGTTTCAGGCTCAGCAAGGTATTACCATATTGTTCACCGCTCACTTCCAGCCCAAGAACCGGTCCCTGAAACCAATTCCAAAAAAGATGGAGGGCGATAGGAAACCACAAATTACGCGTATAGATGTAAGTAGAACCCATCAGTACTCCGGCCAGTAATATATTCAGAAAAGCCATAAGAGAAAAGTCAGGATTCAGAAGGTGCATCAACGAGAACAAGGCAGACGAAAGGAACAAGGCCACGAAACGATTGACACCCGCACTCAGCAGACGCCCCAAGACGAAGCCCCGAAAAGCGACTTCTTCGCTAACGGCAACCATCAGCATCAGCACCCAGGACATCAGCAAATCATTCAGGTTGAAGTGCACGGACACAATTTCGACTTCACCCAGCCCATACAATATCCCAAACCCGACGACATAGATCACCAGGGCTACCCACAGCCCCCAAAGCATATCTTTAGCCCGCCCTTTCAGAGACAGTCCCAAATCGGCGAACGGCCGATGATCCCATCCCTTCAATAAAATAAAAGCCGCCAGCAGAGCACCTCCCGCCAGGCAAGTCCGCGTCAGGACATCACACAATATCCCATTCTCTTTCAGAGCCGGAAAAATGTACATAAATATCCCCAGTATCTCGGCCAACGTAAACATCAAAAGTATATAGACAACAATCTTCGCCACCATAGCCATACAGACAACCACCTTCGGCACTTTCAATTCTCCTTCTTCATTCCCATCCATTGATTTCATATCCTTCGCTTTTAATATGTTAATACCCCGGCAAAAATACCTATAAAATTAAAAATAGGAAGTAAATTCCTGCAAAATCCGTATATTTGTCAAAACATATCTGTAACAACCATGAAAATAAGAAAAATACTCGCTACTGTAATGCTGGCCACATACACCTGCGCAGCAGTTGCCCAAAACTCAGATACAACGGCCGGCAAGAAAACATATTTCGTCTCCAAACCCGGAACCTTAGTGTCCATGCTCACCGAAGACGAAGCCAACAGCATCACCCATCTTACGCTGACCGGAAAACTCAACGCCATCGACTTCAAGCATTTGCGGGATGAATTCAAGAACTTGCAGGTACTGGACATCTCCAATGCCTCCATCAGCACGTATGCCGGCAAAAGCGGCACTTACCCCGACCGGTTCTATATCTATCCGCCCAACTGCGTGCCTGCCTATGCATTCTGCCAGCAGACGAATGACAGCACTTTCACCGGGAAAACCACTCTCCGGAAAGTCATCCTTTCGGAAAAGACCAAGAACATAGAAGATGCGGCGTTCAAGGGTTGTGCCAACCTGAAGATATGCCAGCTGAGAAAGAAAACAGCCCCCAACCTGCTGACGGAGGCTTTGGCGGACAGCATTACAGCCATTTTCGTACCGCTGGGCAGCAGTGATTCCTATCGTGCCAAAAAGCACTGGGACACCTTTGCAGTGATAGAAGGCGAGCCGGTGGAAGCCTTTGTGCAAGTAGGTTTGATGGGAAGCCTCGCCAGCGAACTGGTAGAAGCAGGCCTGCAACCCAAAGACGTGAATTTCCTCACTGTGGAAGGAAAGCTGGATGCAGCTGATTTCACGCTGATACGTGACTATATGCCCAATCTTGTAGCCGTCGACCTAAGCAGATGCAATGCCGTAGCCATTCCCGAATATACGTTTACCCAGAAGAAGTACCTGCTTCGCATCCAGCTCCCCCAAGGTCTGAAAAGCATCGGCCAACGGGCGTTCAGTGGTTGCGGGCGGTTGTGCGGCACGCTGGAATTGCCTGCCGGGGTGACTGCCATCGAGTATGGCGCATTCATGGGATGTGACAACCTGCGCTATGTGGTGGCCACAGGGAATAAGATTACGACGTTGGGAGACAGCTTGTTCGGAGAGGACGGGAGGAATAAGTTGATCTATAAATAAACTGCCTCCATACAATCCGATAATTACAATTACCGATTTTAAAGAAAGAGAGATTGACATCTATCATCCCCCCCCCTCAAAAAAGCATCGCCTTGCAACAACCGAATATTGCAAGGCGATGTTTCTTTATAGTAGGAACGATATTTAATTCCCGTACATCTTTGCTCTCAGTTCCTTGATATGATCCGAAGTGATATATTCATCATATTCCATCATCTTATCAATGATGCCGTTCGGTGTCAGTTCAATGATACGGTTGGCTACAGTCTGAATAAACTCGTGGTCATGAGAAGAGAACAGGATGTTTCCTTTATAACTCTTGAGGTTATTGTTGAATGCCTGGATGGATTCCAAGTCCAAGTGATTGGTCGGAGTATCCAATATCAGACAGTTGGCATTGCGCAACTGCATACGGGCAATCATACAACGCATTTTCTCGCCTCCCGATAACACACTTGCCTTTTTCAGTACCTCTTCACCGGAGAACAACATACGGCCGAGGAAGCTCTTCATGTACACTTCATTCCCCTCACCGAACTGACTCAGCCAATCTACCAGGTTCAGGTCGGTATTGAAATACCGGGTGTTGTCCAGCGGCAGGTAAGCAGTGGTGATAGTGACACCCCAGTTGAAAGTTCCTGCATCCGGCTTCATCTCTTCATTGATGATCTCGAACAATGAAGTCATGGCACGGGGATCGCGTGAAAGGAATACCACCTTATCCCCTTTTTCCACGTTGAAGTTGACATCGCGGAAAAGCACCGTACCATCTTCCAGAGTCTTGGTCAGGCCGGAAACTTCCAGAATCTGATTGCCCGGTTCGCGTTCGGGAGTAAAGATGATGCCCGGATATTTGCGTGAAGAAGGTTTGATTTCCTCTACATTCAGCTTCTCCAACATCTTCTTGCGGCTGGTGGTCTGCTTGCTCTTTGCCACATTGGCACTGAAACGGCGGATAAATTCTTCCAACTCTTTTTTCTTCTCTTCAGCCTTTGCCTTCTGGTTCTGCTGCTGACGCAAAGCCAACTGGCTTGACTCATACCAGAAACTATAGTTACCGGCAAAAAGATTGATCTTGCCATAGTCGATATCAACCGTATGTGTACAAACAGAGTCAAGGAAGTGACGGTCGTGGCTCACCACCAGCACCGTATGCTCAAAGTTTGCCAGATAGTCTTCCAGCCACATCACGGTTTCCATATCCAGGTCATTGGTAGGCTCATCCAGCAACAGGTTATCCGGATTACCGAAAAGCGCCTGCGCCAACATGACACGCACTTTCTCCTTACCGCTGAGGTCGCCCATCAGCAGATAATGCTTGTCTTCTTTAATGCCCAGACCGCTCAACAAAGCGGCAGCGTCACTTTCGGCATTCCAGCCATCCAACTCTGCAAATCTCTCTTCCAGCTCGGAAACCTTCAGTCCATCCTCATCCGTGAAATCTTCTTTGGCATAAAGCACTTCACGCTGCTTCATGATGTCCCACAGAACCGTATGCCCCATCATCACGGTATCCATAACCGTGAAAGCATCCCACTTAAAGTGGTCCTGGCTCAATACGGAAAGGCGCTCGCCCGGACCTAACATGATAGAACCGGTGGTAGGGTCCAGCTCACCGGATATAGCGCGCAGGAAAGTTGATTTTCCGGCACCATTGGCACCGATAATGCCATAGCAGTTACCACTTGTAAACTTCAGGTTTACATCATTAAATAACACTCTTTTTCCAAACTGTACGGAAACATTCGAGACTGTAATCATTGATTTATTTACTATTTAGCTATTTACAATTTACTATCTAACACCTATCATTCTGCATTTTGCGGGTGCAAAGATAGGTATTTTTCTACGAATACCCGTAGAAAAGCGCTGTCAATCTGACATAAAAGTATTACCTTTGCAGCGTTTTCAGCAAAAGTTGCCCGTTTGGCAAAGTTTTTGTTGATACAGCGGTATACTAACTTAAACCCTTGACAGCAATGAAAACAAATCCTTTTTTCAAGAATAATAAAAATAGAAATATGGACCCGAAAGAAAAAGAAAACATCAACGAAGAAGAGTTAAGATCCAAAGCTACTCAAGAAGAAGCTGCGGAGAATGAAGAAGTTCGCGAAGAAGAAGCGCAGGAGGAAACTCCTCTGACAGAGGAAGAAAAACTTGCCAAGGAACTGGAAGAGGCCAACAAAACGATAGAAGACCAGAAAGACAAGTATCTGCGTCTCTCGGCCGAGTTTGACAACTACCGCAAACGTACGATGAAGGAGAAAGCCGAGCTGATCCTGAACGGTGGTGAGAAAACAATCGGCAGCATCCTGCCTGTGGTAGACGACTTCGAACGCGCCCTGAAAAACATGGAAACTGCCACTGACGTAGCAGCCGTGAAGGAAGGCGTGGAACTGATTTACAATAAGTTCATGTCTGTACTGGCACAGGACGGCGTGAAAGTGATCGAGACCAAAGACAAACCGCTCGACACGGACTATCACGAAGCCATCGCCGTGGTTCCGGCACCGGATAAAACCCTGAAAGGCAAAATCCTGGACTGCGTACAGACGGGCTACACGCTAAACGACAAAGTAATCCGCCATGCCAAAGTGGTGGTAGGAGAATAACATAACATATATGGAAAAAAGAGATTACTACGAAGTACTGGAAGTCGAAAAGACAGCATCGGTAGAGGAAATAAAGAAAGCTTATCGAAAAAAAGCCATCCAATATCACCCGGACAAAAACCCGGGTGACAAAGTGGCTGAAGAGAAATTCAAAGAAGCGGCAGAAGCATACGACGTACTAAGCAATCCGGACAAGCGTGCCCGTTATGACCAGTTCGGCCATGCCGGAATGAGTGGTGCCGCCGGCAACGGAGGTCCGTTCGGCGGTTTCGGTGGCGGCATGTCCATGGACGATATTTTCTCCATGTTCGGAGATATCTTCGGTGGACGCGGCGGTGGTTTCGGAGGTGGCTTCAGCGGTTTTGGAGGCGGTGGCGCGCAACAGCGTGCACGTTTCCGCGGTTCGGACTTGCGCGTAAAAGTGAAGCTGAACCTGAAAGAGATCTCCACCGGTGTAGAGAAGAAATTCAAACTGAAAAAATACGTTCCATGTAATCATTGCCACGGAACAGGCGCTGAGGGCGACGGCGGTTCGGAAACTTGTCCGACCTGTAAAGGAAGCGGCACGGTGATCCGTAACCAACAGACCATTCTCGGCACCATGCAGACACGCGCCACTTGCCCCACTTGCGGCGGTGAAGGCAAAATCATCAAGAACAAGTGTAAAGAGTGTGCCGGAGAGGGTATCGTTTACGGCGAAGAAGTGGTAAGCGTAAACATCCCCAAAGGCGTAATGGACGGCATGCAGCTCTCCATGAGCGGCAAGGGAAATGCCGGAAAACACAACGGTGTGCCGGGCGACCTGCTGATTCTCGTAGAAGAAGAACAGGATAAAGACCTGATCCGCGACGAAAACGACCTGATCTACAACCTGCTTCTCAGCTTCCCCACAGCCGCCCTGGGCGGTGCGGTAGAGATACCGACCATCGACGGAAAGGTGAAAGTGAAGATTGAATCGGGAACGCAACCGGGCAAAGTGCTCCGCCTGCGCGGCAAAGGTCTGCCGAGTGTGAACGGATATGGCACGGGCGACTTATTGGTAAACGTCAGCGTATACGTGCCGGAAACCCTGAATAAAGACGAAAAGAAAGCGCTCGAAGAGATGGAGACGTCAGACAACTTCAAACCGAATACTTCTATTAAAGAGAAGATATTCAAGAAATTCAAGAGCTTGTTTGATTGATAATATTTCAAATTTTTAAAAGTGTGTCAGTTAAAGTTTGTATTCATTCTTTAACTGATACGTTTTTTTATACCAGTTCCACTATCTTTGTGTTCCCTTATTCTATAGAGTAGAACAAGGGACGATGATGATAATTGATTAATAGCTGATGAAACTTAAAACAATTCTACTGACTACAGTTGCCACAGGCGCTTTCATGTGCGAACCTGTTGTGTTGCATGCTGTAAATTCTACGCCCGATTCTATGGGATGGTTCCGCAAGAAAAAGAAAAGCGAACCTAATGACAGTGTTAAATCCAAAAACGAGTACGAAAAACTGACCGGAGACGGCAGCATCATGCGCCGAGGTATGTTCAACGTGTACCAGAAAAAGAATGATTATTACTTTGAGGTACCCGCCAGCCTGTTGGGCAGAGACATGCTGGTAGTGAACAAACTGCAACGTGTTCCGTCCGAGCTGAATGAGGCCGGGGTGAACCGTGGCACGAACTACGAGAACCAGATGGTGCGTTTCGAACTGGACAAGGCAACGAACAAGTTGTTGATCCGCCAGAGCCGCCCTCTCCCGCTCGCTCCTGCCGGAGATGCCATCAGTCAGTCCGTGCGCGACAATTACATCTCACCGCTGATAGCCGGTTTCAAGATCGAGGCATTCAATAATGACTCCACCAGCATGGTTATCAAAGTGAATGACATCTATGACGGTACGGAGACAAGCATCAACAATGTCTTCACCAATATCAACCTGGGAACTTCCGCCATCAAAAACCTCTCACGCATACTCTCAGTCAAGGCATTCGAGAACAATGTGGTGGCTACGTCCGAACTGACCACGAAAGTGACCGAAGGAACCACCACCGTCTATGTGACGGTGGAAGTAAGCTCCTCGCTGATGCTGCTGCCGGAAACACCCATGACGGGGAGGGTAGATAACGCCCGTGTAGGTTACTTTACCAATCCGCTGCTGAGTTACAGCGACGGACAGCAACGGGTAAGCAAACAGCAATTCATCACCCGCTGGCGTTTGGAACCGAAACCGGAAGACCGCGAACGCTATCTGCGGGGCGAACTGGTGGAACCGGCAAAGCCGATTGTGTTCTATATAGAGAACTCCACTCCTTACCGCTGGCGCAAATACATCAAGCAGGGTATCGAAGACTGGCAGGTGGCCTTTGAGCGTGCCGGCTTCAAGAATGCGATTATCGCTAAAGACGTCACCGACAGCATGGCGATAGACATGGACGATGTGAACTACTCCGTCCTGACTTATGCCGCCTCAACCAAAGCCAACGCCATGGGGCCGTCCATCCTTGACCCGCGCTCCGGAGAAATTCTGGAAGCAGACATCATGTGGTGGCACAATGTGCTGAATATGCTTCAGGAATGGATCACCGTACAGACAGGAACCGTACGCCCGGAAGCCCGCGGAGTCAAACTGTCCGACGAACTGATGGGCGACGCCATGCGGTTTGTGGCTTGCCACGAGGTGGGACACTCATTAGGTCTGCGCCACAATATGATGGGTTCGTGGGCATTCCCTACCGACTCGCTCCGTTCCAAGTCGTTTACCGACCGGATGAACTCAACTTCTTCGTCTATCATGGACTATGCCCGCTTCAACTACGTGGCGCAACCGGGTGATGGTGTCACCGCACTTTCTCCGCATATCGGTCCTTATGACATCTTTGCCATCGAATACGGTTATCGCTGGTATGGCAAGGAGACTCCGGAAGAAGAGAAGGATTTGCTTTATGACTTCCTGAACCGCCATACGGACCGCCTCTACAAATACAGCGAAGCACAAGACGTGCGTGATGCCGTAGACCCCCGTGCACAGAATGAAGATTTGGGAGATGACGCCGTGCGCTCTTCACAATATGGCATCGCCAACCTGAAACGCATCGTTCCCGAAATCATCAAGTGGACGACGACCGGCGAAAAAGGACAGACGTACGAAGAAGCCTCACGGCTGTATTATGCCGTCATCAACCAGTGGAACAATTATCTGTATCATGTGCTTGCCAACATAGGCGGCATCTATATAGAGAATACAGTGGTAGGCGACGGGCAGAAGACGTACACCTTCGTAGAGAAAGAAAAACAACAAGCTGCGCTGAAGTTCCTGCTGGACGAAGTGCTGACTTATCCGAAATGGCTGTTCGACACGGAAGTGGGTGAATATACTTATCTGCTCCGTAACACACCGCTGGGTGTGGTAGAGAATGCACCGGCACAGGTGCTGAAAAACGCACAGTCTTATATTCTTTGGGATCTCCTGGGAAATAACCGCCTGGTGCGTATGCTCGAAAACGAAGCGGTGAATGGCAAGAAGGCTTTCACGGCCGTAGAGCTGATGGACGGCCTGCACCGCAGCATCTTCGCAACTACCGAGCGTGGTGCGTTGCCCGACGTCATGACACGTACCTTACAGAAGAACTTCGTGGATGCGCTGATTACGGCCGCCGCCGAAAGCGAAGGTGTGAAGATCAATAAGAAGCTAATGGACAATCATTTTCTGCTGGATAACCAGTTGCCACTGTGCAGCTGCGACGAGCATGCCCACCGTTCACTGGATGCCGACCGCATGGGCGCACGCCGCGAACTGAACTTCTATGGTTCGCAACTGAACCGTATCTCGGATGCCATCTCTGTGAAACGAGGCGAGTTGCTCCGCATCAAAGATTTGCTTCAGAGCCGTCTGGGAACATCGGACGTTGCAACCAAATATCATTATAAAGACATGATACTCCGTATCAACACAGCATTAGGACTTTAAAAAATGATTATTTACCAGCATAAAATAAATAAAAGTATCTCAATTCTCCTCCTCTTGGGAGGAGGGGAATTGAAATGCTTCGCATATCAACGTTGATAAATTATCATTCTGACCCATTTCTAAAAAGGATGATTTAAACACACCTTTTACAGTTTTCAATATAAGTATTAATTTTATTATTTTAACAGATGAAAAGACGCTTATCTGTCACATTCCTATTACTAATAGGAATCTTCAGTTACACCCTTGCTGCAAACCGGCAGATAGGGGGTGTAGTAATCTCTTCCGAAGATAATCTGCCTCTCATCGGGGCTTCCGTCTATGTGACGGCCGATGATTTGAAGAAAAACGGGAACAACCAGCCGACTATCGGTGTCATCACGGATATCGACGGTAAATTCTCCATTTCCATTCCGGAAGGTATTACCCGTTTTTATTGCAGTTATGTGGGCTATGATGTGGTGGAAGTAAAGCTCATGCCGGGTAAAAACCAATATGACATCACCCTGCAGCCTTCCGCACACATGCTTGATGCAGTCGTGGTGACAGGATATCAAACGGTGGAACGCCGCAAACTGACGGCTGCCGTATCAAAGATTGATATTTCGGACCAGATGGTAGGTGCAAGTAAAAGCATAGACCAGGCGCTGGCCGGACAGATTGCCGGACTTTCCGTAAGCAATATTTCCGGAACTCCGGGTGCTCCCGCCAAAATCCGTATCCGCGGTACATCTTCCCTGAACGGCACGCAAGACCCTCTGTGGGTATTGGACGGCATTCCACTGGAAGGAACCAACATCCCCAACATGGAGGTATTGAAAGACATCGACAACATCGGTCAGACTGCCATTGCCGGTTTGAACCCCGCCGATATCGACAATATTACGGTACTGAAAGATGCTGCCGCAACCGCCATCTACGGTGCCCGCGCCGCCAACGGTGTCATTGTGATTACCACCAAGAAAGGTAAGGTGGGGAAACCGGTTATCAACTTCTCTACCAAGCTGACCTATTCTCCCAAGTTGAACATAGACCGCCTGAATCTGTTGAACTCGGAAGAAAAAGTAGGGCTGGAACTTGATTTGCTGGCATCCGGCTATCCTTACAGAGAAAACAAAGGTGAGGTATACCGCATCATCGCCGGCATGGACGAACTCAAGAATTTCAAGGACGGAGGTTGGGATGCTTTGTCGCCAAACGCCCAAAGTGCCATCAGCAAACTGAAAGCGACCAATACAGACTGGAGCGACATACTTTTCCGTGACGCATTTACGCAAGAGTACAACCTGTCACTTTCCGGCGGTAGCGAAAAGGCAACCTACTATACTTCCCTCGGATATATGAAAGAGAACGGTAACATTCCGAATGTATCTGCCGAACGTCTGAACTTAGTGATGAAGACCAGTTATAAAGTGAACAGCATCCTGAAAATAGGTGCTTCGATGTTTGCCAACCGCCGCAAGAATTCCACATATCTGCCCGATTCTGACGGTCTGACCAATCCGATATATTATTCACGACTGGCTAACCCATACTTCACGCCATACAACGAAAACGGTAAGTACAACTACGACATTGACGTGGAGAACGATGTGGATATGGACTTTGGATTCAATCCTTTTGAAGAATTGAAAAATACTTCCAATGAAACCACCATCAACGGACTCTCCTCCATCTTCGATGCGGAGTTACGTTTCGACGAGCGGTTCAAGTTCACCACCCAACTCGGCTTGCAACTCGATAAAACATCTATCGAGAAGATTGCCGACGAAGAATCTTTTGCCATGCGCAAAGAGAAAAAAAATCATCGCAGCAATGGCGTGACTTACCTTCCGGAAGGTGGGTTTCATAAAGCTAACGAAAACTCATTGTCCCAACTCACCTGGAAAGCGATGGGAGAATACCGCGATACCTACAACGACATCCACGAGTTTGAAGTAATGGTGGGAACGGAAATCCGGAAGACATGGGAGGAAAAACTGTACAGTGCCGGTTATGGATTTGACCGGAAAACGCTGACAACAAAGCCGATCATCTTCCCTGAAGAGAGCCAGGCTTTCAAGCTGCATGAAAAAGCTCATGTGGAGAATGCATACGTATCCGCTTTCTCAACCTTGTCTTATTCCTTGCTGAACCGTTATACATTGGGTGGAAGTATCCGTTTCGACGGTTCCGACCTTTTCGGTGTAGATAAGAAGTACCGTTATCTGCCGTTATATTCAGTCAGCGGTTTGTGGCGCATCTCTCAGGAACCTTTCATGGCAGGTGCCAGATGGATAGACAACCTGGTGGTACGCGCATCCTATGGTTTGCAGGGAAACATTGACAAGAATACCTCTCCGTTCCTTTTGGGAAATTACAGAATTGAAAATATCCTACCGGGAGGTTCAGAGGACATGATCGACGTTTCCGGCGCACCGAACAAGAAACTGCGTTGGGAGAAGACCCATTCCGTAAATGCCGGATTTGACTTTGCCGTATTGAACCAGGCTATCAACCTGAGCGTGGACTACTATTATCGGAAAGGCGTGGATCTGATCGGAACACAGATGCTGCCACTGGAAACCGGTTTTGAAATGCTGACCGTCAACTGGGCCAGTATGCGGAACCAAGGTGTAGAGGTTGCCCTCAGCACACGCAATGTCCACACCAAAAACTTCATGTGGACTACTAACTTCAACTTCGCGTACAACAACAATAAGGTACTGAAAGAAGCACTGCGCGAAGATGCCTTGGAACCGGGACGCGAAGGATATCCCGCAGGCGCCTTGTTTGCCTTGAAGACAGCCGGACTGGATAAAGAAGGCTATCCGATGTTCCGGGACAAAGACGGAAATGCCGTATCGGGCATGGAATTCTTTAAATTGCAGGAATGGGGATTCGGAGCAACCGACCTGACAGCCCGCGAACGCCGTGAACTTTACACTTATGTAGGCACTGCCGACTGTCCCTATACAGGCGGTTTCAACAATACTTTCACCTACAAGGCATTCGAGCTGGGCGTCAACTTCAGCTTCGACTTCGGTGGAAAGGTACGCAGCCAGCCCACCTACTCTATCGTTGACTTTGACAAAGGACGCAATACGAACCGTGACATCCTGAACCGTTGGACTCCGGAAAACACGGAAACGATTTTCCCGGTTTTGCTGAGTCAGAACGAACGTCTGGACGAATATATGTGGTATTCGAACCAGAACGAAATATACCGCAACCTGGATATCTGGATCAGAGACCTGAACTACGTGAGACTGCAAAATATCCGGTTGGGATATACACTGCCCACTAACTTCAGCCGCACACTGGGAATGACCTCGGCCACGGTTGCCATAGAGGGACGTAACTTATTGGTCTTCGGCTCAAGTTATAAGAATTACCTCGATCCGGAAACCATGTCCAATGCATATGCAACACCGGCTCCCAAATCAGTAACCTTAAGCCTGAACCTGATTTTTTAATTTTATAGAAAGTTACAACAATGAGAAAGATATATATCATGTTATTAATGAGCAGTGTAGTATTGCTGACTGCCTGCGATATGCTGGATATACAGCCTACGGGAAAAGTGATCCCCCAGACCTTAACCGAGTACAGAGCGCTGATTGCCACCGCCTATAAGACCGTTCCGGATACCAGAGGGCTTGCTTGCTTCCGCTCAGATGAATTGTACGTAAAAGACGACAGCTGGGAACAGGACCGTTACGGAAAAATAGAATGCTGGGATGACTTCAGCGCTCCGGGGCAGACCACTTCCTTTGAGTGGAAGAACTTCTACAGCATCATGTTCACCGTGAACTATACCATAGAAGAGTGGAGTTCGATCAATGAAGGAAGCGAAGAAGACATCAACCAATTGATTGGTGAGTGTTATCTGCTCCGCGCCTACATGCACTTCCTGCTGGTAAATCTTTACGGACAACCCTATACCCGTCCGGGAGCGTTAGAAAGCAAGGCTGTGCCGTTGAAGCTGAACAGCGACATCAACGAAATCCTGAAGAAGAATACAGTTGCACAGATTTACGAGGCTGTGCTTTCGGACATCAACGAGGCTGAAAAACTGATTAATAAAGAAAGCTGGGAGCAAAAGTTCTCTTACCGTTTCACCAACTTATCCGTAAAAGCTCTCCGTGCCCGTGTATACCTGTACATGGGACAATGGGAGGATGCGTATAAGGCTGCTGAAGCCGTACTTACCGAAAAGAGCACGCTGGAAGATTTCAATGGCGAAGACTTCGTATTGCCGAACAACTACCAGTCCGTAGAGAATATTACTGCTTTGGAACGCGGCATGTCTTCTAACTACACTCAGGCGGCTGTCTTGTCCGAAGCCTTGGCTGCTTCATACGGAGAAGGAGATTTGCGCCCGGATGCCTATTTCAAACCGGCTGACAAGAACGGTTACCGTTTCAGCCAGAAGAGTGGAAAAGATGATTTCCGTTGCTCTTTCCGTGTAGGAGAAATGTATCTGAATTCGGCAGAAGCAGCAGCACAATCGGACCAACTGCCCCAGGCACGCACCCGCTTGCTGGAGTTAATGGAGAAACGCTATACTCCGGAGGCTTACGCAGCCAAGGCCACTGCCGTCAACGCGATGTCTAAAGAGGCATTGATAGAGGAAATTCTGAACGAGCGTAAACGTGAACTCGCTTTCGAAGGACACCGCTGGTTCGACCTGCGCCGCACAACCCGCCCCCGTATCGAGAAAGTTCTCAAGGGAGGTACGTATGTGCTGGAACAGGATGACCCGCGCTATACAATCCAAATCCCTAGAGAAGCGATTGCGGCTAATCCGGAGTTGTCGAACTGATTCCGGCTTTTACATTAAGGTATGGTCTGAACGTAGTGAAGAATCTCTTCTCCGTGCATTCTGAAGAGTAGATTCTCCACGGCGTTCAGACAGATGTCAAGCGTACGATAAGGATACGGCAACCAGGGTTTACAGCACGGAACCACCGACAAAAACAACTTTTTCATAGGCTCATCATTTAAATTTCTTATCAGGAGAATAAATCAATCCGCCCACCGCCTTTTCTCCATCCGGAGTAACAAATACGACTGTAAACATCCATTTCACCAAACGAACTTCCGGCAGAGTGAATTTACCTACGGGAAGTTTCAAAAACACCTTGTTCCAGCCTTTATGCAGCCGAACCGGTAGCGGTGGACGAGCTACACAGTTTTCATTGCCAAGAGGGGTTTCGGAACTTTTTATGCGATGGGTAGCTGTCCATACCGGCGGCAGCACTTCTTCTTCATTCAGCCAGATGCGGCTCTCTTTATAATCCCATTTACCGGGCAAAGGCGGGAGGTCAGCCTCCGAACGGCCATAATTTTGGAACTCGGCCCATAGCCCCACAGTCTGCTCCTTGGGAGAATAGACATAGGTATAGGCATAGGCCGTATGATTTTCCTTCGGATCTTTATAGAAAGCAGGGACAAACGTTCCCCACACATGACGCAAGTAAATTCCGGCACCTACGGCCAGACGGGCATCATACTTCTTTCCATTATACTGATAACTATCCTGCAATTCCCGTTCAGGCGGAAACGCCTTTGTCAGATCTCCCTCATTGGGAAATGCGTCGGTAATCTTCCACCAAACATTGGTTTGCTTGACATAGGCAAACGGATATCCCCGGAAGAAATGTTCTTTATACCATAACATCCGCTTTTCAAAATCAACAAACGAAAGGTATGCCGCATCATTCTTATCCGGCGGAAGAATGGTGCCATTCTTGTCGAAATACTCAGTTCCCCCACCCAGCCAGGCACGCTCTGCGATAGCCAGCATATTGGGATAAAAACCATTCTCACGGATGATGTCCTCCTCCTTGTTTACATAGCGGTCGTTCCATACGGCAAGAACGGTTCCGGCAATGTCGTCGCTGCCCTCATCTGCATCGCCCAGTAAACTCCCCGTTCGCTCATCGCCTCTATGGAAATTTTTTTGGCCATTACTTTAAGTGTATAGGCTTCATCTTGGTTGAGAGGCACGCCATCCAGTGATTCTACTAATTTCACTTCAATCACCGCCGTAGATCTCTGATCGGTCCGCCCCCCCAGTTCGGCAATGAAATGTTCCCATTCATTCAGCAAAACAGGTGTGTCGAGACGCGTCTTTCCCAATGCAAAACGGGCAGACTCTGCCGTAAACTTCTGCGGTCGAGGCAACAAATAATATTCACCCGCCCGCATACTGCACGAAAACAGGACGCAGCACCAAAAAGAGAATAAGATATATAGGCCTTTCATAATATAGTGATTAAGATTATGCTGTAAATATACGTTTTTTATAACTACAGTATAATCTAAATCACATTCTTCATCAATCTGCCTATATAATAAAGGCTATTCTGTGAACCAGGGCATGATTTACTTCAATCGGTCAGGATAAGATATACCTTTTTGATCCATAGCAGATAACTTCAGATTTCATCTCCATTTCTTCACCGCTTTCTTATCCGCCAGTGTAGCCTCAATCAAACTCAGCGCAAAGCCACCACTGCGTGCCAGTTTCACAGACATTTTAGTTTTACCGGTCACCATCCCCTTCTTTATCTGATATGAAGTAGGCTTCTTTTCATAATCGGCATCTTTGCCATCAGCATACAGCGTTGCCACGTATTCTTTTCCCGGTTCCAAGAAGTCGAGGGTAAAAGTAGAAATACGGGCATTTTCATCTGTAATGCCCCCCACAAACCAATTGCCTGTACCCTTAGCCTTACGAGCTACGGTTATGTAATCGCCCGGTTCGGCTTCAAGATACTTACTGTCGTCCCAATCAACGGCAACATCTTTAATGAATTGAAAAGCATCCAAATGGCGCTCATAGCTTTCTGGCAAGTCAGCAGCCATTTGCAAGGGGCTGTAAAGAGTGACATACAAAGCCAACTGCTTGGCTAGGGTCGTATGAATCTGACCATGATTCTCACGGTTCAGGAAGGTCAGGCAGATATCAAAAATACCGGGAGTATAGTCCATTGGTCCGCCAATCAGACGGGTAAAAGGCAGCAGTGTGGTATGGAACGGCTTGTTTCCGTCATAAGGTTCGAACTCTGTGCCACGGGCGGATTCATTGCCGATCAGATTCGGATAAGTACGGCACAAACCGGTAGGACGCACTGCCTCGTGGGCATTCACACAAATCTTATATTCGGCTGCTTTTTTCACTGCATACAGATAATGATTGTTCATCCACTGTCCGTAGTGATGTTCACCACGAGGAATAATATCGCCGACATAACCGCTCTTCACAGAATTGTATCCATTATCTGCCATAAACTGATAAGCCTTGTCCAAATGGCGTTCGTAATTACGGACGGAGGCAGAAGTTTCATGATGCATCATCAGCTTTACCCCCTTACTTTGCGCATAAGCATTCAGCATCTTCACATCAAAGTCAGGATATGGCGTGACAAAGTCGAAAACAAAGTCCCTTGAACTTCCTCCCCAGCTCTCCCAGCCTTCATTCCAGCCCTCTACCAATACCTGGTCAAGACCATGTTCGGCGGCAAAGTCAATGTATCTTTTCACGTTCTCATCATTGGCGGCATGGCGGCCGTTCGGTTTAATCTTCGTATAATCATTCTCTCCAAACCTCATGGCAAGCAGTTCATCCGTATAGCTCCACGACTTCATACCCGTAATCATCTCCCACCACACACCGATATACTTCACCGGCTTAATCCATGACACATCGTCATAAGCACAAGGTTCATTCAGATTCAGGGTCAACTTAGACGCCAGAATATCACGCGCATCATCGCTTACAATAATGGTACGCCAAGGAGTTCTGGAGGGAGCCTGCATATAGGCCTTGTTGCCCAGAACATCCGGTGTCAGCCACGATTCAAAAACCATATTCTTATCATCTAAATTAAGATGCATACAAGAATAATCCACCAGAGCCGCTTCATGCAGGTTGATATATAAACCGTCGTCCGTCTTCATCTGCAAAGATGTCTGGACTCCTGTAGGCGAAAATACCATCTGTGAAGCATTGACTGTCACAGCTCCTTTCATCAGTCCACGGATCTCGGATAATCTGGACTCGGTGTAATCATACTCTTGCGTATCATAGTCGCCTGGTATCCAGAAAGCAATATGGTCACCGGTCATGGCAAACTGGGTATGCTCTTCTTTTACAATGAAATAGTTCAGATTTCTCTGCAACGGAAATTCATAACGGAATCCCAGACCGTCATCATAGAGCCGGAAGCGGATAATCATATTCCGGTTCTGGCTTTTCTGACTTAGAGTCACCGCCAGCTCATTATAATGATTGCGGATCTGCCGAACCTCTCCCCATACAGGTTTCCAGGTTTCATCAAATGTCGAGGTAGCAGCATCAACCAATGTAAAGTTATCCATCAAGCCCGGATCGTCCTTTAGCTCCAAACCTAATCTGGAAGGTTTCACCACAACCTTGCCTTTATAAAAGAGTTCATATAACGGCTCTCCTTGCACATTCACAGAGAAGTCAAGACGGAGATTACCATCCGGCGAAGTGATACTTTCGGCCATTATTGCTCCACAGGTTAGCAGAAGCAACAGGAAACTAAATAATCTTTTAGACAAATATTCCATATTCAATGATTTATATATATTTATCTACAATATCTCCATTCATATTCTTCATGGCAATAAAATTCATCTGTCTCTTTTTTTATTTTTAGGAGTCAACCTAACCAATACAACGCCATGCGCAGGAACCTTGAAACTCAGGTTATCACTGGAAGTTCCCAAATGCTTGTTTTTGTTCCATATGTCATACACATCATAGTCCTGTTCCCAAAATCTGATATCGGCAAAATGATAATTATCTTTTCCAAACTTATACTCAAATATCCAAGGCTGTTCATCACGATTAAAGAAACAAACAGCAGCTTCTCCATCCGCCAATTGCTTTACCCATACCTCATGTTGCTCTATTTTCATATACCGGCGTCCCTGCACGCCCAGTTTATCCTGGTTTACAGCAATCACATCCTTATTCGTCAGAATAGATAGCGTCTCCTTATCCATGTTCCTCAAATCATTTCCCGCCAGCAACGGTGCAGCCAGCATACACCACATGGTGAAGTGCGAACGGTTTTCGTCAGTGGTCAATACGCCATTACCCACTTGCAGCATGTCTGGATCGTTCCAATGTCCCGGACCGGCATAAGGATACAAATCAGCATTCTTATCAATGATGTCTACCACACTACAGCCTCCCCAGTGCACCGTACCTTTAAAGGCATTGATAATATCGCCCGTAGTTCTCCACAAATGGCCGACACCCTTTGCCCACGTCCAAGGTTTACTGCTTCCCCATTCGCAAATAGAAAATACAATAGGGCGGCCACTGGCTCTTAAAGCATCACGCATGGTACGATAAGCTCCCTGGGGACTTTGAGCCTCGTCAAAACACCAGTCATATTTCAGAAAATCCACTCCCCATTCCGCATAAGTCCGGGCATCCTGAAACTGGTATCCACGGCTTCCCGGACGTCCGGCACAAGTCAGCGAACCAGCACAGGAATAGATACCGAACTTCAGTCCTTTGGAATGTATATAATCCGCCAGCGCCTTTATGCCGGAAGGGAAACGTACTGAGTCGACCACGATATTCCCGTCTGCATCACGGCCCACCTGCCAGCAATCATCCACATTTACATACGTATAACCGGCATCTTTCATCCCGTTTGCCACAATCAGGTCTGCCATATCCCGTATCTGTTGCTCATTGACATCACAGCTAAAACAGTTCCAGCTATTCCAACCCATAGGGGGAGTTAACGCCAGTGAATCGGCACCCTCGGCACGAACTGTAATGAATGCACACACAACTATTATAAAACACAAAAATCTTTTCTTCATAGTACTATTGATTTTAAAATTAAAAATAGAGTTCTACCGCAAAGACGCTACATCAATCACCAACTGGCTGTTATCCGTAATGTAAGTGTTAGCGAACCTCACCTTATCATTCAAGCGAACCTTGAACTCTACTGTAGCATTTCCTAAAATAGTACCCGACTTATTGTCCAGTAGGATTTCAAAGTTCAGTGTCGATTTATTCACTACCTTCACCAGTGCCTGGTTACCACTTACCTCCTTCACTTCGTATGCCAGACACGCCTTTACCAAAGCTGTCAGATTCTTTTCCGAGCCAATCAGAATGTCCCCGAACTTCACAACGGAACGTCCGGCAAACAATGCTTCTTTCACACCTTCGTGCGAACGTTCCCTGGTAAAGATTATGGTCATCGGGCCATACTGTTTGTCAGTCCGATAGGTCTGTTTATACACACCGTGGATATCGGTATTACCCATATACGCCAGATTATACTCCTTGCAATAGTTGAATGCTTTCGGATAGTACTCAAATCCGTTCACCAGCTCCACACCATGTATCTTCTTTTGCTTGATCAAATCCTTATGGACTTTATAAATAGTACTCGTATCATTCGGCCAGCCCGGATGGTTCCACATGATGAAAGCCCCCTGCTCCAAAGCATTGTCTATGGCCACCAACGGGTCTTCTACATCCAAAGCGTTCGCGTCTTTCAGGAAAAGAGCATTGATGTGCCCCAGTGGTTTGGAGCGGGTTATCTCAGCTCCCGGAATCACGAGCAGGTTAGAACTGTTTTCCACAGTTCTCGCTCTTTTGTAAGACTCATTATGATCGGTGGTGATAAACTTGTTCGGACGATACTCTATGTGATCAGTTATAGCAATTACATCCAATCCGCGGATAGCCCCTTCCCATACCCGGTTTTCAGGTTTCACATCTCCGTCAGAGAAGATGGTGTGAGTATGGAAATCACACTTCAAGGTTTTGTATCCCTCTACGTCGGGGATACAGACATATTCTCCCGAATAAGGCTGCTGTGCCTCCGGCACTTTCACCACGTCCAGGCCCTGCAATTGTGCAGAGACCCGGAAAGTGAAAGCCGACAAAAAAGCTAAGGACAGATATAACTTTTTCATTCTTTCCTATTTTGCCGATTTTATTTCGTCGGGGTGATCTTTACGAAAGTAACGCCATGATAAGGCACTTTAGTCTGGAAGCTGCCATTCACCTCTCCCAAGTCTTTTTGCCGCCACAGATCACGGACCGTTGCTTTGCCGTCAATACCCAGTTGCTTCAAATCGAAGTTAAAGCCATAGTCACGCATCTGCATGGCCTCAGCATCATCCTGATCCCAAAGGATAAAATAAGGATCTACATGGAAGAAACCTACCGCATAAGAGCCGTCGTGCAACTTCTTAGACCAGATTTGTCCGTTCTCCACCAGCATCTTCCTGGCAGGAGCTACCAACGGGTCCTGGCTGACTGCTATCACTTCATTGTTCGTCAGAAGATTCAGCGTGAAGTCATCCATATTTGCCATGTCACAACCGATCAATAAAGGAGATGAAAGAAGACACCACAAAGAGATATGGGAATATTGTTCGTCCGCGGTCAGATAAGAATCGTGTACCTTGCTTCCCCAGCCCTGGCCGAGTTTTCCTACCACCAGCATATCAGGGTCGTTGTTTCTGCCCGGAGCAGTGGCTTCGGCACAAACATCCTGAAAAGTACCGATGGCAGTCACCACATTCCACTCATCCGTAATGTCGCGGGTGGTACGCCATTGGTTGCCGCCTGCTTCGGGAGCCCAGTTCCATACATTGGGTGCTCCGTAGCCCACACAATAAACGATGTCGCGGTTCACCTTGTCCAATGCTTTGCGCATCACGATATAAGGTTCCTGGATTGTTTTTTCTTCCGAGTTTTTCTCAATCTCCAGATAACCGCAATAGTCATACTTCAAGTAATCAACGCCCCAGCATTCCCATGTCTTGGCATCAATTTCTTCATGCTGGTAACTGCCCACGTGTCCACCGCAAGTAATGTGTCCCGGGGAAGAATAAATACCAAACTTCAGCCCCAAGCCATGAATATAATCAGTCAGTGCCTTAAAATCAGGGAACTTGTCATTGGAGAGGATTTCACCTTTTTCGGTACGCTCAGGCGCTTCCCAACCGTCGTCGATATTCACATATTCCCATCCATAGGCATGTAACTTCTCATGCATCATCCGGGCAGCATCACGCACTTTCTCATCGTCAACAGAAAGTCCCCAGCAGTTCCAGCTATTCCAGCCCATTGAAGGAGTCAAAGCAATCTCGTCGCCGATTTTAATGGTCACCTCTTTTACAGCCGTACCTTTATCGTTGGTAGCCTTCAACTGTACTTTATAATCACCTCTAGCGGTTGCCTTGCCGGTGATATGACCGGTAGACGGATTCAGTTCCACACCCGCAGGAAGTCCGGTGGCCTCAAACTTCATCGGACGGTTGCCGGTGGCCATGATTGACCATATGAAAGGATTTCCCGGACGTGCGCCATACACCAACGGATTGTTGATGACTGGAGTTTCGGGAGCTGGGGGGGTCAGAATATACTTTTCCTTAGCAATCGGTTTAGCCCATGCAGGAATAGGTTTCACATCACCACGAGTGGTAATCTTCACATTCAGCCAGTCGGCATGATCATACATGATGCCGTCACCACACTCTTCTACCAACAGCAGGACCTTATCAATTCCCTTCAGTTTCACATCGAACTCCTTAACCGGATCGCCTTTCTTCATGACGCCGCTCTTCCAAAGTTCCTTCTTGTCACCAATGATCTTGAACTGAAGTTTTCCAGCAAACAGATTCTTGTCGTCAGCACCTGCCAAACCGGATATTGACACAGCCTTGCCACCAAGATCGTAGAGTAAACGGCTGATGGAGTGGGCGCCAAGTCCACGCTCATAAACCACTCCATTCACCGTAAGCGGCGTATACACCACAGAATGATTAATCCCGACCATGCCCCAATCCTGAACATAGCAGGAGTCTTGTCCGAATTCGTCTAGCCAGACTTCTTTGACAGGCCCGTTATCACAAGACTGCAAACTCCAGGCACCCAACAACATTGCAGCGAAGAACGCCGCGCACTTTTTCATCTTCATATTCTTTTAATTCTAAATAAACTGTATTTTCAAAATGCGGTCCATCCGGCAAATACATCGTTTTAATATAAGCCCATCTACATCCTTATTTTTCAGAACATTGCAGTTACCATTGGGAGTAAACCGAATTACCACGAAAGGTAACGAATGCCGGCTTTATTCATTTTTATCAAAACTACATATTTACCGGATGAACCTTAAAATAGATTAGTTTTAATCACCCTTTTTATAGATGCGGATATTGTCGAATGAGAAATTACGGGCAATATTGGCATCTATTTCAAGACGCATATTGAAACTGGTATAAGATCCCGGATAGTTATCCGGATAGTCAGCAGATTGAATGACAGTAAACGGCAATGTAATGGTTTCCCAGCGATTGAAGTTCTGAACATTGAAATCCGTCGCAATCCAGTCACAAGTAGGAGCCGCCCAATACAGGTAATTACAGAACTTAATCTTATCCAGAATAAACTGGTTAGCCGTGCGGAACTCACATTTCACCACATAGTTTTTACTGGATTCAAGTCCCAGCATATCGGCGGTGTATTCAATGCCTCCTCTTTCGGCAATATACCACCAACCGGAATATTCGGATTTATCGTCGATACGCAGGAAGTTACCGCTAAGGCGTTGAGGATCTTTGACGTCAGTCACCACATTGGCCATGCTGGCAGGCAAGTATTCGTCAAAATCCATAATCATGAACTCACGGTCATAATAACGGCCCGGACAGATGGCTTCCACATCCCACTTCGTACCTTTCACCTTTACTTTGATATTCTTATCCACATTTACGGGCACTTGGGCAGTCAGGTAATTATTGCCACTGCTGATGACTTTGGAAACTTTACCGTTGAAATCGACCACCGCGTTCAGAGAGTCTATCTCATAAAGTTCGAAGAAGTCTCCATAAATCATAATGGTATCGCCCGGACTGGTATATTCATTGAACATACGATCCAAACGGAGTTGGGGAGCATTAGCCTTGAAAGGTACTTCCTGGCAACCGTGAGAATTGTAGATATAAATCTTATCCGTCTCTTTCTTAGGAAGTTTCACCGGAATCTTCAGGAACAGAATATTGTTTTCCGTATATACTTCCAGCATATCCAACGCCACATCATTAATCAAAACCGAATCGATATTGCGCACATCAAGCCCTGTGCCGTGTACGGCAATAAAGTCGCCCATAGCAGCCTCCGTAATCGGAGTATTCATATCATCAAGAGTTGTCACGTTGGTAAGCTGTATAGGCATTGAATTATCCTCATCATCCGAACAAGCCGTAAACGACAAGCCCAGCAACAGCACACCACCCAAACATATATTTCTGAAATTCATTCTATTTTTCATTGCATTATCTATCAATCATTAATAAATAAGATTACCATCCCGGATTGTTCCTGTCTATATAAGGATTCGTATTGATAACATCCGGCGGGAACGGCAATAGCAGATGCTTTTCTTCGCGGCGTTTCACAATCTCGTTTTCATCCACAGTGCCAATGGCATTCATCACTTGCAGATAGATACCCCAACGAAGCAGGTCGAAACGGCGGATACCTTCGGCAGCAAATTCCTTTGCACGTTCTTCAAGAATAAATGAACGGAAAGATTCTTTAGTGAACGGATTCTTTTCATTGCGCTTACTTACCAATGTACTGTTGTTGCGCTTGTTCAGCAACTCCATCTTGTCGAAAGCGTCCATTGTAGGACCGTTCAATTCATTGTCTGCTTCACAATAGATAAGAACCAGGTCGGCATAACGCAGATAAGGCCAGTTCCAATCCGTACGGTTACCATTGTTTTCAGCTGTTACGGCTGTGAACTTCTCAAGTTTTGCCCCATATTCGTGGGCACCGTTTCTGACAACGTCTGTCGGTTCGTAATTATACGGACACCCTTCATACGGCGGCAATCCCTGGCGTACTTTCACGCTGTCGCGTTCGGGATAGAAATACCACTCCATTTTCTCGTAAGTCTTGTTCCAGTTATACGGAACGCGATGCTTAACGCCCCAAGTGATACGTTCGTCATCCCAGTCGTCGAATGTCTGCAACCAGTGGTCTCTCTGAACATAATAACCGGAAGTCCACTCCCCGTTATATGCCGGATCGGGCCATCCGTAATAGTCTTTGCTGACGTAATTGTAGAAGTCGTCACCCTGGCCGGTCATTGTCTGCAGACAGAAAAGGAACTCAGGTCCGTTTTTGTAGGCGGGACTCCACAATTCCTTTTGGCTTGCTGCCAATGAAACCTCACCGCTGCTGATTACTTCTCCGGCTTTTTCCCTTGCCAGACGATAATATTCCTGAGAGTCAAATTCCTCGTATCCGGCTACTGCATTTTTGCTGTGAGTGATAGCCACCGGCATCAAGCGTGAAGTTGAGCCATCGGGATTCAGTTTACTGCCCGGACCACCTTTCACCGTGATTTGTCCACTCTTCATCGAAGCCGACCCGATAGTGGCATATACCTTAGCCAACAGGGCTTTAGCCGTGGCACGACATACATGTCCCTTCTTATAGCTTTCATCGGTACGCGGCATCAACAAGCTTTCAGCTTCTTTCAACGTCTCGATAATGTGTTCATAGACTTCTTTTACCGAAGAACGGGGCAATTCGGAGGAGTTACCCTCTGCAATCGAGTACTTGTACAAAGGTATGGAACCGAAGAACTGAACCAACTGGAATTGAGACCAGGCCTTCAAGAAACGAAGTTCACCCAGCGCATTGTTCTTTTCTTTTTCGGTAACTCCCGATATCTTCTGCACCAAATAATAGTGGTAGTTGGCCCTATGGATAGTGGTACAGTAATATTGATAGAAATTCTTTGTTGAATTCTTGTCGTAAAAGTTACCGGCACCCTCGTCACCAAAAGCCCAGCCCGGCCCAGTCTGGTAGTCACAATCGAAGTTTACGACATTATGATAGTTACCCCATGTGAAAGGCCAGTGTAAAGTGTGATAAGCACCTGCCACCAATTGGTCATACGAACCTTCGGCAGCAACATCTTCACCTGCGACAAAGGTAAATGTTTCCTCCTCCAAGTCACAAGAGGTAGTCAGAAACAAACCTGCAGCACATAAGCTTAATATTTTTAATAGTTTCATATTCCTACTTTTTTTTAGAATGCTAATTGAATACCTAAGTTAAATGTACGGGCACTCGGATATGAAGACATATCCACACCTCTACGAGTCGGGTCACTACCGAACGCGTTTACATCCGGGTCATACCATTCATAACCGGAAATCGTAAACAGGTTAGTGACACTTGCCACAATATTGATTGATTCCACAAACTTCACCGGGCGGGTCCAGTTATAGCTTAAACTGATATTTTTGCAACGCAGATAAGAACCGTCTACAATATAACGGTCGGAAGCTTTCATCGCACGGGTAAACGTACCGTCGGCACGCGGCCACTTAGCATTCGCCCTGTTTTCGGGTGTCCAACGGTTGTTGAATACGAAATAAGGCATGTTGCCTGAACCTACAGCCACATCAAACTGCTTCAGATTCACATTCAGGATATCATTTCCTTGTGTGCCCTGCAGGAAGAAACTGAACGTCCACTTCTTCCAGTTCAACGTACTGGTGATACCGTACTGATAATCGGGATTCGTATCACCGATAATAGTCTTGTCACGGTCGTCAATCACCGGATCATCATCCAGATTCTTGTACTTCACCTGTCCGACCATAGACTTAACTTTAGAAGGAGTCGCATCCCTGTAATACGGATCGGCACGCACTTCCGCCTCATTATCATAGAAACCATCTTCTACATAGCCGTATAAAGTACCGATAGGATAACCGTTTCTTCTCAAGAACATACTTTCAATACCCCAGGCCACGTCCGAGAACTGGTCAGCATTCAAACCACCGATCTTATTACGGTTGAAAGATATGTTGGCATCCAATGTCCACATCCAGTCACGGGTTTTCACCGGAATGACGTGTGCAGTGATTTCAAGACCTTTATTGGTAACGTTACCATAGTTGCAGGCTATCTGGCTGAAACCGGAACTCATATCAATATAACGGTATTGCAACAGGTCGGTAGTCTTCTTATAATACCAGTCGACAACCAAGTTTACCCGATTATTCAAAAAGGCCGCATCCAGACCCACATCGAACTGATTGGTCGTCTCCCATTTCAAATTGGCTGCTGCCGGCCCCCCCCATCTGTCCTCACCGGATCCCGGATTCATTATTCCGTCAAACGGATAATTCTGAGCCTCGAAGCGTGAACGGGTAGCATAAGCACTGATACCCTGGTTACCGGTCTGGCCGGCACTAAAACGCAACTTCAGATTGTCAAAGAAATTAAGGTTCTTAATGAAAGCCTCATCAGACATACGCCATGCAAAGGCTCCGGAATAGAAATTAGACCAGCGATTCAGAGGATTGAAACGGCTGGAACCATCACGTCGGAACGATGCCGTGAATAAATAACGATCCAGCAGATTGTAATTGGCACGAGTCAGAAAAGACATCAATTGCGAACGCCATCTGCCGCTTCCGATTTCTTTCTCACCCACTGCCGCATTCATGTCGTTATCTTCCGTTATGTCATTCGGGAAGTTCTTGGCAAGCATATATTTGCTTCTTCCCATCGACTTTTCATAAGTCATACCGGCAACCAGGTTGATGGCATGTACCCCAAACTTCTTATCGAACGTCAACAGAGACTCCAGCGTCAGACCCTCGTAAGCATTGTCATCCTTTCGTCCGTAACCGTTTGTAGGATTCTGTCCGGAACCGGTATAGCGGTTGTAATACTGGTTTCGTTCATTATAGGTATAGCCATAACCGATGTTCTGACGGAACTTCAGCCAGTCGGTGAAAGTTATTTCTCCAAAACCCGAAGCGTAAATACCGTAAGTCTCCAGCACGTTCTTTTCTGTATGGGCACTTAGATACGGATTTGCCAAACCGGAGGCAAAGTCTTCGGAGAACTTAGAGTCAGCGTCCGGGTCGAATACAGGGCGGGTCGGATTAAATGCGATTGCAGATTCAATCACACCATAGTTTTCCGTATTGGTACGTGCCAGACGGTTCTCTGATTTCGTGAAAGTCAGGTTACTGCCTATCTCCACATAATCATTGATTTTACGGTTATTATTAGCGCGGACATTATAACGCTTATAATAGGAGTTCACAATAACGCCCTGCTGGTCGAGATACCCCCCGGAGTACATATAAGAGCCTTTTTGGTCACCACCTGAGATATTCAGACTGTATTCCTGACTAAATGCGTCGTGGAATATTTCATTCTGCCAGTTAGTGCCATAAAAGAGGTTTCCGTCTTCGCGCAAATCAAAACCATTGCGGAAATCATCAGGACTGGGCAGATATTTTCTCTCCAGAATGATTTCTTCACCTGTGACCGGATCGGTACCTTTCTTAATAGACCAACGGCCGGGAATAGGGTAAGGAAGATTCTCATCGGAAACATAGTTCTTGCCGTCATACATATAACCGAAGATTGTACACTCATTCTTGAACTGTGCATAATCGCCCGCGCTCAGCACATCTATCAGTTTCACCGGCTTAGACATACTGAAATTAGCACTGAACTGTACTCTCGCCTTACCCTGGGCACCATTCTTGGTAGTAATGATAACCACACCGTTGGCAGCACGCGAACCATAAATGGCAGTTGCGGATGCATCCTTCAAAACCTGGATGGACTCTATATCCTGCGGACTGATCAAACTCAGCGGATTGTTATTGGATTTCGTGCCATAGTCTGTGGAAGGGGCTTCACCGGCGGTAAACGGCACACCGTCCAATATGTACAACGGCTCTGTAGTCGTAGTGAACGAGTTGGCACCACGAATCTGAATCGTCACACCTGCTCCCGGAGCACCATCGGCCTGAGATACCTGTACACCGGCCATTTTTCCTTGCAACCCCTGGTTGATACTTGTCGGATTCGTCTTCAGCAAATCCTCGCTTTTCAGAGAAGAGATAGATCCTGTAAGGTCTTTCTTAGGTACACTACCATAGCCTATAACCACCGTTTCTTCCAGCATATGGCTATCTTCCTGTAACACAACATTGACAGTAGTCTTACCTTTTACCGCTACTTCCTGGGTCTTATAACCCACAAAAGAAAAAATCAACGTAGCCGTCTTGGAGGCATTGACAGAGTAACGGCCGTTTACATCCGTAATAGCTCCCGCATTCGCATTCTTCACGCGGACTGTAACACCAATTACAGGTTCACCAAAATCATCAGTCACAACACCCGTAATTTTAGACGTTTGAAGGATTCCTGTAGTTTCGGCCCTCAAACCATTCGGAACTATCATCAGCGCCATCAGAAGCACTCCAATAATCCCATTCATCGATTTGTGTAATCTTTTCATAGACTCATTTTTGGATTAATTAAATAAAGAAGTTTTTCAATGTATTGATATTTATGCCACAGCACTTTCATGAAAGTATGAATGACACAGCAACCATTTTCTATTTTATGGCAGGATTAATGAACAATTCATCCATATACACTTTCTGAGGTG